>CAVWYT010000018.1:0-34614 GCA_963759295.1 uncultured Solirubrobacterales bacterium | reverse complement strand
GCGCCGACGACGAGTTCCGCGAGGCGGCGGTCGACGCCGCGGTCGCCGAGGCGACGGTCGAGGTCCCGACGAGGTCGTCGGCGCGCGCGCGAACGAGATGTGGGAGCGCGTGGAGCGCTCGCTGCCGCGCGCGGGATCGCCCCGAGGCCTACCCGCGGATGCAGGGAAGGACCGCCACGAGCTGATCGACGACGCCGAGCCGGACGCCGAGCGGGCGCTGAGGCGCGAGGCGGTGCTCGAGGCGGTCGCCGAGGCCGAGGAGATCGAGGTCAGCGACGAGGAGCTGCTCGAGGCGCTCGGCCCGGGGGAGGGCAAGAACGACCCCGAGAAGCTGCTCGAGCGCCTGCGCGAGCGGCCGCGACGCCTGCTGCGCGAGGAGCTGCGGCTGCGCAAGGCGGCCGAGCTGATCGCCGAGGCGGCGAAGCCGATCCCGCTGGAGCAGGCCGCCGCCCGCGAGAAGATCTGGACGCCCGAGAAGGAGGAGCGAGACAGGCCGGCGCGGGGACAGCGCCGGCGCGGCGAGCCGAGCCCGGCAGCTCTGGACGCCCGGCAGCTGAGGCTCGAGCGCGACCCCGCCGGAGCGCCGCAGCGGCTTCTATAGACTCGCGCGCCGATGAGCCCCCTGGTCCCGATGGTCGTCGAGCAGACGTCGCGCGGCGAGCGCGCGTTCGACATCTACTCGCGCCTGCTCAACGAGCGGATCATCTTCCTCGGCACGCCGATCACCGAGGACATCGCCAACCTCGTCGTCGCCCAGCTGATCCACCTCGAGTCCGAGGACCCCGACAAGGACGTCTCGATCTACATCAACTCGCCGGGCGGGTCCGTCTACGCGGGCCTGGCGATCTACGACACGATGCAGTACATCAAGCCCGACGTGCAGACGATCTGCGTCGGGGTCGCGATGAGCATGGGCGCGCTGCTGCTCGCCGGCGGCGCGGAGGGCAAGCGGATGGCGACCCCGAACTCGAAGATCCTGATCCACCAGGTCTCGGCCGGCTTCCAGGGCCAGGCGACCGACATCGAGATCCACGCCAAGGAGATCATCGACGTCCGCAGGCGGCTCGACGAGATCATCGCCAAGCACACCGGCCAGCCCTTCGAGAAGGTCACCAAGGACACCGAGCGCGACTACTTCATGTCCGCCGAAGAGGCGAAGGAGTACCAATCGTCGACCGCGTGATCGAGCACCACTAGCGCGGGCCGGCGCCGAGGCGCCCTGCCTGCCCGGTCAGCCGAGTTGGCGATCGAAGCAGGCGTGCAAGCCCGCGGCCGCGTGCAGGGACGCTGGATGGAGCGCGTAACAGACGACGTCGAGCCGAGGCCGGCGGTGTCGTAACCTGACATCGCGGCGCGGCACAAGTGTGAACGCCGAAGGGAGACCCGCCGTGGCACGCCCGACCGACTCCAACGAGCAGCTTCTCTGCAGCTTCTGCGGCAAGTCGCAGCGCCAGGTCAAGAAGCTGATCGCCGGCCCCGGCGTCTACATCTGCGACGAGTGCATCGATCTCTGCAACGAGATCATCGACGAGGAGCTCACCGCGCCGCCGAGCTTCGAGCTCGAGAGCCTGCCGAAGCCGGTGGAGATCTACGACGTGCTCAAGGACTACGTGGTCGGCCAGGAGAACGCCAAGCGGGCGCTCTCGGTCGCCGTCTACAACCACTACAAGCGCGTCCAGATGACCCAGACCCCCACCGACGGAGAGATCGAGCTCTCAGAAGTCGAACATCCTGCTGCTCGGCCCGACCGGCTGCGGCAAGACGCTGCTCGCCCAGACGCTGGCCCGGATCCTCAACGTCCCGTTCGCGATCGCCGACGCCACCGCGCTGACCGAGGCCGGCTACGTCGGCGAGGACGTCGAGAACATCCTCCTGAAGCTGATCCAGGCCGCCGACTTCGACGTCAAGAAGGCCGAGACGGGGATCATCTACATCGACGAGATCGACAAGATCGCCCGCAAGGCCGACAACCCGTCGATCACCCGCGACGTCTCCGGCGAGGGCGTCCAGCAGGCGCTGCTCAAGATCCTCGAGGGGACGACCGCCTCCGTGCCCCCGCAGGGCGGGCGCAAGCACCCCCACCAGGAGTTCCTGACGATCGACACGACCAACATCCTGTTCATCTGCGGCGGCTCGTTCGCGCAACTCGACCACGTGATCGAGCGCCGGATCGGCCGCCAGGGCGTTGGCTTCGGCGCCGAGGTCTCCTCGAAGGCCGATAAGGACACCGGCGAGCTGTTCGAGCAGGTGCTGCCGGAGGACCTGATCGAGTACGGGCTGATCCCGGAGTTCATCGGCCGGCTGCCGGTGATGGCCGCGATCCACCAGCTCAGCCGCGACGACCTGACCACGATCCTCACCGAGCCCCGCAACGCGCTGACCAAGCAGTTCCATGCGCTTCTTCGAGTTCGACGACATCGAGCTCGTCTTCCAGGAGGACTCTCTGGCCGCGATCGCCGACAAGGCGCTCGAGCGCGAGACCGGCGCGCGCGGCCTGCGCTCGATCCTCGAGGAGACGCTGATGGACGTCCAGTTCGAGCTTCCGTCGCGCCGCGACGTTTCCAAGTGCGTCGTCACCCGGGAGACGATCGAGCAGGGCCGCCGTCCGACCCTGGTCACCCAGGCCGCCCCAGCCGAAGAGAGCGCCGAGCCGGAGCTCGGCGAGCTCAGCGAGGAAACCGCCTAGAACCGTTCTCGTCGCGCCGCGGGCGATCGCCGCGTCCGGGGCTCGAGCCGCTCGCCGGGCTCGCCGGCTGGCTCCTGAGCGCTCGCCGATCGCCAATAGACTCGCCGCTTCCATGGACGATTCGCTGCGCGAGAGCCTCGAGGCGACGACCCGCTGGGACCCCGCCGGGGTCGAGGGCCGGGTGTTCGACTCCTGGTACGCGAGCGGCGCCTTCGATCCGCCCGTCGAGGGCACTGCCGAGGAGAACTTCTCGATCGCGATCCCGCCGCCGAACGTGACCGGCGAGCTGCACATGGGGCATGCCCTGAACGGCTCGGTGCAGGACGCGCTGATTCGCCTCAACCGGATGCGCGGTCGGAACACGCTTTGGGTGCTCGGCACCGACCATGCGGGGATCGGCGTCCAGGCGAAGGTCGAGCAGATGCTTCGCGAGCAGGGCACGAGCTCGCCGGGAGCTCGGCCGCGAGCGCTTCCTGGAGCGGGTTTGGGAGTGGCGCGAGCGCTACGGGGGCCAGATCGTCGAGCAGTTCAAGCGCCTCGGCGCCTCCTGCGATTACGAGCGAGAGCGGTTCACCCTCGATGAAGGCTACGTGCGCGCCGTGCACAGGGTCTTCGTAACCCTCTTCGACAAGGGCCACATCTACCGCGACAACTACATCGTCAATTGGGACCCGGGACGCAGTCGGCGATCTCCGACCTCGAGGTCGAGAACCGCGAGGTCGCCGATCGCCTCTACTCGATCGACTATCCAATCGA
The DNA here is from genome assembly GCA_963759295.1 of uncultured Solirubrobacterales bacterium. Classification (GTDB taxonomy): domain Bacteria; phylum Actinomycetota; class Thermoleophilia; order Solirubrobacterales; family 70-9; genus WHSW01. Next base: position 31,172 of record CAVWYT010000018.1, on the reverse strand, counting down.
GGGCAGCGACGAGGTGCTGACGGTCGCCACCGTGCGCCCGGAGACGATGCTCGCCGACACCGCGGTCGCCGTCAACCCCGGCGACCAGCGCTACCGGCGCCTGGTCGGCGGCCACGTGATCCTGCCGCTCGTCGGCCGGCGCCTGCCGGTGATCGCCGACGATCACGTCGATCCGGAATTCGGAACCGGGGCGTTGAAGATCACCCCCGGCCATGACCCGAACGACTTCGAGATCGGCCGCGCGCACGGGCTCGAGGAGGTCGTCGTCATCGGTGAGGACGGCCGCATGACCGGGGCGGCGGGCGAGCGCTTCGCCGGGCTCGGACCGGCGGAGGCGCGGCGAGGCGGTCGTCGAGGCGCTGCGCGCGCAGGGCTTGCTGCGGGCGGAGGAAGAGTACTTGCACTCGGTGCCCTACTCGCATCGCTCGGGCGAGCGGATCGAGCCGCTGATCTCGCTGCAGTGGTTCTGCCGCATGGACGAGCTCGCGGCGCCGGCGATCGAGGTCGTCGAAACCGATCGGGTCCGGATCACCCCTGAGCAGCACAAGCGCGTCTACCTCGACTGGATGCGCAACATCCGCCCGTGGTGCATCTCGCGCCAACTCTGGTGGGGCCACCGGCTGCCGGTCTGGTACGGCCCCGGCGGCGAGCAGATCGTCGCCGAGACCGAGGATCGCGCCCGGCGCGCGGCGCGCGAGCGGGGCCTCGACCCCGAGGCGCTGCGGCAGGAGGAGGACGTCCTCGACACCTGGTTCAGCTCGGCGCTGTGGCCGTTCGCGACGCTCGGCTGGCCGGACGACGACGCCCCGCTGCTGCGCGCGTTCTATCCGACCGACGTCCTGGTCACCGCCCGCGACATCCTCTTCTTGTGGGTCGCGCGGATGGTGATGATGGGGATCGAATTCGTCGACGACGTCCCCTTCGACGAGGTCTACATCACCTCGATCATCCAGGCGCCGGACGGGAGGAGGATGTCGAAATCGCTCGGCACCGGTATCGACCCGCTCGACGAGATCGAGATTCACGGCGCCGACGCGCTTCGCTTCGGGCTCTTGGCGATGTCCTCGACCCAGGACGTGCGCTATTCGGCGGCGAAGGTCCAGCAGGGCCGCGACCTGGCGAACAAGATGTGGAACGCCTCGCGGCTGATCCTGCTCGGAGTCGATGACGGCGCCGCTGCCGAACCGAGGCCGTCGACGGTCGAGGACAGATGGATCCTCTCGCGCCTTCAGCGCGCGATCGAGGAGGTGACGCGGAGCTACGAGGACTACGACTTCGCCCGCGCCGCGCTCGGGTTCTACTCGTTCTTCTGGTCGGAGCTCTGCGACTGGTATCTGGAGATCGTCAAGCGGCGCCTCTACGACCGCGATCAGGAGGTCGCCGCGAACCTCCTGTTCGTCCTCAAGGAGGTGCTCGCGCTCGCCCACCCGATGATGCCCTTCGTGACCGAGGAGATCTGGCGCTACCTGCCGGGTTCCGCCAGCCTGCTCGCAACCTCGACCTTTCCTCGAGCCCGAGCCGACCTGACTGACACTCAGGCTGAAGCTGAGCTTGAGAGCTTGATCGGGCTCACGCAGGCGCTGCGGCGCTGGCGCGACCTGGTGGGCGCGCCCGCCGGCAGCGTGCTGCCGGCGAGGGCGCTCGGGGGCGAGCCGCACGAGCTCGTCGGCCGGCTCGCGCGGCTGAGCTTCGACGATCCCGTTGGCGAGCCGTTGGCGACGATCGGATCGGTCGAGATCCTCGCCGCCGAGGAGATCGACGCCGAGCAGGTCCGGCGCCGCGTCGAGGCCGAACGCGAGCGTCTGCGCGGCGAGATCGAGCGCGGCGAGCGCAAGCTCGCCAACCAGGGGTTCGTCGCCAAGGCCCCTCCCGAGGTCGTCGACGAGGAGCGCGGCAAGCTCGAGCGCTACCGGCGCGAGCTCGACGAGCTGGGATAGCGGCGCTGGCCTGGACCGCGCAAGAGGCCGAGGCGTACCTCGCCTCGCTGCAGCCGCTGGGAATGCGGTTCGGCCTCGACCGCATCCGCCGCCTCGTCTCGGCGCTCGGGATGCCCCAGCATCGGTTCGCGTCGATCCACGTCGTCGGCACCAACGGCAAGTCCTCGGTCACCGAGATGACGGCCGCGGTGCTCGAGGCGCACGGGATCCGCGCCGGCGCCTACGTCTCCCCGCACGAGGAGCGCTGGGCGGAGCGGATCCAGATCGGTGGCGCCGAGGTCGAGCCGGATGCGTTCGGCGCCTCGGTGCAGCGGGTCGCCGAAGCGGTCGAGGTCGTGAACCGCTCGCTCGAGGCGGAGGAGTCGGTGACCCAGTTCGAGGCCGACACCGCGACCGCCTTCGTTGCGCTCGCCTCGGCCGGGGTCGAGACGGCGGTGATCGAGGCCGGCCTCGGCGGCAGGCTCGACGCCACCAACGTCCTGCCCTCGCGGGTCACGGCCCTGACCTCGATCGGGCTCGAGCACACCCAGTGGCTGGGCGACACCGAGCCCGAGATCGCGACCGAGAAGCTCGCGGTTCTGCGCGACCACACGACGCTCGTGCTGGGCGCGGTCTCGGCCGAGGTCGAGGCTCTCGCCCGGCGCACGGCGCGCCGGCACAGCGCCCGCCTGGTGACCGTCCGAGACCTCTCGCCGGCCGTCGAGCTGCCGACCCCGGCGCCGTACCTGCGGCGCAACTTCGCGGTCGCCCTCGCGGCGGCGGACGCCATGCTCGGCGGGCTCGAGATCGAGCGGGTGCGCGACGTCGCCGCCGGCCTCGACCTCCACGGCCGCATGGAGCTCGTCGAGGGCGACCCGCCGACGGTCCTCGACGCCGCACACAACCCGGCGGGCGCCCGGGCGCTTGCCGAGGCGCTGCCCGCCGTGGCAGCCGGACGGCCCGTGGTCGGCTGCCTCGCCGTGCTCGCCGACAAGGACGTGGCCGGGGTCGTCGGCGCCCTGGCGCCGGTGCTCGGCGGCGTGGTGGCGACCGAGATCCCGGCAGCGCGGCTGGCGAGCGCCGGTAGGCCCGGGGCCCGAACGCTCGACGCGGGTGCCCTCGCCCGGGCGGCGCGCCGGGCGGGGGTGGGCCGGGTGGAGCAGGTCGACGATCCCGCCGCGGCCGTCGCTCGGGCGCGTCAGCTGGCCGACTCTCAGGGCGGGGTGCTGCTCGTCACCGGCTCGCACTATCTGCTGCGCTACGCGCAAGGCTGAGACGACCTCGACGTTTCCCGTCCCAGACGGCACGTCCGCCTCGCCGCCGCGGCGACGCTCAGCGGCGCTCGAGGCGCCGGCGGAACTCGCGCACGTCGCGCTTCAGCCAGTCGGTGTGGTCGTTGGTCCAACCTTCGAGGTCCTTGAAATACGGATCGTCGTCGGCCATCGAGTGACCGATCACCTCCGCGGTCGGGATCGAGTGGCGCTGCTGGAGCCAGCGCACGAGCGCGAGCGCCGCGCGGATCTGCGGCCGGCGGTCGAGGATCTGCTGGTCGGCCCAGTGTGCGCCGGCTCCTGTCTCCTGGACCATCTCGATCCCAATCGCGACGTGGTTGAGGCCGATCGCGTGACGGCAGCGGATCCGGGGCGGGACCAGCTCGTAGACGGTCCCCTGCTGGCCGACCACGTAGTGTGAGCAGACGCCCGGGCGCTCGCCCCGGTTGGGGGCGTTGGAGTCGAAGCTGCTCCAGACGGACCGGTAGCTGCCGGTTGCCGTGAAATGCAGGACGATCACCTTCGGATCCGTCAGCCGCCACTCGCGATCTCCGTAGTGGCGCTCGGAGTAGGCGGCCATCTGACGGCGTCGCCGGTCGCCATAGCCGACATGGTCCTCGCGAATCGTGGGCTTGGCGAGTCGCGGCGCCGACCCGCCGGCGCCTCCGATCGGCATCGCGGACGCCGCGGAGGCGGCCACCGCGAGCGCCGCCGCGCTGGTCGATAGCGCCCACGAGGCGCCCCGGTAGCGCACCGCAAATCGTTTCCGACTACCTTCTGTCTGGATTGGACCGAGGCGCACGCTCAGAGCTTCTCCACATGATGGGCCTTGTCGCCGCGGTGGTCGCGATCGTGATCCTCGTCTTCTTTGGACTGGGATATCTGTTCGGGCGCCTATTCCTCTAAGCCAGGCCATCTAGACTGCCCAACCCTGATGCCCGCCGGCCTCTTCGGAATCACAAACGACGCCCTCAACCTGGTCGTCAACCTGCTGATCCTATTCCTGGTCGTGCTCTGGCTCGCGCTGGTCGCGTGGACCTACCTCGACGCCCGGCGGCGGATCGAGGACCCGGTGTTGGTCGCCTGCGCGACCGCCGCCTCGCTGTTTCCGTTCCTGGGCACGATCGTCTACTCGATCCTACGGCCGCCGGAGTTCCTCGCCGATCGCCACGAGCGCGAGCTCGAGGTGCGGGCCTCCGAGCTGCGAGTCCGGCAGCTCGAGGAGGCCTCGTGCCCGAACTGCGAGCATCCGGTCGAGCGCAGCTTCCTGCGCTGCCCGAACTGCCGAGCGCGGATCAAGGACCCTTGCGAGTCGTGCGGCAAGCCGATCGACCCCCGCTGGTCGATCTGCCCGTACTGTGAGACGCCGACCCGTCGGGCCGCGGCTGAGCGCCGGCCGGCGCCGAAGCGCCGCACCAAGGCGCCCTCCCGCGGCGCCGCCCAGCCGAAGCCCTCGCGCTCGGTGGCGGCCCGGAGCGAGGCGCGCCGCGCGCGCGGGCGCGCGGACGAGGAGGCGAAGCCCCCGCGCGCGGCGCGAGCGGCCCCCTCCGAGCCGCCCCCCTCACCGCGGGAGCGCTCGGCGCCGCAGTCGGACGGTGACGATCAGGGAGAGCCGACCCGCAGGCCGGCCCCCGCGCGCTCTCAAGGACCGGCGCGCTCCGAGCGAGCCACCGCGACCCGTCCGCCGAAGCGCAGCGGCGAGTAGCGGCGGGCCCCGGCCGGTCGGCGATCCTCTAGGCTGCCGCGCCGATGCCCGGCTCGCGCACCCTGATCTTGATCAAGCCCGATGCCTTCGAGCGTGGGCTCACCGGTGAGGTGCTCGCCCGCTTCGAGCGCAAGGGGCTGCGGATCACCGAGCTGAAGCTGCTTCACGCGGCCGAGGAGATCGCGCACGAGCACTACGCCGAGCACACCGAGAAGCCGTTTTTCGGCGAGCTCGTTTCGTTCATCACCGGGGGCCCGGTGGTCGCGGCGGTGCTGGAGGGCCACGAAGCGGTTGCCGCGGCTCGCCAGGTAATCGGCGCGACCAATCCGATCGATGCGGCGATGGGGTCGATTCGCGGCGACCATGGCCTCGAGGTCACTTTCAACCTGGTCCACGGCTCGGACTCCGATGAATCCGCCGAGCGCGAGATCGGGATCTGGTTCGGCTGACGTCGGGCCGCGTGCCCCGGACTCGAGCGGCAGGCTGATCCTCGCCTCGCGCTCCCCGCGCAGGCGCCAGATCCTGACCGAGCTCGGGATCGAGTTCGAGGCGGTCGCCCCGGACGTCGATGAGGCCACCGAAGGCGAGCCGGAGGAGGTTGTGGTCGAGAACGCGCGCCGGAAGGCACGCTCAGGGCGCAGGCTCGTCGGCGGCTCGACGACGGTGCTCGGCGTCGACACCGACGTCGCGCTCGGAGGCCGGCTGCTGGGGAAGGCCGCCGACGAGGCCGGGGCGCGAGAGCGCCTCGAGGCGCTCTCGGGCCGCACGCACGAGGTGCACAGCGGTATCGTCGTGCTCGGCACCGCCCTCGCCGACCAGGTGCCGGTGGAGCGGGCCGGCGTTGCCACGACCGAGGTCACCTTCCGCGATCTCGACCGGGCCACGATCGACCTCTATCTGCGCTCGGGGGAATGGCGCGACCGCGCCGGCGCCTACGCGATCCAGGGGCTCGGCTCGATCCTGGTCGAGCGCTTGCAGGGAGACTTCTCGAACGTCGTCGGCCTACCGGTGGCGTTGTTGCTGCTCCTGGCGCCAAACCTGTTCAAATAGCCGAAAATCGCTAAGGCGAGGGTTGAGGTAGAGGGTTTCGCCATGCCCTCGATCCCGGCTTGAGGGCTGCAGTCCAGCCGTTACACTGACCGCGGGTCACGGCACCCCTCCGGGTCGGGCCGATCTTCGTATGGGCATTTTCAGCAACCTCACCGGCTTCGGTGGCCGCGACATGGCGGTCGATCTCGGGACCGCGAACACGCTCGTCTACGTGCGCGGCCGCGGGATCGTGCTCTCCGAGCCCTCGGTGGTCGCCGTCGACTCGTCGACCGGCGCGGTGCACGCGGTCGGCGTCGACGCGAAGCGGATGCTCGGCCGGACGCCCGGGACGATTCAGGCCATCCGGCCGCTCAAGGATGGTGTGATCGCCGACTTCGAGATCACCGAGGAGATGCTGCGCCACTTCATCCAGCGCGTGCACCAGAACCGGTTCGCGCACCCCCGGGTGGTGGTCTGCGTCCCGTCGGGTGTGACCGGGGTCGAGAAGCGCGCCGTCGAGGAGGCCTGCCTGTCGGCCGGCGCGCGGCAGGCGTACCTGATCGAGGAGCCGATGGCGGCCGCGATCGGCGCCGGCCTCCCGGTCGCCGAGCCGACCGGCAGCATGATCCTCGACATCGGCGGCGGGACCAGCGAGGTGGCGGTGATCTCGCTCGGGGGCATCGTCGTCTCGGAGTCGATCCGGGTCGGCGGCGACGAGATGGACGACGGGATCGTCAACCACTGCAAGCACGAGCACAAGCTGCTGATCGGCCAGCAGACGGCCGAGGAGGTGAAGCTCGAGATCGGCTCGGCGGCACCGCTGCCCGAGGAGACGACCACCGAGATCCGAGGTCGCGACCTGGTCACCGGGCTGCCGAAGACGATCGAGCTCGGCTCGACCGAGATCCGGGCCGCGGTCGAGGAGCCGGTGAGCCAGATCGTCGCCGCGGTCAAGGACACCCTCGACCGCACGCCCCCCGAGCTCGCGGGGGACATCATGGACCGCGGGATCACGCTCGCCGGCGGTGGGGCGCTGCTCCAAGGGTTCGCACAGCGGATGCGCGACGAGTGCCAGATGCCCTGTCAGGTCACCGAGTCACCGCTGACCTGCGTCGCGGTCGGCTCAGGCCGGTCGCTCGAGGAGTTCGAGGCGATCCATCGCATGAACCGCAACTCCCACCGCCGGCTCAGGGCGCCGGCCTGATCGAGCCGCGCGCATGTATCGGAAGCAGGTCAGAAGGCGCCGGGCGATCCTCGTCGGCCTGATCGTGGTCTCGCTGATCCTGCTCTCGAGCCAGTTCTCGGAGGCCGAGAGCGGGCCGCTGCACACCTTTCAGCGCGGAGTGGCGACGGTGCTGGCGCCGATCGGCGAGGGCGCCGAGCGGGCGCTGAAGCCGGTCCGCGACCTGGTCGACTGGTTCGACGAGACCTTCCAGGCTCGCGGCGAGAACGAGGAGCTCCGATCCGAGGTCGCCGACCTCCGCGCCCAGGTGACCCAGCTTCAGGGCGCCGCGCGCGACAACGTCGAGTTCGAGAAGCTGCTCGACCTCGACCGCACCGCCGAGCTCGGCGCCTACAGGACGGTGACCTCGCGGGTGATCGGCCGCTCGCCGACTGTCTGGTTCTCGACCGTCCAGATCGACCATGGCTCGAGCGCGGGCATCGAGCGCAACGACGCCGTGGTCAACGGAGACGGCCTCGTCGGCCGGATCGCCGATCTGACCCCGAACACCGCCCAGGTCGAGCTGATCACCGACCACAACAACGCGGTCTCGGCGCAGGTGATGCCGGACGGCCCGACCGGGGTTGTCGAACCCGAGGTCGGCGACCCCGAGGACCTGCTGCTCGACTACATCGACAGCGATGAGACCGTGCAGGCGAACCAGAGCCTTGCCACGGCGGGGTGGAGCAACGGCCAGATCTCCTCCGCGTATCCGCCCGGGATCCCGATCGGGCGGGTGAGCTCGACCGACGCGGGTGACCAGCAGGAGTTCCAGCGCATCCACGTCGAGCCGTTCGCCGATCTGCGGCAGCTCGGCTACGTGCAGGTGCTCACCGGCGGCGACCAGCGCCCGGGGGTCCCCGGGTGATCATCACGCCACGGATCTCGGTCCGGATCGCGCTGATCTTGCTCGCCGCCGTGATCCTGCAGACCTCGTTCTTCTCCTACCTCTCGCTGCTCGGCGCGGCGCCGAACCTGCTGCCGGTTGTGGTGCTCACCCTGGGGCTGCTCGGCGGCGCGGTGGTTGGCGCGGTGTGTGGGTTCGCCGCCGGCCTGCTGCTCGACTCGGTGCTGCTGCAGACGCTCGGGGTGACCTCGCTGGTGCTGCTCACGATCGGCTATTTGGCGGGCCGCTATCGCGAGGGGGCGACGCTCACCAGCTCGCTGCAGCCTCCGGCGCTGATCGCGGGCTTCACCCTGCTCGGCGCCGCGGGCTTCGCCGCCCTCGAGCTGATGCTCGGGATCGAGGCGCCCATCAGCCTCCTCGTCGTACGCGAGATCGTCGTCCAGTCGCTGCTCGCCGGGGTGCTCGCGTTCGGCGTCTACCCGTTGATCAGGCTGATCCTGCGCCCGGCGCTGATCGACTACGCGCCCCGCGGTCGCGCCCGCGGGACCTCGCTTCCACGGCGCCGCCGCCGTGGCGCCCACCGGCGCGGCGTGCGCTCGGCCTCCGGCCGCCCGGTGCGGCCGCGGACTGGCGGCACCGCCTGATGTTCGCTCGTGGGGACTGGGCGGCCCGCCGGCGCCGGCGCAGTCGGCGTTCCGGATCGCGGTGCTCGCCGGCATCGGCGTGGCGATGTTCGCGGTCGTCTTCTTCCGGCTCTGGTACCTGCAGGTGCTCTCCGGCGACCACTACCGTGCCGAGGCGCAGAACAACCAGGTGCGGGAGTTCACGATCCAGGCGCCGCGCGGCGAGATCACCGACCGCCACGGCAACGTGCTGGTCGACAACCGCACCGCGCTCGAGCTCCAGGTCAAGCCGACCGAGCTGCCGGCCAACCGCGAGCGGCGGGCGAAGCTCTTCCAGCACCTCGGCAAGGTCGCCAACCTGCGACCGAAGCAGATCCGGCACAAGATGCGAGCCGAGAAGAAGGAGTGCGCGGCCTGCCCGACGACGCTGCGCCGCGACGTCTCCTACGACACCGTCTACTACCTGCGCGAGAATCAGGCGCGCTTCCCAGGGGTCTCGGTCGAACGCGTCTACGTCCGCCGCTATCCCCAGGGGGCGCTGGCCGCGCACCTGCTCGGCTACGTCGGCGAGGTGACCACCGACGAGCTCAAGGACCCGCGCTACCAGGGACTCGATCCCGGCGACAAGGTCGGCAAGCAGGGGGTCGAGTACACGTACGACAGCCTCCTGCGCGGCACCAATGGCATCACTCGCGTCCAGGTCGACGCCTCCGGGCAGCCGACGGGTCGACAGCTCACCGCCACCGAGGCCCGGACCGGCGACGACCTGGTGCTCTCGATCGACGACGCGGTGCAGACCGCCGGCGAGTCCGCGATCTCGTCGACCGGGCTTCCGGGTGGCTTCGTGGCAATGAACCTCCGCAACGGTGAGCTGGTGGCGATCGGCTCGAGCCCGTCGTACGATCCGGCGACCTTCGCGAAGCCGTTCGTGCCGCAGTCGGTGTATGAGTCGCTGACCTCCGATGCCACCGGGGCACCGCTGTTCAACCGCGCGACCCAGGGCATCTATCCGACCGGCTCGACCTTCAAGCCGATCACCGCGATCGCGGCGCTCGACTCCGGTGCTCTCGGCATCAACGAGATCATCAACGACACCGGCTCCTTCCCGCTCGGCGACGGCCAGGTCCTCCACAACGCCGGTGACGCGGTCAACGGGCCGGTCGACCTGCGCGCCGCGCTCAAGGTCTCCTCCGACGTCTTCTTCTACACGCTCGGGTTCCGCATGGACGAGCCCGACCGCCCGGAGGGCGGCGCCCTGCAGGAGTGGGCGCACGAGCTCGGCATCGGCGAGCCCACCGGCCTCGACGTCGGCGGCGAGGCGCCCGGTCTGTTGCCGACCCCCGAATGGCGCAACAAGCTGTATGAGATCTCGACCGACCCCGACTCGCCGGGCGGCAAGGACGTCGTAGCGGACGACGTCTACGAGGCGGGTGGAGCCGATCGCCCCTGGACGGTCGGCGACAACGTCAACCTCGCCGTCGGCCAGGGCGACCTGCAGGCGGATCCGTTGCAAATGGCGGTCGCCTACGCCGCGATCGCCAACGGCGGCGACGTCGTCAGGCCGCACGTCGGACTTCGCGTCCAGGACCCCGAGGGACGGGTTGTGCAGGAGATCGACCCCGCGCCGCGGCGGGAGCTCGATATCGATCCCTCGTGGCGCCAGGCGATCCTCGACGGCCTCCATGGCGCGGCGATGGAGCCGGGCGGGACGTCGTTCAACGTCTTCGGCGGCTACCCGGTCGAGATCGCCGGCAAGACGGGTACCGCGGAGCGCGGTGTGGGTCGGGCCGACCAGTCCTGGTACGTCGCGCTCGCGCCCTACGAGGATCCCAAATACGTGGTCGCGGTGACCGTCGAGGGCGGTGGATTCGGAGCCGACACGGCGGCCCCCGCCGCCCAGCAGATCTTCAACCAGCTGCTGCACGTGAACACGGCGAAGATCGAGGACGTCGGCTCGGCCGCGGGGCCGGTGGAGTGATGGAGGCCTATTCGCGACCCCGACCGCGTCGCTTCACCGAGCGGCGCGCCGGGCTGATCGAGCGCGCCGGGCTGACCCAGCTCGACCCGGTGCTGCTGTTCGCCGGCCTGGCGCTGATCGCCTACAGCGTCTACACGCTCGGGGTCGCGACCCAACACGACGTGCCCGGCAACCCGTACTACTACGTCGTCCGGCAGTCGATCTACGCCGTGGTCGGGATCGCGCTGATGTTCGCGGTCGCGAGGGTTGACTACTCGCGCTTCCGCGAGCTGCGCGTCGGCGTCTACACGGCGATGATCGGGCTCATCGTCCTCGTGCTCTTGCTCGGCTCGGCCACCCGCGGCTCGCGGCGCTGGATCGAGCTGCCGTTCTTCACCTTCCAGCCATCGGAGCTCGGCAAGGTGCTGCTCGTGATCACGCTGGCGGCGTTCGTGATCGACCGCGGTCGCCGCGCCTCCGATGCGCGACGGACGGTGCGGATCCTCGCGCTCGGCCTCTTCCCGGCCGCCCTGGTCTTCATTCAGCCGGACCTGGGAACGGCGCTGGTCTACGGCGTGATCACGCTCGCCGTGCTCTATGTCGCCGGCGTACCGTGGACCCACTTCGCGGCTCTCGGCGGAATCGCCGCGGCGGCGATCGCTATCGTCTTGGTCATCGCCCCCGCGGTCGGCGCGCCCGTGCTCGCCGACTATCAGCAGGATCGCTTGACGGCCTTCCTGCACCCGAGCGACGATCCGGCGGATTCGAGCTATCAGATCAACCAGGCTCTGATCGCCGTAGGCTCCGGGGGCAAGACCGGACGCGGCGATGACGCAACCCAAACCGAAAATGGCTTCCTGCCAGAGCGCCACACAGACTTCATATTCGCCGTCGTCGGCGAGCGCTTCGGCTTCGTCGGAGCCGCGTTCCTACTCTCTCTATACGCCCTGCTCATCTGGAGGGCGCTGCGCACAATGACTCTTTCCAAGAACCTCTACGGGAGCATGATCGCCGGCGCGATAGCCGCGATGCTGATGTTCCAGGTCTTCGTCAACGTCGGCATGAACCTTGGGATCATGCCCATCACGGGAATCCCCCTGCCGCTGATGAGCTCAGGTGGCTCGTCCGTGATCGTGACCTTCCTGGCGCTCGGGCTGTTGCAGAGCGTCCATGTGCAAGCGCAGCTCACCTCGAAGCGGGGCTCGACTCCGTTTTGAGGTGATCTAACTGAAGAAGCGAATTCTCGTCTCCGTTGACGCCGGGGAGACCCGCGTGGCGGTGCTCGAAGGCAAGGGATCCGCGCGCCAATCCGGCGCCAACGGATCCGCGATGAAAGTCGCCGAGCTCTACGTCGAGCGCCGCAACTCGCGCTCGATCGTCGGCAACATCTACAAGGGCGTGGTCGACAACGTGCTGCCCGGGATGGAGGCGGCGTTCGTCGACATCGGCCTGGAGCGAAACGGCTTCCTGCACGTCGACGAGATCGTCCTCCCGGACGGCCAGAAGGTCCCCCGCCGTGGCCACGGCCGCGGGCGGAGGATCGACGAGCTGATCAAGCCCAAGCAGGAGGTCCTCGTCCAGGTGGTCAAGGACCCGCTGAAGACCAAGGGCGCGCGGCTGTCGATGCAGCTCTCGATCGCGGGCCGTTACCTCGTCTACATGCCCAGCGGCGCCGGCGTCGGCGCCTCGCGACGGTTGCCCGACGCCGAGCGCGACCGCCAGCGCAAGTTGCTGCAGAAGCTCCACACCGGCGACGGGGGCGTTATCGTGCGCACCGCCGCCCAGGGCGCTCGCAAGGGCGATTTCGAGCGCGACCTCGACTACCTGCACAAGCTGCACGAGGTCATGGATCGCCGCGCCAAGGAGGTCAAGGCCCCGGCGCTCGTGTTTCAGGAGGCCGACCTCTCGATCCGGGTCCTCCGCGACGTGCTCACGAAGGAATTCGACGGCGCGGTGATCGACGATCCCAAGCAGCACCATCGGGTGACGAGCTTCTTTCAGCGCACCGCGCCGGAGCTCGTCGAGTACGTCGAGCTCTACAAGGGCTCGCGGCCGCTGCTCGAGCGCGAGGGCGCTGCCAGCGCCTTCGACGCCGTGCTCTCCCGGCGCGCCGACCTGGCCTCGGGCGGCTATCTGATGATCGACTACGCCGAGGCGCTGACCGTGATCGACGTCAACACCGGCAGCTTCACCGGACGAGGCAAGGGCCGGCTCGAGGACACGATCACGAAGGTCAATGTCGAGGCCGCCGAGGAGGTCGTCCGCCAACTGCGGCTGCGCGACATCGGCGGGATCATCGTCATCGACTTCATCGACATGGCGAGGGCCAAGAACCGCGACCAGGTCCTGAAGACCCTGAAGAAGGCGCTCGACACCGACAAGACGAAGAGCTACGTGATGGAGGTCTCGCCGCTCGGGCTGGTCGAGATGACGCGCCAGAACGTGACCGACGGCGTCCGCGAGATCCTCACCCGCACCTGCCCGACCTGCGAGGGCGAGGGCGTCGTGCCGTCGGAGGAGACGATGGCGATCGAGGTGATCCGGCGGCTGCGAGAGCTCGCCGCCGACGAGCGCGAGCCGGAGGCGTTCCTGGTCCGGGTCAACCCGCACGTCGCCGCCGAGCTGGTGTCCGAGGACAGCGGGCTGATGGAGCTCGAAGAGGGCACCGGCAAGAGCTTCCACTTCGAGGGCGGCGAGGCGCTGGCGATCGACACCTACGACGTCGTCGACCGCGGCAGCCGCACGGAGATCGAGGAGCGGGCGCTGCCGTTCCGGGTCGGCGAGGAGGTGCTGGTGACGATCGAGGAGCCGCACATGTACGACGCAGACGACGCGATCGCCAGGGTGGACTCCTACATCGTCAGCGTCGACGGCGGCGGCCCTCACGTCGGCGAGCGACGCCTGGTGCGGATCGAGACGGTCGCCCGCTCGGCGGCGACGGCGTCGTTGCTGGACGCCAACGGGGGGAGGGTGGAGCCCGAAGCGGAGAAGCTAGAATCCTCGACCTCTGGACGGCGCCGAGGCCGCCGCGGCGGCAGGCGCCGTAATCGTGCCCGGAGCGGGGACGGCTCCGCCGGCACGGAGTAATGACGATGGCCGAGACCTACGCGATAGTCGAGAGCGGCGGTAAGCAGTACCGCGCGGAGGAGGGAACCACCCTGCTCGTCGATCGCCTGGCCGCCGACGAGGGCGCCAAGGTGAACCTGCGCGCGGTGATGTTCCGCGGCGACGGCGACGTCGTCCTCGAGGCCGACAAGCTCGAGAAGGTCAAGGTCGAGGCGGTGATCGCTGGCCATGAGCGCGGCCAGAAGATTCGCGTCTTCAAGTACCGGGCGAAGAAGGGCTACCGCAAGCGCCAGGGGCACCGCTCCGAGCTCACCAGGCTCGAGGTGACCGAAGTCAGGATGCTGACCCGCAAGCCGGCGGCGAAGGCCGGGACGGCGACCAAGAAGCCGAGCGCAAAGGGGGCGGCCAAGAAGCCGGCTGCGAAAAGCCGGCGGCGAAGAAGCCGGCTGCGGCGAAGAAGCCGGCGGCGAAGAAGCCGGCGGCGAAGAAGCCGGCGACGCGCAAGACCTCCAGCGAGAAGAAGGAGAGCTAGGGCAGATGGCTCACAAGAAGGGACTTGGATCGAGCCGCAACGGTCGCGACTCGAACCCGAAGATGCTCGGCGTCAAGGTGTTCGCCGGCCAGAGGGTCGGCGGCGGCGAGATCATCGTCCGCCAGCGCGGCACCCGCTTCCGGCCCGGTGACGGCACCGGCCTCGGCCGCGACCATACGATCTTCGCCACCCGCCCGGGGACCGTCGAGTTCACCGCCGGCCACAAGGGCCGCGTCGTCTCGGTCCTCGACGACGCCGGCTAGCGCCAAGGTTCACGGGCCCGGCCGGACCTGGACGAGCGGCTTCGCCGTTCGGGCAGCCAGAGCTCGCCGCTCACGCTTCCGCCCCGGCCTCGGCTGTGAATAGGCTGCGCGCGACGTGGATGGCGACGCCGGACACGACGATGCCGAGCTGGTCGCGGCGCTGAGGGACGGCGACCAGGCGGCGTTCGCCCGGTTGGTCGAGGAGCTCACGCCGGCGCTGATCCGCCTGGCGCAGGTCCACGTAGCGAGCCGCGCGGTCGCCGAGGACGTCGTTCAGGACACCTGGGTGGGGGTGGTCAAGGGCATCGACCGGTTCGAGGGCCGATCGTCGCTGCGTACGTGGATCTTTCAGATCCTGCTCAACAACGCGCGCACTCGCGGCAAGCGCGAGAAGCGCGTGCTCCCGTTCTCGTTTCTGCGCCGGCGCGACGAGGAGGGGCGCGGCGAGCCGGCGGTCGACGCCGATCGCTTCCAGGGGCGCCGGGGTGAGTATCCGGGGCACTGGGCGCGGCCACCGGTCGAGTGGGACTCTCCGGTCGAACGGCTCGCTCAGGGCGAGACGCGGGACGTGATGCTGAGGGCGATCGCCGAGCTGCCCGTCCGCCAGCGGGAGGTGCTCACCCTGCGCGACGTCCAGGGCTACTCCGCCGACGAGGCGCGTAATGCGCTCGGCCTCTCGGAGACCAACCAAAGGGTCCTTCTGCACCGCGCGCGCTCGAAGGTGAGGAGCGCGCTCGAGCGCCATCTCGATCCGGAGATGGTCGGATGAGCGCGGAGGGCGTGAACGAGATGACGTGTCAGGAATTCGTAGAGCTGGTCACCGACCTGATCGAGGGGCAGCTCGCCGAGGCGAAACGGATCGAGGCCGAGGCGCACCTCGGGCAATGTGAGGGCTGCGAGACCTACCTCGAGCAGATCCGCCAAACGGTCGCCGCGCTGCGGGCGTTCGCCGACTCGGGGGAGTTCCCGCGCACGCGCGAGCAGGCGCTGGCGGCGTTCCGCGAGCTGCGCGGCTGAGCGAACGAGACGCGCCGGCGGCGCTACCCTGCCTTGCGCGGCAGCCGCAGGGCGCTGAACACGCCGGCGTGATCGGACGGGAAGAACCCGTTGACCTCGGCCCGGCCGACGACCGACGAGGACACGAGGTGGACTGCGCCGCCGGGCTTCGCCATCACGTGATCGACGACGTGGTCGAAATCGGCGATCGTGCCGCCCGTGTCCGAGACGCAACAGCTAGCCGGCTCTTGCGTGCTACGGCGCTTGAAGCCGGCGGCGAGGACTCTCTGGAAGGCCTTCTCGTCTCCGGGCTTGACGCCGGGGACGTTTGAGTTGAGGTCACCCAGGAGCACGACCGGGATCTTCGCCTCGGCGGGGCCTGTGACCAACTCGTCGGCCTGGATCGCGCGGACGGCAGCATTGCCGACCACGCTCTCCGTCGGGGGATCCGTGCTCGTGTCGAGCATCGTGTTCTGTTGCGGATCGTTGTCGAACGCCTCCAGATGTGTGTTGACGAAGCGAAACTTCGTGCTGCCACGCACGCGCGCATCCACCGACTCCCAGCCGCGCGGGACCGGATACTCGATGCCGCCGAGCAGCTCGAACGAGAGCTGGTGCCGATAGCTCTCCTGCCTGACCCTCGATGTCTTCACTCCCGCCCCGACCCGCTTCAGGATCGCGTTGCGGGTGATAAGACGGACGTCGGTCTCGGAGGCATCACAGCCGGAGCCGATGCCATCGAGGTTCCCCTTGATCTCGAACTCGAACTCGTCCTGGACCGTGACCAACGCATAGCGCTTGTTCCCTCGGTTGAGCCGGTCGAGGATCATCTGCAGGTAGTCGTATCTGACCGTGGTCGCGTCCGTGCCGCCGAGTAGGGGGCCGTTGTCGGGGGGAGTCTGGGTGAGGACGGCGTCCGCTTCCTGGAGACCGACGAGATCGGGCTTCTTGTTGAGGATCTGCTTCGCGATCGCCGGCATCCGGACCTGTGGATTGGTCGAGTCGATCTCACGTAGGTTCTCGCCGGCCTTGTCGCAGAACTCGTCGAGACTCGTGGAGAAGCGAGCGGAGAGCCCGGAGCCCAGGCTCGCGTTATAGGTCATCGTCTTGACCATCGCCCCCTGCTTTCCCTTGCCGTGTGCTGCCTCCGCGGACCCGACCGCCAGCATCAACGACAGCAGCCCCGAGAGGGCGAGTAGAGCGGCGGCGATGAGGCGATGCGACAGCTGAAGCCGCCGTGGCGGGATGCAACTACTCACAGGGGGAATTCTCCTTTGTGTTCACGGCATCGTGCGGGACGGCGAGCTTGCAGTCGGCCGCCCTTCGTGGCCCCCTAACACCTCTACCGTTCATTCGATGCTCCACGATCGAGCTCGAATCTACGTCGAGGGCGGCGCCGGCGGCAACGGCTGCGTCTCGATGCGTCGCGAGGCCCATGTGCCGCGCGGCGGGCCCGACGGCGGCGACGGGGGGCGCGGCGGCGACGTCGTGCTCGTCTGCGATCCGTCGTGTCGCGACCTCGCCGCGCTGCGTTTCTCGCCGCACCACCGCGCCGGACGCGGTGGTCACGGCCAGGGCAAGCAGCGTCATGGGGCGAGGGGAGCGGACGAGCTGATCGGCGTTCCGCCCGGGACGCAGGCCGAGGGTCCGAGCGGCGAGCTCTACGACCTCGTCGAGCCGGGCCAGCGCGCGGTGATCGCCCGCGGCGGCCTCGGCGGGCACGGCAACAAGCGGTTCGCGAGCTCCACCCGCCAGACGCCGCGGTTCGCGGAGCGCGGCCTCGCCGGGGAGTCGGGGTGGGTCGAGCTGCGCCTCAAGCTGCTCGCCGACGCCGGCCTGATCGGCCTACCGAACGCCGGCAAGTCGTCACTGCTTGCGCGGTTGACCCGCGCCGCTCCGAAGATCGCCGACTATCCGTTCACGACCCTCGAGCCCGTCCTGGGGACGATCGACGACGGCGAGCGCCAGCTGGTGATCGCCGACATCCCCGGGCTGATCGAGGGCGCCGCCGCGGGCGCCGGACTCGGCCACGAGTTTCTCGCCCACGTCGAGCGCTGCCGCGTGGTCGTCCACCTGATCGCGATCGACCCGCTCGAGACCGACGACGCGATCTCCCGTTACGAGACGGTCCGCGCCGAGCTCGCGGCCTACGGCGCCGGGCTCGAGCGCCTGCCCGAGATCGTCGTGGTCTCGAAGCGAGACCTGCTGCCCGCCCACCGGGTCGCGGCGCTGGTCGCCGAGCTGGCCGCGGGCATCGGGCGCCCGGTGCACGCTATCTCCTCGGCAACGGGCGCCGGGCTCGACGCGCTGCGCCACGCGATCTTCGACGCCGTGGCGCCGGTGGAGGCGCCGCTCCGCGCCGCGGCGCCCGGAGCAGGGACCCCCGAGTTCGAGGCCGAGCACATCGTCTACCGCCCCGAGGGTGACGGGGGGTTCGACGTCGAGCGCGAGGACGGCGCCTTCCGGGTGCTGGGGCGCGGAGTAGAGATGCTCGTCGCCCGTCACGACCTCTCGAACCTGGAGGCGCTGGCCTACCTCGAGGGGCGGCTGCGTGAGATCGGGGTGATCGCGGCGCTCGAGCGCGCCGGCTTTCGGCCCGGCGATGAGGTCCGGATCGGTGACGAGGCGTTCGAGCTCGATCCGGGATAGACGGCCGCCTTCTAACCTCAGCCGCCGAGATGACCGTGGTGGTGAAGCTCGGCTCCTCGATCGTCGCCGACGAGCACGGGGAGGTGCGCGCCGACGTCCTCGACTCGGTCTGCGCGCAGGTCGCCGAGCTCCATCACGGCGGCGAGGACGTGGCGATGGTGACCTCGGGCGCGATCGCACTCGGCATCCGGGTCATGGACCTGCCGATGCGACCGCGCACCGTAGACGAGCTCCAGGCGGCCTCGGCGGTCGGGCAGGGGGGCCTGTTTCGCGCCTACGAGTCGCGGCTCGCGGCGCGTGGGGTGCACGCGGCGCAGGTCCTGTTGACCTCGTTCGATCTCTCGGTCCGGATGCACTACCTCAACGCCCGCCAGGCCCTCCGGCGGTTGCTCGAGTGGCGCGCCGTGCCGGTCGTCAACGAGAACGACACCACCGCGACCGACGAGATCACCTTCGGCGACAACGACTTCCTCTCCGCGCAGCTGGCGCTGCTCCTCGGCGGCCGCCTACTCGTGCTGCTCACCGACACCCGCGGCCTGCACACGGCCGACCCGCGCCACGACCCGGGCGCGAGCCTGATCGAGTCGGTCGACGACTTCGACGAGCTCGAGCGCTACGAGATCGGCGACCGCACCTCGCCGCTCGGCTCCGGCGGGATGCGCAGCAAGGTGGCGGCAGCCCAGATGGCGAGCACCGCGGGCATCCCGGCGGTGATCTGCGACGGAACGAGCGCCGGCTCGCTGCTCGCCGCCGCGCGCGGCGAGCGCATCGGTACCAGCTTCGCGGCGCATCCGGAGCGCACGCCCTCGTTCAAGCTCTGGCTGCGCTACGCGAAGCCCTCGCGAGGCCGGGTCGCCGTCGATGAGGGTGCCGCGCGCGTCCTGCGCGAGCGCGGGTCGAGCCTGCTCGCGGTCGGGGTCACCGCGGTCGAGGGCGAGTTCGCCGCCGGCGACGCGGTCGACGTCGTCTGCGACGAGGCGCTCGTCGGCAAGGGGATCGTCAACTACTCCTCGAGCGAGCTCGCCAGGATCAAGGGGATGAAGTCGGCGGAGATCATGCGGCTGCTGCCGAACGCCTCCGAGGAGGCCGTGCACCGCGACCACTTCGTGCTCGCGTGATCGCTGCCCGGCAGGGCCTTCGGCGGGGGTCGGCGCCGTTACCCTGTAGGCGATGGCGATCGCGACCAGAGGCGTCACGGAGGCGTGCGAGAGCGCCAAGCGCGCTTCGCATGCGCTTGCGATCGCCGACACGGCGACCAAGGACGACGCGCTGGAGCGCCTTGCAACGCTGCTCGAGGAGCGCGCCGACGAGGTCCTGGAGGCGAACGCCGCCGACCTCGCCGACGAGCGCGCGGCGGGGCTCACCGAGGCGCTGCGCGACCGGCTCGCGCTGAGCGAGGCGCGGGTGGCCGAGATGGCCGCCGGCGTGCGGGCGATCGTCGGGCTCCCCGACCCGGTCGGCGAGCAGCTCGAGCGGCGGACGCTCGCGAGCGGCCTCGACCTGCGCAAGGTTCGGGTGCCGCTCGGGGTGGTCGCGGTGATCTACGAGGCGCGCCCGAACGTGACCGTGGACTGCGCGGCCCTGTGCCTGAAGAGCGGCAACGCGATCGTCCTGCGCGGCTCCAGCTACGCCGAGCGCTCGAACGCCGCGCTCGCCGCGCTGGTCCGCGACGCGGTGGTGGACGCCGGCCTCCCAGCGGGATCGGTGGAGCTGCTCTCCGGCGACCGCTCCGAGCTCGAGCAGCTGGCGACAGCCGATGGCCTGGTCGAGCTCGTGATCCCGCGCGGCGGCGAGGGACTGAAGCAGGCCCTGAAGTCGGTCGCGACGGTGCCCGTGCTCTACGCCGCCGGCGGCAACTGTCATGTCTACGTCGACGACGACGCCGACCTCAGATGGCGCGGCGGATCGCCTTCAACGCGAAGGTCGACCGCCCCGGCGTCTGCAACGCGGCCGAGACCCTGCTCGTCAACGCGGCGGTGGCGGAGGCGTTCTTGCCCGGAATCCTCGGCGACCTGCACGCCGCGGGAGTCGAGCTGGTCGGCGACGCGCGCACGCGAGCCGCAGCCGGCGACGTGCCGGTCGGCGAGGCAACGGACCCCGACTGGGACACCGAGTACCACGGGCTGAAGATGGCGGTCGGGGTGGTCGACTCGGTCGCCGATGCGATCGAGCACGTCAACGGGCACACGACCGGGCACAGCGAGGCGATCGTGACCTCGTCCGACGAGGCCGCGAGCGCGTTCACCGACGGCGTCGACGCCGCGGTGGTGTTCGTCAACGCCTCGACCAGGTTCACCGACGGATTCGAGTTCGGCATGGGCGCCGAGATCGGCAACTCGACCCAGAAGCTTCACGCGCGCGGCCCGATTGGTCTCCGCGAGCTGACCACGACCAAGTACATCGTCCACGGCGACGGGCAGGTCCGGGGGTAGCCCGGTCGGGAGCTCGGTCGGAATTCTCGGGGGCGCGTTCAATCCGCCCCACATCGGTCACCTCGTGCTGGCCCAGGAGGCCGCTTCCCAGCTCGGGCTCGACCGGGTCGTGCTGATGCCGACCGGAGAGGCGCCGCACAAGCGGATCGACCCGGAGCCCGGGAGGCAGGTGCGGCTCGAGCTGGCGCGACTGGCGGCCGAGGACGACGAGCTGCTCGAGGTCTCCGACCACGAGGTGCGCGAGCCCGGCCCGTCCTACACCGCGCGTACGCTTGAGTGGTTGCGAGACGAGCGATCCGGCGCCGAGTTCTTCTTCCTCATGGGGGCCGACGTCGCCGCGTACCTGGAGTCATGGCACGAGCCGCGCCGGCTGCTCGAGTTGGCGCGCATCGGGATCGCCGGGCGCGCGGGGGCCGTGATGGACGAGGCCGAGGCGGCGCTCGAGCGGCTCGGCGGGTCCGAGCGCGCGCTGACCGTGCGGATGCCGGAGCTCGACGTCTCCTCGACGGCGATCAGGCGCCGCGTGGCCCAGGGCAAGCCGATTCGCTATCTGGTGCCGGAGCCGGTGCGCGCGATGATCGTCTCGAGCGGCCTCTACCGGGAATCGGTGGTCGCGTGAGTCCGACCGCGGACCGGGGGGCCGAGCGCGAGGAGGTCGTCAGTGAGCACCGCGCCGACGAGCCCGCGGCGTCGGCGGCGCTGGCGCGGCGGATCGCGGCGATCGTCGACGACAAGAAGGGCTTTGACGTCGTCGCCCTCGATGTGCGCGAGCTCGTCGGCTACACCGACTACCTGGTGATCGCGACGGCGCGCAACGAGCGCCAGGCGAAGGCGATCCACGACGACGTCCACCTGCGGCTCAAGCGCGACGATGGACTGCTGCCGGCCAGGGTCGAGGGCGAGCGCGAGGCGCAGTGGATGCTCGCCGACTACCTCGACTGCGTGCTCCACATCCTGGTGCCCGAGATGCGTGACCGCTATCGGCTCGAGCGGCTGTGGGGCGAGGCGCCGCGCCTCGAGCTGGGCCCCGAGGGCGACTCGGACCGCCTGAACGTGAACGGGGCGCCGGACGCGCCCGGCGCCGGCGAACGTGATCTCGTCCGACCGGGCGCCTAGCTTCTGCACATCGAGGGAAGGCGGTTCAAGCGATCGCTGTTCGGCTACCGCCGTGGCGACGTGGACGAGGCGCTCGCGGCGAGCGATGCGCTGCTCGCCGAGCAGGAGGGGGTTCTCGACCGGCGCGCCGCGGAGCTCGAGGAGCGGGCGGCGCGGATCGTGCAGCTCGAGATCACCTGCGACTCGCTCTCCGGGCGCGTGGTTCGCCGAGAGCAGGAGCTCGACGGCGTCAGGGCGGATCTCGAACGGCTGCGCGCCGAGGGCGAGCGCGGAACTCGCTCCCTTCTGCTGCTCGCCGAGGAGATCGAGGCGGTCCGCAAGCAGGCCCGCGGCCAGGCGACCCGGATCAGGATGCGCGCGCTTCGCGATGCGGTCGAGCTCGGCGAGCGGATCGGGGAGCTGGCGCGCGACCCGGGCGGCGCCGGCGAGCGGCTCTTCGAGTCGCTTCAGGGGGCGATCGCGAGCATCGCGGCCGGCGAGGGTTCGGGGCTCGAGGAGCTCGAGCAGCCGCCGGCGCCGCACGGGCGCGCGAACGGGTCGGCCGCCGAGCTGTTCGACGGGGCGGTCGAGATCGAGGTTGGCCCGCTCGACGACTTCTCGCAGCTCGTCGGGTTCGAGGACGCGGCCGGCGGGATCGCTGCGACCTCGGAGATCTCGGTGAAGCGGTTCGCCTCCGGGCGAGCGACGCTGGAGATGAAGCTGGCCGAGCCGGTCAAGCTGCTGCGCGAGCTCGAGGAGCGGACGCCGTTCGAGTTCAAGGTGCGCGACCTGCGCGCCGACCGGCTCGTACTCGACGTCGACCACGAGTAGGGTCGGCATAGCCGCCGTGCCCGAGGCGGGGCGGATCGCGTTAGCCGCGAGAGGGCGAGCTCATGGCTCCCAGGACCCGCTGCTCGTGCCCTGGGCAGGCCACCGGTTGACCGCGGGTTCTGTCCGCAGCGGATGCGAACATACGTTCGTGTCGGATCACGACCCGAATCTGAAGGGCAACATCGCCGAGCTGAAGATCGCGGCAGCCGCGACGGAGCTCGGCATCGACGTCCTGCGCCCGATGACCGAGCACTGTCGCTACGACCTCGCGTTCGACGTGCGGAACCGGCTCTATCGGATCCAATGCAAGTGGGCCGCGCGCAGAGGCGACGTCGTACACGTCAGCATTGCCGGCAACTACTTGACCGCACAGGGGTACGTCCGCTCTCCGTACACCGTGGATCACGTCGACGCCGTCGCCGCATATTGCGGCGATCTCGATCGCTGCTACCTGCTGCCGATCACCCTCGTTGAGGGCATGAACGTCATCTACCTCCGGCTCGCCGCAACGCGGAACGGCCAGCGAGCTTGTCTAAACTGGGCAGCCGATTACGAACTCGATGGGGCTGTAGCTCAGCTGGGCAGAGCGTCGCGCTGGCAGCGCGAAGGCCGTGGGTTCGAGTCCCACCAGCTCCACTCCCGTGACATTAGCGCCGAAGTCGTAACGGTTGGCGCCCACGAGTACCGCAACCATTTCGGCTGGTACATGGAGCGTGCCGCGGCCGGCGAGAGCTTCTTGATCACCCGGCGCGGCACGCCGTACGCGCGCCTGTCGCCGGCACAGGACCAGCTCGATCTGTCGCCGGCCGGAGCCGACCTGGTCGCGATCGCCTCGGCGCAGAGCTCGCGGACCGAGGCCGGCTGAGGCCGCCTCGAACCGGCGCATCGTCCGGGACGCCGGTTCCAGCCGCGCGGCGGAGAGGCTGTTGGAATAGGCCGGCGCGCCGCGGTCCTCAGCCCGCGCGCAGCGCCCGTCGCGCCGCCGCGAGCGCGCGGCGCGAGCGTTCCGGCAGGTGCGGGCGCAGCCGCCAGGCGGCGCCCGAGAACCCGAGGTTGGCGACCTTCGCGAAGCCGAGCTCGTCCTCGCGCAGGGCGAGCAACAGGTGCGCGACGCGATCGCCCGCGGGCAAATCGGCGGTCTCGGCGACCCGCACGCACCAGGCGTCGACCCGGCGCCCGCCTGGGCGGACGAGCAGCGCGCCCTGCTCGCCGAGCAGCCAGATGCCGAGCTCGCCGCGCTGCAGCGCGAGTCCGGTGGCTGTGAGCAGGCGTCGCTCGTGGTCAGCGACGAGGTCGCCAAGCAGCCCGAGCGCCACGACCTCGGCGCCGCCATCGGCGCCGGGGCGGCGACCCGCGCTGCGGCGGCTTCCGATCGGCACCACCTGGCGCGCGCCGCGGCGCGCCTGGATCCAAGGGATCGCCCAGGCATGGGCGAAGGAGAGCAGCGCGACCGGAAAGGTGAGCGGCTCGACCGCGACCAGCAGCGCCCCCGGGGCCACGAACACGCAGACGATCCACGTCGTCCACGCGGTCCAGCGGCGTCCGTCGCGGCGCAGCGTCCGTTCGCTGGCGTCCTCGCGCCAGTGAAGCCTCGCCGCCTCGCCGAGTCCTCCTGGCGCCCAGCCGCGGCCCGCGAGAGCCGCGCCGGCCGGCTCGGGTTCCAAGTCCGACCCCGCCCGGCTAGCCGCCGGCGATCGGGCGGCGCAGGACCACGAGCTCGGCGTCGAGCGGCAGCTCGCGGACGACCTCGGCGGTGCCGTCGGGGTGCGACACCGACGCCACCATGCCGAGATCGAGCTCGCGCCTGAACGCGTCGACCGCCGCCTCGCGATCGGCGTCCGAGCCCGTCCACTCCGCCAAGGTCGTGTGCCCACTGCGGTCGAGCCTGATCAGACGTCCCATCACAACCTCCTCGTAAAAGGGCCTCCCGGAGCGAGTCTACGCCGGGCTCCGGGCCGGCGGCCGCGGCCTGCGCCCCGGCGGGCGCTCGTAATATCGGGGCCGTGGAACGCTACGACCCGCACGAGATCGAACGCCGCTGGCAGGGGGTGTGGGCGCAGGAGCGCACCTGGGAGGTCCCGAACCCGGGCGAGCCGGGCTTCGACGACTCGAAGCCGAAGTACTACGTGACCGAGATGCTCCCGTATCCCTCGGGCGAGCCCCACGTCGGCCACCTGAAGAACTACTCGCTCGGCGACGCGATCGCCCACTTCCGACGCCGACGCGGCTTTCAGGTCATCCACCCGATGGGCTACGACGCCTTCGGCCTTCCGGCTGAGAACAACGCGATCAAGACCGGCGAGCACCCCCGCGACGCGGTCGAGGCGTCGATCGCCGCCTACCGCGAGCAGTTTCGCGCCTGGGGGATCTCGATCGATTGGTCGCGCGAGATCTCCAGCCACACGCCGGCGTACTACCGATGGACGCAGTGGATCTTCCTGCGCCTGTTCGAGCGCGGCCTCGCATACCGCGCCGAGGCGCCGGTGCAGTGGTGCCCGGTCGATCAGACCGTGCTCGCCAACGAGCAGGTGATCGACGGCCATTGTGAGCGCTGCGGCTCGCTGGTCGAGGCCCGGAACCTCGAGCAGTGGTTCTTCAAGATCACCGACTACGCCGATCGCCTGCTCGCCGACTTCGACCTGCTCGAGTCGTGGCCCGAGCACGTGATCACGATGCAGCGCAACTGGATCGGCCGCTCCGAGGGCGCCGAGGTGACCTTCCGCTGCGAGGAGATCGGGATCGACTTCCCGGTGTTCACCACCCGGGCCGACACGCTGTTCGGCGCCACCTTCTTCGTCGTCGCGCCCGAGCACCCTGAGGTCGAGCGCCTGGCCGCAGGCACGGGGCACGAGGCCGAGGTGCGGGCATACGTCGACGAGGCGATCCGCGAGTCGGTTGATGAGCGCGGCTCCGAGGCGCGCGCGAAGACGGGTGTGCCCCTGGGGCGCACGGTGACGAACCCGGTCAACGGCGAGCAGATCCCGATGTTCGTCGCCGACTACGTGCTGATGGAGTACGGCACCGGTGCGCTGATGGCCGTTCCCGCTCACGACGAGCGCGACTGGGACTTCGCCAAGGCCTTCGAGCTGCCGATCCGGCAGGTGGTACGACCGGCCGGGGGAGAGGTCGCAGAGGGGCAACCCTTCGTGGAGCACACCGAGGACGAGGTCTTGGTGAACTCCGGCGAGTACGACGGGATGCCGGCGCCGGAGGCGAAGCGGGCGATCGTCGAGTCGCTGCGCGAGCGCGGGCTCGGCGACTTCGCCGTCAACTACCGCCTGCGCGACTGGTTGCTCTCACGACAGCGTTACTGGGGCTGCCCGATCCCGATCCTCTACTGCGAGAGATGCGGGATGGTGCCGGTGCCCGACGACCAGCTTCCGGTCGAGCTCCCGGACGTCGAGGACTACGCGCCGAAGGGAAAGAGCCCGCTGGGCGCGGTCGAGGACTGGGTCGACACCACCTGTCCCGAGTGCGGCGGCGCGGCGCGCCGCGAGACCGACACGATGGACACCTTCGTCGACTCGTCCTGGTACTTCATCCGTTACCTCGACCCGCGCAACACCGAGCTGCCGTTCGACCGCGCGATCGCCGACCACTGGATGCCGGTCGATCAGTACATCGGCGGCGTCGAGCACGCGATCCTGCACCTGATGTACGCGCGCTTCTTCACCAAGGCGTTCGCCGACATGGGGATGCTGAGCGTGCAGGAGCCGTTCGCGAGCCTGTTCACCCAGGGGATGATCACCATGGGCGGGGCCAAGATGTCCTCGTCGAAGGGCAACACGGTCAGCGCCGTCGAGACGGTCGAGCGCTACGGCGCCGACACGGCGCGCGCCTACGTCTGCTTCCTCGGCCCGCCCGAGCGCGGCGGCGACTGGGTCGCCGAGGGCGTCGAGGGCGTGCACCGGTTCCTGACCAGGCTGTGGCGGCTGTCGGTGGAGGTTCGGGGGCGAACCTCCACCGACGAGCCACCGCCCGACACCTCCTCCGCTTCGTCTCCCGCAGCGTCGGGATCCGAGCGGGAACGCGCCCGAGCCGATGCGCACGCGCTGCTCGCAAAGGCGCATTGGGCGATCGACAAGACGACCCACGACATCGAGGGCGGATTTCAGTTCCACACCGCGATCGCCGCGGTCATGGAGCTGGTCAATGACGCCTACCGGCTCAAGGACGCGCTCTACGGCGATCCGGTCGGGGAGGCGACGCTTCGCTTTGCGACCGCCACCGCGGCCTCGCTGATCTTCCCCTTCGCCCCCCACCTCGGCACGGAGGTCTACGAGGCGCTGACCGGCGAGCGCGTCTGGGAGCAGCCGTGGCCCGAGCCCGACCCGGCGCTGCTCGTCCGCGAGACGTTCACGCTCGTGGTCCAGGTCAACGGCAAGCGTCGCGACCAGATCGTCGCCGCTTCGGGCGCCTCGGAAGCCGAGGTGCTCGAGCTCGCGCGCGGCAGTGAGAACGTCCGCCGCCACCTCGACGGGATGGAGGTCGTCAAGGAGGTCGTGGTGCCAGGCAAGCTGGTCAACTTCGTCGTCCGGTAGCCGGTGGCGCGCTTTCGCGCGATCGCGGTCCGGGGGCACCACCACCCGTGGGCCGCACGTCTGCTAGAAACCTCGCGTGCTCGTGAGGCGGCTGTCCGACGCTGCGGTGACCGAAGTGCACGGGCTGCGCCCGCACATCCTCATGGACGCCGGCGAGCTCGGGTCGCGGAACCTCTCGGTGAACTGGCTCGAGGTGCCGCCCGGGGTTTCCGAGCAGCTGCGCTCCCACGAGGAGGCCGAGCAGGTCTACGTCGTCGTCAGCGGAACCGGGACGATGTCGGCGACCGGCGACTCACAGCGGCTCGAATCGGGCGACCTCGTGCTGATCCCGCCGGCGACCGACCACGCGGTCGCCAACGACGGCGGCGAGGCGTTGGCGCTCGTCTCGGTCCAGTCGCCCGCCGTCTCCGCCGACGAGCTCTACAGCCGCCGGCTCGCGACCCAGGCGGCCGGCTACGACGACGAGGACTTCGACGGCTAGAGACCCGGTTCGGCGAGATGCTCCGCTTCGCGTCGGCACTCGCCCCCTCAGCGTGATCCGCCGCCGAGTGATCGTTCACGGCCACGTCCAGGGCGTCTTCTTTCGCGACACGACGCGCCGCCGCGCGGAGTCGCGCGGGGTCGCGGGCTGGGCGTCCAACCGCCCCGACGGCGCCGTCGAGGCTGTGTTCGAGGGCCCGCAGGAGGCGGTCGAGGCGCTGGTCGACTTCTGCGCCCGGGGACCGAGTCGGGCGGAGGTCGTCCGGATCGATGTCATGGAGGAGCGGCCGGAGGGCCTGCAAGGCTTTCTCGTCGGGTAGGGCAAGCGTGAGCTTGCGCGCGCCACTCGCGCGCCTGTCTCGTCGACGATCCGCGCGTGACCGAGCTCAGCCGCCCGCAGCTGATCGTCTACGGCGCGATCGCCGTCGCGGCGCTTCTCCTCGGCGCCCGATGGCTGAAGTCCGGCGACTCGGGAGACGACGGCTTCGGGGAAGTCGCGAGCGCCGCCGGCGGTCCGCCGCTGGAGGTCGACGCCGGCGGCGGGGTCGTCGTCCATGTCGCCGGCGAGGTTCGCGAGCCGGGTGTCTACCGGCTCGCCTCGGGCTCGCGGGTGACCGACGCGCTCGAGCGGGCCGGGGGCCCGACCGGCGGCGCGGCCGAGGACGCGATCAACCTCGCGGCGAAGCTCGCGGACGGCCAGCAGGTAGTCGTGCCGGCCAGAGTCGATGGCCGGGTCGGGATCGAAGGCGCGACGACGTCAGCGGCCGGCGTCGAGGGCGGGCCGATCAGTCTCGGCACGGCGACCGTCGAGGACCTCGACACGATCGAGGGGATCGGCCCGGTGACCGCCGGCGACATCGTCGAGTTCCGAGACCAGCACGGCGGCGTCGCTTCGATCGACGATCTCGATCAGATCAGCGGCATCGGGCCGGCGACGATGGAGGCGTTGCGCGACCGCCTTCAACCGTAGTCGCGTGCGGTCGCGACCGACGAGCAAGCTCGATCCCGCGCTTGGGCTCGGGTGGCGGTTCGCGGCGCTCGCGGGGCTGACCTTCGGCCTGGCGCTGTCGCCGGCGGCGGCGGTCGAGCCGCCGCGCCTCGAGGGCGCGACCGCGGCGGCGCTGGTCGTGGTCGCCGCGCTCGCTCGCTCGGCGCCGCGCCGAGGTGGCCCGACGGCGATCCCGTGGCTCGTCGCCGTGGCGCTCGCGGCGGCTGTCGCCGGGCTCGTCGCCGGCCAGGCCCGGCTCGCCGTGATCGACGCCGGAGCCGCCCGGCCTGCCGCCGGCACCAGGGTGACCGTCGCCGGCTACGTCGCAGCGGTTCCGCGCCGCGACCACGGCACGGTCGCCGTGCGGATCCAGACGCGGGGCGGGCGGCTGCTGGTCGAGGCACCGGAGCCGGTGCCCGACCTCGAGGTGGGAGGGGCGATCCGCGCCAGCGGCACCGTGCACGAGCCGCAAGAGCTCGAGCGCGCCTATTTGGAGCGGCTCGGGATCGCCAGGGTATTGGCCGCGAAGCGGATCGAGCCGCTCGACCTCCGCCGCCGCGGGTTGGCGGGGCTCCTCGACGGGATCCGGATCCGTGGCGAACGGGCGCTCTCGACCGGTACGCCGGAGGCGTCGGCCTCGCTGCTGCGCGGTTTCGTGCTCGGCCAGGACGACCGGATCGACGCCGCCACGGTGGAGGACTTCAAGCGCTCCGGGCTCGCGCACCTGCTCGCCGTCTCGGGCCAAAACGTCGTCCTGCTGGCGGTGCTCGCGGCGGCGGCGCTGGGCGCGCTCGGCGTCGAGATCAGGACGCGGCTGGTGACGATCCTCGTCCTGATCGCGATCTACGTGCCGGTCACCGGAGCCGGCCCGTCGATCCAGCGCGCCGGCGCGATGGGCGCCGCCGGCGTCGTCGCGGCGCTCGCCGGCCGCCCGCGCTCTCGCTGGTACGCGATCCTGCTCGCCGCCGCCGTGACGCTCGGGCTCGACCCGCGCGCCTGCGCCGACGTCGGCTGGCAGCTCAGCTTCGCGGCGGTGATCGGAATCGCGATCTTCGCCGCGCCGCTCGCCACCCTGCTCGCCGGCGCGGGCGGCGGCCCCGCGCGCCGGGCGCTCGCGGAGGTCGCGGCGCTGACGATCGCCGCGACCGCCGCCACCGGGCCGCTGATGGCCTTCCATTTCGGGACCGTCTCGCTGACCGCGCTGCCGGCGAACCTGCTCGCCGCCCCCGCGGAGGCGCCGCTGATGTGGCTCGGGATGATGGCGGCGGCCGCCGGCCAGCTACCGGGGCTGCCGGTCGCTCCGATCACCGGGCTGGCCGGCCTGCTCGCGGCCTACATCGCCCAGATCGCGGACTGGCTCGGCACGCCGTCTTGGGCACAGGCCGAGGTCGAGCTGGGCAGCGGACCGGCCCTCGTCGCGGTGTATCTCGTGCTGCTCGCCGCGCCCACGCTCGCGCTCCGGCTCGCCGGTCGGCGACGGCGACTCCGCCCGCCGCAGCCTGGCCGAGATCGGGGCGCGCGGGCCCCGGGGCGCGGTCGGATCGCGATCGCCGCCGCGACGATCGCCGCATGCGCGCTCCTGCCGCTGCCGATCATCGGCTCGGGAGAGTCACGGGGACCGCGCGACCTGCTGCGGGTCACGGTGCTCGACGTCGGACAGGGAAGCGCGACCCTGATCGAGCCCGCTCGCGGCCAGCCGATCCTGCTCGACGCCGGTCCCCCGGACGCGGACGTCGCAGGCTTGCTCGCCGCGCGCGGCGTCGACCGCCTCGGCGCGCTGGCGATCACCCACACCGACACCGATCACACCGGCGGCGCGGCCGCCGTGCTCGAGTCGACCCAGGTCGACCGGTTGCTCTACGCGCGGGCGGATCGCGCCACCCTCGCCCTCGCCCGCGCGGCCGGCGCGCGGCTCGGCCAGGTCACCGAGGGGTCGGCCGTGCGGGCGCGCGGGCTGCGCCTCGACGTGCTTTGGCCGCCCGCCGATCTGCTCCGCGCGGTGCCGGGATCGGAGCCGAACGCTGCGTCGCTCGCAGTCCTCGTGCGGTCCGGGCGGTTCGAGATGCTGATCGCCGGCGACGCCGAGGCGGAGCTCGCCCCGATCCACCCCGGCGACGTCGATGTGCTGGAGGTCGCGCATCACGGCAGCGAGGACGCCGGCTTGCCGCGCCTGCTCACCGAGGCCGAGCCGGAGCTCGCGGTGATCTCGGTCGGCGCCGACAACCCCTACGGCCATCCGGCTAGCGCGACCCTGGCGGAGCTCGCGAGGCCGGGGTCCCGGTGCTGAGGACCGACACCGACGGCGAGGTCTCGATCGATGTCGCCCGGGATCGCTGGGGTGTCCTGTAGGGTGCGCGCCGTCGCGGGGCTCGGGGCCCTGCTCGCCCCGAGGTCCACAGGAGGACGACGATCATGGAAGCAAGCGGTACCCCCACGCCCCCGGCCGGCGATACGTCGCCGCCCCCGCCCCCGCCCCCACCGACCGCCCAGGAGAGCAAGCCGAGCGGCGGTTGGCGCGCGCTCGCCGTGCTCCTCGCCCTAGCGCTCGCCTTCGCGTGCGCGGTGATGGTGATCGCGATGGGCGACATCGGCGACACGCCGACCTGCGATGACGTGCTCAGCGGCGAGGCGGAGCTGCCGAGCAACAACGAGTGCTTCGACGGATCCTCGACCCAGAAGACGATCAGCCTCGTGCTCGGCTGGCCGAGCGGCGTGCTCGCCGGGATTGC
>CAVWYT010000017.1:0-9202 GCA_963759295.1 uncultured Solirubrobacterales bacterium | reverse complement strand
CTGCGAGCACTTGACCTGATCACGCCTCGTTGAGCGGCGGACTCGCGAGCACCACCGAGGTCTCGATCTGGCGGTCGGGGATCGTCCAGTACGTCTTCAGCAGTGTGGTCTTACGGTGGGGCGACACGAGCTCGAACCCGTGACGCCGATAGAAGCGAATCGCCCAGTCGGCGGCGGCCCAGGTACCTACAAGCTTGCGCCGGGCGCTGATGCCCCTCAGGTGCCGCAGCAGCGCCGCGCCGACGCCGCGCCGCTGGCTGTCGGGTAGGACGTACGCGTGGCGTATCAAATCGACATCGCGCACTTGCTGGACGCCCATCACGCCGATCAGCTCACCGTTCGCCTCAACACCCCAGAATCGAACCCCGCCGCCGATCTCGCGCTCGAGCTCGCTCGACTCCATGTATGGCTCGTGCCACCGATCGGCTGGGATCACCCCGCGATAGGCCTCCGCGGCCGCGTTGATGATCGCCAGGATCTCGTCTCGCTCGTCATCGCGACAGAGTCGGATGCGGCTCATGTCCTCAATCTAGGGAGGGATCGCCGCGCGCCGCTGCCCCTCGCGCATCGCACGAGCGCGGTACGACGCTCCCGAACGCCTCCACACCCCGTGCTCGGCCCGGTCTCGGCCTAGGCAGCTGTGAGTCCGCTCCCGAGCGCGTCGAGTTCCCGACGGCCAGGCTACGCCTCGGCGCGCACGCGCGGCGGGGACGCGCGATCCTGTGGGCGATGGAGCTACTTGCGACGACCGGCGACGCGTTCGTGAGGGTCGGTGCGTACACGCGCCTGCAAGGTTCGGGTGCGCAGTGCCTTGCGCTCGGCGACGACACGGTGTACGTCGGGTGTCGGGGAAGCGGGCTAAAGCGCAGCGCCGACGGCGGCGACACCTTCGAGGACGTGCCGTTGCCGGAGCCGGACGTGTTCAGCGTCGCGGTGAGCGCCGCGGACGGCGCCGTATACGCGGGAACGGAGCCCAGCCGGCTGTTCCGCAGCCGCGACGGCGGCGAGAGCTGGGAGGAGCTGGTGGCGCTGCAGGAGATCCCGTCGCGGCCGGACTGGAGCTTTCCGCCCCGACCCTGGACCTCGCACGTGCGCTGGATCGCACCGAGCCCGCACGATCCCGAGGTCGTGCTGGTAGGCATCGAGCTCGGCGGGCTGATGCGCACAGAGGACGGCGGCGCCTCGTTCAGCGATCATCGACCCCAGGCGGCCCGGGACGTGCACTGCCTGGCGTGGCATCCGAGCGCTCCGGGGCGCGCCTACGAGGCCGGCGGCGACGGCGCCGCCTGGAGTCGCGATGGCGGCCGCAGCTGGGACAGGGCGGACGCCGGACGAGACCGCCGCTACGCCTGGGCCCTGGCCCTCGACGCGGCCGATCCGGACCGCTGGTTCGTCTCGGCGGCCCCCGGCCCGTTCGAGGCGCACGGGAGCCGCCCGTCCGACTCGGTGATCTACCGCTGGGAACGCTCCGGCCCGTGGCAGGCGATCGAGGGCCCACTCGATTCCCACGTCTACGCGCTCGCGACCGGACGGGGCCAGCTCTTCGCCGGTCTGGGCGACGGCACGCTGCTCCAAAGCAACGACCGCGGCGAGAGCTGGAACGAGCTGGGCGAGCGGATCGGCGGGATCACCGCGGTGGCCGTGAAGTGAGGTCGCGACAAGCCGTGGTCATGCCTCGGTGAAGAGGCGTTGACTCGGAGCGGTGTCAGTCCGACTCATCGCGGGCGCGCCCGTAGCGCTCGTAGATCACCCGTGAGCCGAACGTTCTGGTCTCGATCAGGTCCAGCGGGACGTCTTCAGTCACCGGCGGCAGGAACGGCGTGCCGCCACCGACGATGACCGGATAGCGGAACATCCGCAGCTCGTCGACGAGGCCGAGCTCGACAGCCACCGCAGCCAGGCCGGCGCCGCCGATCCCGACATCCTTCTCGGTCGCGTCGAGCGCCGCAGCGGCCTCGTCGGCCAGCGACGCCTCGGCGAGCCGCGCGTTGCCTTGGACGCGGTCGAGCGCGCGGCTGAAGACGACCTTCGGGATCGCGCACCAGACGTCGGCGAACGCGGCCCGGAGCTCGTCGACGCGCAGCGACGGATCCGTCTCCCACACCAGCATCGTCTCGTAGAGCCCGCGGCCGCACAGATAGCCGCCGAGCTCGCGTACCTGCGCGAGGTGGAAACCAAACAGCTCCTCGCTGGGGGCGGTCCACTCGAACGCGCCCTCGCGGTCGGCGATAAAGCCATCCACAGAGACGCCCATCGAGTAGATCAGCATGGGCTTCACGGGCGCGTGATGCTATTGCTCGGGCATGGCGGGCAAGGCATCGGAGCGGTTCGTCTGGGCGGTCGACACTCTGGAGGTCCGCCCGGCCGACCACCTGCTCGAGGTCGGCTGCGGCCATGGCGTCGCGGTCTCCCTGGTCTGCGAGAGGCTGACGACGGGAACGATCAGAGCGATCGACCGCTCGCCCAAGATGATCGAGATGGCCACGCGGAGGAACCGCGAGCACGTCGACGCGGGCAGGGCTGTGCTCGAGGCCATCGCGCTGGAGGACGCGGACCTCGGCGATCGGCGCTTCGACAAGGTCTTCGCCTTCAACGTCGCCCCCTTCTGGGAGCAGCCGGAGGCGGCGCTCGGTGTCGTCCGCGAACACCTCGCCCGGGATGGGGCCATCTACATCTTCTGGGACGCGCGCCACTCCGAGCCGGAGCGAGCCCGGGACCTCGGGAACGAGCTGGCCGACCGGCTACGCGAGGGCGGATTCTCCGTCGACAGGGTGCTGGTCGAGGACCTGCGCCCGGTCCCCGCGGTCTGCGCGATGGGGCGGCCCCAGGGCGGATGAACTGGACCGCAACACCGTGTCGCGTTCCCATGGGAGCGGTAGCGAGCGCCGCTCCCGCATCCATGGGAAAGGAGGCGTCTCCCAGCAGCTGGGCGGGGCTCCCCTCTTCGTCCTAAGCAGCATCGCGGTCCGTCGCGGCGCCCGCACTTGCTCGCGCGTGGCAGCGGCCAAGCCGCGGTCCGAGCGCCGCTGTGCGCGACTGTCCGTACCCCCTCACCGGGGCTGACTGCGTTCGATCAACGCGGTCCCGACCGGGACCGTCGAACGAACGGAGGACTGATGCTGGTCACCGCAGGCCGACTGCTCGACGCCGCGGGCCGACCGCGCTCACCGGCGACCATGCCCGGATACCACGCCGGGGCGCCCACCCCGAAACAAGGGGATCCGCTACCCGGCCGATCCGCCGCGCGTCGAGGGATCGTCGCCGTCATGCGCCAGGCCGGGCCTGGGATCCACGGCGCGCGGCTCCGAGGGCTGATCGTCGTCCTCTGGCGTGCCGGCCTTCGGATCTCAGAAGCCCTGAGCCTTGCGAAGCGCGACCTCGACCCTGGCCGCGGGCGCTCCTCGTCCGTCATGGTAAGGGCGGCAAGCGGCGTGAGATACAGCGTGAGAAAGCTTCATCCAGTCGTGCGATGCCCTCCGCGGGGGAGTTACGGGCCTAGGGCCGGATGTTTTGGTTGAGCCGGAACACGTTGTCCGGATCCCACTCGCGCTTGAGCGCGCGGAGTCGCTCGTACTTGTCGTCGCCGTAGATAGTCCGCGCCAGGTCGCGGCCGACTTCGGCGACGTCATTGACGTAGCGGCCTGCCGACTCGTACGGTTGAGCCTCGTCAAGCGCGGAACGGCCCCAGGCGCGGCACGCATCGTCCAGCTCCAGCTCATCCCATTGGATTTCTGCGGAGGCCCAGAAAAGAGCGTCACGTCCCGTGAACGCGGTGTCTTGGTCGGGCACGGACGCCATCGCGCCGCCGCAGGACCAGACCGAGTATCCGCCGCTGGCTCCCCTGGGAATCGCGGCGGCGCGCTCGGTCCACCCGCTCACGACGTCATCGGGCAGCGAGTTCAGAAAGTTGCTTCGCATCGAGAAGCGGTGACCCCACGCCGTTGCGTCATCGCTCAAACGCTGAGTCGTCAGATAAGGCTTGGTCTCGATCGAGTCGATGGCCGCGCCGGCGAGACCGCGCAGGGCGGTCAGGTCGCGTTCAGCGTCATCAGCAGGTCCCGAATGAAGCACAGCAACGTACGTCACCGGATTCCCTGCCAGCTCCGGCGGATAATCCTCGGCCGGTAGCGCGAGCCCGACGCCGAAAGAGGCCCAAACGGCATCGGACCCCTGAACGACGAGCTCGCGATAGCGCTCGGCCAAAGCCTCAGCGCGCTCGACCGGATGCATGACGACACCGTGGGTGACGCTGCCTTCGAACGGTTGGAGCCGGAACTCAAACGCGGCGGCAACCCCGAAGTTCGCGCCAGCGCCACGCAGGCCCCAAAAAAGGCCCGGTCGCTCGTCCGCGCTCGCGCGAACGAGTTGGCCGCTGGCCGTCACCAGGTCCACCGCCACCAGGTTGTCGATCGTCAGCCCGAACCGACGTTGCAGACGACCCATCCCGCCGCCGAGCGTCAAACCCCCGACACCGGTGTGCGAGACCACACCGACGGGGCACACGAGGCCATGCTGCTGTGCGGCGTCATCTAGCTCTCCGAGCAGCGCCCCGCCGCCCACACGTGCGATCCGCGCATGTGGATCGACGCGGGCGCCGCGCATACGGGAGAGGTCGATGACTATGCCGTCCTCGCAGGTCGAAAGCCCGGGAATGCTGTGGCCACCGCACCGCACGGCGATCGTGAGTTCGCGTTCCCGAGCAAAGCGGATGGCCATCGAGACGTCTTCGGTGGTCGTCGGCCGCACGATCAAAGCCGGGTAACGATCGATCATGCCGTTCCAGACCACACGCGCCGCGTCATAGCCGGGGTCGCTAGGCCGCACGACCTCCCCTGCGAACTTGTCAGTGAGCTGGCCGAGATCCTTCACTACGTCTGCCTCCGTATCAGTTCGGTCGCCAAAAAAAGACCGCCGACGAGCGAGAAATTCATCGTCGGCTTCTGGGGCATCGAAGGCGATCTCGCAGGGTGGAACAGTCACCTCGCCAGAAGCGACCGCGGCAGCGCTCAGTGTTCGAGACGCTCCGTCGGTGCGAAAACTCCATAGGTTCTGTTCGCGATCACGCGCGCTGTAGCCGCGCTGCGACTCGAATGCGTCGTGAGGATCGTTCAGGACCTCCACTCTGCCGCTTGCAATGGCACGTTGGTGATGTGCGTCCAGGTCGTCGACTCGGACGGAGGTCCACGCCCGAGCGAGTCGATCTGAGCCGTCCGTCACCGAGGCCGGATCGATGATTTTGGGTGCGGATCGCGGTCTCAGCATCTGCGGCCGTGGTGGCTGCACCGTAACGACCGATTGGAGTGGAGATGGCCAAGCTGATCTATGCGGCGATCGCCTCGCTTGACGGGTACGTCGAGGACGAGGAGGGCAGGTTCGACTGGGCGACGCCGGATGAGGAGGTGCATGCGTTCGTCAACGATCTCGAGCGGCCGATCGGCACCTACCTATACGGGCGCCGGATGTACGAGACGATGGTGTTCTGGGAGACCGCGAGCACCGAGGCCGATGAGCCGGCAGTGTTCTCGGACTATGCCGAGATCTGGCGGGCAGCGGAGAAGATCGTGTACTCCCGGACGCTTCAGACGCCATCCAGCGCGAGGACGCGGATCGAGCGCGAGTTCGAGCCGAGACGCGGTCCGGCAGCTGAAGCAGTCCTCGACGGCCGACATCGCAGTCGGCGGCGGCGAGCTCGCCGGCCAGGCGATCGGCGCCGGGCTGGTCGACGAGTGCCATCTGTTCTTGTGCCCGATCGTGGTTGGTGGCGGCAAACGCGCCCTGCCAGACAACGTCCGCGCGCAACTCGAACTGCTCGATGAGCGCCGCTTCCAAAACGGCGTCGTTCATCTCCACTACCGCGTAAGCGCCTGATCACGACAACGTGACGCGGGAAACAGACCCGCTCTGTGCTCGCGTCAGGTCCTCCGGCCGGCGATACTCGCTCCGATTTCGCCGTTTACCCGGCCGGCGGGCAGTATGGCTCCGCCGCGCCCCGGCCTCGCTGGCGCGCGGGGCGCGTCCTACGCTGCCGCCAGGGCAACCTCCGCAGCACGCCGCGCGGGGACGCCGCTCGGCCTCCAGCAGCGAGCCGCCGGGTGCAACCCCCAGAGCTCGGGCCGTTACTGCCGGCAGCCGGCGAAGCGTCACCGGCGCTGATCCGTCAGCAGAGGCAGATGCCCCCGCAGGCGGTTCGGTATCCGCCCCCGTGAACAGCGTCAGCCCGTCGCCGACGAGGTCGAGCGTCTGCCGAAACTGCCCTTCATCCAACCCTCGTCACTTCTCGATCACTCCGACTGGTCCGCGGACGGACAGTTGATCGCGTTCGACAGCGACCGCAGACGGGAGCGGGGTTACCCAGCTAACCGGGGCAGCGGTGAACGGTCGCTGCCGAGCCGCCGGGGTGCGAAGTTGGGGCCGACGCATAACGGGACGCGCCATGGGCTAGCCGTTGTAGCGTTCTAAGAACTCCTACTCGGCTAGGTCACGCCATAGCGCGATACTGAGCGGGCGATGTCGCAGGAAAACGTCGAGATCGTGCGCCGTCTGTGGGCAGACTTGGAAACCGGGAATTTGGAGGCCTCGGTCCATCTGCTCGACGAGGGGGTGGAGCTCTGGAATGCGCCCGAGTTCCCGGCCCGTGGCCCATATCGCGGGCACGATGGGGTGCGCAAATGGGCAGCCGAGCAATGGGAGGTCGTCAGCGGTCTTCACCATGAGATAGAGGAGATCATCGAAGCCCCCGACGGCGAGACCCTCGTCAGCGTGCAGCGAACGCAGGGGCGTATGAGGCACACCGACATGAAGACCAACCTTCAGTGGGCGACCACATGGACGATCCGAGATGGCAAGGTCCTTCGCGCCTACGGATACCTGACCAGGGCCGAAGCCCTCGAAGCCGCCGGGCTGTCGGAGTAGGGGCCGGAGGTGCGAGAGCTAGCCTGCCCGTCGCCTCGACACCGCTCAGCAGGTGTAGATCCTGAATGAGTAGTGGTAGCCGTCGAAAGCGCGCGGCTTGATCCGGCCAGGACCTTTGAAAAGACGAGCCGCCCGCGTGCCATCACCGGCTTGGTCAATTTGAGCCGACCAGGGTGGAATCCGGCGCTTGAGATGTACAACTCACCCTTCGCGCGCGCGCTGGTGCCCCCAGCGCCAGTTGAGCTTCCGACCGATGGCGTCACCGCCGGCGATTGCGATCACGCCTCGCTCCAGGATCGCGCACTTCCGCGGCGCGACGTAGAACCGCGGGTGCGTCGTTCCCTGCTCGTTCGGCCATGTCTCATTCGAGCAGCCGACCTTCGGCTTCTCGGCCGCAGTGTCACGCTTGGTCTCAACCGGATGTCCGGATGCCGCGGGCACGGCGGCAGCCGCGAGCACGATGAACCCGACGCTGCTCGTTCGCAGTGAGATGCGACCTCCTCGGTCTGCTCCCGGACGTGACTCTAACTGACCTGGATGGGCTCACCCCGAGAGCGAGGCGCTGCGCTTCGATCCACATTTGCGGGGGTTTCGGGAGAGGCGCCTGCCGGAATCGAACCGGCGTAAACGGCTTTGCAGGCCGCTGCGTAACCACTCCGCCAAGGCGCCGAGCGTGGCAAGCGTAGCGGGGCCTTAGGGTGGTGCCGTGGCCAGGATCGAGCTGCGGCGCCACGGTCCGCTCGCCTATCGCGAGGCGCTCGCCGACGGTGAGGAGCGCGGCGCGCCAGTGCTGCTCCTGCACGGCTTTCCCGAGAGCTCACGGATGTGGACGGCGGTGATGGAGGCCCTGGCGGCGGCCGGGCGGCGCTCGATCGCGCCGGACCTCTACGGCTTCGGCGATTCCGGCGCCGAGGCGCCGACGACGTTCGAGGGCAACCTCGAGGCGTGCACGGGGTTCGTCGACGGGCTCGAGCTCGAGCGCGTCGCCGTCGTCGTTCACGACTGGGGCGGGTTCGTCGGCCTCGCCTGGGCGTGCGAGCACCCCGGCCGGGTCGAGGCGCTCGTGATCAGCGACACGGGGTTCTTCGCGGACGGAAAATGGCACGGGATGGCCGAGGCGGTCCGCGGCGAGCAGGGCGAGGCGTTCGTCGGCGCACTCGATCGGGACGGATTCGAGGGCCTGCTCCGCAGCGCCGGCGAGGACGCCTTCGACGCGGAGACGATCGCCGCGTACTGGGCCCCGTTCGAGGAAGGGCGCGGGCGCCGAGCGACGCTCGACTTCTACCGCTCGATGGACTTCGAGAAGCTCGCCCCGTGGCAGGACAAGCTCGGGGCGCTCGGCGTCCCGACGCTGCTCCTCTGGGGCGA
Source organism: uncultured Solirubrobacterales bacterium (assembly GCA_963759295.1). Classification (GTDB taxonomy): domain Bacteria; phylum Actinomycetota; class Thermoleophilia; order Solirubrobacterales; family 70-9; genus WHSW01. Next base: position 922 of record CAVWYT010000017.1, on the reverse strand, counting down.
GGACGACCAGTTCGCGCCGCTCTCCGGCGCCCATCGCTTCGAGCGCGAGATCCCGGGCTCGCGGCTGGTTTCGATCGAGGGCGCGGGCCATTTCATCTTCGACGAGCGCCCCGGGCGCTGCGCACGCGAGGTCGCCGGCTTCCTGCTCGCGGCGGCCGATTGAGCGGCGCTCAGTCCGACCACCATCCGGGCACCGTCTCCGCGTCGCCCTCGCGGCGCGGGCCGAACGCGATCAGCTCCATGCCGTCGGGCCCGCCCTCGAAGGCGCGAATCACGCCCGGCGCGACCCTGACCGCGTCGAGCCGCTCGAGCTCGATGATCTCGTCGTCGAGCTTCACCCGGCCGGAGCCCGAGAGCACCAGGTACACCTCCTCGGCGCGCTTGTGGCGGTGGGCAAACATCTGGCGGGTGTCGGGGCGCAGGCGATGATGACTGAGGCCGGTCTGCTCGGTTTCGAGGTCCTCGTTGGCAAACCTCGACTCCCCCATCTCCGAGAACCCGTATTTGGCCGCTGAGTCCTCTGCGTCGGTCAGCTTCTTGACCGTGTAAGGCGGCCGGCCGGCGGCCGCCGCGTCGCCTGGACCCGAGATTGGGCCCTTGCCGCCGAGCAGGTCGAGCTCGACCATCTCCCACTCGGCCGCGAGCCCCTTCACCGCGTCGACCTGCTCCGCCTGGATGCGCTCCACCGAGGCGTCGAGGTCGCGCTTGCTCCGCCACAGCTCGGTGACCCAGATCACCTCCGGGCGATCGCGCTGGCGATTGACGAGGTAAAGCAGGCATCCGGGATCGTCGCCGAGCTCGCTCGCCGCGGCGAGCAGACGCTCGGCGAGCTCCTCGGCCTTGCCCTCGTGAGCCGTCGTCCTTCCGTATCGCGCAACTTCAGTCATGGCGGCAAGATATCCGGAGGACCGTCAGGGTATTG
>CAVWYT010000016.1:0-226336 GCA_963759295.1 uncultured Solirubrobacterales bacterium | reverse complement strand
CAGCAACAACGCCACCGGTAGGCCGACGACGTTCGAGAAGTCTCCCTGCAAGCGCTCGACCAGGATCGAGCCGAGCCCCTGGATCGCGTAGGCGCCGGCGCGGTCGCGCCATTCCCCCTAGTGCAGACGAGGCTGATCGTGGCCCGGTCGAGATCGCGGAAGGTGACCTCGGTCGTGGCCAACGCCGGCCCGCTCCACCGGCACCTGGTCGGCGAGGGCGGTGCCGAGCACGACGATCCCGCTGTGGACCTCGTGCGTGCGGCCCGAGAGCGCCTCGAGGCGCTCTCGCGCCCCGGCCTCGTCGGCGGCCTTCCCCAGCAGCCGGCCCTCCGAGCGCGACGTCGGTGTCGACGCCGAGCACCGTCGTCGAGCCGCCGACGAGCCTGCGCCCTGAGCGTGCCTTCCGGCGCGCGTTCTCGACCACAACCTCCTCCGGCTCGCCTTCGGTGGCCTCATCGACGTCCGGGACGACCGCCTCGAACTCGATCCCGAGCTCGGTCAGGATCTGGCGCCTGCGCGGGGAGCGCGAGGCGAGGATCAGCCTGCCGCTCGAGTCCGGGAAACGCGCCCCGACGTCAGCCGAACCAGATCCCGATCTCGCGCTCGGCGGATTCATCTGAGTCCGAGCCGTGGACCAGGTTGAAAGTGACCTCGAGGCCATGGTCGCCGCGAATCGACCCCATCGCCGCCTCGATCGGATTGGTCGCGCCGATCACCTGGCGAGCCGCCGCAACCGCTTCGTGGCCCTCCAGCACCGCCGCGACCACCGGGCCCCCGGTGATGAACGAAACGAGCTCGCCGAAAAACGGCTTCTCGGTGTGCTCGGCGTAGTGCTCGTGCGCGATCTCCTCGGCCGCGTGAAGCAGCTTCAGCTCGGTGATCCGCAGCCCCTTGCGCTCGAAGCGGGCGAGCACCTCACCGGAGGTAGCCGACGCTTCGAAAGCCTCTTCCTCGGCTTGATCAGGATCAGGGCCCGCCAGCTGGGCACCCCGCGGCGGCCTAGAGGATCGCCGACCGGCCGGGGCCCCGCCGCGACTCGCCGCTGCGGTTCGGCGGACGGGGTCGCGGGCGGCTTGCTTGGAGCGCGCCGGTCCTTGAGAGCGCGCAGGGGCCGGCCTGCGGGTTGGCTCCGCCTGATCGTCACCGTCCGATCTGCGGCGCCGAGCGCTCCCGCGGGGAGGGAGGCGGCTCGGAGGGGGCCGCTCGCGCCGCGCGCGAGGGCTTCGCCTCCTCGTCCGCGCGCCCGCGCGCGCCCCGCGCCTCGCTCCGGGCCGCCACCGAGCGCGAGGGCTTCGGCTGGGCGGCGCCGGGGAGGGCGCCTTGGTGCGGCGTTTCGGCGCCGGCCGGCGCTCAGCCGCGGCCCGACGGGTCGGCGTCTCACAGTACGGGCAGATCGACCAGCGGGGGTCGATCGGCTTGCCGCACGACTCGCAAGGGTCCTTGATCCGGGCTCGGCAGTTCGGGCAGCGCAGGAAGCTGCGCTCGACCGGATGCTCGCAGTTCGGGCACGAGGCCTCCTCGAGCTGCCGGACTCGCAGTTCGGAGGCCCGCACCTCGAGCTCGCGCTCGTGGCAGATCGGCGAGGAACTCCGGGCGGCCGTAGGATCGAGTAGACGATCGTGCCCAGGAACGGAAACAGCGAGGCGGCGGTCGCGCAGGCGACCAACACCGGGTCCTCGATCCGCCGCCGGGCGTCGAGGTAGGTCCACGCAACCAGCGCGAGCCAGAGCACGACCAGGAATAGGATCAGCAGGTTGACGACCAGGTTGAGGGCGTCGTTTGTGATTCCGAAGAGGCCGGCGGGCATCAGGGTTGGGCAGTCTAGATGGCCTGGCTTAGAGGAAGAGGCGCCCGAACAGATATCCCAGTCCGAAGAAGACGAGGATCACGATCGCGACCACCGCGGCGACAAGGCCCATCATGTGGAGAAGCTCTGAGCGTGCGCCTCGGTCCAATCCAGACAGAAGGTAGTCGGAAACGATCTGCGGTGCGCTACCGGGGCGCCTCGTGGGCGCTATCGACCAGCGCGGCGGCGCTCGCGGTGGCCGCCTCCGCGGCGTCCGCGATGCCGATCGGAGGCGCCGGCGGGCCGGCGTCGCGACTCGCCAAGCCCACGATTCGCGATGACCATGTCGGCTATGGCGACCGGCGACGCCGTCAGATGGCCGCCTACTCCGAGCGCCACTACGGAGATCGCGAGTGGCGGCTGACGGATCCGAAGGTGATCGTCCTGCATTTCACGGCAACCGGCAGCTACCGGTTCGTGTGGAGCAGCTTCGACTCCAACGCCTCCAACCGGGGCGAGCGCCCGGGCGTCTGCTCACACTACGCGGCGGCCAGCAGGGGACCGCTCTACGAGCTGTCCCGCCCGGATCCGCTGCCGTCACGCGACGGCCTGAACCACGTCGCGATTGGGATCGAGATGGTCCAGGAGACCGGAACCGGCCGCACTCGGGCCGACCAGCAGATCCTCGACCGCTGCCCGCAGATCCGCGCGGCGCTCGCGCTCGCGCGCTGGCTCGAGCACCGCCACTCGATCCCGACCGCGGAGGCGATCGGTCACTCGATGGCCGACGACGACCCGTATTTCGAGGACCTCGAGGTTGGACCAACGACCATCCGACGGGCCGAAGCGCGCCGCGCGCGAGTTCCGCCGCCGCCTCGGGCGCCGCTGAGCGTCGCCGCGGCGACGAGGCGGACGCGCCGTCTGGGACGGGAAACGTCGAGGTCGTCTGAGCCTTGCGCGTAGCACAGCAGTAGTGCGAGCCGGTGACGAGCAGCACGCCGCCCGGAGAGTCGGCCAGCGCACGCGCCCGAGCCATGCTCGGGGCGGGATCGTCGACCTGCTCCACCCGGCCCACCCCGCCCGGCGCGCCGCCCGGGCGAGGGTACCCGCGTCGAGCGTTCGGCCCCGGGCCTACCGCGCTCGCCAGCCCGCTGCCGGGATCTCGGTCGCCACCAGCCGCCGAGCACCGGCGCCAGGGCGCCGACGACCCTGGCCACGTCCTTGTCGGCGAGCACCGCGAGGCAGCGTCCACGGCCGTCCGGCTGCTATGGCGGGTAGCGCCTCGGCAAGCGCCGCGCGCCCGCCGGTTGCGCGCGGCGTCGAGGACCGTCGTCGGGTCGCCCCGACGAGCTCCATGCCGCCGTGCAGGTCGAGGCCGGCGGCGACGTCGCGCACCCCCTCGATCCTCGAGCCCGCCGAGCATGGCGTCCGCCGCCGCGAGGGCGACCGCGAAGTTGCGCTGCAGGTACGGCGCCGGGGTCGCAGCTCGACGGCCGGCGACAGGTCCCGGACGGTCACCAGGCGGGCGCTGTGCCCGCGCGCCGTGCGCCGGGCGAGAGCCTCGACCTCGGCCGAGACCTCGCCCGAGCACGAGCGTCGTGTGGTCGCGCAGAACCGCGAGTTTCTCGGTCGCGATCTCGGGCTCGGTGTCGCCCAGCCACTGGGCGCGCTCGAGCCCGATCGAGGTCAGGGCCGTGACCCGCGAGGGCAGGACGTTGGTGGCGTCGAGCCTGCCGCCGAGGCCGGCCTCGATCACCGCCGTCTCGACCCCGGCCGAGGCGAGCGCAACGAAGGCGGTCGCGGTGTCGGCCTCGAACTGGGTCACCGACTCCTCCGCCTCGAGCGAGCGGTTCACGACCTCGACCGCTTCGGCGACCCGCTGCACCGAGGCGCCGAACGCATCCGGCTCGACCTCGGCGCCGCCGATCTGGATCCGCTCCGCCCAGCGCTCCTCGTGCGGGGAGACGTAGGCGCCGGCGCGGATCCCGTGCGCCTCGAGCACCGCGGCCGTCATCTCGGTGACCGAGGACTTGCCGTTGGTGCCGACGACGTGAATCGACGCGAACCGATGCTGGGGCATCCCGAGCGCCGAGACGAGGCGGCGGATGCGGTCGAGGCCGAACCGCATTCCCAGCGGCTGCAGCGAGGCGAGGTACGCCTCGGCCTCTTGCGCGGTCCAGGCCAGCGCCGCTATCCCAGCTCGTCGAGCTCGCGCCGGTAGCGCTCGAGCTTGCCGCGCTCCTCGTCGACGACCTCGGGAGGGGCCTTGGCGACGAACCCCTGGTTGGCGAGCTGCGCTCGCCGCGCTCGATCTCGCCGCGCAGACGCTCGCGTTCGGCCTCGACGCGGCGCCGGACCTGCTCGGCGTCGATCTCCTCGGCGGCGAGGATCTCGACCGATCCGATCGTCGCCAACGGCTCGCCAACGGGATCGTCGAAGCTCAGCCGCGCGAGCCGGCCGACGAGCTCGTGCGGCTCGCCCCCGAGCGCCCTCGCCGGCAGCACGCTGCCGGCGGGCGCGCCCACCAGGTCGCGCCAGCGCCGCAGCGCCTGCGTGAGCCCGATCAAGCTCTCAAGCTCAGCTTCAGCCTGAGTATCAGTCAGGTCGGCTCGGGCTCGAGGAAAGGTCGAGGTTGCGAGCAGGCTGGCGGAACCCGGCAGGTAGCGCCAGATCTCCTCGGTCACGAAGGGCATCATCGGGTGGGCGAGCGCGAGCACCTCCTTGAGGACGAACAGGAGGTTCGCGGCGACCTCCTGATCGCGGTCGTAGAGGCGCCGCTTGACGATCTCCAGATACCAGTCGCAGAGCTCCGACCAGAAGAACGAGTAGAACCCGAGCGCGGCGCGGGCGAAGTCGTAGTCCTCGTAGCTCCGCGTCACCTCCTCGATCGCGCGCTGAAGGCGCGAGAGGATCCATCTGTCCTCGACCGTCGACGGCCTCGGTTCGGCAGCGGCGCCGTCATCGACTCCGAGCAGGATCAGCCGCGAGGCGTTCCACATCTTGTTCGCCAGGTCGCGGCCCTGCTGGACCTTCGCCGCCGAATAGCGCACGTCCTGGGTCGAGGACATCGCCAAGAGCCCGAAGCGAAGCGCGTCGGCGCCGTGGATCTCGATCTCGTCGAGCGGGTCGATACCGGTGCCGAGCGATTTCGACATCCTCCTCCCGTCCGGCGCCTGGATGATCGAGGTGATGTAGACCTCGTCGAAGGGGACGTCGTCGACGAATTCGATCCCCATCATCACCATCCGCGCGACCCACAAGAAGAGGATGTCGCGGGCGGTGACCAGGACGTCGGTCGGGTAGAACGCCCGCAGCAGCGGGGCGTCGTCGTCCGGCCAGCCGAGCGTCGCGAACGGCCACAGCGCCGAGCTGAACCAGGTGTCGAGGACGTCCTCCTCCTGCCGCAGCGCCTCGGGGTCGATGCCCCGCTCGCGCGCCGCGCGCCGGGCGCGATCCTCGGTCTCGGCGACGACCTGCTCGCCGCCGGGGCCGTACCAGACCGGCAGCCGGTGGCCCCACCAGAGTTGGCGCGAGATGCACCACGGGCGGATGTTGCGCATCCAGTCGAGGTAGACGCGCTTGTGCTGCTCAGGGGTGATCCGGACCCGATCGGTTTCGACGACCTCGATCGCCGGCGCCGCGAGCTCGTCCATGCGGCAGAACCACTGCAGCGAGATCAGCGGCTCGATCCGCTCGCCCGAGCGATGCGAGTAGGGCACCGAGTGCAAGTACTCTTCCTCCGCCCGCAGCAACCCCTGCGCGCGCAGCGCCTCGACGACCGCCTCGCCGGCCTCCGCCGGTCCGAGCCCGGCGAAGCGCTCGCCCGCCGCCCCGGTCATGCGGCCGTCCTCACCGATGACGACGACCTCCTCGAGCCCGTGCGCGCGGCCGATCTCGAAGTCGTTCGGGTCATGGCCGGGGGTGATCTTCAACGCCCCGGTTCCGAATTCCGGATCGACGTGATCGTCGGCGATCACCGGCAGGCGCCGGCCGACGAGCGGCAGGATCACGTGGCCGCCGACCAGGCGCCGGTAGCGCTGGTCGCCGGGGTTGACGGCGACCGCGGTGTCGGCGAGCATCGTCTCCGGGCGCACGGTGGCCACCGTCAGCACCTCGTCGCTGCCCTCGATCGGATAGTCGATCGAGTAGAGGCGATCGGCGACCTCGCGGTTCTCGACCTCGAGGTCGGAGATCGCCGACTGCGTCCCAGGGTCCCAATTGACGATGTAGTTGTCGCGGTAGATGTGGCCCTTGTCGAAGAGGGTTACGAACACCCTGTGCACGGCCCGCACGTAGCCTTCATCGAGGGTGAACCGCTCTCGCTCGTAGTCGCAGGAGGCGCCGAGGCGCTTGAACTGCTCGACGATCTGGCCCCCGTAGCGCTCGCGCCACTCCCAAACCCGCTCCAGGAAGCGCTCGCGGCCGAGCTCCCGCGCGGCTCGTGCCCTGCTCGCGAAGCATCTGCTCGACCTTCGCCTGGACGCCGATCCCCGCGTGGTCGGTGCCGAGCACCCAAAGCGTGTTCCGACCGCGCATCCGGTTGAGGCGAATCAGCGCGTCCTGCACCGAGCCGTTCAGGGCATGCCCCATGTGCAGCTCGCCGGTCACGTTCGGCGGCGGGATCGCGATCGAGAAGTTCTCCTCGGGAGTGCCCTCGACGGGCGGATCGAAGGCGCCGCTCTCGTACCAGGCGTTGAACACCCGGCCCTCGACCCCGGCGGGGTCCCAGCGGGTCGTCGCCTCGAGCCTCTCGCGCAGCGAATCGTCCATGGAAGCGGCGAGTGTATTGGCGATCGGCGAGCGCTTAAGAGCCAGCCGGCGAGCCCGGCGAGCGGCTCGAGCCCCGGACGCGGCGATCGCGCCGCGGTGCGACGAGAACGGTTCTAGGCGGTTTCCTCGCTGAGCTCGCCGAGCTCCTGCTCGGCGCTCTCTTCGGCGGGGGCGGCCTGGGTGACCAGGGTCGGACGGCGGCCCTGCTCGATCGTCTCGCGGGTGACGACGCACTTGGAGACGTCGCGGCGCGACGGAAGCTCGAACTGGACGTCCATCAGCGTCTCCTCGAGGATCGAGCGCAGGCCGCGCGCGCCGGTCTCGCGCTCGAGTGCCTTGTCGGCGATCGCCGCCAAAGAGTCCTCCTGGAAGACGAGCTCGATGTCGTCGAACTCGAAGAAGCGCATGAACTGCTTGGTCAGCGCGTTGCGGGGCTCGGTGAGGATCGTGGTCAGGTCGTCGCGGCTGAGCTGGTGGATCGCGGCCATCACCGGCAGCCGGCCGATGAACTCCGGGATCAACCCGTACTCGATCAGGTCCTCCGGAAGCACCTGCTCGAACAACTCGCCGGTGTCCTTATCGGCCTTCGAGGAGACCTCGGCCCCGAAGCCGACGCCCTGGCGGCCGATCCGGCGCTCGATCACGTGGTCGAGTTGCGCGAAGGAGCCGCCGCAGATGAACAGGATGTTGGTCGTGTCGATCGTCAGGAACTCCTGATGGGGATGCTTGCGTCCGCCCTGCGGGGGCACGGAGGCGGTCGTCCCCTCGAGGATCTTGAGCAGCGCCTGCTGGACGCCCTCGCCGGAGACGTCGCGGGTGATCGACGGGTTGTCGGCCTTGCGGGCGATCTTGTCGATCTCGTCGATGTAGATGATCCCGGTCTCGGCCTTCTTGACGTCGAAGTCCGCTGCCTGGATCAGCTTCAGGAGAATGTTCTCCACGTCCTCGCCGACGTAGCCGGCCTCGGTCAGCGCGGTGGCGTCGGCGATCGCGAACGGGACGTTCAGGATCCGGGCCAGCGTCTGGGCGAGCAGCGTCTTGCCGCAGCCGGTCGGGCCGAGCAGCATGATGTTCGACTTCGAGAGCTCGATCTCTCCGTCGGTGGGGGTCTGGGTCATCTGGACCCGCTTGTAGTGGTTGTAGACGGCCACCGAGAGCGCCCGCTTGGCGTTCTCCTGGCCGACCACGTAGTCCTGGAGCACGTCGTAGATCTCCACCGGCTTCGGCAGGTTCTCGAGCTCGAAGCTCGGCGGCGCGGTGAGCTCCTCGTCGATGATCTCGTTGCAGAGATCGATGCACTCGTCGCAGATGTAGACCCCGGGGCCGGCGATCAGCTTCTTGACCTGGCGCTGCGACTTGCCACAGAAGCTGCAGAGAAGCTGCTCATTGGAGTCGGTCGGGCGTGCCACAGCGGAGTCTCCCTTCGGCGTTCACACTTGTGCCGCGCCGCGAATGTCAGGTTACGACACCGCCGGCCTCGGCTCGACGTCGTCTGTTACGCGACTCCATCCAGCGTCCCTGCACGCGGCCGCGGGCTTGCACGCCTGCTTTCGATCGCCGACTCGGCTGACCGGGCAGGCCAGGGCGCATCGGCGCCGGCCCGCGCTAGTGGTGCTCGATCACGCGATCGACGATCGAGTACTCGACCGCCTCCTCCGCGGACATGAAGTAGTCGCGCTCGGTGTCCTTGGTGACCTTGTCGAAAGGCTGGCCGGTGTGCTTGGCGATGATCTCGTCGAGTCGCCGGCGGACGTCGATGATCTCCTTGGCATGGATCTCGATGTCGGTGGCCTGGCCCTGGAAGCCGGCCGAGACCTGGTGGATGAGGATCTTCGAGTTCGGGGTCGCCATCCGCTTGCCGTGCGCCCCGCCTGCGAGCAGCAGAGCGCCCATGCTCATCGCGACGCCGACGCAGATCGTCTGCACGTCGGGCTTGATGTATTGCATCGTGTCGTAGATCGCCAGGCCCGCGTAGACCGAGCCGCCCGGCGAGTTGATGTAGATCGACACGTCCTTGTCCGGATCCTCGGACTCCAGATGGATGAGCTGGGCGACGATCAGATTGGCGATGTCCTCGGTCACCGGGGTGCCGAGGAAGATGATCCGCTCGTTGAGCAGGCGCGAGTAGATGTCGAAGGCGCGCTCGCCGCGCGACGTCTGCTCGACCACCATCGGAACCAGGGGGCTCATGGACGCGTGAGTGTATAGAAGCCCTGCGGCGCTCCGGCGGCGTCCCGCTCGAGCCTCAGCTACCGGGCGTCCACAACCCGCCGGGTCGCTCACCGGCCGGCGCGGTCGCGCCTTCGACGGCTGCCTCGGTCTCGGCCTTGTCGGGGGTCCAGATCTGCTCGCGGGCGGCTGCTCGCTCCATTGGGATCGGCGTCGCCGCCTCCGCGATCATCTCCGCCGCCTTGCGCATCCGGATCTCGTCGCGCAGGAGCGCGTCGCGCCCGGTCTCGCGCAGGCGAGCGAGCAGCTTCTCGGGAGCGTTCTTGCCCTCTCCCGGGCCGATCGCCTCGAGCAGGTCGTCGTCGGTGGGCTCGATGTCCTCGGCCTCGGCCACCGCGGCGAGCACAGCCTCGCGCCGCAGGGCCCGCTCGGCGTCCTCCTCGGCGTCGTTGATCAGGTCGTGGCGGTCCTTGCCCTGCATCTGGGCGTAGGCCTGGGGGTCGATCCCGCGCGCGGTGAGCTGCTGCTCGATTCGCTCCCAGATCTCGTGGGCGCGGGCGTGGATGAGGTCCTGCGGGATCTCGAGCTGCGCGTTCGCCGCGGCGGCGTCGACCGCGGCCTCCCGGAACTCGGCCTCGGCGCGGCGCTCGAGGCCCTCGGCGAGCCGCGAGCGGATCTCCTCGCGCAGCTCGCCTACGGTCTCGAACTCCGACGCCTCGGAGGCGAACTCGTCGTCGAGCTCGGGGAGCGCCTTCTCGCGCACCTCCTTGACGGTCACCGCGAAGCTCGCCGTCCGCCCGGCGAGCTCCTCGGGGCGGTGGTCGTCTGGAAAGGTGACCTCGACGGTGCGCGCGTCGCCCGCGGCGGCGCCGGTGAGCGCCGCCTCGAACTCGGGCAACAGCCCCTCGCCGCCGATCTCGATCACGAAGTCGCGCGACTCCGAGCCCTCGAACGGATCGCCGTCGATCGTCCCCGAGAAGTCGATCACGACGGCGTCGCCCGGCGCCGCGGCGCGCTCGACCGGCGACAGGCTGGCGAACCCGTCGCGCAGGCGATCGAGCTCGGCCTCGACCGCGTCCCCGGGGACCTCGGTCTCTTCCCTACCGACCTCGAGCCCGGCGTACTCGCCGAGCTCGACCTTCGGCAGGACGCCGACCTCGATCGTGAACGCGAGCGGCTCGCCCTCAGCCGGCAGCTCGCCGACGTCGAGCTTTGGATCGCCGATCGGGTTGACGTGAGCGTCAAGCAGCGCCCGCTCATACCACTCCGGGAGCGCATCGCGGAGCGCCTGCTCGACGACCGCGCCGCGGCCGACCCGTTGGATCACCAGCTGCGGCGGCACCTTGCCCTTGCGAAAGCCGGGCATCTTCAGGTCCCCGGCGAGGCTCTTGGCGGCGCGGTCGACGCGCTTGGCGAGCGCGTCGGCCTCGACGGCGACGTCGATCTTGACCCGCGAGTTGGGAAGCTCGGTGACGGTCGTCCTCATCGACGCCCAACCTTAGTGACCGCTCGGCGCTGTCCGGCGGCCGCTACCGTTGCGACTCGATGGATCCCGGCCGGACCGCGATCGGAACCTGGAGCGGCGGGCGCTTCATGCGCTTCGGGGAGGCGATCGAAGAGGACAGGCTGGCCTCGCTATTGCGGCCGGGCGGTGGCATCGACACCGTGATCACCGCCGACGTCTACGGCGCCGGCGAGGCCGACGCGCTGCTCGGGCGAGCGCTCGATGGGACGGACCGCGGCGCCTATTGCCTGATCGGCGCGGTCGGTCACGACTTCTACGAGGGCGAGCGCCAGGGCGCCAAGGGCTTCCCCAGGTTCACCGACCCCTCCCTGCGCGGCCCCGAGCAGTATGCCGCCTACCTGCGCCGTGCGGCCGAGGCGAGCCTGGAGCGGATCGGCGCCTCGAGCTTCGACCTTCTGCTGCTCCACAACCCCGACCGGCTCGGCTACAGCTCCGAGGCCGTCTGGAATGGGATGGAGGCGCTCAGGGAGGCGGGGCTCACGAATCTGATCGGCGTCGCGCCCGGGCCGGCGAACGGCTTCACCCTCGACCTGATCGCCTGCTTCGAGCACTTCGGCGATCGGATCGACTCGGCGATGGTGATCCTCAACCCGCTCGAACCCTGGCCGGGCGAGCTCTGTCTCGACGCGGCCGCGGCCGCGGGGGTCGAGGTGATCACCCGGGTCGTCGACTACGGCGGCGTCTTCTGGGACGACGTCCGCCCCGGGCACCGGTTCGCCGACGGTGACCACCGCAGCTTCCGCCCGGCGGGCTGGGTGGAGGCCGGGCGCGAGCGACTCGACCGGATGCGCCCGATCGGCGACCGCGCCGGGCTGACCCCGATCCAGCTTGCCTGTCAGTGGAACCTCGCCCACCCGGCCGTCGCCAGCGTCGTGCCGACGCTGATCCAGGAGGCCGCCCCAGACGCGCGCCCGGTAGAGGACAAGCGGGCCGAGCTCGCCGCGCTCCCCGAGCAGCGCCTCGACCCCGACCAGGTGGCGCGGATCCGCGCGATCGGCGACAACACGGGCTGCATGTCGCTGAAGGGCGCGAGCCCCGAGCACGAGGGCGCCGAGCGCGCCGACGCCTGGCCGCTCAACGACGAGCTGGTCGAGCTCGGGCGACGCTGGGACGTCGACCCGGAACGCGATCTGCGCCGGGTTGGCGCGGTCGCTTGAGCGCCGGCAAGCGCTTCGCCGCCTGGATCGTCACCGGCCCGGTCGGCCGTCTGGCCGCCTTCTTCGGCGACCTCGCGGTCTATTGGTGGCGTTGGGCGCGAGGCAAGGAGATCGATCGCCGACGGCGCTGAGCCGCCGTTGCAACGGCCGGCTGCGCGCTCAGTTCTCCTCCGCGTAGCCGAGGATCGTCTTGTCGGTCAACCACTCGACCGGAGCGCGATCGTCGGTGTAGACCTCGCCGCCCGGCAGGCGCGGCGCGAGCCGGGCTGCGTCGAATCGCCCCAGCTCGGCGAGGTTGCCGTGCAGCTGCGCCTGAGCGGCCGCGTCGAGGCGCTCACCGGAGGCGGGTGCCTCACTGCCGACTAGCAGCGTGTTCGTCTGCTCGGCGGGATCGCGAAGCACGGTCGGGAACGCGGCCGCCATCGTCCGCCCGACGACCCGCTCGAGGTCGTCGCTGCCCTCTGGATGGCCGACGTTGACGACCACCACCCCGCCCGGGGCGAGCCGGTCGCGGGCCAGCTCGAAGAACTCACGCGTCGCCATGTAGAACGGGATATAGGGCTGGTGATAGGCGTCGACGACGATCATGTCGTAGCCACCCTGCGAGCGGCGGAGCCACGGCCGCGCGTCCTCGTCGAACACGGTCAGGCCCGGGTTCGAGCCCATGTCGAAGTAGCGGTATCCGAGCTCGGTCAGCTTCGGGTCGAGCTCGACGGCGTCGACCTCCGTTCGCGGCCAGAAGTGCCCGTACTGGCGCGCGATCGTGCCCGCAGCGTTGCCGAGGATGGCGATCCGTCGCGGCGGCTCGGCGCGCGCCGCGAACGGCAGCACCAGGAAGCTGTCCCAGTAGTCGGCGGTCAGGTACCCGCGCGCGGGGAGGATCGAGTGCACCGCCTGGCCCTCGTTGAGCTCGAGGACCCGGTCACCATCCTCCTGCTGGGTGACTCGGATGTACTGCTGGCGCGACTCCCCCTCGTAAAGGATCCGCCCCTCGTCGGTGGCCTTCACCGTCCCGACCGGGAGCGCGATCACCACCGCGAGCAGCGCCGGCACGCCGGCGAACCGCCAGCCGAGCCCGATCGCGGCGACCAGCGCCAGCGCGAACGCGAAGGCGAGGAAGGTCCGCTGCGTGCCGGCAAACGGGATCAGCGCCAGCGCCGCGAGCATCGTCCCGCATAGCGAGCCGGCGGTCGAGAGCGCGTAGAGCCGCCCGGCGATCCTCCCGGAGTGCTCGACGTCGGGGACCGCGAGCCGGATCGCCCAGGGCGAGCAGGTGCCGAGCAGGATGATCGGCACCGCAACCAGCGCCAGGACCCCGAACAGCGAGCCGACGAACGCCCCCGCGTCGATCTCGTCGAGCGCGTCGACTGACAAATCGAGGAAGGGGCGAGCGACGAAGGGGACGACGGCGAGCAGGACCGCGGAGGCGAGCACCGCGAGGCAGAGGCTGCGGAGGTCGGGGTGGCGGTCGGCGAGGCGCCCTCCGAGCCAGTATCCGGCCGAGAGCGCGACGAGGACGACCGCGATCGTGTTCGCCCAGACGATCGTCGAGGCCCCGAAGAACGGCGCCATCAGCCGCGCCGCCGCGATCTCGGCGCCGAGGCTTGCCGTGCCGACGACGAATACGAGCAGGTAGAGGAACCGGGGCGAGCCCATGCCGGGTCTAATCGCCGAGGATCCGCTCGCGCAGCCGCTCGCCCTGGCCCGCGGCGACCGCGCGGCCCGCGCGGGCGGGGTCGAGCTCGAATCCGTGCGCCTCGGCGAGCTCGATCAGCTCCTGTTTCTCGGCGCTTCGGTTGGCGGCGCGGAAGAACAGCCAGGTGAACAGGCCGAGGGTCACGGCCCCGGTCCAGATCATCATCAGGTTGCCCGCCGCACCCTGATCGGCGAGCGGGCCGATCTCCCACTTCGCCTCGCCGGGGCCGTAGTCCGGGTAGAGCACCGAGCCCGACCAGATCAGCACGTTGGCGAGCACCGCCTCCAGCAAACGGACGACGATGACGTAGACGAGCATCGCGCCATCGCCGAACCACCCCGGCTTCGGCAGCGGCCCGACCAGCGGCAGCCACATGGCGAGCCCGAAGGTGAGGAAGCAGGCGTGCTGGGCGAGGTGCAGCACCGGGCTCGAGATCACGCCGTCGTAGAGGACGGAGAGGTGCCAGACGTAGAGGTTGAGCGCCCATGCCGGCAGCGCGACCAGCGGGTTGCCGAGCACCCGCAGCCACGAGAACGGACGCCGCGCGAGCAGCGGCTGGAGGATCGGCCCGGTGAGCCCGAGGGCGATCAACAGGCCGGCCAGGTCGCCGATCAACAGGTGCTGGACCATGTGGGCGACGACCAGCTCCTCGGCGGCGTCCGCCAGCGGCGGCACGTCCGCGACGATCAGCAGGCCGACCGCCGAGCCGAAGGAAATCTGGCGCCAGATTGCCACCGACCGGCCCCGCGCGGCGAGCGACCTGATGCGGCTCGCGTAGGCGAGGGCGACCGCGACCAGCAGCAGCGGCGCGACGACGTCGATCAGCGTGCCCACGACCCGTCAGCGTACCTACGCGGATCCGCCGCACCGACCCCTCGACGCGCTCCGCGCCGGTTTGCTCAGAGCCAGTGGATGTGGCGGAAGAACCGGTACAGGCCGGCCACCGCCGCGGCCATTATCGCGAGCGCGACCCAGTAGCCCCAGCGCTCGTCGAGCTCCGGCATGTGGGTGAAGTTCATGCCCCAGATCGAGGCCAGGAAGGTTGGCACGGCGATGATCGCCGCCCAAGCCGAGATCGTCTGCACGACCTCGTTCTGGCGCACCCCGAGCAGTGCCGCGTTCGCCTGCAGGATCGAGGTCAGCAGCTCGCGCTGCGCGCTCACCTGGTCGTCGGTGTGGCGGGCGTGGTCGGCGACGTCGCGGAAGTAGCGGCGAAGCTGCTCGTCCATGCCGGGAAAGGCGCCGCGCTCGAGCGATTCCAGCGGCACGAGCAGGGGCGCGGTCGCGTTGTGGAACTCGATCACCTCACGCTTCAGGAAGTAGATCCGCTCGGTCGAGTCGGCGTGGCCGTCGAAGATCTCGGTCTCGACCTCGGTGATGTCGTCGTCGATCCCGGCGACCACCGGCTCGTAATCGTCGACGACCCGGTCGACGATCGCCCAGACGGCCGCCGACGGGCCGAGGCGCAGCAGCTCCGGCATCTGCTCGAGGCCCTTGCGCACGCCACCGAGCTGGCTCGCTTCGCCGAGGCGGACGGCGATCAAGTAGCGCGAGGAGACGAACAGCATGATCTCGCCGAACTCGACCTCCTCCTTGGCGTCGTCGTAGCGCGCCGGGCGCAGGACGAGGAAGTAGGAGTCGTCGTAGTCCTCGAGCTTCGGACGCTGATGGGCCTCGGAGGCGTCCTCGAGCGCGAGCTCGTGGAGCCCGAACCGCTCACCGACGTCGCGGAGCTCGGCCTCGGTGGGCTCGAACAGTCCGAGCCAGACGAAATCCCCATCGCCGACGACGCAGCTCGTGGCGACCTCGAGGGGGAGCTTGCCCTCGTGCTGGCGGGTGCCGTCGCGGTAATGGGCGCAATCGACGATCACCCCGCGGCTTTCCGCTTCCGGGGCGGCGTTCCTGCCCTTCGAAGATTCCCTTCAGCCACGACCCAGGGGGCGCCTTCGCGCCGCCCGGTCGCGGTCGAGCTTCTCCGTGGGCCCGGCTACTGCGCCGGAGCCGCGGGCGGCTGCGTGAACGAGACCTCGGCCGGCTCGCGCTCGGCGGCGTCCTCGATCTCGAAGAACTCGCGCGACGTGAAGCCGCCCGCGTTGGCGACCACCGAGTTCGGGAAGACCTGGATCTTCGTGTTGTAGGCCTGGACGTTGGAGTTGTAGATCCGGCGCGATGCCTGGATCTCGTCCTCGAGCTCGCTCAGGTTGCGGGAGAGCTGCTGGAAGTTCTCCGTCGCCCGCAGCTCCGGGTACTGCTCGGCGACGACCCTGAGGCCGCCGAGCGCCTGGGTGAGCATGCCCTCGGCCTGGCTCGCCTGCGCCGGCCCCTCGGCCTGCATCGCGGCGGCCCGCGCCTGGGTCACCTTCTCGAAGGTCTCGCGCTCATGCTGCGCGTAGCCCTTGACCGTCTCGACCAGGTTCGGGACCAGGTCGTGGCGGCGCTTGAGCTGGACGTCGATTCCCGACCAGGCCTCGTCGACGCGGTTGCGCGAAGCGATCAGCGAGTTGCGGACGAGGACGAACGTCAGGCCGACCAGCAGCACGACGCCGATCACGATCAGGGCTACGACCATGGCGCTTGGACCTCTCCTTCGAAGTGGCTGATGGGGTGATTATGGACTACTCGGAGCGGGCGAGCCGCGGTGCGCGCTCGTACGACGGCTACGCGATCGCCCCCTCGAGCCTGAGCAGGAACTCCTTCATCTCCGGCCCGCCGCCGTAGTCGCCGAGCACGCCGCCGGCACGCAGGACACGGTGGCAGGGGACGACGATCGGGATCGGGTTGATCCCGAGGGCGGTGCCTGCGGCGCGGAAGGCGCGCGGGTTCCCGGCCCGCTCGGCGATCTCGCCGTAGGTGGAGGTGACGCCGAAAGGAAGCCGCGCGGTCGCGTGCAGCACCTTGCCGTAGAAGCCCGCCGGCACCAGTTGCCAGTCGAGGCGCAGATCGAACCGGCGCCGATCGCCGGCGAAGTACTGCTCGAGCTCGCGGCGCGCCTCGTCGAGCCGGGCGGGAGCCTCCATCACGCGGGGCGAGATCTCCGCCGCGAGCTTGCCGAGGAACTCGTCCGTATCCCGGTTCGGGAGCCCCACCGAGACGATCCCGCGACTGGTCGCGGCGACGTGGCCGACCCCGAGCGGGGAGTCGAAGCCGGCGTACGCGACCTCGATCAAGCCCTCGCGGTCGGCGCGCTCCAGCAGGCGCTCCGCGGCCATTGTCGCCTCGTCGGTCAGCTCCGTGCCGGCGAGCAGGTCGGCGATCGTCCTCTCGAGCCCTCGATCGACGACCGCCCGCGTCGCGCCTCGCTCTCCGTTTGGTCGCTCCGCGCTCATCGCTCCGCCTCCTCCCGGTCGATCGTCTTGCGCAGCGCCGCGACCGCGTCGGCTACCCGGCGCCTGGCGGCCTGCTCGCTGCAGCCGAGTGCCGCGGCGATCTCCCGGTACGGGAGGTCGGCGGCGTAGCGCAGCGCTACGGCGGTGCGCTGCGCGTCCGTGAGCCCGCCGACGGCCCGCCACACCTGACCGTCGAGGTCGCCGATCCCGCCGCCGGGCGCGCCGGTGCCTCGGGTAGCTCGGCCCGGGGCTCCGGCCGGCGTGCACGGGCACGATGGTGGTCGATCGCCTTGCGGCGCGCGATCGTCATCACCCACGCCCGGGGATGGGCCCCATCCATGTCCTCGTATGCGCGTAGCGCTGAGATGAAGGTCTCCTGAAAACAGTCGTCGGCATCGTCGGGCCCGACCATCGCGCGCAGAAACGCCAACACGGGACGCCGGTGCTCGTCGAGGAAGCGCTGAAAAGGCTGACGTTCGCGCGCCGGCCTCGCTGCCTTGGTCGCGGTCACTTCTGATCTGTGAAACGTCGGGGAGCGGACATCCGTGAGGGGAGAGCGAGCGGAACCATGCGCTCGCGTGTTGCGTTCATAGACTGCCCGTAAGGGGATCGCAACTCCGACTGGAGGTATCTCGTATGCGCAAGAAGTGGATCGCGGGCGTCGTCGCGCTCGCGGCGATCGGCAGCACCGCGGCGGTCGCGACGAGCGTCTTCGGCAGCGGCGCCGAGCCGCCGAGCCGCCCCGACTACGCGACGGTCACCGTCGACCTCGGCGCCTCGCAGCCGGCGCTGGCGCGCCGCGGCTCGAAGCCGAAGGTGCGCTACTTGAGGAGCCCCACGCCCGCCCAGATCAACCCGGCGGACCCAGCCGCCGGCGGCGTCGGCCCGTACATCGACGTCAAGCTGACCGGGTGCGCGAAGGTGATCGACGGCGGAGTCTTCCCGTCGAGCACCGACGTCAACGTGCAGGGCAGCTACGTACAGAGCGCCAGGGAGTACCACGTGCTCATCGGCCTCGACGACCAGGCGCTGGCCACCCGGGCCCCGTTCACGATCACCTCGAACCTCACCTGCCTCAAGGGCGTCAAGTAGCGCCGCCGCTCAGGGGACGGGGCCGCGCATCGCGGCCTCGATCCCCTGCAGGCGCTCGCGCTCGCCGGTCGGCAGGGTGACGTAGACCGCGCCGTCGCGCTCGAAGCGCTGTCGCGGCTCGATGACGATGATCCCGATCGGCCGTCCGACCTCGTCGAAGGTCCAGGTGTCGCCCTCCGTGGTGCGTTCGCGCGAGGCCGCATCGGCGGTGTTGATCCGCGCGTAGAGCACGTCGCTCGGGGGGTCGTAGGTGACGTGCGGGAACGAGTAGCGGCCGGTGCGCATCCTCCTCGTTGATAGCAGAGGGCCGCCGCGCTGTGTCCCGATTTCGGCGACGAGCGCCGCGCTCGGACCGCTCCCACTGGTCAGCCGTGGCCCTCGTCGCGGCCGAGCAGCAGCGCCAGCGCGTGCGGGAGGGCGCCGGCGATCGCCGCGCCCGCCTGCTCGATACTGCGCGGGCTGCCGGGGAAGTTGACGATCACCGTGCGGCCGCGGATGCCGGCGATGGCGCGCGAGAGCATCCAGTGCTTGGTGTGCTCGCGGGAAGCGGCGCGCATCGCCTCGGCGAGCCCGGGCGCCTCGCGCTCGATCACCGCGCGGGTCGCCTCTGGGGTGACGTCGGTGGGCCCGAACCCGGTCCCTCCGGTGGTCAGCAGGAGCTCGCACCCCCCCTCGTCACACCAGCGGCGGAGGCGGGCCTCGATCAGCTCGCGCTCGTCGCCGATCACCTCGGTCCCCACCACCCGGGCGCCGAGCCCGGATGCGAACGCGGCAAGCGCCGGTCCGCCCTCGTCGACTCCGTCGCCGCGAGCCCTCGAGGTGGAGACGGTGATCACCGCGGCGCGCAGCTCGCGCTCGGCGCTCATCGCCCGACCTCTGGGCCGGCGATCACGCCTCGCGCCTCCATTCCCCGCTGCGCCCGCCGCTCTTCGCGACCAGCTCGATCGCCTCGATCGAGACGCCCCGCTCGAGCCCCTTGACCATGTCATAGACCGTGAGTGCGGCGACCGCGCACGCGGTCATCGCCTCCATCTCGACCCCGGTGCGCCCGGTCGTCCCGGCCGCGGCGGAGAGCTCGACCAGTCCGGCGGCGGCGTCGACCCGGCCCTCGATGTCGACGAAATCGAGCGCCAGCGGGTGGGCGAGCGGGATCAGCTCCCAGGTCCGCTTCGCGGCGCCGATCCCGGCTAACCGCGCTGTGCCGAGCACGTCGCCCTTGGGGGCGTCGCCCGCGGCGAGCGCCGCGGCCGTCTGCGCCGACATCCGCACCCGGGCCCGCGCGGTCGCGCGCCGCTGCGTCTCCGGCTTCGCGCCGACGTCGACCATCCGCGCGCTGCCGGCGTCGTCGAGGTGGGTGAGCCGGGGCCGAGCGCGGCCGGTGGGCGGCTCGCTCCCCTCGACCCAGCGCGGCTCACCGGAGCCCTCCACCTCCGCCTTCCAGATCGGGGCCTCGGCCTTGATCCGGTCGATCGCCTCCCGGGCGCCCGCAAACGCCGCGGCCCGGTGCGCCGCCGACACCGCGACGATCACGCTCGGCTCGGAGAGCGGCACCGATCCGATCCGGTGCTCGCCGGCCGCCGCCTCGAGGCCGTGCCGCGAGGCGCACTCGGCGAGGATCGACTCGATGCGCTCGGTCGCCATCTCGACGTAGGCCTCGTATTCGAGCCGCTCGACGTCCCGCGTCGTGCCGCAGAAGACCACCGTCGCGCCGGCTCCGGGCCTGCGCACGCGATCGCTCACCTCGGCCACCTCGAGCGGATCGGAGGTGACGCGTACGTGGGGGCGCGCATCCGAAGCCGCCGGCGCGCCGGAGCCGCCGCTGACCGGAGGGATCAGCGCGAGCTCGTCGCCGTCGGCGATCGCCGCGTCGGTGTTCACGTACTCGCGGTTGAGCGCCGCCCGCACCGGCATCGCGGCGAGGATCTGGCCCAGTCCGGGCTCGCGGCCGGCCGCGGCGAGCGCATCGGCGACCGTCGCCTTCGCGGGCAGCTCGAGGGTCAGCCGATCGCGTCCGGCGCGCTCCCGGAAGATGGCGAACAGGCGAACCTCGACCTCGATCACACCCGGATCACGCTCCGCCTCACGGCCTCGCTTCTCGTCCGTTGCTCCGCGCTCCATCCGGGCCATCGTAGATCGCCCCGGTCGATCGGTCAGCGCAACAGCTCGATCGCGATTCGCTCACCGGCGGCGACCGGGCCGGAGTCGGTGGGCAGGATCGCGAGCGCGTCGGCGCCGAGCATCGAGGTGAGCACGTGCGAGCTCTGCTCCCCGGTCGGGCGAGCGTGCCAGCCGTCGTCGCGCAACTCGAGCCGGCAGCGGACCACATGCGCGCGGCCGCGACCCTTCTCGTAGGGCTCGTCAAGGATCGCCGTCGCTCGCGGCGCACCGGCGTCGTCGGCGCCGAGCAGGGCCCGAACGGCGGGCCGCGCGAAGAGCAGGAAGGTGACCATCGCCGACACCGGATTGCCGGGGAGCCCGAACACCAGCGCTCCCCGCGATCCGCCATTTGTGGTCCGCTTCGATTTTGGTCGCTGCGGCGCGACGCCGAAGTAGGTCGGCTTGCCCGGCCGTAGGGCGACGCCCCAGAAGACCTGCTCGACCCCGAGCGCCGCGAGCGCCGGACGCACGTGGTCGTGCTCGCCGACCGAGACACCGCCGCAGACGACGACCACGTCGCCTGCGAGGGCGCGCTCGATCGCGGCGGCGGTCGCCCAACGCTCGTCGCGGACGATCGACGCCTCGACCAGCTCGGCACCCGAGCGCTCGACGAGCGCCGCCACCGAGTGGGCGTTCGAGTTGCGGATCGCCCCGGGCGCCAAGGGTGCGCCGGGCTCCTGCAGCTCGTCGCCGGTGGTCAGCACGCTGACCCGCGGGCGGCGCGCGCAGGCGACCTCAGCGCGCCCGACCGATGCAATCACCCCGGCCTCCGCCGGTCCGATCTCGGCGCCCGAGCGCAGCACGGTCTCGCCCGCGTGGATGTCGTCGCCGGCCCGGCGAACGTCGCGCCCCGGCGCGACCTCGGCGCGGACCTCGACCCGCCCGCGCCCGCCGTCTGTGTCCTCGACCCTGACCACGGCGTCGGCCCCGTCCGGGACCACCCCCCCGGTCGAGATCGCGACCGCCTCGCCCGGACCGAGCCTGCGCTCGGCAGGGTGCCCGGCGCGGGACTCGCCGACGACCGTCAGCGACACGGCCCGCGCGGGGCCCGCGCCCGTCGTGTCGGCGGCCCGCACGGCGTAGCCGTCCATCGCCGAGCTGTCGAAGCCGGGCACATCGTCGGCGCTGGTCACGTCCTCGGCCAGCACCCTGCCGAGCGCGGCCGAGAGCGCCACCGGCTCGGCGGCCGGCGCCTCGACCCTCGCGGCGATCAGCCGCTGGGCCTCCTCGATCTCGATCAGCTGGCGCGCCACGTTCGGTGATTCTCAACCAAGGCGCCGATCGGCGAGTCCGGCCCAAACGATGCGACACTGCGCAGATGAAGCGACCGGTGACTGTGGGAGCGGTGCTGGCCGGGGGCGAGAGCCGCCGCATGGGCGGCCCTAAGGCCCTCGCCGAGCTCGCCAGCCGACCGCTCGTCGCACGCGTCGTCGCGACCGTCGGCTCGGCGGGGCTCGAGCCGCTCGTCGTCGCGAAGCCCGATTCACCGCTCCCGAAGCTCGACTGCCGGGTGCTCAGCGAGCCGAGCGAGCCCCGGCACCCGTTGACCGGGCTGCTCGCGGCGCTCAACGCGAGCGCCGGCCGCGGCGTGGTGGCGATCGCCTGTGACATGCCGCTGGTGCCGGCGAAGCTCCTCGCCTGGATGGCTCGGCTCGAGCACGAGGTCGCGGTGTGCGAGGTCGGTGGCCGGCTCGAGCCGCTGCTCGGTCGCTACTCGCCGTCGGTAACCGGGCGGCTCGCCGGCGCGCTCGAGGCCGGAGCCGCTATGCGCGAGGCGGTCGCGGCGCTCGAGCCCTACGTGATCGAGGAGGAGCTGGTGGCGCGGTTCGGCGACCCGAAGCGAATCTTCTTCAACGTCAACTCGCGCGAGGACCTCGCCGCCGCCGAGCGGCTGCTGAGCCACACCGGCCGCTTCACGCTCGGGCTGCGGCCGGGGCGGCGGCTCCTCGGCGGTCGCGTGACCCGATCAGAGCCGACCTAGTCACCGTATTCCGTGAGAGCGTCGGCGCTCACCGCGGGAGGGCGGGGGTGGCGCCCGGCGTAACCGCCTCGAGCCGAACCGGGATGCCGTTCAGGTGCGCCATCCCGGCGAGGCGCTCGAGGTCGTCGGGCTCCGAGGAGGCGAGCGCGTTTACGTTCGCGCCCCCGGCCGCCGTCGCCACCGCCCACCCGCCGCTGTGACCCCAGCCGTGCGGGACGGCGACGGTGCCGCGCTTGACCTCGTCGGTGAGCAGCGCCTCGATCTCGATCGACCCGTGTGCGGAGGCGATCCGGCAGCGCTCGCCGTTGCCGACGCCGAGCGCCTCGCCGTCATCGGGGTGGATTCGAGCGGCATGGGTCCGCCCGCCGCGCATCAGCAGCGGCGAATTGTGCATCCATGAGTTGTGCGAGCGCAGCTCTCGCAGCCCGATCAGGCGCAACGGGAAGTCTGGATCGTGGCCGTTCGAAGCCTCCAGCCGGCGCGCCTCGGCGCGGATCTCGGGCGCGCCGAGCCGGACCCGCTTGTCTCGATGGCGGATCTGCTTGCCGAGCACGTCCGCCGCCAGGTGCTCGGCGAGCACGATGCCGTGCGGGCTTCGCTCCAGCGTCGAGATCGAGAGCCCTCCGCGCCGCAGCCCGAACAGGTCGCCCTGCGGCCCCGTCCTCAGCAGCAGGTCGACGAGGCGCCGCGGCGAGAGCTTGATCTTAAGCCGGCCGAGCTGGCGAAGCGGCCAGGAGCTCGACGGCACGACCCCGATCCGCTCAGCGATCGCCTCGATGATCTCCCACTCCTGCCGGGCCTCGCCGCGCGGCTCGACCACCGCCTCGGTCATCTGGATGAACGGAGTCGAGAACAGCGACAGGAACGGCAGCGGGAAGTCCTCGCGCTCGTAGAAGGTGGTCGCCGGCAGCACGAAGTCGCAATGGCGGGAGGTGTCGGTGACGTAGAGATCGATCGCCACCGACAGCTCGAGCTCGGAGATCGCGGCCTCGAGCTCGTCGCCGTTGGGGACCGAGAGCACCGGGTTGCCGGCCGAGAAGAACATCGCCCGGATCTGGCCCTCGCCCGGGGTGGTGATCTCCTTGGCCATCAGCGACGCCGGCAGCGAGCCGAGCACCTCGGGCAGGCCGCCGACCCGCGAGCGCACCTTGCCGTAGGTCCCGAGCCCGACGATGTCCACGATCCGGGAGAAGTCGATAGGCGGATCGCCGAACATCGCGCCTCCCTCGCGATCGAGGTTGCCGGTGACGACATTGAGCGCGTCGAGCAGGAACGCGACCAAGGTGCCGCTGCGCCCGAGGCAGGAACCGGTGCGCCCGTAGACCGCGGCGCGCTCGGCGGCCGCGAGGTCGCGAGCGAGCGCGCGGACCGGCTCGGCCGGTACGCCGCTGCGCGCCTCCGTCGCCTCCGGCGTGTGGCCCGCGACGAGCTCCCGAAGCGCGTCGATCCCGGTCGACTGGCGCGCGATCGCATCAGCGTCCTCCCGACCTTCGTCGAGGATCACTTCGAGCATCGCGAGCAGCAGCCAGGCGTCACCGTCGGGGTCGATCGCGATGTGCTCGAAGGCGCGCGCCGTTTCCGAGCGCCGCGGATCGACGACGACCACGCGTCCGCCGCGCTCGACGATCGCGTGGAGCCGGTCCTTGATCCGCGGCGCCGACAGGACGCTGCCGTGCGAGACCAGCGGATTGGCCCCGACCACCAGCAGCAGGTCGGTCCGAGCGAGATCGGGAATCGGGACCAGGAACGGCGAGCCGTAGAGGAAGTGACTGGCGGCGAAGCGGTTCGAGACGTCCTGCGAGGAGGCGGTGTAGGAGTGCGGCGACCCGAGCGCGTCGAGAAAGCCCTTCACCCAGAGCGGGTGCGAGTAGGAGAACGCCCCGGGGTTGCCCATGTACCAGCCGACCGCGTCGCCGCCCCGCGCCTCGACGATCGCGCCCAGCCGCCGTCCGATCTCGTCCAGCGCCTCCGCCCAGCCGACCCGCTCCAACCCGCCGTCCTCACGCCGGCGCAGTGGATGAACGACGCGGTCGGGATCGTTCTGGACCTCGGTCATCGCGATCCCCTTCGGGCACGCGAAGCCGGCGGACAGCGGGTGGTCCGGATCCGGGCGGACCTTGACCAGCCCGCCGTCGTCGACGGTCGCGACCATGCCGCAGAGCGGCTCGCAGATCCGGCAGTAGGTGACCCTCTCGGAGGCGGCCATTGGATGGCTGTGACAGCCGATCGCGATTCTCACAGAAGCTCGACCGGATCGCCAACGGCGACTGCGCCCGGCTCGAGCACGCTGCAGTAGATGCCCATGTTGCCGCCGAGCTCCATCCGGGCGCGGCGCAGGACGTCGAGGTCGACCTCGATCGTGTCCGGATCGATGGTCGTGATCACGCAGCGCTCGCAGGGCTCGGTGACGAACAGGCGCGCCTTCCCCACCCGCAGGCGCCCCCGCACCCAAGCGCGCTCCGCGAGTCCGTCGACGTCCTCGACCACGATGTTGGGGCGAAAGCGTCGGCGGTCGTAGCCGAGCGCCGCCAGAGCGCCATCCGTGACGACGAGGATCGGCGCGGCGTCGAACTCGTGGCCGCCGTCCGCCGCGACGAGGCGGGCGCTCTCGCCGGCGACGGCGCGCACCGACGCCGCCGCCTCCCGGGAGTCCCAGCGGGCGCCGTCGACCAGCGGCTCGCCGTGCTCGCCGAGCGTCGCCGGAAGCGCGATCATCCGCTGCTTGCGCCGCCCTGTCACCGTCCCGCGCGCGTCGACGACCTGCACGGAGCGGTCTCCCGGGATGCCGTCGGGCGCGATCTCGAGGCGCTCGAGGCGCTCGCCCCGCAGGCCCTTGACCGGGTAACGCCAGAGCTCGGCGACCTTCATCGGCGGCCGGGCTCAGGTCTCGTCGCCGGCACCGGGGTCGCCGCCGATCCGCTCGGCGGCCGCCTTCATCCGCTCGAGCGAGGCGCCGGCGCTGCCGCCGATCCAGCAGGCCACGGGCGCCGCGATCCGCTCGGAGGAGTGCGCCGCGACCGCGGCTACGTCGAGTATCTGCTCGACCTCCGCGGCGCTCGGCGAGTCGGTGCCGAGCTGGGCGGCGAAGGCGTCGATCCACTCACGTGCGTTCATGGGTTCTCTCCTGGCTGTGCCTATGCAATGCTTGGGTAGATGTCGGATCTCTCGCTCGGCGAAGCGGCCCACACGCTGGGGGTCAGCGTCGACACGCTCCGGCGCTGGGACCGCGCCGGGAAGCTTCGCACGGTCCGCGACGAACGCAATCGTCGCCGCGTGCCGGCGAGCGAGATCGAGCGACTGGCCTCCCACCCGGAGCGCCACCGCACCGGCGACAGCCTTTCGGCCCGAAATCGGTTCGCGGGCGTGGTCCGTTCGGTTGAGGTCGACGGCGTGATGGCGCTGGTCGAGATCGAGGCGGGCCCGCACCTGGTGACCGCGGCGATCACACGCGACGCGGTCGACGAGCTCGGCCTCGCTCCCGGCGTCGCGGCCACGGCGACGGTGAAGGCGACCTCGGTGATGGTCGAGCGCGGCGGCGAAGGTCGGGCTTGAGCCCGGCGCGGACGGCCGCCGCAATGGCGCTCTCGCTCGCCGTCGCCACCGGCGCCGGCTGCGGCGAGGATTCGAGCGCGGGCGGCGGCGCGCGCCTCGTCGTCTCCGCGGCCGCCTCTCTCGAGCCGGCCTTCACCGCCTACACGCAGGCAGCCGGCATCGACGCAAGCGTCTCGTTCGCCGGCTCGGACGATCTCGCCGCGCAGATCCGCCAAGGGGTGCGGCCTGACGTGTACGCGGCCGCGAACACCGCCCTCCCCGACCAGCTTCATGCGGAGGGCCTCGTCTCCGAACCGGTCGTCTTTGCCTCCAACAGCCTCGTGCTCGCTGTTCCGGCCGACTCGGCGATCGATTCGCTCGGCGATCTCTCGGCGCCGGGGACGACGCTCGCGATCGGCGACCGCGGTGTGCCCGTCGGCGAGTACACCCGCGAGGTTCTCTCCCGGCTTCCAGCGGCAGACGGCGAGGCGATCCTCCTCAACGTCCGCTCCGAGGAGCCCGACGTCGCCGGCATCGTCGGCAAGCTCGCCCAGGGGGCCGTCGACGCCGGCTTCGTCTACGTCACCGACGTCGCGGCGGTCGGCGATTCGCTGCGGGCGATCGAGCTTCCGGATCGGCTGCAGCCGAACGTCGCCTACGGCGCGGCGGTCGTCGAGGGAGCGCAGAACCCGGACGGCGCCCGCCGGTTCATCAACGGCCTGCTCGACGGCGACGGTGCCCAAGCGCTGCGCGAGGCCGGCTTCACACCGCCGGCGCCGTGAGACGCCGATCCGGATTCGCTCTCGCGCTCACGGCAGCCCTCTGCGTCGTGATCGTCTTCCTCACTTTGCCGATCGTCGCGATCTTTGCCGACACGGCGCCGAGCGAGCTGATCGACAGCCTCGGCGAGCCGGCCGCGCGCGACGCGCTCTGGCTCAGCCTGCGAGCGACGCTGGCCGCTGTGGTGATCATCGTCGTCGTCGGCACCCCGGCCGCCTATCTGCTCGCGACGCGCCGGTTCCGCGGGCACGATCTGCTGACGACGCTGATCGAGCTGCCGCTCGTCCTCCCCCCCGCCGTCGCCGGCATCGCCCTGCTCGCCGCGTTCGGCCCGAAGGGGGTTTTCGGCGGCTGGCTCGACGATGCCGGAATCGAGCTCGTGCTCGAGACCGCCGGGGTGATCGTCGCGCTCACCTTCGTCGCCGCGCCCTTCTACTTGCGCCAGGCCCAGGCCGCGTTCGCCGCCGTCGACCCGGATCTGCTCGAAGCCGCGAGGACGCTCGGGGCGGGCGAGGCGCGCACCTTCGCCACGGTCGCGATCCCCTGCGCTGGCCCCGGGATCGGTGCCGGGCTGGCGCTCGCCTGGGGCCGCGCGCTGGGCGAGTTCGGAGCGACGCTGATGTTCGCAGGCTCGTTCCAGGGCATCACCCAGACGGTGCCGCTCGCGATCTTCGCCGAGTTCAACCGCGACTTCCCCGCCGCGCTCGCGCTCTCGGCGGTCCTGGTCGCGGTCTCCGCCGCGCTGCTGCTATCGGTGAAGCTACTCGCGCGCACGCCGCTTCTCGGTGGCGGGCCGCTCGGGGAGCCGTAGCGGTGCTCGCCGCGGCGGTCGAGACCCGTCTGCGCGAGCTCGAGCTCTCGATCGAGGTCGAGGTCGACGCCGGCCGCTGCCTCGCGCTCGCGGGGCCATCGGGAGCCGGAAAGACATCGCTGCTGCGGGCGGTGGCGGGCCTGCTACGGCCCGAGCGGGGCCGCGTCCAGTGCGCGGACCGGGTCTGGCTCGACACGGAGAATCGCATCGACGAGCCGCCCGAGGCAAGGGGCTGCGGCTACCTGTTTCAGAGCTACGCGCTCTTCCCGCACCTGAGCGCATGGCGGAACGTGGCCTTCGGCCTGGCGGAGACCAACCGAGCGGCACGCCGCCGCCGAGCGCTGGAGTTGCTCGACGGATTCGGGGTCGCGGGCCTCGCCGATGCCCGCCCCGCCCAGCTCTCCGGCGGCGAGCGCCAGCGGGTCGCGCTGGCGCGCGCGCTCGCGCGCGAGCCTTCGGCGCTGCTGCTCGACGAACCGCTCTCCGCGCTCGACGCGAGCACCCGATCCGCGGCGAGGCGCGAGCTGACGGCGGCCGTCGCCGGGGCGGATGTTCCGACCCTACTGGTCACGCACGACTTCGCCGAGGCGTCGCTGCTCGCCGACGAGATCGCCGTCGTCGACGGCGGCCGCGTCGTCCAGCGCGGAACCGCAGCCGAGCTCAGCGCCAAGCCGGGCAGCGCATTCGTCGCCGATTTCGCGGGCGCCTCCGTGTTGGTCGGGGTTGCGCACGTCGGGCCCGATGGCCTGACCGTGGTCGAGCTGGACGGCGGCGGGCGCGTGACCAGCACCGACCCGGCGTCGGGCGCGGTGGCCGTCGCCGCCTTCCCGTGGGAGATCGCCCTCGAGCCCGCCGGGACGGGAACCCGGACCTCGGCGCTCAACCATGTGCGCGCGACGATCACCGCGATCACGGTGATCGGCAACCGCGCCCGAGTCGGGCTCGCGGCCCCGCAGCCATTTACGGCCGAGGTCACCGGCGCCTCGCTGGAGCGGCTCGGCTTCGAACCCGGCGCGAACGTGACCGCCACCTTCAAGGCGACGGCGACGCGCCTGATCGCCCGGCCGCCGGTCTAGAGCTCAGCCACCGATCGCGCTCATCGTCCGCGGGGGCGGGCGGAAGCCCGGCTCGTTGACCCTGTGCTTGAGCTCCTTTCGCCACACCGCGTCGCGGATGATCCCCTCCAGCTCCTCGTCGGTGGCGCCGGCGCGCATCGGGTCGCGAAGGTCGGTCTCATGGACCGAGAACAGGCAGGTACGCAGCTCACCCTCGGCGGTCAGCCGGATCCGGTTGCAGTCGGCGCAGAAGGGCTCGGACACGGGGTTGATGAACCCGATCTCTCCCGGTCCGTCCGCGAACCGATAGACGCGCGCCGTCGCGTGAGGCTCACGCGGCAACGGCTCGAGCGGGTGGCGCGCCTCGATCAGGGCGCGGATCTCCGCACCGGTCAGCACCTGGTCGGGGGTCCAGGCACGGTCGCCGTCGAGCGGCATGAACTCGATGAACCGCACCCGGTAGTCGGTCGAGCGCGCCAGCTCGCAGAAGCGGAAGACCTCGTCCTCGGTGAAGTCGCGCATCGCGACCGCGTTCACCTTGATCGGACGAACTCGCTCGAAGGCCGCGATCGCCTCCAGGCCGCGCAGCGTCTGGGGCAGCGCGTCGCGCCGGGTCACCTCATGGAAGCGGTCACGGGCCAGCGCGTCGATCGAGACGTTGACGCGGTCGATCCCGGCGTCGACCAGCGCCCGGGCATCGCGCTCGAGCAGGTAGCCGTTGGTGGTCACCGAGAGGTCGCGGATACCGTCGATCTCCCTCAGCATCGCGACCAGCTTCGGGAACTCGCGCCGGGCGAGCGGCTCGCCTCCGGTGAGCCGGACGTCGGTCACCCCGAGCCCGGCGAGCACTCCGACGACCCGCTCGATCTCCTCGAAGCTGAGCAGATCGCGCCGGTCGAGCCACGGCATCCCCTCCGCCGGCATGCAATAGCGGCAGCGGAAGTTGCAGCGGTCGGTGACCGAGACGCGCAGATCGGTGATCTGGCGTCCGTGAGCGTCGCGCAGCGCCTCCACGGGTTTGAGCATAGGCGCTCGGCGGGCCTCAGCCCGCCAGCGCCTCGGCTGCGGCGCGCATCCGCATCCGGTTGAGCCTCTGGCGCTGGGAGGTCGCCCGCTTGAGCAGCTGATCGAAATCGACCCCGGCGGCACGCGGGTCGTCGGCCAGCGTCGCGCGCAGTGCGCGCCACAGCGCCAGCTTTCCCTCGACGCCGAGCAGCAGCACCTCGAGCTCCTCGAGCCGGCTCAGCGGGGAATAGCGAAGCAGCTCGCCGTTCAGCTTCAGCCGTCCCACCCACTCGGCGCCGACGGCTGCCAGCAGCTTGAACGGATCGCCACCGATCTCGAGCCCCTTCAGCAACCGCTGCAACGAGTGGCGGTCCTCGTTGATCTCCTCGGCGAGCTCGGCGAGCCGCTCGCCGTAAGGTGAGTCGCGGTTGGCGCGCGCCGCGCGCCGCGCGAGCTGCACGCCTGCGACCGCAGCCGCGAGGTGGTCGTTGAGGTAGATCGCCAGGTACTTGCCGTCACTCATCGGCCGTCGTCCGTGATTGTCGCCGTTCGGCGACGCGCTCGCCTCGGCGGCGCGGTCGGCGCCGGCCCCGCCTCGCCGCATCTGACAGAGTGCCCGCGCATGAAGGGGATCCGCGGACGCGCCGGCAGCGCGGCGCGAGGCGTCGTCGCCGGCGCACTCCTCGTTGCCGCCACTTGCGCGCCGGGCGCGGCCGCGGCCGGCGCCGCACCCCAGGCGAGCTTCAGCGCCCGCGGGAGCGTCGAGCAGGTCCACGTCACCGGAGCCGCTCCCGGCGAGCGCCTGAAGCTCGTCGACCGCAGCGGCACCACGGTCGACATCAAGGAGGCCGGCTCGCTGGGCGGAATCGTCTTCCGCCACGTCGAGCCCGCCGGTGGCTACCGGGTCCGCCAGGGGGGCGGCGCGAGGGCACGGTCGGCGCCGGTGCGGGTCCTCTCGCGGCGCTCGGCGCCGCCCAACGAGCGGATCTACGACCAGTCCCTGCCCGCGGGCGGCTACGGCTACCTCGCGACCCGCGACGGCACCAAGCTGGCGATCAACGTCAGCCTGCCCGGCCCCGCCGATCAGGGCCCCTATCCGACCCTGGTCGAGTACTCCGGGTACGGGTACGCCGACCCGGCGGGCGGCGAGGCCTCGATCGCGCAGATCGCCGGTCTGCTCGGGTTCGCGGTCGTCGACGTCAACATGCGGGGAACCGGCTGCTCGGGAGGGGCGTTCGACTTCTTCGAGCCGCTCCAGGGGCTCGACGGCTACGACGTGGTCGAGACCGTCGCCCGCCAGCCGTGGGCGCTCAACCACCGGGTCGGGATGATGGGCATCTCCTACGGCGGGATCAGCCAGCTCTTCGTCGCCGCCACCCGGCCGCCGAGCCTGTCGGCGATCTCGCCGCTGTCGGTGATCGACAGCCCCCAGACGACGCTCTACCCGGGCGGGATCCTCAACACGGGGTTCACCCTGCCGTGGGCCGAGGACCGGGACGAGGACGCGCAACCGGCCTCGCCGACCACCGGA
Source organism: uncultured Solirubrobacterales bacterium (assembly GCA_963759295.1). Lineage (GTDB taxonomy): Bacteria > Actinomycetota > Thermoleophilia > Solirubrobacterales > 70-9 > WHSW01. The sequence continues at coordinate 195,964 of CAVWYT010000016.1, read as the reverse complement.
CAGGCCTGGGCGTGGGACAGGATCGAGGCCGGCGATCAGATCTGCAAGGCGAACCAGGAGCTTCACCCCGAGGCCGTCGACCAGACCGCCAAGGCTCGGCGCAACCACTATTACCGCCCCCGGGTGGCCGATCCGCTCTCGCCGATCACATTCGTCGACAGGATCGAGGTTCCCGTCTTTCTCGCCTGCCAGTGGACCGACGAGCAGACCGGAGCCCACTGCCCGGCGCTGACCGCGAACTTCACCGGCACCAAGCGCAAGTGGTTCACGTTCACCAACGGCACCCACGGCGATTCCCTCGACCCGGCGACGTTCAACCGCTGGTTCGACTTCCTCTCGCTCTACGTCGCCGGGCGCGCGCCGGACCTGCCGCCCGGCACCAGGGCCTTCGCGCCGACCGTGTTCGAGCGAGGCACTGGGCGTCCCCGGCGTCACACTCCCCGACGATCCGATCCAGCAGCAACCGGACTTCGGCTCCGCGCTGGCGGCGTTCGAGGATCTGCCGACGGTCCGGATCCTGTTCGACAGCGGCGGCGGCAGCGCAACCCCGGGGGCGCCTGTGCCCGCCTTCGAAACCGGGCTCTCGCGCTTCCCGGCGCCGAAGACCCGCGCCCGCTCCTGGTATCTGGCAAACGGCGGCGCCCTCACGGGCGCCAAGCCCGGCAAGGCGAGGGCCGAGTCGTTCGTCTGGGACCCGGCGGCCCGCCCCTCGACCAGCTTCACCGGCGACACCGGCGCGGGCGCGGGCGGCCTCTGGACCGCGACCCCCGACTACGACTGGGCGCAGAGCCCTGCCGGCAGCGCGGTCGCCTACCTCACCCCCCCGCTCGGCCGGGACACGACAGTGATCGGGGCCGGCGCGCTGCGGGCCTGGATCCGTGCGTCCGCGCCGAGCGTCGACCTCCAGGTCACCGTCTCGGAGGTGCGCCCGGACGGCAAGGAGACGTTCGTGCAGAACGGCTGGCTGCGGAGCCGCCTTCGCAAGCTCGACCCGGCGAAGAGCACACCTCTCGAGCCGGTGCTCAGCCTGCGCGAGTCCGACGCGGCGCCGCTGCCGAAGGGCCGCTGGGCAAAGGTGACCGTGCCGCTCTACTACCAGGGTCACGTCTACCGGGCCGGGTCGCGGATCCGGGTCACCGTCGCCGCCCCGGGCGGCGACCAGCCGGTGTGGGCGTTCGGGGAGACCGAGCCGGCCGGCACCGCGCTGGTCAAGATCGCCCACTCGCGCGAAATGCCGTCGCGCCTGCTGCTGCCGGTCGTGCCGGGGATCTCGGTGCCCACAGGGCTGCCACCCTGCCCCGGCCTGCGCGGTGAGCCGTGCCGCGATTTCGTCCCGTTCGCGAACCAGGAGGTCGGGCTGCGCTGAGCAGGGGCTCCGGGCTCGGCGCTCAGCCGAGGCGGTATCTGATCTGCGTGACTCCCGCGGGTTCCCTGATCACCTGACCTCGCGCGCGGCCCGCGAGTCCCGGCGCTCAGTCCTTCAACTTCACCGTGACCGTATCGGTGACCGTGGCGCCGCTCCGAGTCGTCGCCGTGCCCTCGACCTTGACCTTGGCCTTGCCCGTTTTCTCGAGCGTCTCCTCGAGCTGCCTTCGTGCCTTGGGCTTGAGTCTTGCCTCGACCTTGGTCTTCTGGTTCGCGGCGAGCTGCTCCGTCGTCTCCTTGATCTTCTTGCCCTTCGCCACCAGGGTCGAGGCCACGCTAGCGGTGGCGAAGAACCTGACCTTCTTTCTCAGCTCCTGCTTCTTTGCCGCGAGGTCGAGGGTCAAAGGGGGTTCGGTGACCGGGGGCGTGGTGCCATCCGGCGGGGGCGTGGTCCCATCCGGCGGGGCCCCGCGCACGACCAGGTCGGCCTTCATTTGCGTCGGGTGGATGGTGCAGACGAAGGGGTACGTGCCCGGCGCCAGATCCTGCGTGCCATCGACCGGTGTCGTCCCGGTCGAAATCGTGTCGCTACTGAACAAAAGCCCCCCGCCCGAGGACTGGGTCGACCGCACGTTGTGCGGGGCGCCTTGCCCCGAGTGCTGGAACTGGACCAGGTCGCCCTGGTCGCTGAAATAGGTCGAGCGGTCGAAGGAGTTTCCTGAGTTCTTGATCACGTCGGCGACCCCCCATGCGCCGGCGGGCAGCAGCGCGAGGGCCACGACAGCGAGCGGGATCGCAAGCGCTTTTCGCCGCAGTTGAACCACCGATCTCACTTCTCTCGACCTGGAACGAATCGAATGCCCCCTAATCGTTTCGGCGGAGCAAGCGGCGCGCATCCGCACTGCGTACAGGTTCGAGTCTAATTGACCACCTGGGCATCGCGCGATCTGCTCCCGAACAGCAACCTCCCGATCCTTCCCCGGGGATCGGATGGGCGGATACTGCAGACGCCATGTCGCAGAAGGACGTCGAGGCGCTTCACACGGTCTATGAGGAATGGGGACGAGGGAACTTCCGCCCCCGCTTCGACATCTACGACCGCGACATGGAATGGGGATGGTCCGAAGAGTTCCCGGACCTGGGGGAGTCGCTCGGGACCCCCAGCCGAGGAGCGAGCGGTTGATGCGGTGGCTCAGCTCGTGGAGGGACTGGCAGGTCGAAGCCGAGGAGTACATCACGAACGGGGAGTTCGTCGTGGCGTTCGTGCGATACACGGGCAGCGGCAAGGAGAGCGGGGTCGACGTCGACGTGCAGGGAGCGCATGTCTGGAGGATGCGCGCCGGCAGAGTCGTGCGGCTGGAGATCTTCTCCAGCCGCGAGAAGTCGCTGCAAGCCGCCGGTCTTCGAGGGTAGGCACTGTCGCGCTTGGTGGCACTCGAACCGGCGACTTCCCGAAATCTCGAGACGTGGACCCTCGGACTGAGCCACAGCCCGACGGGCCCTGTCGCCGGTTCGAGTCCCGATTTGGTTATGGCGCCGCCGTGTTCTGCAGCTCCGCGAATGGAATCGCGGTGAGCTTGGCGTTGGTGACGAACAGCGGGTTGCCCGCTGGGTTGTTGCACTGGAACACCGCGGCCCCGGCCGCGTCGAATGTGTGCACCACCGTGTTCACGATCGTGTCGTTGGCGCTTGCGTCGATGTGCGACAACGAAGTGTCGCTGTCGGCACCCGCGGCCGTGGTGCACGAGATCAGGGTGTTACCCGCCTTGGCGAGCACGCCCTTGGCGATGAACAGATAGCTGCCCTTCGGGACGTCGAGGCTGAGGACCGTGCCCGTGGAGGGAGCGGTGATCTGGGTCGCCCCGTCCTTGAACGTCGAGCGACCGGTGCCAGCGACCCCGGCGGTGTCCGCGGCCTTGGCGGTGTCCGCGGCATCCGCCTTGGGAACCGTGCCGAGCTTGCTCTCGTTGATCTGGTCGCCGCCGAGGGTGTTGTCGGCGACCCGGCTCGCCTTGATCGTCTTCTTGGCGATCTTCTTGTTCGTCACCGCCTGCTTGGCGATGTCGCTGGTCCCGATCTTCGCCGCACCGATCGCATAGCCGCCTCCGACCGCCAGGATCAGGGCGATGATCGAAATCGCCAGTGCGGGCGACGGACGTCGCTCGAGGATCCGCATTCTCAAACCTCCTTTGTGGTTTGCGCCGATCCTATGCGCTTTGACCAGCTCGACCCAAGACGGCAGCGGGTTAGCCGGCAGCCCCTAGTACTCGTCGTGGCGCCGGAGCCAGTGCGGCTGCGAGCCGCCCTCGTTGCGCCCCACCGGGGTGCGGTCCAGCAGGAAGTAGTAACCCATGGTCGGCTCGAGTCCTCGCGCAGTCGTAACGTAGGTGCGGTACACGACATCGTCCGAGAGCGTGTACGAGCTCAGGCCCGGCGACTCGGACACATAGCCCGCCGGGTCGGTTCCGCATGCCTTCGCCATCTGCTTGACGGTCGCGGGAATCTCGCCCTCCAGGAACGGCCTGAGCTCCTCCTCGGTATGAGTGAAGCCGAGGTCACGGTTGAACTCGCTGCCGCCCGCCGAGGCCCAGTCGATGTGCCAGCCCATCCGCTTCTTGTACGCCTGGAGCCGCTCGAGCGGCGCGCGTGAGACGAGCATCATCGTCACGTCTCGAGCACCAAGGTGAACCACGTTCGGATCGAGGTTGTCCGCGATCGAGCTACAAACCGGGCAGCCCGCCTCGTAGGCCGGGCCGAACATGAAGTGATAGATGAGCAGCTGCGAGCGCCCATCGAAGAGCTCCGCCAGCGACTTGGTCCCCTCGTCGGTTTCGAAGCTGTACTCCTTTTCGACGGGCACCCATGGGAGGTCCTGCCGCTTGTTCGTTAGCTCGTCGTTGCGCCGGGTGAGCTGCTTCTCGTCCGCCAGCAGCTTGTCTCGCTCCGCCTGCCACTCGTCCTCGGTTCCCACTGCGTGCTCCGGCATCCCGTCCCTCCTTCAGTTTCCGACCATTGGCCTGGCGTTCAGCGCCTACATCGGCAACGCAGACGTCCTTCGCGCGTTTCATCTTCACCGCCCTCGGCTCCCAGGCCGACACTAGAGCCGACGTCCCCGTGCCTGCAAGGCAATAGACCGAGCTGCCGCGGCGGGGGAAGCCGTCGGGGATCGATCGCACCGCGTCGGCCGTCCGGTGGTAGCGTTGCCGCGGGTCGTACAACGCCGACGCGAGAAGGGGTCGTGATGACGGAAGCGCTCAAGGGAACGTGCTTGTGCGGCGGAGTGGAGTACGAGGTTCGAGATCCCCAGGCAATGGGCTACTGCCATTGCACTCGCTGCCAGCGGTGGACGGGCTCGAGCCTTGCAGGCGTGGTCGTGGCAAAGGAGAACTTCAGGTTCACCAAGGGCGAAGACTTGGTCAAGACCTACGAGAGCGAGCTCGCACCCCGCAACTTCTGCAGCAACTGCGGATCCAGCATCTTCGACGACCTCGGCGCGGTGTACTTCGTCGCCGCGGGTCTGATGGCCGACCTCGACCTCGAGCCAAGCTTTCACCAGCAGGTCGCATACAAGGCCAGCTGGCACCAGATCGGCGACGACGCGCCGCAGTTCGCCGAGATGCCGCCGGGCTGAAGCGAAGGCGGGGATCGCGAACGGTCGTCCACGAGCCGCCCCGTGGCGGAGATCGTGGAAGCGGACGTCGCGCACACCGGCAGCCTTGACCGCCGCCTTGAAGCGCTTGCGGACCTTCGAGCGATCCAGGGGCTTGCCGGTGTACTGGCTAGAACGGGAGCGTGCACTGCCCTCGGGCTGAGTGACTTACGTCTCTCCGCTTCATGTTCACCTACCTGGCGCTAGTCAGCCCACCAGTCGCGCTGGCCCTCGACGTCTTCACGCCGAGCCTCGCCGAGATTGGGAGCGCCAATGACGACGATCTCGAGGCCGTCGGGCCCGGCCTCGTAGCCTCGCCACGTACCGGGCGGGACGCGCACCGCGTCCCACTCCTTGAGCTCGACGATCTCGTCGTCGAGCTTCATCCGCCCGCTCCCGCGCAGGACCACGTACACCTCCTCCTGCGTCTTGTGCGTGTGGCCGTACGGAAAGCGATAGCCGGGCGGGACGCGCTGGTAGCCCAGGCCGGATTGCTCGAGCTCGAGCGCGTCGGTCGCCAAGCGGAACTCCAGGTCCGGCGCGCCGTCGAACCTGGACCCGACGTCCTCCAGGTCCTCCTTGAGGTTCCTGAGCGTGAACGGCACGGTCGCAATCCTACGGTGCCCTGGCTGGGGTCGCCGCCTTCGCTGCTCCAGATCGAGGCCGACCGCCTCGGCGAGCTCGTCGAGCCCGCGGATGCCCGGGCTTTAGCTCGGTCTCGGCCGGCCTGGTCGCCACCGCTGGCATATGCGCCTCTTTCCGGTCATTTCTGGGCGCCTGCGGTGGCTCAGGCTGTCGTCGACAGCGTACATGCTTGCGTGGTCAACCTTTTGCGAAGCGGCACGGCTCGCCTTGACTGCGGACCAATACATGGCAATAGAACCGCGTCGCCGAATGAGCAAGCGCAAGCGAAAGCTCTCGCTTCAGGCGCGGGCGGTTCGCGACTTCCGGTGCCCGGTTTGCGGTGACCGGTCCTGACCCAGACCGCATTCCCGGTCTTCTCGCTGCGGCTGGGATCGCGTCGGAGGGGCGATTCGGCTCGCGGTGGGATGCCGTAGTCAATGCCGACACCGCGGCGGCGGCGCGAGCCGAGGTCCTCGCAGTTGTCGGCGCTGGCTACCAAGTCGGCGACCCCGTGCCCGCCGCTCGGTAGATAGCGCTTAGGTGCCGAAGCCGGTGAACGTAGACCCGCGCGTCCTCGCCGTCATAGTTGGCGGCGGCTCATGCGCTGCCGGCCGTTCCGTTAGTTCATTCGCGGGTTGACACCGCCGTATCGATCGTGGAGGGTGATCGCGACATAATCCGCACACGGGCGACAGGGGGACTCGTCCGCCACAACACGGGAGGCAGAATGCGTCTCAGTTCACATCGCGGACCATCGCCGGCGCTGATCGTCGCCGCGATCGCGCTGATCTTCGCGATCGCCGGTACGGCGATCGCCGGACCGGACGCGATCAGCAACAAGATCACCAAAGCGAAGGTGAAGAAGATCGCCAAGAAGCAGGCCAACAAGGTGCTCGACAGCCGCGAGTCGAGCCTCAACGTCAACAGCGCCAAGACGGCGGACAGCGCCAAGACGGCGGACAGCGCCAAGACGGCCAAGACCGCCGACAGCGCGACCAATGCGACGACGGCCGATACCGCGGCCAACGCGCAAGCGCTCAGCGGCAACACAGTTGTGGGCGAGGGCGACCTCAACGGCCCCGGCGCCCTTACGAACAGCAGCTGCGTCGCGGTCTCCGCGCCGGCTCCCGGCGTGCAGCCGGGCGACCATGTTGTGCTGACCCCGCCGAGCGGCTGGCCCACCTATGAGATCAACCTGACGGCGCGCGTGACCGCTGACACGGTCACCTACGAGATCTGCAACCAGAGCGGTGCGCTGGCGAACTTCGGCACCTCACCTCCGCTGAGGTTCCTGGTCTTTAGGTAGATCGAACCATCTGACTGAACGTTGACGAGCGGCCCGCCCCGGCGGGTCGCTCTCGTGTGGCGCAGCGTGGCGACGCGCCGAGCGCTTCACCCTGACGACTGGGAGTGTCAGTCCAGCCTCATCGACTCGACCCGGTCGAGCAGGTCGCCGACCGTCTCGAGCTCGGGATCGGTCATCGCATTCCAGAGGAGGTCACGCGCGACGACCTCTTCCTCGGGATCGTCGAGCGTCGGCGCCAGGTCGACAAGATCAAGATCGAGCGGTTGGCCGCGGTCGCGATACGGGAGCCTGATCGACCAGGCGCTCAAGGTCGGCGCTCCTCGGCCTCGCGCAGTTGGTCTTCGACCGCGAGCCGGATCACGGGGGAAAGCCGCGCCGCTCGCGCTCGGCGTGGCGCTTGATCTCGTCGGCGAGGGTGCGCGGGACCCAGCTCGCGACGATGGTCCGCTGTTCGCCTGCCGTGTGTCTGATTGGCGCCAATCCCGGTGCCTCCTCTTAGAGGTCTTTGCTCCTTCCGGGGGTTGGCTTCCTTCGCTTGGAGCGGGACGGCAAAGGCGGATCTGCTTTAGGAATTGTAAAGCCGCCAGGCGGCGGATTGGTGCCCGTTTGGTGCCCGCTCGGCGAGCTCGCCGCGAGCCGAGAACCACGAAACCCCCGCGTTAGCGGGGGGTTCGTGAGGGGTGAGCGATGGGACTCGAACCCACGACCGCCTGGACCACAACCAGGAGCTCTACCAGCTGAGCTACGCTCACCGCGCCTGGCCAAATCTAGCGCCTGGCACGCGCGACCCTCGGGGAGCGGGCGGTGCGAATACCCACCGTCCCCGGCCGGAAACCACTTTTTCGAGCCGCCGTTACCGCGTCCGGGCCGCGGGTACCCCATTCACGAAAGGCACCCCCGATCAGGAGGTACCCGTGGGCATCACAGACAAGGTCACTGGTAAGGCAAAGCAAGTAGCAGGCGATCTCAAGGGCGACGCGTCGATGCGGCGCGAAGGCCGGGACGAGGAGCGCAAGGGCGAGAAGAAGGAAGAGCTTGGTCGCGCCCAAGAACGTGCTGATCGCAAGGCTGAGGAGGTCGCCGACCTCGAGCGCAAGACCTGAGTCACCCCGGTTATCGAGTGACTCTCGGAGAGCCCGGCCCCAGCTGGCCGGGCTCTCAGCATTTCGGGCAGCCGGCTTCGACACTCGGCGCTCGGGCCGCGCCCGGCTGCGAGAGTGGCCGACCGGTCACTCGACCGGCGAGCGCGGCGCGACCGGGTTATGATCGACGCGATGAGCACCGACGTGATCACCACCATGCGCAGGGTGCCACTGTTCGCGGCGATGTCCGACAAGGAGCTCAAGCGCCTCGCGAAGAGTCTGCAGGCGCGGACGTTCGAGGCGGGTCAGCACGCGGCGGTTCAGGGGCGCGACGGCATCGGCTTCTTCTTGATCGAGTCCGGAGAGGCGAAGGTCACCGTCGACGGGGAGGAGATTGGCAGCCTCGGTCCGGGCGACTGGTTTGGGGAGATGGCGCTGATCGACGGCGGGCCGCGGTCGGCGACGGTCGAAGCCGTGACTGAGCTTCGCTGTCACGGGATGACTCCCTGGGTTTTCCGACCGCTCGTCGAGGCGCACGGAGAGCTCGCCTGGTCGATGCTCGAGACCCTGGTGGCGCGCCTCCGCGAGACGCAGGCCCGGCCCGGCCGCGCGTAGGAACAAACCGCCTTCATCGTCGAGCCCAGCGTCGGCCTCCCTGGCGCTCTCGGTGATCCACGAGGGCGAGCGCCGCGAGCGAAGTCGCCCCGCTCATGCAAGCGCTCGTTCGCCTTCTTGACCGGCCCGTGGCGCGAGTAGAGGATGGCGTGGTCATAACGTCCAATTCAAGGAGGAGCGGATGCGGAAGCGAATCATCGTCGCGATTGTCGCCACACTCGTACTCGGTGGAACGACCGTCGCGGTCGCCGGCAGTCAAGAGCGGCGGGCGCCGTCAAAGCCAACAGCGGAGGACCTGCGTCCAATGAGCAAGTCACTCGCCAAGGTCAACGATCGCCTGCTTCAGGCGAAGCGAGTCAAGTGTCGGACGATTGGCTGCGTAAATCGCACCCTGACCCGGCTTTCAAAGGCCGTGAAGAATCTCAACCGTGACGCGTTCAAGTGTGAGCAGTACGTGAACGTCACGAGATACGACGGCTACGTCTACTCGCCAGACGGAGGGGCCACCGTATTCCCGACGACGGCCCTCGATTACACGACCCCCGGAGACACGGTCTCAAACAGAGTCGTGGTCTACACCTGCTAAGGCGCCCGGCTGGCGGGTGGTTGCCACTTTGGTTGCCACCCTGCCGGCCGCCCGCCGTCACCGAAAACGAAAACCCGCCGTTGTGAGGGCCTTTCGCGAGCGCCCCCGGCAGGATTCGAACCTGCGACCTGCGGATTAGAAGTCCGCCGCTACTGGCAGCAACCGACGGCAACGGGCGACAATCACGGTCGGCTGACGCCTTCCGACGACTTGTTGGACGCGCTGCTTGGGGCCAATTTCGGCGAGGACGCCCACGGCGCCGGAGCGCAGCTCTTCATCCGTGCCTTCGGCGCCCGTGACGCGCTGTTGGGCGCCGGGACCCTGCTGGCGATGCGCAGCGAACTGTCCGGGGCGCCCCTGGCAGATCGCAGCTGGTCTCGCTGACGCTTTCGACGCCGCAGCTACCGCTGCTGCCTATCAGCAGTTGCCGCTTCGGCGTCGCGCATTGACGTTCGCGGTCTCGGCCATCCCTGCCGTGTTGAACCTCACCACGGCAGGGCGGCTTGCCGACCAACGTTCAGTCGCGCGGAGCGATGGTCGTGACAGCCCGTAGGGGCCATGTCAAGGTCTCGGCGCCGATCCGGACCTACTCCGTTGCCCCGCTGCGGCGGGCCGCACCCAATCGGGGACTGCGACGCGCAGCGGGCGGCGTAGGATGAGCGGTGGCCCGCGGTTCTGCATGAAGCAGCCACCAGCCGCGGGCCTAGCGGCGCCCGGCCAGGCTCATATGGTCGCTATGTGCTTAGTACTTGACCGTCCCCGTTATCTCGAAGCTCTGAACGTTCGCCCCGACGGAGGGCTCGGACCCGACGAAGGTGAACTTGCCCCTGGCGCCCTTGTACTTGCCGGTGCCCTTGGTGATCTCACCAGTTCCATCGAAGCTGACGCTGCCGTCGGCGTTAAGGACGCCGGTGCCCTCCAAGCTGCCCTTCAGCGTGCCCTTCGCATAGAAGGCGCGGACCGGGCCGTGAAATTGCGGAAGCGGCCCGAAGATGTTCTGGCCAACGACCGCGCCCGAGCCGAGCGCGCCCTTGATGGTCCCGGCGTAGTCAACGGTTCCCGAGGCCGGCGGAGAGCCCGTCGTCTCCAGATCCGCGATCTTGACGCTCGAGTCGATGCTGTGTTTGGCCGCTTGGGCCGGGGCCGCCGCTATGGCCGTGATCGCCAGAACGGCCAGCAGGCAAAAGATCTTCTTCATGATCCACCGCTCCTTCATCTGGGGGCGGAAGCCAAGCGCGTCGGCGAGTCCGTTATGGGCTGGTCGGCAAGTCGGCGACCGCCGTGGGAGTCCCAACCATCTCACTCCGGGCGACAAAATCAAGGGGAGACGCAGGCGGCCCTCACTTATTTCGTCACCGGCGACCGCGTCGCTTTGCGGGTGCGCGACTGGGCGACCCGGCCGCCCGCGATGCTGATGCTCGGCTTCGCGGCCGCGCCCCGCGGGACAGCCCTTCGGCGTCGGCGACGGCGAGGAAATTGCGATTTGGCTCGACAAAATCGCGAGCGCCTCTTCCTTCGTCGCGATGCCACCGCTGATGTCTGGCGGTCGGCGAATCAGTGAGCGCACGAACGCAGCGCGTGAGACGCCGTTTCGCATCTCATCGAGCACGGCGAGCTCGTCGTCATCGACCCTCACCCTGATCTCGTGCTCACGGCCCAACCTCGGTGCCTCCCTTCCTTGTCGAGTGCCCGCTGAGTCGTCAAATCGCGATTCCTGGCTGGCGCGCGCCGTGAGTCACCCGCCTTGGGGCCAAGTTTGGGGCCAAGTTCGTGATCGACACAAATCGAAAGCGGCGATTTGCAGGGCTTTTGTAGCGCCCCCGGCAGGATTCGAACCTGCGACCTGCGGATTAGAAGTCCGCCGCTCTATCCAGGCTGAGCTACAGGGGCCGAGCGCTGAGCTTAGACCGAGGCGTCGCCGCCTCCTGCACCGCGGCCCTCACGTCGGCGCCCCCGTCGTCCGCCGTGACCATGGCCGCCGGCGTGCTTGCCGCGCCCCTCGCGCTCGACCTTCTCCTGCGCGCGCTCGCGTTCCGGCTCGCTCGCGTCAGCCGGTGGAGGTGCCGCCTGCGGGGCGGAGCCGCCGGCCGCCTCGCCCTCGCCCGGTGTCTTGATCGCGGTGACCGCCGCCTTCGCCTTGTCGCCCAGGCTCCCCTGACCCCCCGCGATCTCCTTCAGCTCGGCCGCGTCCTCCTTCAGGCTTTCCGTCCCGCCGCGCTTGTCGACCAGATCCTTGGCCCGCTGTCCGAGTCTCTTCAGGTCCATCTCGTCCTCCGTTCGCTTGACCGGCCTTCTTTACCACAGGACGCCCAAGTTAGACTCGGGCGACACGGGGTGTAGCGAAGCCTGGTATCGCGCACGCTTTGGGGGCGTGAGATCCCCGGTTCGAATCCGGGCACCCCGACTGCCGCTGCGCGGCTCGCACTCGCCGAAGCGCGGCGCGGTGGAGCCGGCGCGCTGATCGGCCACAGGCGGGCCCGCCGACTCGGCGAGCGTCCACGACGACCTCGCCGGATAGTCTGCGCGACCCCGATGGCCGAGGTCCGCCCGCTCAACGCCCTGCACTACAACCTCGCCGCGATCCCGTCGCTTGCCGACGTCGTCGCACCGCCCTACGACGTGATCGACGCCGGGCGCCGCCGCGAGCTCCTCGCCCGCTCGCCGTTCAACGTCGTCGAGCTCGACCTACCCGAGGCACCCGACGGCCGCGATCGCTACGAGCACGCGGCCGAGACGCTCGAGGAGTGGACGCTGCGGGGCATCCTGAGCGCCGACCGCGACCCGGCCTTGTGGGCGCTGACCCAGGAGTACACGGCGCCGGACGGCTCGCGCCGCACCCGCCGCGGGCTGCTCTGCCGGGTCCGGATCACGCCGTACGGCGCCGGGCTGGTGCGGCCGCACGAGCGCACCCAGCCGGGGCCGAAGCAAGACCGGCTGAAGCTCACCGAGGCCACACGCCACAACCTCTCGCCGATCTTCTCGCTGCACCCCGGCGACGCCTGGCGCCACGTCGAGGGCTTCACGCGCTCGAAGCCTTGGGTGGAGGTCAGCGACGACGAGGCGACGCTGCACCGGGTGTGGCGGATCGGCGACGCCGAGGCCCACAGGGCCGTCGCCGCCGAGCTCGCCGAGCTCCGAGCTGCTGATCGCCGACGGTCACCACCGCTACGAGACCGCGCGCACATACGCCGACGCGATCGGCGGTGACGGCCCTCACCGCTACACGCTGATGGCGCTGGTCTCACTCCAAGACCCGGGCTGACCGTGTTCGGCTATCACCGGCTGCTCACGAACCTCGGCGACTCGGCCTCACGGCAGCGCCTCGCCGCGACCCTGCGCGAGCACTTCGAGCTCGAAGAGGTGCCGGTCGAGCGGCTCGACCCCGCGGGGGAGGAGGGCATCGGCGTGTTCGGGTACATCGACGCGCATTTCAAGCGCGGCTTTCGCCTCCGGCTCGAGAACCCCGCGGCGCTCGAGCGCGCGATACCGGGCACGTCGCGCGCCTACCGCGCGCTCGACGCCGCGATCCTCGAGGCACTGGTCCTGCGCGGAGCACTCGCGATGAGCGAGGCCGACGTCGAGGCCAAGCGCGGGATCGCCTACACGGCGTCGGCCGAACAGGCGCTCGCCTCGCTGGACGAGGGCGCGGACGCCGCCTTCCTGATGCGCCCGACGCCAGTCGAGCAGGTGCGCGCGGTCGCCGACGCCGGGGAGACGATGCCTCCGAAGTCGACCTTCTTCTTCCCCAAGCTGCTCACCGGGCTGGTCTTCAACCCGCTCAGCCAGGCGCCGCGCTAGGGTCGGGCAGGTGACCCGGATCTACACCAAGAAGGGCGATGACGGGACGACCTCGCTCTGGTACGGCGGCCGGGTGGCGAAGTCGGACGCTCGCACCGAGGCCTACGGCGCGCTCGACGAGGCCGGCTCGGCGCTCGGGGTGGCGCGTTCGCTCTGCGGCCGCGACGACGGCGAGCTGGCTGCCGACATCCTGCGCCTCGAGGACGACCTCTTCATCGCCGGCGCCGAGCTCGCGACGGCTCCCGAGGCGAGCGAGCGGCTGGTCGATGGCGTCAGCCGAGTGACGCCGGCGATGACCGCCGAGCTCGAGTCGCTGATCGACCGCTACATGGAGCGCGTCGACCTACCGCCGAAGTTCGTGATTCCCGGCGGCACGCAGCTCTCCGCCCAGCTCGACGTCGCCCGTACCGTGCTGCGCCGCGCCGAGCGCCGCACGGTGGCGCTCGCGACCGGCGACGGCCTCGCCTCGACCGAGGTGCTGCGCTTCCTCAATCGCGCCTCCGACGCCGCCTACGCAATGGCCCGGTTCGCCGACGTCGACGATCCGGCCCTGTTCGCCGGCCGCGAGCGTGAGCAGCCGAAGTGACCGCCGATGAGATGCCGAGCGTGAGGATCGTCGCCCGCCGGCGCTCGGGCTACACCCACGACGTCGAGATCGAGGGCGGCCACGCGCTGGTCTTCGACGAGCCCGCCGACAGGGGCGGGGACGACGTCGGGCCGGCGCCGATCCGCGCGGTGGCCGCGGCGCTGGCGGCCTGCACCGCGATCACCTGCGAGATGTACGCCGACCGCAAGGGATGGGAGCTGGGGACGGTCGAGGTCTATGTCGACCTCACCTACGGCGCCGCCAGCTCGATCGCGGAGCTCGCCGTCACCCTCCGCATCCCCGGGCCCCTCGACGACGAGCAGCGCAGCCGCTTGCTCGTGATCGCCGGGAGGTGCCCCGTGCACCGCGCCCTGGCCGGTGAGACGCCGATCATGATCACCGACCGGATCGAGAGCGGCTGAGGCGCCCATGGACCTCGGGCTCTCGGGCAAGGGGTGCGCGGTGACCGGCGCGAGCCGCGGGATCGGCCGCGAGACCGCGAAGCAGCTCTGCGCCGAGGGCGCCTCGGTGCTGCTCGTCGCCCGTCGGGCCGAGGCGCTCGCCGCGGCGGCAGGCGAGTGCCGCGAGGCCGCCACTAAAGGCGGCGAGGTCGCCGTGCTGGCGCTGGACGTCACCGCTGTCGACGCCGGGGACCGCCTCGTCTCCGCCGCCGCGGAGCGGTTCGGCAAGCTCGATGTCCTCGTCAACAACGCGGGCGCCTCGCAGCGCCGTGACCTCGACGACGTCCCCGAGGCCGACTGGTACGCAGCCTGGGAGCTCAACGTCATGGCCCCCCTGAGGGCGATGCGCGCCGCGGTCCCCGGGATGGTCGAGCGCCAATGGGGCCGGGTCGTCAACGTCTCGTCGAGCTCCGGGAAGCGGCCATCGGCGCAGATGCCCGAGTACTCGGTCGCGAAGGCGGGCGAGCTCTCGCTCTCGCGCCTGTTCGCCGACCGCTACGCGAGTCACGGCGTGCTGGTCAACGCGATCTGTCCCGGGCCCACTGAGTCTGAGCTGTGGATGGACGAGGGTGGCCTGCTCGACCAGTCGCGCGCCGGCGGCGGCGAAACGCGCGAACACGCGCTGCGCGCGGTCGGGCGAATGCGGCCGATCGGCAGACTCGCCCAGGTGGCCGAGATCGCCGCGGCGATCGTCTTCTTGTGCTCGGAGCGGGCCTCCTACGTCGCCGGGTCGGCGTGGTCGGTCGACGGCGGGACCGTGCAGGTCATCATCTGATCGATGACCGAGGTCGATGCCCTCCGCGCCGCCCTGCTGCGGCCCGAGGAGGCGCAGTCGATGGAGGCCCATGGACGGATCGAGGCCGCGGTACTCGTGCCTATGTTCGGCCACCCCGACGATCCCGGCCTCGTGTTCACCCAGCGGCGCGCCGACCTTCCCCGGCACGCCGGCGAGATCTCGTTCCCCGGGGGCCGACGCGACCGGCGCGACGAGGACCTGCTGAGCACGGCGCTGCGCGAGACCGAGGAGGAGATCGGACTCGCCGGCAGCGACGTCGAGCTGGTCGGGGCGTTGCCGCCGATCGGGACCTTCGTCACCGACTACAAGGTCTTCCCGTTCGTCGGGCTGATCGGCGAGCAGCTGCGCTTCGAGCCGAATCCGTCCGAGGTCGAGACGGTTCTCGTCTTCCGGGTCGCCGAGCTGCGGAAGGGGTTCGCGATGCGGAGGCTGATCCGGCGCGGCATCCCTATCCGGACCCCGACCTACGTCGTCGGCGAGCACCTGATCTGGGGCGCCACCGCGCGCATCCTCGGCGAGCTGCTGCTGCGGCTCGAGACGTCGCTCGCCGCCTGAGCCGGCGACTGCGGGCGCCTAGACGTCCTTCTCGATCGGGACGTCGACGAGGTTCCCCCACTCCGTCCACGAGCCGTCGTAGTTCTTGACGCTGCCCTCGCCGAGCAGCTCGTGGAGGACGAACCAGGTGTGGGCGGAGCGCTCGCCGATCCGGCAGTAGGCGATGATCGGCTTGCCGCCCTCGACCACCCCGGCCTCCGAGTAGATCTCGCGTAGCTCGTCGGCGGGGCGGAAGGTCCCATCCTCGTTGACGGCCTTCGCCCACGGCACCGACGCGGCGCCCGGGATGTGGCCGGCGCGCTGCGCACCCTCCTGCTCGTATCCGGCCATCGCGATCAATTCACCCGAGTACTCCTGCGGGCTGCGGACGTCGACGAGACTGGTGTCGGAGTCGAGTGCGGCGAGCACCTCGTCGCGCTTCGCACGGATCGCGGGATCGGCCTCGCTCGCGTCGAAGGTCGCGGCCGGATGGCTAGGCACCTCGGTCGAGGTCTCGCGTCCCTCGGCGACCCACTTGTCGCGCGGGCCGTTGATCAGCTTCACGTTGTCGTGTCCGTAGTAGCGGAAGTACCAGAAGGTGTAGGCGGCGAACCAGTTGTTGCGATCGCCGTAGAGCACGACGGTGTGATCGTTGGAGATCCCGCGGCTGCCCATCAGCTCGCCGAAAGCCTCCGGGCCGAGGAAGTCGCGTTTCACCTGGTCCTGCAGATCCTCTCGCCAGTCGAAGCCGATCGCCCCCGGGATGTGCGACTCCGCGTAGAGCGCCGGGTTCTCATCGACCTCGACGATCCGAATCGAGTCGTCGTCGAGGTGCTCGGCGACCCAATCGGTCGAGACGAGAACGTCGTTCGCGTACTCGGACACTGCGCTTCCTCCTTAACTAGCAAATCTTGATCGGAGTTTACTTGTTTCGCTTTGGGCCCGCTCGGGTGGGCGGCCGACGGTTGCCGGTGGAAACGGCTCCGGCTTCCGGTTAAGGTGCGAGCGGGATGGGTGAGGAGGACATCAGCGGCACCGCCGCGCCTTCGGTCGGGCCGAACACCGTGATCGACAGGGAGCCGCCCGAGGAGCGGCTGGCGCGCGGGAACCAGTCGTCGACGGACGCCATGGGGCTCGACAAGCGTCGCGGCGTGGTCGGTGGGCGCTACAGCCCGAGCCTCGCCCGCCAGGCGACGCTCTGGGGGATCGTCGTCGCGGTCGTGCTCGGCGCGGCGTTCGGGCTCAAGCTGCTTGCCGACGAGCTCGACAAGGCGCCCACCAAGGTCGAGAACCAGGCGCCGTGGGCGCAGGACGGCGCGCCCCAAAAGCCCCCGAAGCCGCTCCAGTGACGATCGCTCAGGCGGCGAGCACCCGCTCCGCCGCCGAGAGCATCGCCTGCGACCAGACGGTGCGGTCGCTCGGGTCCGCGGCGACGATCGCCTCGCGAACCCGCCACGTCTCCGCCGCCTCGGCGACCGCGCGCCTCCCCCGCTCGAGGAACCGCGGCGGCACCGAGCCCGCGGCCTCGTAGACGATGCCGCGCACCGGGGTGTCGACGATCTCCTCGAGCAGGCGGGCGAGGCGCGGGCCGTGGATCGCGTCCAGGACCTCCCGATCCCCGCGCGCCGTGCCGAGCAGCCAGAAGATCAGCGCCACACCCTCGACCTGCTCGACGATCGTGATCACCCGATCCGGATCGGCGATCGCCGCCTCGATCCCGGCGGCCTCGATCGCCGCGGCTCGCGCCGGGTCACGGGTCGTGCCGCGCACCTGCCAGCCTCGTTCGCGGAGCAGGGCGCCGAGCTCGCGACCTCGACAGCCGCATCCGACGATCAGCGCCCGCGCCACGCGCTAGGCACCGAGCTCGTCCTCGAGTCCGTTGAGCCGCCGCTCGGCACCGCCGCGGGCGCGCTCGCGCACCGCCTCGTCCTCGCGCGCCATCGCCCGCGCGTCCGCCTCGGTGAGCTCGGATGCGCCACGCCGGCGCCGGTACTCGTTCTGGGCGTCGAGCATCTGCTGCACGTCGTCGACCTCGAGCTGGGCCTCCACCTCGTGCGAGCGCGTCGGCCTCCAGTCGACCAGGTCGGCGCCGCTGCCCGGATAGGCGCGAGCGAGCAGGACGAGGCAGAGGACGATGAACCCGACCATTGCCAGCGTGAGCAGGACGAAGTCCACGCGACCACGATACGCCGTTGCTGGCGCTCGGCCACCGGCTGCGCCTCCCTAAGATGCCGCGCCGATGCCAGAGGCCCTGATCATCGACGCGGTCCGCACGCCGATGGGCAGGTTCGGCGGAGCCCTCGCCGGCGTCCGGCCCGACGACCTCGCCGCCCACACGATCGCCGCCGCGATCGAGCGCACCGGGATCGATCCCGCGGAGGTCGCCGACGTCTTCTGGGGCGCCGCCAACCAGGCGGGAGAGGACAACCGCGACGTCGCCCGGATGGCGTCGCTGCTCGCCGGGCTTCCGGTCGAGGTCCCCGGCGTCACCGTGAACCGCCTCTGCGCCTCAGGCCTCGAGGCCGTCAATCAGGCGTCCCGCGCCCTGCGCCTTGGCGAGGCCGACCTCTATATCGCCGGCGGCTCGGAGTCGATGAGCCGGGCCCCGTGGGTGATGATGAAGCCGGCGCGGCCGCTGCCGCGCGGCGAGCAGACGATCTACGACACGGCGCTGGGGTGGCGCTTGATCAACCCGCGGATGGCCGAGCGTTACTCGACCGAGGCGATGGGAGAGACGGCCGAGAACGTCGCCCGGCGCTACGCGGTCAGCCGCTCCGATCAGGACGCCTTCGCGCTGCGCAGCCACCAGCGCGCCGTGGCCGCCGAGGCCGAGGGGCGATTCGCCGAACAGCTCGTCGCGCTCGAGGTGCCGGCCGGCCAGCGCGGGGAGACGCTGCTGCTGGAGGCGGACGAGGGCCCCCGTGCCGACACCTCACTCGAGCAGCTCGCCAAGCTGAGGCCGGTGTTCAGAGAGGGCGGCAGCGTCACCGCCGGCAACGCCTCGACGCTCAACGACGGCGCCGCCTGCGTCGTGCTCGCGTCGGAGCGCAAGGCGAACCAGCTCGGCGCCGAGCCGCTGGCCCGGGTGGTCGCGACCGGGGTCGCCGGCGTCGATCCGGCGTTCATGGGCCTCGGCCCGGTCCCCGCGATCCGCAAAGCGGTCGCCACCGCGGGCCTCGAGCTCGACGAGATCGACCTGATCGAGATCAACGAGGCCTTCGCCGCGCAGGTGCTCGCCTGCTCGCGCGAGCTCGGAATCGACGAGGAGCGGCTCAATGTCAACGGCGGCGCGATCGCGCTCGGCCATCCGCTCGGGTGCTCCGGCGCCCGGCTGATGACCACGCTCGTCTGGGAGCTTCGTCGGCGCGGCGATCGCTACGGCGTGGCGGCGCTCTGCGTCGGCGTCGGCCAGGGGCTCGCGACCGTGATCGAGCGGCTCGGCGCCTAGCTTCCGGGTCGCGCGGCGAGCAGCGGGTCGAACGCGTCGGCGCTCCCCAGAGCGCCGACGGGCCGCGAGTCGCGGCGCTCGGATAGCCTCGTGGCGATGCTCGAGCTGGCCTCCGTCGACGGCACGATCGCCCCCACCGCGAAGTCCGTGGTCGCGCTCCCGGACGACGGCCTCTACCGCGGCGACGGCGTCTTCGAGGTCGTCCGCCTCTACGGCGGACACCCGTTCGCGCTCGCCGAGCATCTCGATCGCCTCGAGCGCTCCGCGGCGGCGATCGAGCTGCCGGTCGAGCGAGCGTCGCTCGAGCCCGAGATCGCCGCGCTGCTCGAGCGCCACGGCGACGACGACGGCCAGCTCCGGATCGTGCTCACCCGCGGCGGTCGCCGGATCCTGCTCACCGAGAAGCTGCCGCCGCGCGGCGTCGCGGTTCGACTGGCGACCGTCGCCTACGCGCCGAGCGTCATCCTGACCGGCGTCAAGTCGCTGTCCTACGCCGCGAACATGCAGGCGACGCGGCTCGCGGTCGCCCGGGGCGCCGACGAGGCGATCCTCGTGCGCCCGGACGGCGTCGTGCTCGAGGCGCCGACCTCGGCCGTGTTCTGGGTCTCCGCGGAGGGGCCGCTGCGCACCCCTGCGCTCTCCACGGGGATCCTCGAATCGATCACCCGCTCGAAGGTGATCTCCGAGCTGCACGTCGAGGAGGGAGAGTTCGAGCTCGCCGACCTGCTCGGCGCCCACGAGGCGTTCCTCGCCTCGACCACGCGCGAGGTCCAGCCGGTTTCGGCGATCGACGGCCGCGAGCTCCCGGCGCCGGGTCGACGGACGCTGGAGGCGCAGCAGGGCTTCGACCGCAGACTGACCGCGGAGCTGCCGGCGCAGGTGCGCTGAGCATGGTCGACCTCACCGACGAGCAGCGGCTGATCGTCGAGACGGCGCGAGAGTTCGTCGACAACGAGGTCATCCCGCGCGCGCGGGACTCCGACCGGGCAGAGAGGTTCGACGCGCAGCTCGCGCGCAGGCTTGGAGACATGGGCTACCTCGGGGCGCCGGTCGCCGAGCAGTACGGCGGCCGCGGCGCTCGACTACCTCGGCTACGGCCTGATCGTCGAGGAGGTCGGCCGCGGCGACTCCGCGATGCGCACGGTGGTCTCGGTGCAGACCTCGCTCGTCTGCGGCTCGATCGAGCGCTGGGGCTCGGAGGCGCAGAAGCGGCGCTGGCTTCCGCGGCTCTGCGCCGGCGAGGCGTTCGGATGCTTCGGGCTCACCGAGCCCGACACCGGTTCGGACGCCGCCAACCTGCGCACTCGCGCCGAGAAGATCGAGGGCGGCTGGCGAATCTCGGGTCAGAAGATGTGGATCTCGCTCGGCAACGTCGCCGAGGTTGCGCTGATCTTCGCCCAGACCGACCCGCCGCAGAAGCACCGCGGCCTCGCCTGCTTCTTGGTCCCGACCGAGAGTCCCGGCTTCGACACCCGGGAGATCCACGGCAAGCTCGGGCTGCGGGCCTCCGACACCGCCGAGATCTCCCTCGACGCGGTCGAGGTCGGCGACGACGCGTTGATGGGTGAGGTCGGCGACGGGTTCAAGGTCGCGATGTCGGCGCTCGACTCCGGACGCTACTCGGTCGCCTCCG
This sequence comes from uncultured Solirubrobacterales bacterium, assembly GCA_963759295.1. Lineage (GTDB taxonomy): Bacteria > Actinomycetota > Thermoleophilia > Solirubrobacterales > 70-9 > WHSW01. The sequence goes on along the minus strand of CAVWYT010000016.1, from coordinate 175,481 downwards.
GCTGCGTTGGGATCTGCGAGGGGTGCGTGCAGGCGTCGGTTTCCTACGCCAAGGAACGCCAACAGTTCGGCGTCCCGCTGGCCCGCTTCCAGCTCGTCCAGGAGATGATCGCCGACATGATCGTCCGCCGTGACGCGGCGCGGATGCTCGTCCGCCGCGCCGGAGCGCTCAAGGACGCCCGCAGGCCCTCGACCGTCGAGACGTCGGTCGCGAAGCTCTACGCGACCGAGTCGGCGGTCGAGTGCGCGAACCTCGCGATCCAGGTTCACGGGGGCTCGGGCTACGTCGACGACTACCCCGTCGAGCGATACCTGCGCGACGCACGGGTCACCACCCTGTACGAGGGCACCTCGCAGATCCAGAAGCTGATCATCGGGCGCGCCGCGACCGGGATCAACGCGATGGTGCCGGCGTCATGAGCAAGCGGCCCGCCGGACGGTGATGTCGGCGCTGGTCGAGGCCACCAGCGACGATCGCGTCGCCCTCTGCCGCCTCAATCGACCCGAGGCGCGCAACGCCCTCTCCCCGGACCTGATGGACGCGCTCGCGACCGCGATCGAGCGCTTCGACGCCGATCCGGAGATCCGCTGCATCGTGATCGCGGGCTCCGATGAGGCGTTCGCGGCCGGCGCCGACATCGGCGCGCTCGCCGAGCGCGAGTTCCACGAGGCGATGTTCCACCCCGCCGCCGGGTTCTGGCGTCGGATCGCCGAGTGCAGGACACCGCTTCTCGCCGCGGTCTCCGGCTGGGCCCTGGGCGGCGGCTGCGAGCTGGCGCTGATCTGCGACATGATCGTCGCCTCGGAGACGGCGGAGTTCGGGCAACCGGAGATCACGCTCGGGATCATCCCGGGCGGGGGCGGCACGCAGCGTCTCGCGCGGACGATCGGCAAGCAGCGGGCGATGGAGCTGGTGCTCACGGGGCGTCGCTTCGATGCCGGCGAGGCGCACCGGATGGGGATCGTCAACCTCGTCGCCGGCAAGCGTGACTGGCTCGAGACCGCGCTCGAGCTCGCCCGGCGGATCGCCTCGCGCCCGCCGTTGGCGGCGAGGCTCGCCAAGCAGGCGGTGCTCGTCGCCGAGGAGACGGCGCTCGCCGCCGGCCTCGAGCAGGAACGCCGCCTCTATGAGCTCGCGATGGCGACCGAGGACCGGGTCGAGGGCATGCAGGCGTTCCTCGAGAAGCGGCGGCCGGATTATCGCGGTCGATGAGCCGGCCGAACGTATTCGCGCCCGAGTTCGACGATGCTCGCGACCGCGCGGGCTACACCTACCGCGACGCCTGGATCGGGCGGCAGGCCGGCGCCGAGCGCCTCGGGGCGAGCCTCTACGAGCTCGATCCCGGCCAGGCGAATGCCCCTACCACTGGCACGCGGGCAACGAGGAGCTGCTGATCGTGCTCCGCGGCACCCCGAGCCTGCGAGCCGCGGACGGATGGCGCGAGCTCAGCGAAGGCGATGTAGTCGCCTTTCCGCGTGGCCGGCGCGGGGTCCACCAGGTCGCCAACCGCAGCGACGAGACGGTCCGTTTCCTGATCGTCAGCGAGATGCACATGCCGGAGGTCGTCGTCTATCCGGACTCCAACAAGGTCGGAGCTCGATCGCCGAACGACGACATCCGGCTCAACTTCGTCGCCGACGACGCGGTCGACTACTGGGACGGCGAGCAAGGCGAATGAGCGCGAACCTGTTCGAGCCCGAGTTCGAGACGCCAGCGAACGCGAGGGGTTCCGCGGTCGCCGCGCCCGGCTCGGTCGCCAGGCGGGGGCCGAGCACCTCGGCGCGAGCCTGTTCGAGCTCGAGCCGGGCTGCGCCGCGTTCCCGCTCCACTACCACCTCGGCAACGAGGAGCTGCTGATCGTGCTCGCCGGCGAGCCCGCCCTGCGGACCGCTCGAGGGCGAGCGCCCGCTCGCCGAGGGCGAGGTGGTGTCGTTTGGAACCGGCGAGGCCGGCGCGCACCAGGTCGTCAACCGTGGCGAGGCGCCCGTGCGGATCCTGATCGTCAGCGAGATGAACGCGCCCGAGGTCGTCGTCCGCCCGGAGTCGGGCAAGATCAGCGCCTTCGGCCGGCCGCCGGGTGCTCCGGGCGAGGGCTTCCACGACGTCTACTTCCGCCGCGACGCGGTCGAGCTCTGGGACGACGAGCCACCCCCGCCCGACCCCGCGAACCGCCCGTGATCGAGCGCATAGGAGTGGCCGGCGCGGGGACGATGGGCGCCGGGATCGCCCAGCTCGCCTGCCTCGGAGGCTATGAGACCCTTCTCCACGATCCCGACCCGGGGGCGCTGGAGCGCGGCGTCGAGCGGCTGCGCGCCGACCTCGAGCGAGGCATGCACCGGGGCCGCTGGACCGAGGCCGAAGCCGAGGCCGCGGCGGCGCGGGTCCGGCCGGCGGCCGAGCTCGAGAACCTGGGCGGCTGCGACCTGGTGATCGAGGCGGCGCCGGAGCGGCTCGAGCTGAAGCGCGAGCTGTTCGCGCGCCTCGAGGACTCGTGCGCCGCGGATGCCGTGCTGGCCACCAACACCTCGTCGCTCTCGGTGACCGCGATCGCCGCGGCCGCCGAGCGCCCGGAACGGATCTGCGGCATGCACTTCTTCAACCCGCCCGCGCTGATGCGCCTGGTCGAGGTCGTCGCGGGCGACGCCAGCGGCGAGGCGGCGCTGGCGGCGGCGACCGAGGTCGCCGAGCGGATGGGACGCACGCCCGTGCGCGCCGCGGACGGGATCGGCTTTCTCGCCAACCGGGCCGCGCGCCCGTTCAGCCTCGAGGCGCTACGGCTCTATGGCGAGCGGGTCGCCGAGCCCGACCAGATCGACCGCATCGTGCGGATCGGCGGCGGCTACCGGATGGGGCCGTTCGAGCTCATGGACCTGATCGGGATCGACGTCAACCTCAGCGTCGCGAGGTCGTTCTACGAGCAGAGCTTTGGCGAGCCGCGCTGGCGGCCGCACCCGCTTCAGGAGCGGATGGTCGCAGCCGGTCGTCTCGGTCGCAAGACCGGTCGCGGCTGGTATCGCTACGACGACGGACCCCATCGCCCCGAGGACCCGAGCCACCTCTCGGGTCCCGACCATCTCGAGCGCGACCCGGAGCTCGAGCGCGCCGTCCGCTGGGTCGCGCTTCCGGACCTCGAGCGCGCGACGGTGGTCGAGATCGCGGCGCTTCCCGGCTCGGACCCCGAGGCGCTGAGCGCCGCCGGGCGCTACTTCGCGGCCCTCGGCAAGCACGTCGAATGCACGCCGGGCGACGCCCCGGGTTTGGTCCTCGGCCGGATCGTCTGCCAGCTCGTAAACGAGGCCTGCTTCGCGGTCGGGGAGGGCGTCGGTACCCCCGGCGACATCGACACCGCGCTGCGACTCGGCTTCAACCATCCCGCGGGGCCGTTCGAGTGGCTGGCGGAAGATCGGGCCGGCGCGCGTCGTCGCCATGCTCGCCTCGCTCAGCGAGGAGCTCGGGGAGGAGCGTTACCGGCCGGCGCCGTACCTGCGGCGCCTGGCCGCAGTGGATGACCAGCCGCGCCCGCCGGCGCGGCGGTGAAGCGCGGAGCGAGGCGGAGCCGACCGTTCGAGGACGGGACGGCGGTGGCGCCCCCGATTCGAGGCGCCACCGCCGGGCCCGGGCGCGCTCGAGCGCTCGAGCTGCCCGCGAACGGCGCCGTCCTCGTACTTGGACGTGTCGATGTCGACGTAATGGGCCTCTGGCTTTCGCTTCAGGCGCTTGAGCAGGCGCTTCTTGAGGTCGTGGACGCAGCCCTGCACGGGGCTCGCGTGGTCGCCCTCGAACAGGGTGATGATCGGACGCGCGATCTCACCCTCCGCGCCCTTGTGGATGTGCGCGCCGGTGACGTGGCCCGAGGCTTCCGGTAGGTGAGCACGTAACAGACGCGCGCCTTCGCGCGGTTGACGCGCAAGGTGACGTTGCCGCTGCCGTCCGGGTCGCCCCCGTTCGGGTTCCAATCGAGTTCGTGAACGAGAGCTCAGGTCGCCTTCGCCGCGACCGCGGCTTCTCCTGCCGCGCCGGGCTCCTGCGCCGCCGAGACCCGGCCGGCGGCGAGATACGAGCCGCCGAGGATCAGCGTCAGTCCGGCCAGGGTCGACGCGGTGATCGCCTCATCGAGGAAGATCGCGCCGTAGAAGATCGCGAACCCGGGCGCGAGGTAGGTGACGATCAGGGTCCGCGCCGGACCGACGCTGCCGATCAGGTCGTAGAAGATCGCGAACGCGATCCCGGTGCCGAGGACGCCGAGCGCCGCGACCGCGGCCAGCGGGCCGACGCCGGGTGCGTCGGAGGGCACCGAGGCGACCGCGCCCGGGAACGTGATCACCGTCGCGGCGACGGTCACCCAGGCCGCCATCCCCAGCGGTGCCGCCGAGCCGAGACGGCGCTTGGCGAGAAATCCCCCGACCGCGTAGCCGAGGCCGGCGCCGAGCACCGCGAACCCGCCGAGCAGTTGCTCGCCGTCGCCGCTCAGGTCGACCCCGAGCAGCACGGCGACCCCGGCGATCCCGAGCACGATCCCGACGAGCCGCGATCCTTGCGAGCGCTCCTCGTGGTCGACGCGGATCGCGATCAACGCCGTGAACAAGGGAGCCGAGGCGACCAGCACCCCGGCGAGCCCGGAGGAGATGTGCTGCTCGGCCGCCGAGATGAGCACGAACGGGCCCGCCACCTGGGTTGCGGCCAGGAGCGCGAGCCAGCCGGCTCCGGCGGCGCGCGCCGCCCGCAGCACGCCGCGTCGGGCCGCGAGCGGGACGAGCACGGCGGCGGCGAGCGCGATCCGCATCCAGGCGACCATGAACGGAGACAGATCGCGGACGCCGATTTTGATCAGCAGGTAGCTCGCGCCCCAGATCCCGGCGAGAACGAGCAACGATGTCCACGCGCGGCGGTCCACCGCTAGTCAGGTTAGGTCGCGCGCGGTCGCGCGGCCATCAGCGTTGCTGATCGCGCCGATAAGCGGGCTCGGCCGCCGCCGAGCGCTCAGGACTCCGACAGCTGTGGCGCCACCTCGACCGGCTCACCGCCGGCAAGCCAGTGCGCCTCCGGCGACGGTGGCGTGTCACGCAGATACCACTCGGCGTCGAGAGCGCCCATGCACCCGGTCCCGGCGGCGGTCACCGCCTGCCGGTAGGTGCGGTCGACGAGGTCACCGACGGCGAGCACACCGGCGAGGTTCGTGCGCGTCGACCGCCCCTCGGTGAGCACGTAGCCCTCCTCGTCGGTGTTCACCTGATCGGCGACCAGCTCGGAGCGCGGGATGTGGCCGATGGCGACGAACGCGCCCCCGACCTCGAGCTCCTCGATCTCGCCGCTCTCGGCGTTGCGCAGGCGGATCGCGCGGATCTTGCCGTCGTCGCCGGCGAGGAACTCCTCGGGGACGAACGGCGTCTTGAACTCGATGTTCGGTTGGTCGCCGGCCCGGTCGCGCATGATCTTCGACGCCCGATACTCGTCGCGCCGGTGAATCGACGTCAGCCTGTCGGCGTACTTCGAGATGAAGATCGCGTCCTCCATCGCGGAGTCACCACCGCCGATCACGGCGACGTCCTCGCCCTTGAAGAAGGCGCCGTCGCAGACGCCGCAGGTCGAGACGCCCTTGCCGGAGAGCTCGAGCTCGCCGGGGATGCCGAGCCGCCGCGGCTCGGCGCCCATCGCCAGGATCAGCGCCTTGGCCTCGTACTCCCGGTCGCCGACGAAGGCTCGCTGCAGGCCACCGTCGGTGAGCTCGACCCGGTCGGCATCGTCGGTGACGAACCGCGCGCCGAACCGCTCGGCCTGGGCGCGGAACTGGTTCATCATCTCCGGGCCCATGACCCCCTCGGGGAAGCCCGGGTAGTTCTCGACGTCGGTCGTGTTCTGGAGCTGCCCGCCCCACTGGAAGCCCTCGATCACCACTGGCTCGAGGTTCGCGCGGGCTGCGTAAAGGGCGGCGGTGTAGCCGGCGGGCCCGCCGCCGACGATGATCAGGCTCTCGGTCTGCGAATCGCTCATCTCGGACACGTCTTCTCCGATCTCCAGCTTATCAAGCTTTACTTTCTGAAGTAATGGCGTCGCCGGGGCGCGATCCGGCGATCTCGCCGCCGACCGGAGCCCCGCTTCGCTCCAGCTCCCAGCGGCGAACCGTGCCCCGCAGTTGCATGAACGCCACCACCCCCGGCGGGATCGGAAGCCAGAACGCGAACACGCGATAGACGAGCACCGCGGCGAAGATCGGGCCGTGGACGCCGAACAGGGCGAAGGTGCCGAGCAGCCCGGCGTCGACCCCGCCGACGCCACCCGGCAGCGGGATCAGGTTGGCGAACATGCCGACGAAGAAGCCCTGAATCACGACCGCGAGCGGCACCTCGATGTCGAAGGCCTTGAACGAAGCCCAGAGGATGCCGATCTGCGCCGCCCAGAACCCGATCGCGCCGATCACCGCCAGCCCCCCCTGAGACGGTTCGCGCATGAACGCGATCGCCTCCCTGGTTCCTGTCGCCGCGGTCGCCGGAACCGCGGCCAGGCGACGGACGGTTCGGCCCCAGAGGTTCTCCCGCGAGGCGGTGGACAGGCGGTGCTCGAGGTCGCTCGGGACCATCGCCATCAGCAGGAAGACCAAGATCACGCCGCCGGCGAACGCCGCGGGGACGATCGTCAATCCGGGCGGAGCCGCGCCCGCGAACACCCCGCTGCGCAGCAGGACCCCGTCGACCAGGAGCGTGATCATGTAGACGGCGTAGACGAGGACGAGGAAGGCCACCATCCGGGATGCGGTCTCCTTCCGCGGCATGCCGGCCTTGCGCAGGGCCCAGTAGGTGAGCACGATCCCCCCAGCACCCCCGGCCGAGAACAGCCGTGTCGCCGCCAGGCCCGCCATCGTGATGTCGTAGGAGTCCTTCCACCGCAGCCTGACCCGCTCGCCGACGACGCCCCGAAACAGCGCCACGTAGGCGCCGAACATGGCGAGCGAGAACAGCAGTGCGACCACGACCCAAACCGTCTCGGCCTGGCTCAGCTTCGTGGTCGCGTCCTCGTCCTCGACCAGCTTCGGGAACAGGAAGTAGATCCCGACGACGAGCAGCAGGACGATGACGCCCGTCTGCGCGAGTCGCTTCCGGTCCTCGAAGAATCGTGGCTCCTCGGCGACGTCCTCCGCCGCGAGCGCCGAATCGAGCCCGACGCCTTCGGGTTCGATCAGGCCGGGATCGGGCGCCCCTGCGTGCCCCCCATCGTTCGAAGCCGAACGAGACATGCGTGTCTATCCTGACAAACCTGCCGGTGCCTCCGGGCCCGGGTCTAGGCGGCGACGCGCTCGAGCCGCCGCAGGACCCCGTTGACTGCCTCGACCAGCGGCTCGGCGACCGGCTCCCCGCGACGGACGAGGACGACAAGCGCGGCACCCGCGATCAGGTCGGTGACGTAGTGCTCACCGAGGTAGACGAGCGCGAAGCCGAGCGTCCCGGCGTAACCCCATCCGAGGGCGGCCGGAACGCGACCGACGCCCGAAAGATGGATCGCGGCCATCAGCGAGGTGGCGAAATGAAGCGACGGCATCGCCGCCCAAGGGTTGCCGTTGAACGCGTCGTAGAGAGGGCCCCAGGCTCGGCGCCAGAGCTGTTCGCCGGCGTCGACCATGATCCTGCGGACCCGCGGGGCGTCCTCGGCCGCGACCTCGCGTGGGACGGGCTCGACGGGTGCCTCGATGTAGCCCTGCTCGGCCGACCACCACGGCGGGGCGGTCGGGACCGCGAAGTAGATAGCGCAGCCGAGGTCGTAGGTGGCGGCGAGCTGGCGCGCGGCGCGCGGAAAGCGATCGAAGTCGTGGGCCTGGACCAGCAGCAACGCTGCGTGGGGCTCCATGAACCAGATCCAGTGCACGATCGACAGCACCCGATCGAGGTTGGTTACCTGCCCGGGGCGTGAGAGGGCGCGCTGCAGGCGCACGCTCGGAAGCTCGCCGCCGCCGATCAGCCGATCGCAGACGATCGGATAGCGGACGCGCAGGCGCCGCCGCAGCGCCTCGGGGTCGTCGTAGGGAATCTCGTGCGCCATCGTGAATCCCCACATCTGGAGTGCGAACAGCGCCACGTCGCGCTTCCGCGACCGGGGCCACAGCACCGCGAGCGCCAATGGGCCGGCGATCACCGAGGCGGTCGTCACCGCGTCCGGGATCCGCCGGCGGCGGCGCGCCACCGGCGCCGCCACCGCCGCTACGAGCGCCGCGCCCGCGGTCGCGCGCACCAGCGCCCGCAGCCCGGACGATGACCGGCGGCGCTGAAGGCCGAGCGAACGCAAGGCGGGCGAGTATATGTCGCGATCGGGCACCCGCCGGCGCCGCCGATACCGGGCCGCCGGCCGGCGCTGGGCGCTCGTCGTCCGGCCACGATTAGAATGGCGCCGCCTTGAGCCGCCGGACGATCCTGCTCGCCCTCGCCTCCGTGCTCGCGTTCGCCTGGGCCGCGACGCCGGCGTGCGCGATCCAGCTCGGCCCCGAGGAGCCGCATTCCCCGAACGCCGAGACGATCAACTCCACCTATTGGGTGGTGATCGCGATCGTCGTCGCGCTGATCATCGCCATCAACGCGGCGATGATCGTGGCGGTGGTCCGCTTCCGCGAGCGCCGCGGACGCGAGCCGGCGCGCTTCGCCGCCGGCCGCGGCGCGCTGCGCCCGGCGATCGCCGCCCTCACCGCCCTCGCGCTCGCGTTGTTCGTGTTCGGCGTCGTCCAGACCGCGGACGTGCGCTCGGTGGAGCCCAGCGGGCCGAACGGGCTCGGCGCCTCGCAGACGGCACAGGTCGGAGTCAGCGACCTGCCGGCCCCCGCCGCCCTCGAGGGCCAGGAGTCGGCGACCAGCGGCGAGCCGATCTCCGGCTCCGAGCCGGGCGAGACGGCACCGCTGGAGATCGACGCGATCGCCCAGCAATGGCTGTGGCGGTTCGAGTACCCCGGCGGGACGCCCGGTCGCAGAACCTTCAGCTACGGCGAGCTGGTGGTCCCGGAGGACACCGCGGTCGTCCTCAACATCAACGCGATCGACGTCCTTCACAGCTGGTGGGTCCCCTCGCTCGGCGGCCAGGTCCAGGCGGTGCCCGGTGACGTCGTGCAGACCTGGTTCAAGGCCGACGAGGTCGGTCGCTACTCGGGACGCTCGACGATCTTTTCCGGGACGAGCTTCCCGGAGATGCGCGCCTGGGTACGAGTGGTGACGGTGCCCGAGTACCAGCAGTACATCGAGCAGCTGAAGAAGGATCTGACCGAGGCACAGGGGACGGTCGCAAGCGTCCAGGAGACGGGGCAGGCAGCGCCATGACGCCGCCGACGATCGCCCCGGCCCGGCCCGAGATCGTCACCCGCGAGGTGGAAAAGCCGCGCCAGGCGTGGATCGAGCGTGCGACGAGCGCCGACCACAAGGCGGTCGGCCTCCTGTATATCGCGACCTCGCTCGTCTTCCTCGCGCTCGCCGCGACCGAGTTCGCGCTCATGCGGGTGCAGCTGATCGTCCCCGAGAACTCGCTGGTCAACCCGGAGATCTTCAACCGGCTGATGAGCGTCGCGCCGGTCAGCTTCGTGGTCCTCGCCTGCATCCCGCTGCTGCTCGGGCTGATCGCCTACGTGGTGCCGTTGCAGCTCGGCGCGCGCGGCGTCGCGCTGCCGCGGCTCAACCAGCTCTCCTACTGGCTCTATCTCGCCGGCGGCGTGACGATCTACGCGAGCTTCCTCTACACGGTGCCCGAGACCGGGAGTGCGGCGCTGGCGCCGCTGTCGACGCTCGCCTACTCGCCGTCGAACGGCGCCGACGCCTGGATCGCCGGCACGGCGCTCGCCGTCGCCGGGTTCGTCTGCTTCGCGATCAACATGATCGCGACCATCCGCCGGATGCGCGCCCCCGGAATCGCCTGGCGCCGGATGCCGTTGTTCTCGTTTTCCGGAGCGGTGATCTCGTACCTGCTGCTCGTTGTCGGCCCGATCATGATCGCGGCGCTGGCGATGCTCGAGATCGACCGCCGCTTCGACGGCGTCTTCTACGAGGCCGGCGAGGGCGGCGCGCCGCTGCTGTACCAGCACCTCTCCTACATCTTCCTCACCGGCGCCTACTTGATCGTGTTCATCGGCGCCGCCGGCGCGATCTCGGAGATCCTGCCGACGTTTGCGCGCAAGCCGATCTTCAGCCGGCGGGCAGCGATGGGCTCGCTGGTCGCGGTCGCCGTGCTCGGGCTGCTCGCCTGGATGCAGAACATGTACGTCGCCCCGCTCAACCAGGGCTGGCCGATCATGGCGATGGCCTTCGCGCTCGCCCTCGTGGTCCCGATCGGGCTCTTGATCTACGGTTGGATCGCGACGGTCTGGGGTGGGACGCTGCGGCTCCGGGCCGCGAGCTGGTACGCGCTGCTGGCGATCTCGACGATGGCCTGCGGGCTCGCCGGCGAGCTCGGCTACTCGGTGATCCCGGTCGGCTGGGCGCTCGACTTCACTACCGCGAGCCAGGGCGACACGCTGTACGTCCTGGTCGGCGGCGGTGTCATGGGCGGCTTCGCCGGGCTGCACTACTGGTTCCCGAAGCTCTCGGGCCGGGTGCTCGGCGAAGCGGCCGGCAAGCTGGCGCTGGCGCTGATGACGGTTGGCGTCCACCTCTACGTGGTGCCGATGTTCTTCGCCGGGCTCAAGGGCCAGCCGGTCGACGTCTGGCAGTTCTACGAGGACGCCGGCGTCGACGGCTACAACCTGGTCGCCTCGATCGGAGCCTTCGTGCTCGTGCTCGGGCTGCTGATCGAGCTCGGCAACGCCGCCCATAGCTGGAACAACGGCCTGCCGGCTCGCGGTCACGACCCGTGGGCCGGAGCCACGCTGGAGTGGTTCGCGCTCTCGCCGCCGCCCGCGCACAACTTCGACGCGGTTCCCGACGTGCGCAGCGGCGAGCCGCTGTACGACATCCGCGAGTCGATCGTGCGCCGCGAGCGCTCGTTCGCGGCGCCGGCGCCGCTGGAGCGGGCCGAGGGGCCCGCGCCGACGCGGGCCGTGGGGGCATCCGAGCAGGGGTCCGACGAGCCCTCGGGCGACGCGGACGACAGCGATAGCGCCCCTGTAGCCTGACCCTGATGAGCCCAGTCGCCATTCGTGGCGATGCGGACGAGCTTCTCAGCCGCTTTCGCCGCCTCGCCACCGCGACGATCGTCGCCACCTTCGTGCTGATCCTGATCGGCGGAGTGGTCCGCGTCAGCGATTCCGGTCTCGGCTGCGGCGCCGAGGGCAGCGGCACCCACGGCTGGCCGCTCTGCGAGGGCGGCGTGCTGCCGGCCGACTCGGCCGAATCCGCGGTCGAGTTCACGCATCGGGTCGCGGCGACGGTCGTCGTCGTGCTCATCGGCCTGCTGATCTGGCGCGCGTTCCGCGGTCTGCGCGAGCACCGACTGCTCGTCCGCGGCTCGGTCGCCGCCGGCGTCCTCGTGCTGGCGCAGGCGGCGCTCGGCGGGCTCACGGTGGAGAGGGGCCTCGAGGACGAGCTCGTCGCCGCTCACCTGGGCCTGGCGATGCTGCTGCTCGGGCTGCTGATCGTGCTCCGGCGAGCGTCCGACCCGGCCGCCCGCCGGGCTCCGGCCGAGGTCCAGCGCGGCCTGCGACCGCTGACGACGGTCACCGCGGCGCTCGTGCTGGCGACGATCGTCGCCGGAGGCTACGTCGCCGGAACCGAGTACCACGGCACCCCGAATCCGGTCCACGTCGGAGCTCACGAGGCCTGCGGGACCGGCTGGAGCGCCGACCAGTTCCCGGGCTGCAACGGGCAGGGCTTCCTCTCCTTCGGTCAGTCGCGGCTGGTCGACATCCAGCTCGCGCATCGGCTGCTCATGTACCTGACCGCGATCGCCGTGATCGCGATGGCCGCGGTCGCCGTCCGGCGCCGCGCCCCGAGCCCGGCGTTCCGGGTCGCGCCGCTCGTGCTCGCCGGCCAGATCGCGCTCGGGGCGGTCAACGTCTGGGCCGGCAAGCACGCCGGCTTGATCCTCGGGCATCTCGCGCTCGGGACGATCATGTGGGCGACGGTGGCCGATGCGCGCGCCAGCCTGATGCCGGCCTCCGAGCCGCTCCCCGACCGCGCCCCCTCAACCGAGCCGGCGGGCCCGGTGACCGCCTGATGGAGAGCGCGACCAGCACCAGCCATCCGGTGGAGACCGGCCAGCTCGAGCCCGCCGGCGTCGCGCGACCTGTGAGGATCCGCCGCGCCCGCGAGCAGGGCCTGGTCGCCCACCTGCGCGACTACGTGGCGCTCACGAAGCCGCGGATCATCTCGCTGTTGCTGCTCACCACCGTGGCGACGATGTTCGTCGCCGACCCCTCCGGGCCGTCACTCTCGGTCGTCCTCTGGACGATGCTGGGCGGCTACCTGGCGGCCGGCGGCGCCGGGGCGATCAACCACTACATCGACCGCGATCGCGACGCGCGCATGGCGCGCACCCGGGCGCGCCCGCTGGTCGCCGGGCGGATCGAGCCCCTGCACGGGCTCATCTTCGGGATCACCCTCGGGGCGCTCGCTACGGTGCAGCTGGCGCTGACCGTCAACGCACTTGCCGCCGCCCTCGCGCTCACCGGGCTGCTCGGCTACGTGTTCGTCTACACGGTGTGGCTGAAGCCGCTGACGCCGCAGAACATCGTCATCGGCGGCGCCGCCGGCGCCGTTCCGCCGCTGGTCGGCTGGGCGGCGGCGACCGGAGGCTTGCCGATCGAGGCGTTCTACCCGTTCGGGATCGTCTTCTTGTGGACGCCGCCGCACTTCTGGGCGCTGTCGCTGCTGATCAAGGACGACTACGAGCGCAGCGGTGTGCCGATGCTGCCGGTCGTCCGGGGCGAGCGCGCCACCCGGCACCAGATCGTCGTCTACTCCCTGGCCCTGGTCGCGTTCACGCTGCTGCCGGTGGCGACCGGCTTTTTGGGGGCGGCGTACGCCGCCGCGGCGTCGCTGCTCGGCGGCGCCTTCATCAGGCTGGCGGTCGGGCTCGCCCGGCATCCGTCGCGGCCGGCCGCGCTGCGCCTCTACCTGTCGTCGCTCGCCTACCTGGCGCTGCTCTTCTGCTCGATGGCCCTCGATCGGATCATCTGATAGAACGGCGCTGCGATGGACCGAGGCAGAGCGGCAAGCAACATCGGAACGGCGATGGTCACGGCTGCGATCGCGCTCGCGGTCTTCGGGCTCACCTTCCTCGTCGCGGTCATCTACATCGGATGACGGTCGCCGACGAACGCCGCGACGGCGGCGAGCCGACCGAGCTCGTCTACCTCCCGGAGGCCTCATGGCAGCCGGCGCTGATCGCCTTCGGGATCGCCGCGGTGCTGGCCTCGCTGTTCACCTGGTGGCCGTACGGGGTCGCAGGCGCGATCGTCGCGATCGTCGCCTTGGTCGGCTGGATTCGCGACGCCCGCAACAGCTACGCGCGGCTGCCTCGCCGCCAGCGGGTCTCGACCGCGGTGATCCCGGCGGTCCCGCTTCGCCGCGGCGAGTAGCGCCGGCGCCCGCACCCGACCGTTTCCGCCCTAGGTGGCGCCCTGCTCCGCCTCGGGGGAGATCATGCTCGAGGTGGCGCCTTCGGACGTCCAGACGCGGACGATGTCGCGCATCGAGAGCACGCCGACGAGCGCGCCGCGCTCGACCACGACCAGGTGGCGGATGTGGCGACGGGCCATCTCGACCGCGGCGCGCTCGAGGCTCCAATCCGGCGCCGCGGCGATCAGCGAGTCCGACATGTGGTTGCCGCAGAGCTCGATGTCGGGATCCTCGCCCTTGCCGATCGAGTTGAGGATGTCGCGCTCGGAGACGATCCGCGGGCCCGGTGCCGCCTCGTCGATCACGACCGCCGCGCCGACGCCCTTCTCCATCATCCGCTGCGCGGCCTCGCGCAGTGTGTGACCGGGCCCGACGGTGAGAACCACGCCCGACATTCCCTCACGTACTTCCATCTGCGCCCTTCTCCCGCCCTCGAATCACCCGGTTGCGCCCCCGCCGCAGGAGCTAGTGCCGATCGGCTCAACCCTAACGAAAACCGGCGCCTGGAGTCACTACGCGAGCGGATGTCGACGCCCGCGCGACAGATAGGATGCCGAGCGTGCGCCGAGCGCCCTCCCGCAGTCGCCAGCGGATCGTCGCCGCCCGCCTGGGCGCGGTCGCGGCCGCGCTCGTCGGCGTGATCGTGATCAGCGGCTGCGACGCGAGCGAGGACGCCAACGTCGAGCGCGGCAGGGCGCTGTTCCAGGCCAAGTGCGGGACCTGCCACACCCTCGCCCAGGCCGGGACGAGCGCGACCGTCGGGCCGAACCTCGACGACGCCTTCTCCGAGTCCCGCGCCAACGGGATGGACAGCGACACGATCGAGGGCGTCGTCGCGGGACAGATCGAGAACCCGCGCGAGATCGCCACCGGAGCCGAGGACTACGACCGGGTGTTCATGCCCGCCGAGATCGTTACCGGCCAGGACGCCGAGGACGTCTCGACCTACGTCGCGAGCGTCGCCGGGGTGCCGGGGGCCAAGCCCCCGCAGCTCGCGCCGCCCGAGCTGTTCAGCGAGCAGTGCGGCATCTGCCACACGCTGAAGGCGGCGGGCACCGCGGCGACAACCGGCCCCGACCTCGACCAGGGGCTCGCCGGCAAGGACGCCGCCTACATCGAGAAGCAGATCGTCGACCCCAACTCCGAGATCGCCCAGGGCTTCCAGCCCAACGTCATGCCCCAGGACTTCGAGACCAGGCTCTCGCCGAAGGATCTCCAGGGCCTGGTCCAGTACTTGCTCGACAGCGTCGGCGGCAAGTAGGCGGGCTCCCGGCCGGCTGAGCGGATCAGACCCCGGTCGGCGTCGCCGCCTCGGCCTCGAGGTCGACGACCACGTGGGAGACCGGCAGCGGGATCTCCGCCCGGGCGCGCTCGACCACCCCCCGCTCCAGCCACTTCGAGCGCTCCGGCGGGTGGGTCGAGACGATCACCTCGTCGGCCGCGAAGGCCCGAAGCGCGTCCTCGATCGCCACGTTGGGGTCGTGATGGTCCCCGACCTCGCCGCGCGCCTCGATCCCGGCGTCGCGCCATCGCCCGCAGCGAGGCGTCGAGTCGCTCGCGCGCCTCCGCGAGCGCGGCGTCGACGTCGTGGGCGAGGTGCTCGAGGCGCGAGCCCGGCAGCGCCGGCACGATCACCATCACCTCGCTCGGCCGGCCCGCGCAGCGGCCGTGGATCTCCGAGAGCAGCGCCTTACCCGTGACCGTCTCGTTGGCGACCACGAGGATGCGGCGGACCTCGTCGTCGGAGCTCGTCACCGCAGCCGTGTGCGGGTCGGATCCGCGCAGCGCGCGCCACATCAGGCCGATCCCCATCCCGACCTCGACCGCGAGCATGATCGCGCCCCACTCCGGGCCGGCGATCAGGCCGAGGGCGATCACCGGAGCGGCGGCGAACCCGACGATCACGACCACCCTGAACATCTCTGCCTCGGAACGCAGCGGGTTGTGCATCGGGCCTCCTCGCGAATTGGTCCAGCCCCGTCAACGTACCGCGACGGCGACCGGTGTTCCAGCTTGGTTTTGTCCACCAGCTACTACGGTCCGCGAGGCTCGCCGGCTTCGATTGCCGGCGCGAGCGCGCGCCGGGGCGCCGATTGCCACCCCTGGGCGACGTTCCCCGGCATCTGACGATGACGATGTAGGGTTCGCCTCGTCGGCGAGCGAGAGGAGAGTCATGTACGCACGCGTAGTCAGGTTCACGGACGTCGATCCCGATCACATGGCCGAGCGCATGGCCGAGGCCCGAGAGGGACCGCCCGTGGACATTCCCGCCAAGAAAGTCCAGATTCTCCACGACGCTGACCAACGCACCGCAGTCGTGATCCAGCACTTCGAGACGGCGGGCGACATGGCGGCGGCGGAGGCCGCACTCGACGCGATGGACCCGGCGGACACACCGGGAACCCGCGCCTCGATCGACCGCTGCGAGATCAAGGCCGAGGTGGACTGAGCCACCGCCGCGTGGCGGGAAGTTAACGGCGAGGAACGGCGCCCAAAAAAAGTCGCGCCCACCTACTCCGACAGCCCGGCGGCTTCGAGGGCTTCGCGCTCGGTGGGGAACATCGTCATCCGCGCGATCTTCCCCTCGATCACCGTGTAGAGGTTGGCGTAGGAGCGATTTACCGGCGCGCCGCTTCCTTTGCCGCGCCCGGTCTCGAACACCACGGCCAGTACCGCCCCCGAGCCGAGATCCGTCAGTCGCTCCACCTCATACCGATAGTCCTCGAACGTCCCCACCCACCTGCGCATGAACTCCGCGAGGGCCTCACGGCCATAGACCACTTCGTCGATCGCACCGCCGCGCGAGAGGTCCAGGACGACGTGGGGGTCGAGGTACGAAAGCGTGCGCGGGGCGTCCTGCGAGCCAAACGCCTCGATGTGCGCGCGCACGACCTCAACCTGCTCCTCCGACAATGCCGACCGAGTATCCCCCGACCAGGGGGAGGGTCGCAACGCCCGAGCATCGCCCCCGCCGACCCCGCCGGGTGCCTCTCCGCGAGAAGGACCGAAAAATGCCGAACCGCTGTCTAAGCCGTTTCTAGAGGATGTAGACGACCGTGAACACGATGATCCACATCACGTCGACGAAATGCCAATAGATCCCCGGCACTTCGACCCCGAGGTGGTCCGCGGGCTTCGGCCCGAAGTGGCCTCGCCAGGCGCGGACGTTGGCGAACGTGAGCAGCAGCAGGCCGACGAACACGTGCGCTCCGTGGAGGCCCGTGAGGCTGTAGAAGATCGAGCCGAAGGCGCCGTCGCGGGCGCTGAAGCCGATGTGGATGTACTCGTTGATCTGGATGAAGAGGAAGGTCGCCCCGAGCAGCCAGGTGAGTGCCAGCCCCATCTGCATCGCCCGGCGGTTGTGCTTGCGAACCCCCTCGAGCGCCCAGTGGACGGTGAAGCTCGAGGAGATCAGGATCGCGGTGTTGACCCCGGCTACCGCCTTCGGCAGCTCGATCCCCTCCGGAGGCCAGGGCCCGTCGTTGGCGACCACGCGGAGGAAGAAGTAGGCGGCGAAGAATGCTCCGAAGAGCATCACCTCGGAGACGATGAAGATCAGGATGCCGAGCGTCTGGCGGTCGATCCGTGAGCTCTGATGGGCCTCCGGCGGTCCGTGGTGCTCGTGAGCGCCGTGGCCGACGGCGACGGATGCTGACTCCACTAGGCCTCCGCTCCCACGGTTTCGGTGCTCGTCGGACGTTGCTCGTCGCGAGTCTCGGTCGCCTCGAAATGCTCAATCGGCTTGTCGGTGATCCGCTCGACCTTCTCGATCAGGCCCTCCTGCAGCCATTTCGACTGCTGGCCGGCGAGCGTCGAGATCAGGATCTCGTCGATCCGGTAGTGCTGGATCGCGTTCTCGACCGCCGCGAACGGCTCGGGGCTCATCGGTTGGCCGGTGGCGTCGATCTCGGCGCGGTAGAGCTCGGCGAGTGTCGCCGCGAGCCGGTCGACGACCTGCTCGCGCGGCAAATCGCCTGAGCGCGGGCAGATGATCGTGTAGCGATGCGGCTTGTCGCCGGCGCGCGTCTTCAGGCGCTCGATCAGTTTCGGGCTGTTGATCGTCCGCGTGCCGACCACCAGGGTGTGGACGACGTCCCAGCGCACGGCGTCGTCGTCGACGCGCACCGGGACGTGGACGACCGGCACCTCGAACCGCGCCTTCGCCCACTCGACCAAGTCCTTGCGGGTGATCCCGAATCGGGTCTCATAGAGCGCCGAGAGGAGCACCTCACGCGGCGTGAAGGCGCGGACGGCGTCGTCGAGCGCGAGCGCCGACTCCGGGTCCATGACCGCACCCAGCGACTCGATCCCGAACTCCTCGAGCACCGACTGGGTCACCTCGACCCGGCTGAGCGCGGAGTCGCGGACCTCGTCGCGATCGACGATCTGCCCGACGATCGGTTGGTTCTGTGGAGCGACGACCGCCACCGAGTCGGCCCCCGCGTCGACCCGCTCGCGGATCGACTCGAGCAGCCGCCGGCCGCCCGCGACCTCGTTCAGGAAGGCGAGCACCGTGCCACCGCCCGTCCAGTCGAGCTTGGTGTGGAGGTCGTCGACCGGGTAACTGGCGGACTCGGCGTCGGTCATGGGCTCGCCCCCGTCGGGGTGCCGCCGCCGCCGGCTGCCGCACCGGCGATCGCCGGCTCCGGCGGGCGCACCTCGGCCTCCTCTCCGGGCATGATCGCGTGCCGGGCGCCCGGGACGCCGAACTCGTAGGGCCCGCCGACGACGCGTGGCACCTGATCGAAGTTGAACACCGGGGGCGGCGAGGAGACCTGCCACTCGATCGTCTTCGCCCGCCACGGGTTCGCGGTCGCCCTCGGGCCCCACTTCCAGCTGACGACCATGTTGTAGATGAACACCAGCTGGGCGAGGCCGAGCAAGAACGAGGAGATCGAGATCGCGAGGTTCCAGCCGCCGAACTGCGAGGCGTAGTCGGCGACGCGCCGCGGCATCCCCTCCATCCCGACCCAGTGCATGGGGATGAAGGTGCCCAGCATGCCGACGAGTGTGAGATAGAAGTGGGCTCGCCCGAGCCTCTCGTCGTACATGCGGCCGGTCATCTTCGGGAACCAGTGGTAGATCCCCGCGAAGATCGTGAACACCGAGCCGCCGAAGAGCACGAAGTGGATGTGGGCGACGATGAAATACGTGTCCGAGACGTGGATGTCGATCGGCACCATGCCGAGCATCACGCCCGAGATCCCGCCGATCGTGAAGGTGGCGATGAACCCGAGCGCGAACAGCATCGCTGTCGATTTCAGGTGGACGACGCCGCCGAACAGGGTCGCCAGCCACGAGAAGATCTTGATCCCGGTCGGGACCGCGATCAGCAGCGTGGTGATCATCATCGGCACCCGCAGCCACGAGAACATGCCGCTGACGAACATGTGGTGCGCCCAGACCGTGTACGAGAGGACGACGATCCCGATCAGCGCCAGCGCCATCAGCCGGTAGCCGAAGATCGGTTTCCGGGCGTGGCTGGAGATCACCTCGCTGATGATCCCGAAGCCCGGCAGCATCATGATGTAGACGGCCGGGTGGGAGTAGAACCAGAAGATGTGCTGGTAGCTCAGCACGTCGCCGCCGAAGCTCGCCTGGAAGAAGTTCGTGTTCAGGGCCCGGTCGAAGAGGACCATGAACTGCACCCCGGCGATGAACGGCGTCGCGGCGACCACGAGCAGCGAGGTCGAGAGGTTCGCCCAGACCAGCAGGGGCATGCGCCAGAAGGTCATCCCCGGGGCCCGCATGGTGACGATCGTGACCAGGAAGTTGAGCGCGGTGGCGATCGAGGAGGCGCCGGCGAACTGGACGCCGAGGTTGAAGAACGACTGCCCGAGCGGGGCCCCGGTGGAGAGCGGCGCGTAGCCCGTCCAGCCGGCATCGAAGGCGCCGCCGGGTACGAGGAAGCTCGCCAAGAACAGCAGTCCGGCCATCGGCAGCATCCAGAACGAGAGCGCGTTCAGGCGCGGGAAGGCCATGTCCGGGGCGCCGATCATCAGCGGCAGCACGTAGTTGGCGATCCCGGCGAAGACCGGGATCACGAATACGAAGATCATCAGCGCGGCGTGGGTCGAGAACAGTCCGTTGTAGAGCCCCGGGTCGACGATCTGGGTGCCGGGCTGGGCGAGCTCGGCGCGAATCAGCATCGCCGCGAACCCACCGGCGAGGAAGAAGAAGAAGGTGGTGACGATGTACTGGATGCCGATCACCTTGTGATCGGTGTTGAAGCGGAAGTAGTCGCGCCACGAGCTCGCGCCGTGCTGGGAGTGATCCTCGGGGACAGTGGGCGCGCCGACCGCCCATCGCAGCCAGTAGTCGAAGCAGCCGATGCCGGCGAGGAAGCCGAGCGGGGCCGTGATCGCCGGGACGACGACGTGCGGATAGCCCGTCTGCTCGGTTTGGAAGATCTCGAGGCCCGAGATCGCGCGCAGGGCGACGACGAGGCCGAAGCCCAACGCCCCGCCGATCACGAAGCCGAGCCCCGCGCGAGCCATCCCTGGTGCCTTGAGTGCCGCCGTCATTCGACCTCCGTAAGCCTAGGTCCCGCCGCCGGAGCTGCTCGCCCCGGCGGACCCTGCCGCGGCCGATCCGCCACCGGCCGTCTGTGTCTGCTGTCGCTTCTGATCCGCGAGCCAGGCGTCGAAGTCCTGCTGCGACTCGACCACCACCGGCGCCCTCATCGTCGCGTGCCCCTGCCCACAGAGCTCGGTGCAGACGAGGCTATAGGAGCCCTCGACGTCGGGCGTGACCACGAACTCGTCGTCGATGTCGTCGCCCCCGATGCCCTTTGGCACGAGATCGCGCTTGATCCCCCACTCGGGGACCCAGAAGGAATGGATGACGTCGAGCGCCGTGACGGTGAAGTCGATCTGGCGGTCGACGGGGACGTGGAGCTCATGCGTGGTCACGTACTGCGGCTCGCCGCCCGACCCGCCGATCTGCGCCTCCGGGTACTCGAACGTCCATTGGAACTGCTGCGCGGTGACGTCGATCGGCATCCGGTCGGGCTCCTTGGCCTCGATGTCGTCGAGCACCACCCAGCTGTAACCGGCGCCGAAGAGGACGATCACGGTCGGGATCAGGGTCCAGGCGATCTCGAGCCGCGTGTTGCCGTGGATCGGCTCGCCGTCGGACTCGTCCCCCGGCCTGGCCCGGTAGCGCCAGACCGCGTAGACGAGCATCACCATGACGATCGAGAACATCAGCGATGAGAGCACGACCATGACGTCGAACAGCGTGTCGATCGGCCCACGCTGCTCGGACGCGGCGGGGCCGAACCAGTCGAACTGGAGCAAGGCCACCGACATCACGGCCGCGACCACGAGCATCGCGGCAATCAGACGGACTAGCGTCGGGCGGGTCACCGGAGCGCGATTCTATTGATCGCGACTACGGCGAAGCCGCCGCCCGGGCGAGCTAGTCACAACCGTCTCAATTGCCGGTCGGCGGCGAAAGGCGGTCGAGCCGCCCCGCCGCGGCGGCGAGCACGGCATCGGCGACGCTGGGCCAGCTCCACAGCCGGTCGACGGTCGCGTGCAGCGTCGGCGCAGCGTCCGCACGGCGCTCGGCGGGGAGCGCGAGCCACGCGTCGAGCCGCCCGGCGAGCGCCGTCACCGCATCCTCGTCGAGCTCGAACGAGATCAGCTCGGCGACGTCCGCGGGCAGCTCGGCCGCGAGCGCGCGGCTGACCTCGGCGGCCCCGGAGTGGGCGGCGGAGATCGGAAGCGCACCCGCGGCGGCCGCCTCGGCAGCGACCATCCCGAACGCCTCCGGGAAGGTGCTCGGGAAGACGAGCGCCTCCGAGGCCGCGACGGGGGTCGCCACCTCGTCGTGCTCGAGGCGCCCCGCGAACCGAACGCTGCCGGCGGCCCCGCGGGCGGCGTCGAGGTATCCGTCGGCAAGGTTCGATAGAAACGCCGACAGCATCCGCAACGGCGCCTCCTCGCCACCCTCCAGCCCTCGTCCTCGCTTCGCCAGCTCGCCCAACGGCGCCGGATCCCCGGCCGCGAGCGCCGCCCACGCAGCCCGCATCGTCGCCTCCGCCGCCCCGAACCCGACCACCAAGAGGCGCGCCCCCGGATGCCGGCGATGCACGAGCGGCCATCCGGCCAGCAGCAAGTCCAGGCCCTTCGCCACGATCAGCTTCCCGACGAAGATCACCCGAGGGCCGGCGGCCTCAGCGAACCAGTCGATCGCGTCGGCGGCCCGCTCGACGTCGCGCGCCCAGGCGCTGGAGACGGCCGCGCTGTCGCCACGCAGCGCCCCGGCCAGGCCGCGCAGCCGGTCGCGCCGATTCGCCGCGGCGATCGGCGTGAAGAGCTCAACGTCGACCCCGGGAGGCCCGAGCCGCACCTTGGCGTTGGTCTCAGGATCGTCGATAGCCCGGCGAAGGCGATCCGCGATGTGCCCGGAGCCGACCAGGATCCCGTTGGCCCCCGAGACCGCTTCCTCGACGTAGGGGCCGAAGCGCTCGAGATCCGGAAGCACGGTGTAGGAGAGATCCGAGCCGTGGACCTTGATCGCGTAGCGCAGGCCGCTTCTCGAGAGGATCACGGGAGCCATGACGAGATGGTTGGCGAGCGCCGCGTCGACGCCGCCGAGCGAGTCGAGCAGCTCACGGACCGCGGCGACGTTGGCGTCGATGTAACGGTCCAGCTCGGCATCGGTGAGCTCGCCGAACGTCTTCACCTCGAAGCCCTCGTAGGCGTCACGCACGAACACCGGCAGCAGACCGTCGATCTCGGGATTGTGGATCGTCACCGAGCCCGCGCTCCCGGCGCCGAGGTCGGGCGCATCGCGCTCCTGGGAGATCAGGTGCACCTCGTGGCCGAGCCCGGCAAGCGCCCGGGCGAGACCGGCGTTGTAGACGTTGGAGCCCGTCCCGCGAAGCAGCCAGCCGTGGAAGATCAGCACCCGCACACGCCGCAGGCTACGTTCCCCGCGGCTCCGCACGCCCCCGCGGCCGATATCGTTCGCGCCATGCAGAACCCGCGGCAGATCTATCGGCTTCGCGCGCGCGCCTCCGGGCGCGAGGCGCTCGCGCCGGCCAACCCCGAGGGGGTCTACGTCGACCGCGAGACCGGCGAGGAGATGGAACCGGTCACCCGGGCCCTGCCGCTGGCCCCGTCGGAGTCGGCGCTGCTGCGCACACCGGAGAACCTGCGCAGCTGCCGTCGCTGCGACCAGCTGATCGGGCTCGACGTCAGCGACTGCCCGTACTGCGGCCTGCGCCAGCCGGCCCTCGACGGCGGCTCCTGAGCGCCGGCGGCGCGCCGGTCAGCTCTTCGGCGTGAAGTACGCCCAGTAGAGGATCCGCGCGCCGTCGTAGTCGCACGCATAGGCGCGGACGCCACCGACCTTCTGCTGCGGCCGGCTGCGCTTCTTGAGGTCTGCCTCGTTCTCGGTCGCGCTGTCGTTGGACTCGGTCCCACACTGGCCCGGCTCACGGCTGGTGCGCCAGGCGTCCGAGTCGCTGGCGCCGGCGTCGGCGAGGTTCGACACCCAGGTCGGTGTGGTGAGCGCAACGAACATCCCCTTCTTCACCTTCAGCGGATCGGTCAGGGTGAAGATCGGGCGCGACCCGAGCTCCGAGCGCAGCGGCACGACCGGGCTCTGGCGGATCAGCTTGTAGCGCCGGTCGCTCTTCGGCTTCAAAATCGAGATCCGGGCGCTCGGCGGGCCGCTCTTCGAGATCGCGTTGGTGAAGAACTTCTGCTCGGACTTGGTCGGCTTCGCGAGGCTGATGCTCCAGGCTACGATCGTGCCGGCCTCGCGGACCTTGAACGGATTGTGGCGACCATCCGCCTCGATCTGAATGCCGGTCACCCGCGCCATCGCCTGGCAGCTCTTGTCCGCCGGGGGGCTCGCGACGTCGGGCGTCGGGCAGTTGGGGCGCGGCGTGTGCGCGGTCCGGCCGAGCTGGGAGGCGTTGGCCTTCTCGGCGGACACCGCCCCGCCGCGGTCGGCGAGCGCGACAGCGAGCCCGAGTGACGCGCACAGCGTCGCGACCGCGAGGGCGGCGAGGCGCGGGCGGGTGCGGATGACGGGCATCAGAGAAGCTTCAACACGCGCCTGGAGACCGGGTTTCGGTTCCTGAGCAGGCCATAGCTTAGGCGCGCCACCGGCCGGCGGTACCCTCCCCCGTCGTGCCTGCAATCGAGGTAACAGCCCTGGAGCGCGAGTTCGAGGGCGGCGTCAAGGCGGTCCGGGGCGTCGATCTCGAGGTGTCCGCCGGCGAGATCTACGCCTTCCTCGGTCCCAACGGCGCCGGCAAGACGACGACGGTGCGGATGCTGACCACGCTGCTGCGCCCGACCGGCGGCTCGGCACGGGTCGCTGGTCACGACGTCGTCGCCGAGGCCGCCGAGGTCCGGCGCACGATCGGGGTCGCGCTCCAGGAGGCGGCGCTCGACCCGCTGATGACCGGTCGCGAGCTGATCCGCCTCCAGGCGACGCTCCACGGGCTGCCGAGCTCCGAGGGCCGGCGGCGCAGCGACGCGCTGCTCGAACGGGTGGGGCTCAGGCAGGCAGCCGACCGGCGGGTGGGGACCTACTCGGGCGGCATGCGGCGGCGACTCGATCTCGCCTCGGCGCTGGTACACATGCCGCGCGTCCTCTTCCTCGACGAGCCCACCACCGGCCTCGACCCGGTGAGCCGCAAGTCGATCTGGGAGGAGGTCGAGGCGCTCAACCACGAGGGTACGACGGTCTTCTTGACCACCCAGTACCTCGAGGAGGCCGATCAGCTCGCCGACCGGGTCGGAATCATCAGCGACGGCCTGATCGTCGCCCGCGGCACGCCGGCGTCGCTGAAGGCGGAGGTGGGCAGGCCGCACCTCGAGATCGGGCTGCTCGACGGCGACCCCGAGCGCGCCGAGCGGATCTGCTCGGCTTTCGGGCGCCCGCTGCCCGAGAGGGAGGGGAAGGTCCTGGTCGAGCTCGAGGACGGCGCGGCCGGCGTCGCCGGCGTCGTGCGGGCACTGGACGAGGCCGGGCTCGCGGTCGAGTCCCTGGACCTGGTCGAGCCGACGCTCGACGACGTCTTCGTGGCGAAGACCGGCGAGCACCTGGAGGGCGCCGAAGCCGCCGGCGGCGAGCCCGCGGTCGCCGAGCAGCCGGCCGGAGCCGCTTAGCGCTTGGACCGGCTCGGGGACAACCTGCGGGTCGTCGGCGCGCTCGGAGCGCGCTCGGTGAAGCAGACCTTCAGGCGTCCGCAGCTCGCCTCGCCGATCCTCATCTTCCCCACCCTGCTGCTCGCGATCCAGACCGGCGGGGCGGGCGGCGCGGTCAACCTGCCGGGATTCCCGGCCGTCGACAACTTCCTCAGCTTCATGCTCGCCGGGGCGATGGTCCAATCCTGCCTGCTGGCGGGGAACACCGGCGGCATCGCGCTCGCCGTGGACCTCGAGATGGGATTCACCGACCGCCTCTTCGCGGCCCCGATCTCGCGATTTGCGATCGTCCTCGGCCGGCTCGCGGGGACGGCTGTCCTGGGGGCGGTGACGGCCGTTTGGTTCATCGCCATCGGGCTGATCTTCGGCGCCTCCTTCGAGGAGGGCGTGCCGGGGATCGTGGTGATGATCGTGCTCACCTCGCTGGCGGCGACCGCGTTCGGCGGGATCAGCGCGGCGATCGCGCTGTACACCGGCCAGGCCTCCGTGGTCCAGGGCCTGTTTCCGCTGATCTTCGTGATCCTCTTTCTCTCGAGCGCCTTCTTCCCGGCCAACCTGTTGCTCGAGCCGGCGCAGTCGGTGGCCGACTACAACCCGCTGTCGTTCATCGCCGAGGGCATCCGCGAGCCGGTGATCTCCTCGCTGACCCTGAAGTCGCTCGCCGAGGCGCTTGGGGCGATCGCCCTCGTCGGCGCGATCTCGACCGGCTTGAGCGTGATCGCGTTGCGGCGACGGCTGAGGCTGGGCGGCTGATGGGATTCGCCGCCGACATCGCGACCGTCCGCGCGCTCGTGCGCCGGGCAGCGAACGAGCTCCTGCGCGTCCCCGGGGCGGCGATCCCGGGGGTGCTCGCGCCGACGATCTTCTTCCTTGGCCTGACCTCGGTCTTCGGCCACCTGACTCTGCTCCCCGGGTTCGACACCGCGAGCTATCAGAGCTTCATCATCCCGATCAGCCTCCTTCAGGGCGCCGGGTTCACCGGCGCGGCGACCGGAGTCAACCTGGCGCGCGACATCGAGCAGGGCTGGTTCGATCGGTTGCTCGCCTCGCCTGCGCCGCGCTCCGCGCTGCTCTCCGGGATGGTGCTCTCGGCGAGCCTTCGGTCGTTGATCCCCGCGCTGGTCCTGCTCTCGGTCGGATTCGCGATCGGAGTCGAGTGGCCGGGCCTCGGCGGACTGGTGCTGGCGCTGTTCTGCGTCATGGCGACGGGGACGATCGCCGCCTGCTGGGGCGTGATGCTGGCGCTTCGATACCGCAGCCAGAGCGCCGCACCGCTGATGCAGGCGGGGATGTTCGTGCTCGTGCTGACGACGACCGCCTACGCCCCGCTCGACCTGCTTGAGGGCTGGCTCGCCGACATCGCGCGCATCAATCCACTCACTCAGGTGGTCGACGCCGCCCGCCAGGGGTTCGTCGGCGAGCCGGTCACCTGGGGCGGCACCTGGCCGGGGCTCGTCGCCCTGGTCGGCTTGATCTCGCTGCTCGGAGCGCTGGCGCTTCGGGGCATGCGCCGGACCTCGTACTGATGGGGTCAACCCGGCGATCCTCCGCCTCGCCTCCGGCCTCCCGGCGATCAGCGCTACCGCGACGACCTCGGTGAGCGAGCTCGCGGACCTCTGCCACGGCGTGCTCGCCCGCAGCCACGCCGAGGGCGAGCGGCGCGGGGTCCGCTACTCGTACACGCGCCCGAGCCCCTCGCGGTACCCGTGGCAGTGGTATTGGGACTCGTGCTTCGCGGCGATCGTTTGGCGCCGCTTCGACGGCGACCGGCCGCGCGAAGAACTCGAGACGCTGCTCGCCGCGATGCGCGAGGACGGCTTCATCGGCCATGTCGTCTTCTGGGACCAGCCGATCTCCTTCCGGCGCCTCCTCTACTACAACGTCGGCTCGCGGCACGCGGAGATGACCGGCACGATTCAGCCGCCGCTGCTCGCCTGGGCGTGGCGAATCGCGGTCGGCGACCCCGCCGCCGAGCCGCGGATCGCGCGCCACCACGAGTGGCTGCGCGCCAACCGAGACCTCGAGGGCGACGGGCTGCTGTGGCTGGTCCAACCGGATGAGTCCGGCCTCGACTCCTCGCCGAAGTTCGATCCGGTCTGGGGCCGGCTTCGCCACGCCAGCTACGGGTTTCCGCTCCTGGTCGCGCGCAACCGCCGGCTCGGCTGGGACGCGCGCCGGATCCGCGATCGCGGCTGGCCGGTGCTCTGCGAGGTGATGACCAACGTGCTCTGGTGCCTGGCCCGGCAGGCTGCGGGCGAGTCCTCGATCACGCCGGCGATCGTCGATCGCCTCTGGGACGACCGCCGCGGCCTCTTCCTCGACGAGGTCCAACCCGGCGGCGCCCGTCCGGCGATCTCGACCTGGGCCGCTCTCTCGCCGCTGGCGCTCCCCGACCTCCCCGAGGAGATCGGCAGGCGGCTGGTCACCGAGCACCTGCTCGACCCGAAGCGCTACTGGCTGGCGGTGCCGCCATCGTCGGTGTCGGCGGAGGAGCCGAGCTTCGAGCCGAACCGGGGACCGGGCTGGAAGCTGCGCTACTGGCGCGGGCCGACCTGGGTCAACGCCGCCTGGATGCTGTGGCTGGGGCTGCGGCGACTCGGCTTCGAGGCGGAGGCCGGCCGGATGGCGGCGACGCTGCAGGAAACGGTGCTTGGCGAGGGCCTTCGCGAGTACTACGACCCGCTCACCGGCGAGGGGCTCGGCGCACGCGAGTTCGCCTGGACCAGCCTGATCCTCGAGCTGGCCGAGCCGGGCTACTTGTAGCGGTAGGTGATCCGGCCGCGATCGAGGTCGTAGGGCGAGAGCTCGATCTTGACCCGATCGCCGGGGAGGATGCGGATGTAGTGGCGGCGCATCTTGCCCGAGATGTGCCCGAGGACCTCGTGGTCGTTGTCGAGCTTGACCTTGAACATCGTGTTCGGCAGGGCCTCGGTGACCTCGCCCTCCAACTCGATCTTCTCTTCCTTCGCCATCGCGGTCGGTGAGGGTAGCGCTTCGGGCGGCCCGACTCGCGCAGCTAGCGCCCGTCGAAGGTCGCCTTGCCCGGGCCCTCGGCGAGGAACGAGCGCACCGCGCCGCGCAGATCCTGGCTCGCGAACAGGCCCGCGAACTGCTTGGGCGTGACCTCGTCGGCGCGGTCGACCCCGCCCCGCAGGTAAGCGCGCACGATCCGTTTGGTGGCGGCGTGCGCCAGGGTCGGGCCGGCGGCGAGTCGCCCGGCGAACCGCATCCCCTTCTCGTTCACCGTGCCGTCGTCGACCACCCGGTTGACGACACCCCAGGATTCGAGGGTGGCGGCCTCGTAGAGCCCACCCGTCATCACGAACTCGCGAGCTCGCCCGGGGCCGGCCCGCTCGGCCATCCGCTGCGTGCCCCCCGCCCCCGGCGTCAGGCCGACCACCGCCTCGACGAGGCCGAACCTCGACGACCGCTCGGCCCAGATGATGTCGCAGCCAAGCGAGAGCTCGAGGCCCGCCGTCAGGCAGAGGCCGTGAACGAGCGCCAGGGTCGGGATCTCCAGCGCCTCGAGCCGGCGAACGGCCTCGATCAGTGGCCCCGCCATCGCGGTCGCCGCCTCCGAGCCGCCTTCGACGACGCGCTGGAAGGCGTTGACGTCGACCCCACCGGTGAAGATCTCTCCCTCGGCGCGCCAGACCAGCGCCCGCGCTCCAGAGCCCTCGACCTCGTCGAGGCAGGCGATCAGCTCGCCGAAGGAGGTGTCGGTGAACAGGTTCAGCGGCGGGTTCGAGAGCACGATCACGGCGACGTCGCCCTCGCGCTCGACGCGGATCGTCCGGTCGGCCATCAGCCGCGGGTGCGAATTGTCGCCGCCACCGCCGCGATCTCGCTGATCTCCGCTCCACGCGGGATCCAGGGCAGCTTCAGAGGGTCGTCCTCGTAGCGCGGGATCACGTGCAGGTGATAGTGGAAGACCGTCTGCCACCCGGCCGCGCGGCAGGCGTTGAGGACGTTGAACCCGTCCGGGGAAAGCGCCTCGTCGATCCGGGCCACGAGCCGGCGAGCCGCGATCATCGTGCGGTTCAGGTCCTGGTCGGAGACCTCGAGCAGGTCGGCCGAGTGAGCGCGCGGAATCACGAGCGCGTGTCCCGGGGTGGCGGGATTGATGTCCATGAACGCCACCGTGTGCTCGTCGGAGTCGACGATCTCGGCCGGCGCCTCACCGGCGGCGATCGCGCAAAAAGTGCAGTCGTCGGTCATCGGGCGCTGAGCCTAGTCGCTCGCTCGATCGCATCGTCGGCGGTCCGCACCTCGCCGGTGAACACCGCCGCCTCGATCTCGCCGATCAGGCGGCCGAGCTCGGGGCCCGGATCGATGCCGAGGGTCTGCGCCAGCTCGTCCCCGGCAATCGGCGCTCGCGGCGGCCCGTCGCGATGCCAGGCGAGCGCCTCGGGCAGGACCTCGCGCGCCAGCCCGAGGTGCGCCTCGATCATCTCTGGCGACGCGGTCGGCCCGCTGCCGCGTGCGGAGAGTCGATCGGCGACCGTGAGCAGCGTGACGTCGGCGGCGACCGGGTCGCAGGCGCGCAAGTAGTCGTAGAGCCGGCGCCTCGACAGAGGGCGCTCGTGGGTCATGAACCCGAGGTGCAGGTGATGGAGGGTGAGCGCTTCGAGGTGGCGAGCGACCGCGCGGCTCGTCCTCAGCCGCTTGCACGCCGCGCGGACCAGCCCGGCGCCCGCGCGGTCGTGGCCGATGAACGACACGAAGCCGCCCTCGTGCTCCTGGCGGGTCGCCGGCTTGCCGACGTCGTGGAAGAGCGCCCCGAAGCGGAGGGCGTCGCCGCGGGTGAGCTGGTCCGCGAGCGGCTCGGTGAGCAGCTCGCGAACGCCGCCGGCCGTATCACCGGCGTAGCGATCGAGGTCGCTCTCGACGGTGAGCAGGTTGGCGAGCACCTCGAGCGTGTGCCCGAGCACGTCGAGGTGGTGGTTGGGGTTCTGACGCACGCCGCGCAGCGCCTCGATCTCCGGCAGCACGGCCCCGGTCGCGGCAAGCTCGTCGAGCACCGCGAGGCCACGCAACGGATTCTCGCCGCAGATCAGCAACCGCAACTCGGCGAACTGCCGCTCACCGGTCGGCTCGCCGGCGCGCGAGGCGCTCTCTCGGGCGAGCCGCACGGTCTCGGGATCGAGGGCGAAGCCCAGTCCCGCCGCGAGCCGTGCCGCGCGCAGGACGCGGAGCGGATCGTCGGCGAAGCTGCGCTTCGAAACCGCTCGAAGCGATCCGCGCTCGGCGTCGGCGATGCCGTCGTGCGGGTCGATCGGATCGGCTCCGGGGTCGGCGAGCGGGACCGCGATCGCGTTGACGGTGAAGTCGCGCCCGGCCAAATCGGAATCGATGGCGTCGCCGCGTACCCGCGTCACGTCTGCATGCCAGCTGCGGTCCGCCGCGATCGCCCGCCAGGTGCCGAACTCGGCGGAGAGCTCGAACGCATGACCGCCCGCCGCGGTGGCGATCCGGCGAGCGGCGGCGCGCTCGTCGCCGGTGACAGCGAGATCGAGGTCGGTCACCGGGCGGCCGACGAGCGCGTCCCGCACGGCGCCGCCGACGATCCATGCCGGCTGCCGACCGGCCAAGGCTTCCCGCGCGACCCGCGGTCCCTCGGCCGCGCCCAGGCGGTCCCCCAGCGAGCCGGTCATCGCCGGTACTCGCGCGGCACCCGCGCCGAGATCCCGCAGGTGATCTCGTAGTTGATCGTCGCCAGGCGCCTGGCGAGCTCTTCGCAGAGGATCCGATCGCCGTCCTGGGCGCCGATCAGCACCGCCGGAGCGCCAGGCTCGACCGCCGGCTCGGGACCGAGCTCAATCGTCACGTTGTCCATCGAGACGGTCCCCACCAGCGGATAGCGGCGCCCGTCGACGAGCACCTCGGCGTTGTTGGAGAGCCCGCGGCGGACGCCGTCGCCGTAGCCGATCGGCAGCACCCCGAGCCAGGTCGGCGCGCCGGCTCGCCAGGTACGGCCGTAGCCCGCGCTCGCGCCGGGCTCGAAGCGCTTCACGTCGGCGACGTAGGAGCGCAGCTCGAGCGCCGGCTCGAGCCCGTGCCGCGCCGGATCCTCCTGGAACGGGTCGAGCCCGTAGATCGCCACGCCGCAGCGGGCCATGTCGAAGTGCGAGGCCGGGTCGATCAGCGTCGCAGCGCTGTTCGCGGCGTGGACGATGAGCCCCGGGTACCGGGCGCGCAGCTCGAGGGCGAGCTCGCCGAAGCGCTCGAGCTGCTCGGCGAAGAACGTCGACCCGGGCTCGTCGGCGGTCGCGAAGTGGGTCCAGAAGCCGGCCAGCTCGACCTCCTCGGCGGCGGCCGTCGCGGCGGTCAGCTCGCGCACCGCGGTCGGGTCGCGCTCGCCCAAGCGGCCCATGCCGGTGTCCCACTTGACGTGGAGGCGGGGCCGGACGCCGAGCGCGCGGGCGCGGGCCCGGACCAGCTCCAAGAAGCCGGGGCGCCAGAGGGCGAGGTCGGCGTCGGCCTCGAGCGCCGCGTCGAGCTCACTTGCCGTCAGCGCGCCCATCACGAGCAGGCGCGCGTCCGGAAGCTCCTCGCGCAGCTCGGCGGCCTCGGGGCCGGCCGCGACCGCGAGCCAGCCGGCGCCACCCGCCAGCGCCGCCCGGGCGCTCTGGACCGCGCCGTGACCGTAGCCGTCCGCCTTCACCACCGCGCAGAGCCGTGCGCCCCCCGTCAGGACCGAGGCGAGATGCGCGCAGTTGCGTTCGATCGCGCCGAGGTCGACCACCGCGGTCGCGCGGCCGCCGCTCATCCCCCGCTCCCGGCCTCCGGCACCAACGCCCGCGGCAAGGCTTCGATCGCGTCGCTCGCGATCACCGACTCCGCCCCGCCGAGACGCTCGGCGGCGAGCACGCCCGCTCGGGCGTGCGCATGGACCGCCGCGCAGGTGGCGACGAACGGATCCTCGCAACGGGCCAGCATCGCGGCGCTGAGGCCGGTGAGCACGTCGCCGGTCCCGGCGGTGGCGAGCCCCGGGCTCGAGAGCCCGTTCACGGCGAGTCCGCCCTGCGGCGAGGCGACGATCGTGTCGTCTCCCTTGAGGACGACGATCGCCCCGGAGCGCTGAGCCGCGTCGCGCGCGCTCGCGAGCCTGCGGGCGCCGATCGCCGCCGACTCGGTCTCCAGCACCCTGGCGAGCTCGCCCGCGTGCGGGGTGAGCACGGTGGGCTGCCCACGCGCGCGCAGCGACTCGAGCCGCCCGGCGAGCGCGTTGAGGCCATCGGCGTCGATCACCAGCGGCGCCTCGATCCCGAGCGCGATCTCGGAGACCAGGTCCGCCGCCGCGTCGAAGCGGCCGAGGCCCGGCCCCAGCGCCACCGCGGCCGCGCGGCCCGCCGCCTCGAGCACCTCCCCCGCCGCCCCCGCGGCGAGATGCCCGTCGGCGTCAGCGCAGCCACGCGACATGACCTCGGTCAGCTTGATCTCGAAGATCTCCTCCAACCCGGCCGGCACGGCAACGGTGGCGTATCCGGCGCCGGCGCGAATCGCCGCGCCCGCCGCCAGGCAGACCGACCCGGTGAGGCCGCGGGAGCCGCCCGCGACCAGGACCTGGCCGGAGCTGAACTTGGTCGAGCCCGGACCGCGCCTCGGCACCAGCGCCAGCACCGAGCCGTCGATCAGCCCGCCCGCAGCCACTACGGGTGCTCCCTCGGGGATCCCGATCGGCGCCACCCGAAGCTCGCCCCGGTGGCGCTTGCCGGGCGCGATCCAATGACCGAGCTTGGCGGCGTGGAAGCTCACCGTCACGTCGGCCTCGACCGCGGCTCCGGCGACCTCCCCGGTCGCGGCGTCGACCCCCGAGGCGATGTCGGCCGCGACGACCGGCGCACGACAGCCGTTGATCGCGTCGATCGCGCTCGCCGCGGGGTCGCGCGGAGCGCCGGCGAATCCGGTGCCGAAGATCGCGTCGACCACGACCCCGCTGCGCTGGAGGCGGCCGCCCAGCTCGCCGGGCCGGACCTCGGCCACGACGCCCTCGAAGCGCTCGAGGTTGCGGGCCGCGTCCGCCGAGAGCTCGTCGGCCGGCCACAGCAGCAGCACCTCGACCTCGAGCCCGTTACGGGCGAGGTGGCGAGCGGCGACCAGGCCGTCGCCGGCGTTGTTTCCCTTCCCGCAGGCGATCCGCGCCGGCCCCTTCCGCGCGATCGACAGCGCCTCCTCGGCGACCGCGCCGCCGGCCGCCTCCATCAGCTCGAGCGACGGGACGCCGTGGTCGGAGATCGCCCATGCATCGGTCGCGCGCATGCTCTCGGCGTCGTGCAGGGGAGTCAGCCAAGCCTCCACGCGGCGCAGCGTACTCGCGCCCGACTCGGGCGGCGCCTCGCTACTCGACGGTGACGGTCTTCGCGAGGTTCCGGGGCTGATCGACGTTGAGCCCGTTGAGCCTCGCGATGTGGTACGCCAGCAGCTGCAGCGGCAGGATCGCGAGCATCGGCTGCAGCAGCCAGTCGGTGCGCGGCACGAACAGGGTCTGGTCCGAGGCCGCGGCAACGGCCTCGGCGCCCTCGGTCGCAACTGAGATCACGTCGGCCCCGCGCGCCGCCACCTCGGCCACGTTGGAGAGCAGCTTCTCGAGCACCGGGCTGTCGGTGGCGACGGCGATCACCGGCGTCGACTCGTCGAGCAGCGCGATCGGGCCGTGCTTCATCTCCCCCGCGGCGTAGGCGTCGGTCGGGATGTAGGAGATCTCCTTCAGCTTCAGGGCGCCCTCGAGGCAGACGGGGAGGCCGATGTTGCGGCCCATGTAGAGGAAGAATGGCTGGTGCGCGTGACTGCGGGCGATCGCGCGCACCCGTGGATCGACGGCGACCAGCGTCTCCTGGATCAGGGATGGGAGCCGCTTCAGCTCGGCGATCAGCTCCGCCCGACGCTCGCCGTCCATCGTCTCGCGCCGCTCGGCGAGCCAGAGGCCGAGCAGGTACATCGCCGCCACCTGGCTGACGAAGGTCTTCGTCGCCGCGACCCCGACCTCGATCCCGGCACGCGTGAACAGGACCGCGTCGGCGTCCCGCGTCGCCTGGCTGCCCATCACGTTGGTGACCGCGAGCACGCAGGCGCCGCGCTCGCGCGCGAGCCGCATCGCGGCCAGGGTGTCGGCCGTCTCCCCCGATTGCGTGATCCCGATCACGAGGTCGTCGGGGCCGACCACCGGGTCGCGGTAGCGGTACTCGGAGGCGATGTCCATCTCGACCGGGATCCGCGCCCACTGCTCGATCGCATAGCGGCCGACGAGGCCCGCGTGGTAGGAGGTCCCGCAGGCGACGATCACGATCCGGCGAAGGCGCGCGGCAAGCCCCGGCGACAGCTCGAGCTCCGTCAGGTCGACGCGATCGACGTCCGGCAGGCGGTCGGCGATCGTCTCCGCGACCGCGTCGGGCTGCTCGTGGATCTCCTTCATCATGAAGGTCGGGTAGCCGCCCTTCTCGGCGGCCTCCTCGTCCCAGGTCACCTCCTCGACCTCGCGCTCGACCGGCGTACCGTCGACCTCGACGATCCGGGCGCCGTTTGCGTCCACGGTGACGATCTCACCGTTCTTGAGCCCGAGCACGTGGCGCGTCTCCGCGAGGAAGGCGGGAATCGCCGAGGCGACGAAGCTCTCGTCCTCGCCCAGTCCGACGATCAGCGGGCACTCCTGGCGCGCCGCGACGAGCAGGTCCGGGTGCTCGGCGTGCATCGCGACGAAGGCGTAGTGGCCGCGCAGCTCCGCGAAGGCCGCTCGCACGGCGTTCGTGAGGTCGCCGTCGTAGTGCCTCTCGATCAGGTGGGCAACGATCTCGGCGTCGGTCTCCGAGCGGAAGTGGTGGCCTTCTGCGGTCAGCCGCTTGCCCAGCTCCGAGTGGTTCTCGACGATCCCGTTGAGGACGATCTGGAGGTGGTTGGAGCAGTCGCCATGCGGATGTGCGTTGCTCTCGGTGACGCGGCCATGGGTCGCCCAGCGCGTATGCCCGAGCCCGATCGTCGCCGGCGGTGCGGCGACGGCCACCGCCCCACCGCCGGTCCCGGTCAGCGGGTGCTCCGCGTCGAGTCCGACCGCCGCGCGCAGGTTCGCGAGGTTGCCGACCGCGCGTACGGTGTCGATCTCACCGTCGACGAGCAGCGAGATCCCCGCCGAGTCGTAGCCGCGGTACTCGAGCTTCTCGAGGCCCGCGATCAGCACGTCCCGGCACGGTCGGCCGCCCACGTATCCAACGATTCCGCACATCTATCGTCCGAGCCTCCGCATCAGAAGGTGGTTCAGGGTAGTCGACTCCGTACCGGGCGCTGCTCAGCCGAGCTCGCGGCGGACGACCTCGACCAGGCGCGCGCAGGCGCGCTCCGCCTGGTCGCGCTCGTGGGCCTCGACCATCACCCTGAGCAGCGGCTCGGTGCCCGACGGGCGCACGAGGACGCGGCCGCTTCCCGCGAGCGCGGCGTCCTCCGCCTCGACCGCGTCCCAGAGCGGCTTCGCGCCCGGGATCGCGTCGCGGTCGGCGATCTCGACATTGATCAGCACCTGCGGGAGGCGGTTCATCGGCACGGCATCGGCGAGCGACTCGCCGCCGAGCGCGCGAACCGCGAGCAGGGCCGCGGCGATGCCGTCCCCGGTGGGCGCATAGTCGGTCCAGATCAGGTGTCCGGACTGCTCGCCGCCCAGGGTCCAGTCCCGGCGCTCGAGCTCCGCGACCACGTGCCGGTCGCCGACCGGGGTCGTCGCCACCTCGATCCCCGCCTCGCTCATCGCCTCGTGGAAGCCGAGGTTGGTCATCACCGTCACGGCGACGCCGCCGGGAAGCGCCTCGGTCGCCGCGAGATGGCGTGCGATCAGCGCGATCAGCTCATCGCCGTCCCGGACGACCCCACCGGCGTCGACGGCCACCATCCGGTCGCCGTCGCCGTCGAACGCGAAGCCGATCTCGGCGCCGCTGGCGACGACCCGCTCCGCGAGGCGCTCAGGGTCGGTGGATCCGCAGGCGTCGTTGATGTTGCGGCCGTCGGGCGCGTCGCCGAGCGCCTCGACCTCGGCGCCAAGCCGGGTGAATATCGCGGGCGCCGCGCGGTAGGTGGCCCCGTTGGCGCAGTCGAGGACGATGCGCAGCCCGGAGAGATCGACGGGGAATGTGCGCTGCAGCTCTCGCAGGTAATCGTCGAGGGCCCCCTCGAGCACACGCACGCGTCCCGCGGTGCCCGGCTCGAGCGCGGCGACGCCTTCCGAGGCGGCCCCGCCGACCACCCGCCGCTCGATCGCCTGCTCGACGTCGTCGTCGAGCTTGCGACCGTCGGCGCCGAAGAACTTGATCCCGTTGTCGCGCCACGGGTTGTGGGAGGCGGAGATCACCGCCGCAAGGTCGAGGCCGAGCCGACGAACCAGGACCGAAGCGGCGGGAGTCGGCAGGACGCCCGCCAGCAGCACGTCCGCCCCCGACGCGGCGAGCCCGGCCGACAGACCGGCCTCGAGCATCGATCCTGATTCGCGCGTGTCGCGAAGGACGAGCACCTGCGGGCGGCCCGCGTCGCACTCGACCGCGGCCGCCCGGCCAAGCGCCAGCGCGAGCTCGGCGGTCACCGAGTCGCCGGCGACCCCACGGACGCCATCGGTTCCGAACAGCTTCTTCGGTGGAGTCATCTGCGGACGAGAATCTGCGCGACGCGCCGAGGATGCAGACGCCGAAACGCGCAGCTTGGCAGGCCCTCAGCGCTTGGAGAACTGCGGCCGCTTGCGCGCTTTCTTGAGCCCGGCCTTGCGGCGCTCCTTCTTGCGCGCGTCGCGGGTCAGCAGCCCGCGGCGCTTGAGCTCGGGACGGAGCTCCGGATCGACCTCGCACAGGGCCCGGGCGATCCCGTGACGGACTGCGCCCGCCTGACCGGAGATCCCGCCGCCGTGGACCCGGAT
Organism: uncultured Solirubrobacterales bacterium; assembly: GCA_963759295.1. Classification (GTDB taxonomy): domain Bacteria; phylum Actinomycetota; class Thermoleophilia; order Solirubrobacterales; family 70-9; genus WHSW01. The sequence goes on along the minus strand of CAVWYT010000016.1, from coordinate 138,906 downwards.
GCGGACGTCGACCGTCTTCTCGTATCCGGCGGTGAGCAGTGGCTGGCGTGCGACGCTGCGCAGGTTCTGACGCGGGAAGTACTCGTCCAGCGGGCGATCGTTGACCTCGATCGTGCCGCTGCCGGCGCGAAGGACGACCCGTGCGATCGAGCTCTTTCGCTTGCCCGTCGCCTGCACCTGCTTGCCGGCGGGGACCTCGACGCGCGGGCCGCTGCGGGCCACGGGCGCATCGCCGGCGTCGCGCTCGGCCTCGAGCCGGGCGCGCTCCTCCTCCTCGGCCTCCAGCCGGGCGCGCTCCTCGGCGTCGAGCTCGCGCTCCGGCTCGATCGCGATCGGCTCTAGCTCGGCGCCGGGCGGCTGGTCCTTGGCCTTCGGCCGCTCGGCCGCCGGCGGTCGGCTCTCGGCGGCTCCTCGGCCCCGGGCTCTCGGCGGCCTCGCTCCGGCTCGCGGCGGCTCCTCCGGCTCGGGCTCGGGCTCGGCGGCCTGCGACTCCTCCGGCTCGGCCGCCTGCGGCTGCTCCGGCTCGGGCTCGCCCTGCGGCTGCTCGGGCTCGGGGGCGTCTGGCGTCTGGTCTTGCTCTTCGTTCATCGGGTCTGTATCTCCATCGGCTTCGGCTGCTGGGCGGCGTGCGGGTGCTCGGGCCCGGCGTAAACCTTGAGCTTGCGCAGCTGCTGGCGAGCGAGGCGGTTGCGGGGAAGCATGCCGGCGACCGCCTTGCGGACCACTTCCTCGGGACGGCGGTCGAGCATCTCGGCGAGCGTTCGAGAGCGGATCCCGCCGGGGTAGCCGCTGTGGCGCCAGTAGATCTTGTCATTGCGCTTGTTGCCGGTCACCGCGATCTTCTCGGCGTTGACGACGACGACGAAGTCGCCGGTGTCGCAGTGCGGTGTGTACTCCGGCTTGCGCTTGCCGCGCAGGAGATCGGCGATCTGCGTCGCCAGGCGTCCCAGGGTCTTGCCCTCGGCGTCGACGAGGTACCAGTCTCGCTGGCGATCGGCCGGTGTTGCGACGTAGGTCTTCATCTGCGTGTCGGCATGCGCCTCGGGCGCACGAAAAGCCGCTCCACGGAGGCACGCTCCGGGCGCGGCCGGACGATGATAGTCGAGCGCGCGCCGTCCGGCCGCGCGAGGCGCGGGTCAGGCCCCCGATCGACCTCGAGCGGGGGCGCGGCCGGTCTATACTGGCGCCGCACGAGGGCCTGCCGAATCCCCCCGGAGGGCGGGAGCGGGGGGACCGAGCTAACCCCGCAGGCCGGAGAAGGAGAGGTCGAAGCGGATGCAGCCGGCAGCGCGCTCGGGGCGCGGATGGCGACAAGTGACCGGGGTCGCGGCCGGCGTCGCGATCACCGGCGCCGAAGGCGCACCGGGCTGGTACGAGGGTGGTCACGCCAAGGCGTCGGTCAGCCACCAGCCGAAGACCCGGGATTCCTGGAGCTGAGGCGCGCGGTGCGCCGGATGGCCGCGATCGCAGCGGCGCTCGCCGCCACCGCTGCGTTCCCGGCGGCCGCCCAGCGGCCGACCGGTGCGGGCTTCGAGCTCCACCGAGCCCACGTCCGGCCGCAGGTCGTGTACTTCGACGGCGAGCGACCGGCGACTCTGCGGTACGCGTTCGGCGCCGAGCGCCGGGTCGAGGTCGTCGTCCGCGTCGCCCATGCGTCGAACGGGGCGCCGGTGCGCCGCTACGCCCAGCGCCTCTCCCCCGGCAAGGTCCACGAGCGCCGCTGGGACGGGCGTCGTGGCAATCGCAAGGTGCCCGCCGACGGCGCCTACGCGTTCCTCGTCGGGCCGTCCGGCCACCGCGGCGCGCGCGCCGGCCGCTTCGAGTTCCACGATCATCGCTTCCCGGTCGCCGGTGCTCACACCTACGGCGATCAGTTCGGCGAGCCGCGGTCGGGCGGCCGGGTCCACGAGGGCCAGGATCTTCCCGCCGCCTGCGGGACGCCGCTCCTCGCCGCCCGCGGCGGCCGCGTGCGCGCGACCGGCTACAGCGACGCGCTGTACGGCTACTACGTCCTGATCGGCGGCCTCGCGACCGAGGCTGATTACTTCTACGCCCACCTTCGGTCGCCGACCTCCCTGCGAGAGGGCGACCGCGTCCGCACCGGAGAGCGCATCGGCGAGGTCGGCAAGACCGGCAACGCGCGCGGCGAGTTCTGCCAGCTGCACTTCGAGCTCTGGCCCCACGGCTACCACGACGGGCGCCCGGTCGACCCGGCGCCAATGCTGCGCGACTGGGACGCCTTCTCTTGAGCGCCGGGGTAGCTTGAGCGCGTGAGTCGGGAGACGGCGGCAGCCGAGACGCGCAGCTACGGTCGTTCCGCGGCCCTCCTGACGCTCGCGCTCGGCACGGCTGGGCTGCTCGCGTACGCCTTCATCGCGATCTCCTCCCACACCCTGGACAAGGACGCGTACGGAACCATCGTCGTCCTCTGGTCGATCGTCTTCTTCGGCGCCTCGGCCCTGTTTCGGCCGATCGAACAGCTGCTCTCGCGGACGCTCGCCGAGCACGAGGAGATGGGTGAAGGCACCGGTCATGTGCTGCGGACCGCGGCCCTGATCCAGGGGGCGGTCGTCGCCGTGGCGGTGATCGTGCTGCTCGCGCTCAGGGGCCCGATCACCGAAGGGCTGCTCGACTCGAGCGAGGTCCTCTTCTGGGTCCTGGTCGTCGGGCTCGCCGGCTTCGGAGGGGCCTTCTACGCCCGCGGCTTCCTCGCAGGACGGCGCCAGTTCGGCCTCTATGGGGTCCTGCTCGTGCTCGAGGGAGGCTCGCGAGTCCTGTTCCCGATTGCGGTTGCGCTCGGAATCGCCTCCGGCATCGACGCGGTCGCGCTCGGGATCGCGATCGCACCGCTCGCCAGCATGACCGTGATCCCGTTCGCGTTCGCGGGCCACGAGCCGCGGCCGGGGCCCGCGGCCGCTGGCGATGGGATCGCCGCCGGCACCGGCGCCGAGTTCACCCTCTCCAAGGGCGGAGCGTTCGCGGCCGCCGTGCTGCTGATGATGCTCTCCGAGCAGGTGCTGGTCAGCTCCGGCGCCCTGTTCGTGCGCGCCGCCGTCGACGCCGCCGCGGCAGGCTTCATCTTCAACGTGCTGATGGTGGCGCGGGCGCCGCTGCTGCTCTTCCAGGCGATCGCGGCGAGCCTCCTCCCCCATCTCACGCGGCTGCGCACGCGCGGCGACGCGAGCGGCGACGAGGCCTTCCGGCTGTCGGTTAACACGACCCTGCTGACGATCGCCGGGTTTGCCACCGCGGTCACCATCGGCGTGCTCGCGATCGGCCCGCAGGTGATGCAGCTCGCCTTCTCGAGCAAGTTCGAGTACGACCGGCTCGGGCTCGCGATCGTCGCGGTCGGGATGGGGTTCTATCTCTCGGCGGCGGCGCTCAACCAGGCGGCGCTCGCCCAGGGACAGGCGCGACGCGCGGCGATCTGTTGGGTCTCGTGCGCGGCGATCTTCATCGTCTTCAACCTGATCTCGCCGCTGACCGCGTTTCGCACCGTCGAGGTTGCGTTCCTCGGCTGCGCGGCGTTGCTCTCCGGGCTCCTGTACGCGCTTTACGCGAGGCCCGTGTCGGTGATCGCCGACGCGCTCGAGCCCGACTCGCCTCGCGAGATCGAGGCGAGGCTGGCGGCCGCGGACGAGATCGGCTGAGCCGCGAGGCTCCCGGCCCGGCTGCCTACTCCCACTCGATCGTCGCAGGCGGCTTGGAGGAGATGTCGAGGGCGACGCGGTTGACCTGCGCGACCTCGTTGATGATCCGGTTGGAGACGCGCTCGAGCAGGTCATAGGGGAGGCGGGCCCAATCGGCGGTCATCGCGTCCTGGGAGGTGACGGCGCGGATCACGATCGGGTAGGCGTAGGTGCGCCCGTCGCCCTGGACGCCGACCGAGCGAACGACCGGCAGCAGGCAGAACGACTGCCACAGCTCGCGGTACAGCCCTGCTGCCTTGATCTCCTCCTGGAGGATCGCGTCGGCCTCGCGAAGGATGCCGAGTCGCTCGCGATTCACCTCTCCACCGACGACCCGGATCGCAAGGCCGGGACCCGGGAACGGCTGGCGCCAGACGACGCGCTCGGAGAGGCCGAGCTCGGCGGCGACGGCGCGGACCTCGTCCTTGAAAAGCATTCGCAGGGGCTCGACGAGATCGAAGCCGAGGTCCTCGGGGAGGCCGCCGACGTTGTGATGAGATTTGATCGTCTCCGCGGCCCGGCCGTCGCCCCCGGACTCGATCACGTCGGAATACAGCGTGCCCTGGACGAGGAAGCCGACCGAGTCGACCCTCTCGGCCTCCTCCTCGAACACGCGGATGAATTCCTCGCCGATGATCTTGCGCTTGCGCTCGGGCTCCTCGACGCCCTCGAGCCGCGCGAGGAATCGCTCCTCGGCGTCGACGTGGACCAGGTTGACGCCGAGCTCCCGCATCGCGGCGACGACCTGCTCGGCCTCGTTCTTGCGCATCAAGCCGTGATCGACGAGCACGCAGGTGAGTTGGTCGCCGACGGCGCGGTGCACGAGGGCCGCCGCCGTCGCCGAGTCGACCCCGCCCGAGAGGCCGCAGACGACGCCGGCGTCGCCGACCTGGGCGCGAATGCGCTCGACCTGCTCCTCGATCACCGACGCAGGTGACCAGCGCTGCTCGCAGCCGGCGATCTCGCGCAGGAAGCGGTCGAGCACCTGCTGGCCGTAGGGTGTGTGCACGACCTCGGGGTGGAACTGAATCCCGTAGAGGCCACGCTCGGCGTCCTCGCACGAGGCCACCGGGGAGCCGGGGCTCGCGGCGAGCGCGGTGAACCCCGCGGGCGGCTCGAAGACCGCGTCGCGGTGGCTCATCCAGCACTGCTGCTCGGCCGGCAGGCCGCCGAGCAACGTACCTCCGTCGCCGGTCAGGGTCAGCGTCGTGCGCCCGAACTCTCCCGCAACCGCGCCCTCGACCCGGCCACCGAGCTCGTGGACCATCGCCTGCATCCCGTAGCAGATGCCGAGCACCGGGATTCCGAGATCGAGCAGCTCGCGCCGCAGCGCCGGCGCGCCCTCGGAGTACACGGATGCGGGGCCGCCGGAGAGGACCAGCGCCCGGGGGGCCCGCTCGCGGATCGTCTCGAGCTCGAGGTCGTGAGCGAGCAACTCCGCGTAAACGCCGCACTCCCGGATCCGCCGCGCGATCAGCTGCGAGTACTGGCCGCCGAAGTCGAGCACGAGGACCTCCTCGTGGGCGGTCTCGGGCGGCGCGACGGCGAGCGCGTCCTCGACCGCCGGGGCGACGGGCAGCGCCGGATCGCCGGCGGCCAGCGGGCCGCGCGAGCTGTCGATGGGCCGCACGTCGCCCTCGGTCTCAGGGGCCGGGGCGACGGTGCGATCAGGCATCCGAGACCGTGACTCCGTTCGCGACGGGTGCGGGTGCGTCGGTCGCAGCCGGCGCCTTGCCGTTCGCGCCCATGCCGACGGCCTGCGAGCGCTGCAGCTGCTTGCCCTCGGTTTGCAGCGCCGGCGCGACCATCACCTCGGCGCGCTGGAAGTCGCGTATGTCCTCGTACCCACAGGTCGCCATCGACGTCCGCAGCGCGCCCATCAGGTTGAAGGTGCCGTCGTTCTCGTGCGCGGGACCGAGCAGGATCTCCTCCATCGTGCCGTCCTGGCGCGTGGCGACGCGCGTGCCCCGCGGCAGCGAGGGATGGAAGGTGGCCATGCCCCAATGAAAGCCACGGCCGGGGGCCTCGGCGGCGCGGGCGAGAGGTGAGCCGATCATCACTGCGTCGGCTCCGCAGGCGATCGCCTTCGAGATGTCGCCGCCGGTGCGCATCCCACCGTCGGCGATCACGTTGCAGTAGGCGCCGGTCTCGAGCATGTGCTGAGCGCGGGCCGCGGCGACGTCCGCAATCGCCGTCGCCTGCGGGACGCCGAGCCCGAGCACGCCGCGCGTCGTGCACGCGGCGCCCGGGCCGACACCGACGAGCACGCCGTTGGCGCCGGTGCGCATCAGGTGGAGGCCGGTCGAGTAGGAGGCGCAGCCGCCGACCACTGTGGGCACCGGGACCTCGGCGATGAACTCCTTGAGGTTGAGCGGCTCGGACTTCGAGGAGACGTGCTCGGCGGAGATCACCGTGCCCTGGACGACGAGGATGTCGAGGCCGGCCTCGAGCGCGACCTCGTAGTACCGAGCGACGCGCTGTGGGGTGAGCGAGCCCGCGGCGACGACGCCGGCCTGCTTGATCTCCTCCACCCGGCGCGCGATCAGCTCCGGCTGCAACGGCGCCTCGTAGACCTTCTGCATCAGCTGAGTCGCCTGCTCCGGCGGCGAGGCCGCGATCTCGGCGAGCTTGGAATCGGCGTCCTCGTAGCGGCTCCAGATGCCCTCGAGGTTGAGGACCCCGAGGCCGCCCAGCCGGCCGAGCTCCGCGGCGGTCGGCGGGCTGACGACGCCGTCCATCGCCGAGGCGAGCAGCGGCAGCTCGAACCGGTACGGGCCGAGCGTCCACGAGATGTCGACGTCGTCGGGGTCGCGGGTGCGCCGCGACGGCACGATCGCGATGTCGTCGAACCCGTACGCCCGCCTGCCCTTCTTGCCGCGTCCGATCTCTACTTCCATCTGGCTCCAAACCTAGGGTTGATCGCGGACGAAAAAAGCCCCTCGAAAGGGGCCGAAAAAGCCGCTGTTTGCGGCTGCGCGGCCCCGAACTCCGAGGCCCAGGCGATGATAACAGCGGTCAACTGGGCCTTCCGGCGCTCAGACGACCTCCGCCGGGACGTCGAGCTCGTGCAGCTCCACCCGGGGCAGGAGTCGCTCGACCTCGCGGCGGTCGAGGGTGCCGGCACCGAAGTGCTGGGTGGACTCCGCCCCGCAGGCGACGCCGAAGGCAAGGCACTCGCGTGGGCGGCCGCCCTCGTGGCGAGCGGCGACGTAGCCGGCCAGGAACGCGTCGCCCGATCCGACCGTGGTCACCGGCTCGAGCTGGTCGATCCTCGCCTCGTAACGCCCTCGCTCCGGGCCCGAGCCGACGACCGCGACACAACCGGTCTCGGAGGTGATGATCGCCTCGCCCGCCCCCATCTCGACCAGTGACGTGAGGCCGAGCGCGAGGTCGCCGGGGTCGTTGAACTCGTGGCCCACCGCCTGCTCGGCCTCGGCGATGTTCGGCGCCACTACCGCCGGGCCGGCCCGTAGGCCGGCGCGCATCTGCTCGCCGTCCGTGTCGAGCACGGTGAGCACGTCGAGGGCGCGCAGCTCGGCGATCAGGCGCGCGTAGATGTCCTCGGGGGCGCCCGGAGGGACGCTGCCGGCGAGCACGCACACCGAGGCGCCGCGGCCGAGGTAGACCAGCTTCTCGACCAGCCGGTCGAGCTCCTCCTCCGAGACCTCGGGGCCGCGCTCGTTGATCTCGGTCTGCTCGCCGGTGGTCGGATCGACGACGGCGAGGTTGGTCCGCGACTCGCTGCCGATGCGGATGAAGGCCGTGAGCACCGACTCCTCGCGCAGCTCCTGGAGCAGCCTGGTGCCCGTCGCGCCACCGGCGAGCCCGGTGGCGATCACCGGCCGGTCGAGCAGCCGCAGCGCCCGCGCCACGTTGACGCCCTTGCCACCCGCGATCGTTCGCGCCTCGACCGCCCGGTGTCGCTGCCCGAGACGGAAGTTCGGAACGGCGACCGTGCGGTCGATCGCGGCGTTGAGGGTGACGGTGAGGATCACCGGCCAGTAAGGCTAACCGCTCTCCGGCGGAACGGGAAAAGGCCTGCTAGCGGGGATCTCGCCGGGATCGCGCGAGCGCCACTACGGCGAGCAACGTGGCCGCGACGACGGCGAGCGCCAGCAACCAGGCGACCCCGCGCGAGCCGGGGATGGCGGCGTCATAGCGGTCGACGAGGCTCGCCGCGCCGACCGCGTGCGTCGCCGCCAGCGGCACCCTGGCGACAGGCTCGGAATCGAGCGAGACGACAACCTCGCCGACGCGCTCGCCACGGTCGACCGGTCCCTCGAGCACCTCCGGGGCCTCGACTCGCGTCTCGAGCGACTGCCCATGGCGGACGGTGAGCCGCACGTCCCGCGTCGCCGCCAACGGCAGGCTCGCGTCCTGCCAGCGAATCGCCGCGTCGGCCAGCGGCTTTCCGGCGCGCACGGGCGTTCGCCGGTGATAGAGGGAGAAGCCGTAGTCGAGCAGCTCGAGGGTGGCGGAGTCGCGCTCGGCCTCGCTCGGCACCCCGAGCACGGCCGAGACGAGCTCGACGCCCTTGCGCTCGGCCGAGCCGACGAGCACGTTCCCGGCGTCGAGCGTGTAGCCGGTCTTGACCCCGTTCACGTACGGGACGCTGAACAGCAGGGCGTTGCGGTTGACGACGTCGCGCGGGTGAGCGCCGCTGGAGAGGACGGTATGCGGCGTGTCGAAGATCCGCCTGAACAGCCGGTCGCGGCGAAGCACGATCGCCAGCCTGGCGAGGTCGTGGGCGCTCGAGTAGTTGTTCGGGTCGTCGAGGCCGATTGGATTGGCATACGACGTGTGATCGAGCCCGAGCCGATGGGCGGCGCGGTTCATCTGCGCCACGAACGCAGGCACCGAGCCGGCGGCGGCGTCGGCGAGCGCCACCGCGGCGTCGTTGCCGGAGACGAGGAGCATTCCGAACAGCAGGTCGCGGACCTCGATCCGCTCCCCCGACTGGAGCCCGAGCAGCGACTCGGCCGCGAGCGCCTGATAGGCCGGGGCGACGACGGTCTCGTCCAGCCGCAGGTCGCGGCGGGCGACGTAGGCGGTCATCAGCTTCGTGGTCGAGGCGATCGCCTGCGGCGTCTCGGCGCGACGGGCGGCGAGCACGTCGCCGTCATCGGCGTCGACCAGCACCCACGCCGTGGCCGGCAGGTCGGGCGGCGGCTTCGCCGCGACCGCGACGGGAGGCGTAAGCGCCAGGAGCGCGACGAGCCCCGCGAGCAGCCCCAGCCGGCGTGGCACGCTCAGCCGGCGAGCTTCTTGCAGCCGTCGGGGACGAGATCGACGCAGTTCTGCACCTGCAGCGCCTGGGGGTCGAGGTTCGGGTTGAGCTCGACCAGCCGATCGACGGTCGTGCAGGTCTTGTCGGCGATCCCGCTGAGGCCGCTGATGTCGTCGGCCTCGACCACGTAATAGCCCTGCTTGAACGCCTGGCGGGCCTCGTCGCTGCAGCCGCTTACCGCTGCCTTGCGCTCCGGTTCGTTGTCGGAGTCGCCGTCGTCGGAGCTCAGCGAGCCGGTGACGACGAGGACGATCGCGGCGAAAACCACCACCAACAGGACCGGCGCAAGGATCCGCGCCGTCCAGCTCGCCGGCCTCGGTTCCCGGCCCGTTCCATCCATGTCGCCGGGGATCGTAGGCGCTCACCGCCGCCCGAGCGGCGCGTGAGATGCTCAACGGGCGGCGCTTTGCGAGAGCCGCCAGAGCTCGTCGCGAAGCTCGGAGGCCGCCGCGGCCGGGTTCGAGGCGCCGGCGATCGATCGCGACGCGGTCACGATCACCGAGGCCTGATCGTCCGAGAACGCCGGCCCGAGCTCGGCAACCGTCCCTCCCTGGGCGCCCACCCCGGGCACCAGGAAGATCGAGCTTCCCATCAGCTCGCGCAGCCGGGCCAGGTGCCGCGGCTCGGTGGCCCCGACCACCGCTCCCATCCCGCTCAGATCCGAGCTGCCGGCGAGCCGCGGGGCGCGCTCGTCGACGAGCCGCGCAAGGCGCTCGTGAACGGGTCCCTCCGGTCCCTCGAGGTCGAGGACGTCCGCCGCCCCGGGGTTCGACGTTCGCACGAGCGCGAAAAGGCCGGCGCCGGCGGCGGCGGCGGCGGAGACCAAGGGCTCGATCGCGTCGCCGCCGAGCACCGGATTGATCGTCGCGGCGTCGACGCCGAGGCCCGCGACCTCTCCCCAGGGCGTTGGGGTCGAGCCGAACAGTGCCTGCGCGTAGGCGGCGGCGCTGACCGGCACGTCCCCACGCTTGCCGTCGGCGATCACCAGCAGGCCGGCGTCGCGGGCCCGTTCGACAACCCGCTCGAGCGCTCGCCATCCCGCCGAGCCGAGCCGCTCGAAGCAGGCGAGCTGCGGCTTCGCCGCCACGCACGCCGGCCCGACGGCGGCGATCAACTCCGAGCAGTGCTCGATTACGCCCTCGGCCGCCGCCTCGGCCGCCGCTCCCGCTCGCGGTCGCTGCTCGAGCCGACCGGGATCGGGGTCGAGACCGAGGCAGACCTGGCTGCGGCGCTCGGAGACGAGCGCCGCCAGCCGGTCCGCGAACGGTGCGCTCAGCCCTTGACCTTCTGCTTCAGGCCGGCGCCCGCCGAGAACTTCGGTACCCGGCCGCCGGCGATCGTGATCCGCTCGCCGGTGCGCGGGTTGACGCCCTGGCGCGGGCCGCGCTCGGCGACGCTGAACTTGCCGAAGCCGGTGAAGCTGATCTCCCCGCCCCCGGCCAGCGTGTCGGTGATGCCGTCGAGGACGGTTTCGACCGCGTCCGCCGCCGCCTTCTTGTTCTTGAAGTTCCCCGCGATCTGATCTACGAACTCAGCCTTGGTCAATTGCCTTCCTCCTGGATTCTCGGTGGGGGTTCGATCGTCGCGCAGGGTAACAGCGGATCTAGACGGCTTGAGAATGCGGCGTCGGCCGTCGGGAGCTCGTCCGCCGGCGGCGGTGACCGCGTCGAGGACCCCTCGCGCTGCTGGCGGCGCCGGCTTGCCATCCGGGGGTGGCGATGGACGCCACCGAGCCGGAGCGGGGAAGATCACCTGATCGTGGCCGAGACTGAGGTCGTAATCCCGCACCTGAACCGCGCTGGAGCGCTGCGGCGCGCCCTCGACGCACTGGGTGAGCAGAGCGTGCCGGTCGCGATCACCGTAGTCGACAACGGCTCCACCGACGGCAGCCTCGAGATGCTGGTGAGTGACTTTCCCGAGGTCCGGACCGTGGCCCTCGATCGCAACCTGGGCTTCGGAGCGGCCGTCAACCGCGGCGTCGCCGGCAGCGACGCGAGGGTCGTGGTCCTGCTCAACAACGACACCGTCCCCGACCGGCGCTTCGTCGAGCTTCTGCTCGAGGCGCAGGCGGCGAGCGGGGCTGAGATGGTCGCCGGCTGCCTGCGCCAGCCGGGCGGGCGGATCGACTCGCTCGGGGTCGAGCTCGATCGCTCGCTGATCGCCTATGACGCCTGGCACGGCGAGCCCTACGAGCGGCTCGAGGTGGAGGCCCCGGGTCACGTCCTCGCACCATGCGGGGGCGCCGCCGCCTACCTGCGCGAGGCGCTGCTCGCCACCGGCGGGTTCGACGAGCAGATCTTCGCCTACCTCGAGGACGTCGAGCTGGGCATCCGCATGCGGCTCGCCGGGATGCGCTGCGCGATCGCTCCGGCCGCGTTCGCATGGCACGAGCACTCCGCCACGCTGGGCGCGGGCTCGATCGCCAAGAACCGCCTCATGGGTGCGAGCCGCGCGTATCTGATCTGGAAGCACGGCGGCGCCCGCGGAGCGCCTGCGGTCGCGCGCGGGGTCGCGATCGACGGCGTCGTCTACGCCGGCCAAGCGGTGGTCGACCGCAACCTCGGCGCCATCCGCGGCCGCCTGGCGGAGCGGCGCCGGCTACGGGGACGGCGGCGGCCGCCGGCCGACTCGCGCCTCGCCGAGTTGCCGTACGTCGAGCGCTCGATGCCGGAAGCGCTGCGCATGCGTCTCCGGCGGCGGCTGCCGCGAGCGTAGCCCGGTGGGCCCGGGCGACCGCCCACCGGCCGCGGCTCGGTTACATCCGCTCCGGGCTGGAGACGCCGAGCAGCCCGAGCGTGGTCGCGATCGTGCGCTTCGTGGCGACACAGAGGCCGAGACGTGCGGCCTCGGTTTCCGGAGGCGCGCCGACCACCCGGCAGTCGCGATAGAAGGCGTGGAAATCGGCCGCGGTGGCCATCGCGTAGGCGCACAGCCTGTGGGGCGCCTGGCGCGCGCCGGCCATGGCGACCTCGCCGGTGAGCTCGAGCAGCCGTCGCACCAGGGCGCGCTCCGCCGGTTCGGCGCCCGCCGCCAGCGCCGCCTCGCGGCCGGCGGACGCCTCGATCGCGGCCTCGTCGGCGGCGACTCGCTCGTTGCCGGCCTTGCGGAGGATGCTCGCGATCCGCGCGTGCGCGTACTGGACGTAATAGACCGGATTGTCCTGGGAGGCCGAGCGAGCCAGCTCGAGGTCGATGTCGATCGTGCTGTCGTGGCTGCGCTGCAGCATGAAGAACCGCGTCGCGTCGACACCGATGTCATCGACTAGCTCGTCGAGGGTCACAAACTCGCCCTTGCGCTTCGACATCCGCGCCCGCTCGCCGGCCTCGACGATGCTGACCATCTGGATCATCGGGGCGTCGTAGCGCTCCGGGTCGAAGCCGAGCACGGCGAGCGCCGCTCGCATTCGCGCCGTGTAGCCGTGGTGGTCGGCGCCGAGCACGTCGACGAGGCGCCCGTAACCCCGCTCGACCTTGTCGAGGTGGTAAGCGATGTCGGGCCCGAAGTACGTGAACTCGCCGTCGCTTCGGATCAGCACCCGGTCCTTGTCGTCGCCGAGCTCGGTCGTCCGCAGCCAGACCGCGCCGTCGCTCTCGTAGACGTAGCCGCGCTCGCGCAGCTCCGCGATCGCGTGCTCGACCTGTCCGGACTCGCGCAGGGCCCGCTCCGACGACCAGACGTCGAAGTGGACGTCGAAGCGCGCCAGCGTTGCCTCGATTCGCCTGCGCATCGCCTCGGTGCCGCGCCGGGCGAGCGCGTCGAGGTCGTCGGGATCGGCGCCGGACTCGTTGAGCTGCGCGGCGAGCTCGCTCACGTACTCGCCCTCGTAACCACCCTCCGGAACCTGTCGGTCGCGCATCCGGGCGGCGATCGACTCGGCGAACAGCCGCACCTGGGCGCCGGCATCGTTGAGGTAGTACTCGCGGTCGACGGCGAACCCGCACAGCTCGAGCAGGCGCGCGAGCGAGTCGCCGAACGCCGCCCCCCGGCCGCTCGCCGCGGTCACCGGACCGGTCGGATTGGCGCTCACGAATTCGACCAGGACGCGCTCGCCCGTCGGCTCGGCGGCCGCGCCGAGACGCTCGCCGGCGGCGAGCAGCGCCGCGGTGGCCTCGCGATGCCAGCGGTCGGAGAGGAACAGATTGAGGAACCCGGGGCCGGCGACCTCGATCCGCTCGGCGCTGTCGCCGAGCGTGCCGGCGAGCTCGGTGCGCAGCCGCTCTGCGACCTCACGTGGGGCGCCGCCGAGGCCCGGCGCGAGCAGCATCGCCGCGTTCGTGGAGTAGTCGCCGAGATCGGGCTTCGGGGGCCGTTCGAGACTCAGCCTCTCCCCCGCGCCGCCGTCGAGCCGGGCGGCTGCCGCGACCACGGCCGCCCGCAGAGCGGAGAGCGGATCGGGAGCCGAGCCGGGCATGGCCCGAGTCTACGGACGCCGCACGGGCCCGGTCCTCGGACACTGGCGCCCGATAGGCTGGCGCGCCGATGAGGGCCCTGGTCACCGGCGGCGCCGGGTTCATCGGATCTCACGTCGTCGACGCGCTGATCGCGCGGGGCGACGACGTCCACGTGCTCGACGACCTCTCCACCGGACGGCGCGAGAACCTCGCGGGCGCCCTCGGCGCCGGGGCGACGCTGCTCGAGGGCGACATCACCGACCCGGAGGCGGTCGCCGAGACGTTCGCGGAGTGCCGGCCGGAGCTCGTCTTCCACCTCGCCGCGCAGATCGACGTCCGCCGCTCGGTCGAGGACCCCGGCTTCGACCTCACCGTCAACGTCGGCGGCACGGTGGCGCTGCTGGAGCGATCGCGCGAGCAGGGCGTGCGCCGTTTTGTGTTCGCCTCGACCGGCGGTGCGATCTACGGCGAGGGCGAGGGCCGCTCACTGCCGCTCGCCGAGGAGGCCGAGTGCCGTCCCGACGCCCCGTACGGTCAATCGAAGCTTGCGGCCGAGGGCTACCTCGGCCTCTATCGCCGCCTCCACGGGCTCGACGCGGTTGCGCTGCGTCTCGGCAACGTCTACGGGCCGCGGCAGGACCCGCTCGGCGAGGCGGGCGTGGTCGCGATCTTCTGCAGCGCGCTGGTCGCTGGGCGCACTCCGAAGGTCTATGGCGATGGCGAGCAGACCCGGGACTACGTGTTCGCGACAGACGTCGCCGCAGCGTTCCTCGCGGCCTCCGAGTCGACCGCTCCCGGTCCCTTGAACGTCGGCACCGGGACCGAGACCAGCGTGCTCGAGATCGGCAGGTTGGTCGGCCGGGCGGTCGGGGCGCCATTCGATCCCGAGCCGGCGCCATCGCGCCTCGGCGAGGTGCGGCGGATCTCGATCGACTCGAGCCGCGCCTCGCGAGAGCTCGGCTGGAGTGCCGCCCACCCGCTCGACGACGGGCTGCGGCTGACCGCCGACTCGATGCGCTGAGCAGCTAACGGCTCACCTCGCGCTCGTAGGCGAGCGCCGCCCCGATCCGGTCGACGGTCGTCGGATGGGTTCCGAACAGGACGCTGAACGCCGCCGGGGGATCCGGATCGGAGAGGTTGGTGCGGGCGAGCCGGACCTGGAGGTCGACGAGCGCCCCGGGGTCGTCGGTCAGCTCGAGCGAGAACGCGTCGGCGCTGGACTCGATCTCGCGCGAGAGCTGGTTGCCGGGGACGTTGAGCGCGAGCGCCGCGACCGTGAGCGCCAGCACGTAGGCGGGGATCGCCGCCGGGCTCGCGGGGTCGACGCCGGTGCGGCGGGCGATCGCCATCGCCAGCTCGCGCGAGAACAACAGCCCGAGCGGCGCGACGATAGCGACGAAGGCGATCCCGCGCGGGACGTCATCGTTTGCGACGTGGCCGAGCTCGTGAGCGACGACCGACCTCAGCTCGGGCCGCCGCGCGCGCTCGAGCAGGTTGTCGTAGAGGACCACCCGCCTGGTCGAGCCGATCCCGTCGACGTAGGCGTTCAGCGAGGTCACCCGGCGGCTGGCGTCGACCTCGTACACCTCCCCCACCTCGACCCCGGCGAGATCGGCGAGCGCGAGCACATCGGCGCGTGCCCGGCTCGACTCGGGGAGCGGCTCGAACTTGTTGAAGATCGGCGAGAGCACCACCGGCGCGATCCAGACGAAGACGACGGCGAGCCCGGTGAGCACGGCGGCGCCCGGCAGCCACCAGGCGCGCGGAAAGCGGCGCACCAGGGCGATCAGGATCGTCGCCGCGCCGGCGGCGATCACGATCGTGATCGCCGCCGAGCGGCCGTAGTCCCACAGCCACGACGACAGTGATTGCGAGGAGATGCCGACGTCGACCGCTCGCTCGTGGGAGGCGATCGACACCGGCAGCAGCGCGGCCTGGGTGAGCGTCGCGACCGCGGCCCCCGCGACCGCCGCGCCGCGCAGCGGCCGCGAGGCCATCGACTCCAGCCCGCGGCGCAGCGGCCGGGGACGGCCGAGGGCGACGCCGACCAGCACCGCGCCCTCGACGGCGAGCCCGGCGACCAGCAGCCAGCGCTGGCCGCTGCGAAAGTCGTCGGCCCGTTCGAGCTCGCCGGCGCCGAAGTAGTCGCGCTCGGAGACCGGCAGCGGATCCGGGCCGCGGTCACGCGGCCCGAGCAGCCACACGGCTCCCTCGGCGGCCAGGATCATCGCGACGGCGGCGCCGCCCAGCCGCACGGCGGTTGAGCGCGGCAAGCGTCCCGCCAGCGTCACGGGCCCTACGATAGTCCGCCTCTTCAGGGGGAGCTAAATGCGTCTCGCTCTACTCAGCGACATTCACGGCAATCTGCCGGCCCTCGAGGCGGTGCTCGACGAGATCGACGCCGCGGAGGTCGAGGAGGTCTGGTGCCTCGGCGACGTGGTCGGCTACGGAGCCCAGCCGAACGAGTGCACCACCCTGGTCCGCGACCGCTGCGCGGTCTCGCTGGTCGGCAACCATGACCTCGCCGCGCTCGACCAGATCGACATCTCGACCTTCTCCCCGGCCGCCGCGGCGGCGGTGCGCTGGACGCGCGCGGAGATGACCGAGGGGACCTCCGAGTATCTGCGCGGGCTCGAGCCCGCCGACGACACGCACGAGATCGCGCTCTATCACGCCTCGCCGCGCGACCCGGTGTGGGAGTACGTGTTGTGGCCCGACCAGGCTGCCCAGTGCATCCGCGCGCAGGCACGCAGGGTGAGCTTCATCGGTCACTCGCACGTAGCGCTGTTCTTCGCGCTCGCCGACGAGCGCGATGGCGCCGCGGAGCCGCTCGACGCGCGCGGCGCCCAGGCTGCCGCCGGAACGACGCTCGACCTCGGCCGCGGCAGGTGGCTTGTCAATCCGGGCAGCGTCGGCCAGCCGCGCGACGGCGACCCACGTGCCGCATGGCTCGAGCTCGACACGAATGCCTGGCGAGCGACTTTCCACAGGGTCAGCTACGAGATCGACCGGGCCGCGGACGCGATCGTTGCCGCCGAGCTCCCGGAGCATCTCGCGCGCCGCCTGTACGTCGGTCAATGAGCTTCCCGAAGCGCCGAGATCGAAGAAACCCCTTCTCTAGACTCGCCGCGATGCCAGGGCGAGCCCCTATCCGCGCGCTCGCGTGCGCGCTCGCGATCTCGCTGACGGGCTGCGGGTCCGACGGTGGCGGGACGATCCCCGAGAGCGATGCCACCCAGATGCTCGGGCTGCTCTCGGTCGCCGAGAGCGATCTGCAGAGCGGCAACTGCGACCTGCTGACCAGCCGTGCGAACAAGTTCGCGTCGATGGTCGAGGCGCTGCCGAGCTCGGTCGACGATTCGGTGCGCAGCGAGCTCGACGAGGCGGCGCAGAACCTCACCGACCTCGCCGATGAGCCCGATCAATGCCAGGGTGCCACCGGGGCCACGGGCGCCCAGGGCACCGAGACCACCGAGACGACCACCGAGGCGCCGACGACCCCGGAGCCCTCGACCACCGACGAGGCGCCTCCGACGGACAAGCCCGACCA
This sequence comes from uncultured Solirubrobacterales bacterium, assembly GCA_963759295.1. GTDB lineage: Bacteria > Actinomycetota > Thermoleophilia > Solirubrobacterales > 70-9 > WHSW01. Next base: position 121,989 of record CAVWYT010000016.1, on the reverse strand, counting down.
TCCGAGCGGCGGCCGCGGCGTCGGCGCCGGGGGCGGTGCGCCGGCCGACCAGGGCGCCGGCAACGAGCAGCCGCCGACCGAGACGACCATCGAGCCGCCGACCGGCGACGGTGGCGATCAGGGCACCGTGCCCGGCGCCGGCCAAGGCGGGGGCTCGACCGGGCAGAACCAGGGCGCCGACAGCGGTGGGATCACCCAGGGCTAGGTGGGGCGAACATGAACACCACGATCTCAGACCGCTACGAGCTCGGTGATCGGCTTGGGTCGGGCGGCATGTCGACCGTCTACCGGGCTACCGACCGGGTCCTCGAGCGTACGGTCGCGGTCAAGATCCTCGCCGAGCACCTCTCCGACGACGACAAGTTCGTCGCCCGCTTCCGGCGTGAGGCGTTGGCGGTCGCGAAGCTCATCCACCCGAACATCGTCCAGGTCTACGACACCGGGGTCGACGCGGGCCGCCACTACATCGTCATGGAGTACGTGGAGGGCAAGTCGGTCGCCCAGCTGCTGCAGACCAAGGGCGCGCTGGGAGCCGACGTCGGGGTCGAGATCGGCACCCAATCCTGCGCCGGGCTCGAGTACGCGCATCGCCAGGGGATCATCCATCGCGACGTCAAGCCCGGGAACCTGATGGTGATCGGCGGGCCCTCCGGCCGCCGGCGGCGGGACGCTACTTCACACGACCCGCCGACCGGCGAGATGACGGTGAAGCTGACCGACTTCGGGATCGCCCGCGCGAGCGCCCAGACGAGGCTCACGCAGGTCGGCTCGGTGGTCGGCACCGCCGCCTATCTGGCTCCCGAGCAGGCGCGCGGCGAGGAGGCAACGCCCGCCGCCGATGTCTATGCGCTCGGCGTCGTCCTCTACCAGCTGCTCACCGGGCGCCTGCCGTGGGAGGGCTCGACGCTCGCCGAGCTGGCGACCCGACGCGAGAACGAGCGCCCCCTCCCGCCGACCTCGTATGACCCGAACGTCCCCGAGACGCTGTCGCGGGCGGTCCTACGCTCGCTCGAGGGCGACGCCTCCGCCCGCTACTCGTCCGCTCGCGAGCTCGCCCGGGCGCTCGAGGATGGCATCGCCGGCCGTGAGCCGGCACCCCCTTCCGACGAGCTGCCGACCGACATGCTCTCCCCCGGCAGCCCGACCACCGCCACCCGCAGGATGGCGCCGGACCAGGCGACCCCGGTCTCTCCCGAGCCCGTCGCGCCACCGCGCCGGCGCCCCGCCCCGCGCCCGGCCGTCACCCCGGCGGCGCCCGCACGTCGGTCGGCGGCCGGCCGGGTCTGGCGCGCGATCGGGATCCTGCTGTTGGTCGGCGTCCTCGCCGCCGCGATCGCGATCGGCGTTCTGGCGCTCACCGACGCCGGCCAGGACACCGACCTCGGCCACACAATTCGAACGACGCTCGACGATCAGATCCAGTCGATCGAGGACTTCATCAAGGAGAACACTCAATAGCCGGTTCGCGGTAGCGAGCGCACCCGCGCCCTCAATCCGCAACCGCCTCCCAGGGCGCCAGGCCCCCGAGGACCCGATCCCGGTAACCGGCCAGGTCGCCGGCGACGATCGCGGCGCGCGCACAGGCGACCAGCCGCTCGAGGAAGGCGAGGTTGTGGAGGGTCAGCAGTCGGGCGGCGTTCGGTGGCTCGGCTCGGGTCAGGTAGTGCACGTAGGCGCGGGTGTGCGCGGCGCAGGTCGGACACGGACACCCCTCGACCAGCGCGCCCTCGTCGGTCGCGAGCGCCGCCTTGCCGAGGTCGAAGCGAAACCGCGCCCGCGGGAGCGGCGCCAGGGCCATCCCGTGACGGGCGAGGCGGGTCGGGACTGCGCAGTCGAAGAGGTCGATCCCGAGCGCGATTCCGGCGAGCAGGTCGTCGGGCTCGCCGATCCCGAGCAGGTGCTTGGGCGCCTCGGCGGGGAGCATCGGTGCGGTCATCCGGAGCACCGCGTGCATCTGCTGTTTGTCGCGCCCCAGCGTGCCCCCGATCGCGAGCCCGTCGACCGGCGCCGCCGCGACCCGTTCGGCCGATTTGCGGCGAAGGTCCTCGTGGACGCCACCCTGGACGATGCCGAACACGGCCTGAGCGTCGGGCCCCTGGGTCGCGTGCCAGTCGAGGCAGCGGTCGAGCCAGCGGTGGGTGCGGGCCGTCGAGCGGGCCGTGTATTCGCGGTCGGCGTGGAAGGGCGTGCACTCGTCGAAGACGAGCGCGATGTCGGAGCCGAGCGCCGCCTGCGTGGCCATCGACTCCTCGGGGCCCATGAACCGTTCCGAGCCGTCGAGATAAGAGCGAAACGCGACTCCGCGCTCGGAGATGTCGAGCACCCCGCCGCTCGACCCGGCGCCGCCGCGGCGGCCCTTGACCTCGTCGGCGACGTTGCCGTGCGCGAGCGAGAACACCTGGAAGCCGCCCGAGTCGGTGATGATCGCCCGCTCCCAGCCCATGAATCGGTGCAGCCCGCCGAGCTCGGCGATCCGCTCGGCGCCGGGCGAGAGGAAGAGGTGGAAGGTGTTGCCGAGCACCATCTGGAAGCCGAGCGCTGCGACCTCCGAGGCGCTCAGGGTTCGCACCGCGCCGCGCGTCGCAAGCGGGATGAACGCCGGAGTCTCGACCGCGCCGTACGCCGTGGCCAGCCGGCCGACGCGGGCCGCCCCGTCGCGGCCCGTGATCTCGAACGAGAGGCGGGCCGGGTCGGTTCGCACGATCGGAGCGTAGCCGCGCTCGATCTGACGCGGGAGCCGACCGGCGCGCCCGGCTACCGGCTACCCGAGAGCGGTCCGAACGTGGCGCGAGCCGCCGCGGCGGCTCGCGTGATCGAGGACCGGTCGGTCCTCCGTTCGGTCCTTGCGCGTCCTACTTCTCGGTCGCGGTCCCCTCGACGCCGCCGGCGCCGATCTCGACCCGGAACGGCTTGCGCTGCTCGGGCTTCGGGATTCGCACCTGCAGTACGCCCTTGTCGAAGTCGGCGTCGATCCGCTCGGCGTCGATGCCGTCGGGGAGCGTCAGCGAGCGCGAGAAGCTGCCGAACGCCCGCTCGACGCGGTAGTAGCCCTCGGACTTCTCCTCGTGCTCGGCGCGCCGCTCGCCGGAGACGGTGAGCGCGCCGTCCTTGACCTCGATGTTGACGTCGTCGCGCTCCAGGCCGGGCAGATCGGCCCGGAGGATCAGGTGGTCGTCGGTCTCGACCAGATCCATCGCCGGCACCCAGCGGCGGGCGCGGGTTGTCGAGCCGTCCCCGGTGCCGAAGAAGGCGTCGAAGACGCGGTTCACCTCGGACTGCAGCGAGTCCATCTCGCGGGCCGGCTCCCATCGTACGAGTGCCATATCGGTCCCTCCTGCTTGTGTGAATTCAAGACATCGACAGAAAACCTGAGTGAATTTATAGCAGATCATCGCAGTCGGTCAAGCACAACTGGGCGCCTGCACGCGCCTCGCGCAATACGGTTTCGACATGCCGGATCCGCCCGCGGCCACAGCCGATCGGCTGCCGACCTTCTTCGTCATCGGAGCCGCGAACGCCGGCACGACCAGCCTCCACCACTACCTCGACGCCCACCCGGAGATCGAGATGACGAACCCGAAGGAGCCCCACCTGCTCTGCGGGCCGCCCGACTTCCGCGACCGGCTCTGGGCCTATGACGTCTACCTGCGCGGCACCGCACCCCTCCGGGGAGAGGTCTCGCCCGGTTACGCAACCCATCCGCTCCAACCCGGGATCGCCGATCGAATCGCCGCGATCGCCCCCGACGCGCCGCTCGTCTACCTGGTCCGCGACCCGATCGAGCGCGCGGTCGCCCAGTACGCCGAGCACGCGATTCAGGGAATCGAGCGGCGCTCACTCGACCAGGCCCTCGACCCATCGGACCCGCGATCGCCGTACGTCGTCGCGAGCCGCTACGCGACCCAGGTCGAGGAGTACCTGCGCCGGTTCGACGCCGAGCGTCTGCTGATCGCCGACAGCGTCGATCTGCGCGATCGTCGCCGCGAGACGCTGGCGAGGATCTTCGGACACGTCGGCGCCGATCCCGGCTATTGGGATCCGAGCTTCGACAGGGGCGTGCGGCCGCGGGGGCGGCCTGTGAGCCCGGCGGCGGGAACCGAGCTGCGGTCCCGGCTGGCAGAGGTCCTGGCGCCGGAGGCCGCGCGGCTGCGCGAGCTGACCGGCAGACCCTTCGCGAGCTGGTCGGTGTAGCGACCCCTACCGGGCGAGCAGCGAGCGGCCGGTCATCTGAGGCGGCTGGTCGATCCCGAGCAGGTCGAGGGCAGTTGGGGCGATGTCGGCGAGCACGCCGCCGTCGGCGAGCTCGATCCCCGGCAGCGTCGCGATCAGCGGCACCGGGTTCAGCGAGTGCGCGGTGTTGGGAGCGCCGTCGGGCTCGAGCATGTGCTCACAGTTGCCGTGGTCGGCGGTGATCAGGCATGCGCCGCCGCGCTCGTGAACCGCCGTCACGACCTCACCGAGCCTCGTGTCGACCTCCTCGAGCGCCGTGATCACGGCCGGGATCGAGCCCGTATGGCCGACCATGTCGGGATTGGCGAAGTTGATGATCCCGAACCGGTAGCCGTCGGCGGACCAGTGCTCGCTGAACGCGTGCGCCGCGGCGGCGGCGCTCATCTCGGGCTTGTGGTCATAGGTCGGGACGTCGCGGGGGGAGTCGACCAAGAAGCGCTCCTCCCCCTCCCACTCCGCCTCCCGCCCACCGTTGAAGAAGTAGGTCACGTGCGCGTACTTCTCGGTCTCGGCAACGTGCAGCTGTCGCTCGCCGCGCGCCGCCAGCACCGCGGCGATCGTCGTTTCGGGCGCTTTCGGCGCGAAGGCGACCGGATAGCTCCACCCCGCCCGGTACTCGGTCAGCGTGGTCACGGTCGTGTCCGGGACGGGGCCGCGATCGAACTCCTCGAACGCCCCCTCGCCGAGCGCCCGGGTCAGCTGCCGCGCCCGGTCGGGGCGGAAGTTGAGGTGGACCACGGCGTCGCCATCGGCGATCCCGTCGTAGTCGCCGATCACTGTCGGGCGGATGAATTCGTCGGTCTCACCGCGCCCATAGGCGCCGGCCACGGCCTCGTCGGCCGTCGGCGCCCGCAGTCCCTGGGCGTGCACGATCGCGTCGTAGGCGAGCTTCGTCCGCTCCCAGCGGCGGTCGCGGTCCATCGCGTAATAACGGCCACTGACCGTCCCGATCCGTCCCGCATGGCGCAGCCAGCGCGCAAGCTCCGAGACGTAGCCGCGTCCGGAGGTCGGCAGCGTGTCGCGCCCGTCGGTGAACGCGTGGAAGACGACCTCGGGGACACCCTCCTGGGCCGCGAGCTCGATCGCCGCCTCGATCTGCTCCCAACCGGAGTGAACGCCCCCGTCGGAGACCAGGCCGAGCAGGTGCAGGCGTCCGCGCGACCCTTCGCGCGCCGCCGCGCAGGCGGCTAGCAGCGCCTCGTTCTCGAAGAAGCTGCCGTCGGCGACCGCGTCATCGAGCCGCGCCAGGTCCTGCTTGACGACAGCGCCGGCGCCGAGGTTCATGTGACCGACCTCGGAGTTGCCCATCTGGCCCGCCGGGAGGCCGACGTCCCGACCGCTCGCCGAGAGCTGGGTGTGCGGGTACTCCTCCCAGAGCTCGTCGAAGACCGGCGTCGCGGCCTGGCTGATCGCGTTGCCGGGTCCCGCCGGGGCGATGCCCCACCCGTCGAGGATGATCAGGGCGAGGGAGGGCAGCGGCAGCGCGGAGCCGCCCGATGAGATCGGCGTCATCGAGCGACCGACCCCGCCGCGGCTTCGCAGATCGCCAGGAACTCGTCCGGCTGAAGCGAGGCGCCGCCGACGAGGCCGCCGTCGATGTCCGGCCGACCGAAGAGCTCGGCGGCGTTGTCCGGCTTGACCGAGCCGCCGTAGAGGACCCGCACGCCCTCGGCGGCCCGGGAGTCGCGGGCGGCGACGAGCGAGCGGATGAACGCGCACGCCTCCTGCGCCTGCTCTCCGGACGCCGTGCGGCCGGTGCCGATCGCCCAGATCGGCTCGTACGCGATCACCACCCGCGGCAGGTCGGCCGCGCCGACCGGCGCCAGATCGGCATTCAGCTGAGCGCGCAGGACGGCCTCGGTCTCGCCGGCGTCGCGCTGCGCCTCACTCTCGCCGACGCAGAGGATCGGCTCGAGACCGGCAGCCAGCACGGCGGGCAGCTTCCGGGCGAGCGCCTCGTCGGTCTCGTCGAAGAGCTCGCGGCGCTCGGAGTGGCCGACGATCGCGCCCGCGACCCCGAGCTCGGCGAGCATCGGGATCGAGACCTCGCCCGTGAAGGCGCCCGACGGCTGCTCGTGGACGTTCTGCGCCGCGATCCGAACCGGCGAGCGGCGGGTTCGCTCGGCGGCGGCGGCGAGCGCCGTGTAGGCGGGGCAGATCACGATCTCGACCCCCTCCAGGTCGCCGACCTCGCCGACGAACCGGTCGAGGAACTCCTTGGTCTCGGCGACCGTCTTGTGCATCTTCCAGTTCGCCGCGACCAGCGGCGTTCGCTCAGCCATCCCGAAGCGCCTCCACCCCCGGCAACTCCCTTCCCTCCATCAGCTCCAACGACGCGCCGCCGCCCGTCGAAAGCCAGCCGACGTCGTCGGCGAGCCCGAAGCCCGCCAGCGCGGCCACCGAGTCGCCGCCACCGACGACGGTGAGGCCCGGCGCCTCGGCGACCGCCTCGGCGACCGTCCTGGTGCCGGCCGAGAACGGCTCGAGCTCGAAGGCGCCCATGGGTCCGTTCCAGAACACGGTTCCCGCGCCCGCGATCACCTGCGCGTACTCGGCCCCGGTCCGCGGGCCGATGTCGAGGCCCATCCAGCCATCGGGCACGTCCACCCCGTCGAGCCCGCGAACCTCGGTCGAGGCGTCGAACTCGCGACCGAGGACGAGGTCGCGGGGCAGCAGCAGCTCACAGTCGGAGGCCTCGGCGCGCTCGAGCACCCGCACGGCCAGCCCGACGCCCTCCTCCTCGACCAGCGACTCGCCGGTTTCGCGTCCCTGGGCGCGGAAGAAGCTGAAGCACATCGCTCCCCCGATGAGGATGCTGTCGGCGGTCTCGAGGAAGCGGTCGATAACGCCGATCTTGTCGCTGACCTTGGCGCCCCCGAGGACGACGCATAGCGGCCGCTCCGGATGGTCGCGGACCGCGGTCAGCTCGCGGACCTCGCGCTCGAGAAGCAGGCCGGCGTAGCCGGGCAATAGCCGGGCCACCCCCTCCGTGGTCGCGTGGGCGCGATGCGCGGCGCCGAACGCGTCGTCGACATAGAGGTCGCCGAGCCTCGCGAGCGCGGCGGCGAGCTCGGGGTCGTTCTTCGTCTCACCGGTCTCATACCGGCTGTTCTCGAGCAGCAGCACCTCTCCCGGGCCGAGCCCGGCAGCAGCCCCCTCGACCTCCGCTCCGACGACTCCCGGCGCCAGATTCACGGTGATGCCGAGCAGCTCGCCGAGCCGCGCGGCGACCGGCGCCATCGAGAGCTCCGGATCGCGGCCCTTGGGGCGCCCGAGATGGGAGACGAGGACGATCGACGCCCCGCGCTCGCGCAGCAGGGCGATCGTCGGCAGCGCGGCGCGAATTCGGGTGTCGTCGGAGACGTGGCGGTCGACGCCCGAGCCCGCGAGGGGAACGTTGAAGTCGACGCGGACGAGCGCTCGCTTGCCGCCGACGTCGGCGTCCCGCACGCTCGCCTTGGCGAAGGAGCCGCGCTCGCTCAAGCGCTCAGGCGACCGCGGGCTCGCGCTCGAGAACCCGCGCGGCGACCTCGACGCAGCGGTTCGAGTAGCCCCACTCGTTGTCGTACCAGGACAGGACCTTGGCGAAGTTGCCCTCCATGACCACGGTCTGCTCGGAGTCGAAGATCGACGAGTGCGGGTCCTTGATGATGTCCGTGGAGACGATCGGGTCCTCGGTGTAGCGGAGGATCCCCGCCAGGGGTCCGCCGGCAACCTCGCGGACCGCGGCGTTGATCTCCTCGGCGCTCGTCGCGGTGCCCAGCTCGCAGGTGAGGTCAACCAGCGACCCGGTGATCACTGGGGCGCGCACCGACATCCCGTTGAGCTTGCCGTTCAGGTCCGGGAGCACGAGCCCGACGGCGCGGGCGGCGCCGGTCGAGGTCGGAATCAGGTTGACGCCGGCGGCGCGCGCGCGGCGCGGGTCCTTGTGTGGGCTGTCCTGGATTCGCTGGTCCTGGGTATAGGCGTGGATCGTCGTCATCAGGCCCCGCTCGATGCCGAACCGCTCGTGCAGCACCTTCGCCACCGGGGCCAGACAGTTGGTCGTGCATGAGGCGTTGGAGATGATGTGGTGGTTGTCGGGCTCGTAGACCTCGTCGAAGTTGACGCCGAGCGCCACGGTGACGTCGGGGTCCGTCGCGGGGGCCGAGATGATCACCTTCTTCGCCCCGGCGTCGAGGTGCTTCTGGGCGCCCTCGCGCTTGGTGAACAGGCCCGTGGACTCGATCACCACGTCGACGCCGAGGTCACCCCAGGGCAGGTTCGCGGGGTCGCGCTCGGACAGAACCTTGGTCTCGGCGCCGTCGACGGTGACTGAGTCCTCGCCGATCTCGACCTCGCCGGGGAAGCGGCCATAGGTCGAGTCGTAGCGGAGCAGGTGGCCGAGCGAGGCGGCGTCGAAGACGTCGTTGACGGCGACGAACTCGAGCTCGGCGCCCGCCTCGTATGCGGCGCGAAACAGGTTCCTGCCGATCCTGCCGAAACCGTTGATTCCCACCTTCACCTTCGCCATCGAATCTCCCTCGAAATCGTGTTCAGCTGTTGTCGACCGCGACCTCGACCCGGTTACCGTCCGGATCGAGCAGGTACGCGGAGTAGTAGCTCGAACCGTACTCGGGCCGCGGCCCGGGGGCCCCCTCGTCGGTCCCGCCGGCCGCGACGCCACCCGCCCAGGCCTCCTTGACCGCCGGGATCCCGGAGGCTGAGAAGCAGATGTGACCCGCGGAGCTCACCGGTGGGCCTCCGTTGGAGACGTAGAACACCGGCCGCACGATTCCCCACGCGATTCGGCTCGCGTCGTCGATCTGGCGGCGCCAGCCGAGCGCGCCGAGCACCGCATCGTAGAAGCGGCCGCTGCGCTCGAGATCGCCCGCCCCCACGCTTGCGTGATGGATCACGCCTTCAACGGTACCCGGCGCCGCGCTCGATTGCGGCGACGTTCAGCTCGAGCGCGGCGTCCAGCGAAAGAAGCGAATCGCGAGTGCCAAGCCGGCGAGGCCCCAGCCGGCGACCACCGCGAGGTGCCCCCACTCGAAGCCGGAGCCCACGGTCGCCGGATCCCAGGCGGCGAAGAAGGCCTCGAAGAAGTGGCGAACCGGAAACAGGCTGGCGACGTGCAGGACGCCGTCCGGAATCTCGGTCTCGGGGATGAAGACGCCGGAGAGGAAGTACAGGGGCAGGACCGAGACGTTGGTGATCGCCGGGGCGGCGTCCTCGTTCGGGATCGCCGCGGTGAGGGCGATCCCGAGACAGCAGAAGCTCGCCGCGCCGATCGCCAGGGTGACGAGAACCGCCGGTAGGTGGTCCCAGGGGATCGATACGTCGTAGATCAGCCGTCCGATCGCCGGGACGATCACCAGCATCAGCACCGAGACCACGATCGCGTTCCCGACCCGGCCGGCGAAGAAGACCCAGCTCGGCATCGGGGTGCCGCGCCCGCGCTTCAGGATCCCGCTCTCCCGGTCGGTCGTCAGCTGGACCGCAAGGCTCTGCAGCGTCGCCGAGATGATCGCCAAGGTGAGGATCGCGGGGACGTAGTAGGTCGTCGTCCTGATCCCGCCGAGCTCCTCGAGGTCGTCGTTGCCGAAGATCGTCGCGAAGATGACCAGGAAGATCAGCGGCAGGGCGACGGTGAAGAAGACGGATCCCGGGTTGCGCCAGAAGGTCTTCTGATCGAAGCGGAACTGGTGCAGGGCGAGGCGCGCGGCGCTCATGCCGTGACGTCTGTGGGCTCGGTCGCCGTTGGCGCGGGCGCGCCGGCGCCGGTCAGCTCCAGGTAGATGTCCTCGAGGCTGGGGCGATTGACCTCGAGGCTCTCGAGCTCGAGCGAGCGGTCCAGTGCCCAGGCGGTGAGCTCGTGCAGGAGCGCGACCGGGCGCTGGCTACTGAGGCTGACCAACCCGTTCTCGAGCCGAGCGACCGCAGCTATCTCAGCCGGCAGGTCCGCGACGCCGACGGGCTCGGGAAGCTCGAAGCTGATCGTCGTCGGCCGGCTCTCGCGGTCGCCGAGCTCGCCGGGTGGGCCCTCGGCCACGATCTCACCGGCCGCGATGATCGCGACCCGGTCGGCGAGCCGCTGCGCCTCGTCCATGTAATGGGTGGTGAGGAAGACCGTCTTGCCGAGCTTCTGAAGCCCCGCGATCACATTCCATGCCTGGCGCCGAGCCGAGGGATCGAAGCCCGTGGTCGGCTCGTCGAGGAACAGCAGCTCGGGGTCGCCGACCAGCGCCAGGCCGACGTCGAGGCGCCGCTGCTGGCCGCCCGAGAGGCCGCCGGCGCGGGCGTCGGCCTTCTCGGCGAGCCCGACGTGCTCGATCGTCTCGTCCACCGGGCGCGGCGACCGGTAGTAGCCGGCGTAGAGCTCGAGCGTCTCGCGGACGGTCAGCTCCGGGCGCATCCGGCACTGCTGCAGGACGATGCCGATCCGCTCCCGCCACTCGCGCGTCGGCGCGGCGGGATCGACGCCGAGCACCGAGACGCTGCCGGCGTCGCGGTCGCGGTAACCCTCGAGGATCTCCGCCGTGGTCGTCTTCCCCGCGCCGTTGGGGCCGAGGAAGGCGAACACCTCACCCGCCTCGATCTCGAGGTCCACCCCCCGAACCGCCTCGAGCTCGCCGTAGCTCTTGCGCAGGCCCCGGACCGAGATGACCGTGGCGCTCACAATCCCCGGATCGCGCGTTCGCCTCGCGCAATCCGTCCTCGTTCGTGGCTCCGCGCTCACAACCCCCGGATCGCGCTTCGCCTCGCGCAATCCGTCCTCGTTCGTGGCTCCGCGCTCACGGCCGCGATTGTATGGATGGGCGGCCGTTGGTCTTCGACCCGGGCGGGGCGCCTCTCCGGCCTGCTCGCCGTGCGCTCGGGGTCAGGAAGCGTCGGCTGCGCTGCGGCGCGGCTAACCGATGTCGACGTCGCGGTGCACGACGTGGAGCGAATAGTCCTCGTGGCCGGCGAGATGGCGGGCGATCCGGTCGGCGACCGTGATCGAGCGATGGCGCCCGCCGGTGCAGCCGATCGCGATCGTCAGGTGGGTCTTGCCCTCGGCGACGTAGGCCGGGAGCAGGAAGTCGAGCAGCGGCAGCAGGCGGTCGTAGTAATCGCGAGCCAGCTCGCCGGCCTCGATATGCTCGACCACCTGCGGGTCGCGCCCGGTGAGCGGGCGCAGGTCCTCGCGATAGTGCGGATTCGGCAGGAACCGGACGTCGAAGACCACATCCGCGTCGCGCGGGGGTCCGTTCTTGAACCCGAAGGTGAGGATCGTCAGCGCGAGGCGCGCGGTCGACCGCGGCCCGAGCAGGTTGGTGGTGATGCGCCGCCTCAACATCGCCCCGGTGAGCCCGGTCGAGTCGATGACGACGTCGGCGCGCTCGCGCAGCGGGCCGAGGATCGCGCGCTCGGCGCGGATGCCATCCACGACGCGGCCATCGGGCGCCAGCGGATGGCGCCGCCGCGTCTCCTTGAACCGGTCGACGAGTGCCTCGTCGTCGGCCTCGAGGAAGAGCAAGGTCGGGTCGAGGCCCTCCTGCTCGAGCTCGCCGAGCACGACGAGCAGCTCGGGGAAGAAGTCCCCGCCGCGCACGTCGGTGACCACCGCGGCACGACGGACGCCGCTGCCGCCGTGGACGAACAGCTGGCCGAGCGCGGCGATCATCCGTGGCGGAAGGTTGTCGACGCAGAAGAAGCCGGAGTCCTCGAAGGCTGCGATCGCCTCCGACTTGCCGGCGCCCGAGTAGCCGGTGATCACGAACAGGTCGACCGGATTGCCGAACATGCTTTCTGAGTCGCCGGCGATCTCGCTCACCGCAGCACCTTGTTGAGCTGGCGATGAATGTCGCGAGCGAGCCTGCCCGGGATCCCCGGCACCGCCTCGAGCTCCTCCCGCGATGCGGCGACGAGCCGGTCCGGGGAGCCGAAGTGCTCGAGCAGCGCCCGCTTGCGCACCGGCCCGACGCCGCGCAGCTCGTCGAGCAGCGAGCTGGTCATCGCCTTGTCGCGGCGGCCGCGATGGTGCTCGATCGCGAACCGATGCGCCTCGTCGCGCACTCGTTGAAGCAGGCGGAGCGCCTCGGAGTCCTCTCCGATCGCCAGCGGACGCGTGGCCCCCGGGACGTAGACCTCCTCGAGCCGCTTCGCGAGCCCGATGACCGCGGTGCCGCGCTCGATCAGCGGCGCCAGCGCGCGCAGGCCGGCGGAGAGCTGCCCGCTGCCGCCGTCGATCAAGATCAGGTCCGGGACCGAGGCGAAGCTATCGTCGCGCTCCGGATCGTGGGGCGATCGGTCGGCCTGCTCGAGCAGCTGCGCCACCCGCCGCGAGAGCACCTCCTCCATCGAAGCGAAGTCGTCTGGGCCGCTCGCCTCCCCGGCCTCGCGTCCGGGGGCGATCGGCTCGGAGCTCGACTCGGGCCGCTGCTTTCTGAAATCACCCCTGATCCGGAATCGCCGGTAGTCGGCCTTGCGCGGGGCGCCGCCCTGGAAGACGACCATCGAGGCGACCGTGTGCGCGCCGCCGAGGTTCGAGATGTCGAAGCCCTCGATCCGCACCGGCAGCGACTCGAGGCCGAGCGCCTCCTGAAGCGCGGCCAGCGCATCGACACGCTGCGAACGGCGTCGCTCCTGCTTGAGGCGATCCTGCGCCAGCGCGAGCGCGGCGTTGCGCTCGGCGAGCTCGCGCAGGCGGCGCTTCGAGCCCCGCTCGGAGACCCGCACCTCGACCGGGCCGCCGCGCCGCGCCGAGAGAGCCTCCGCGAGCACCCCGGACCGGTCGCGCATCGCCGGGCCGACGACGATCAGCCGCGGGACGGCGGGCGCTGCCGAGTAGTACTGCGCGAGGAACTCCTCGGTGACCTCCGACTCGTCGCGCTCTGCCTCGTTGGCGAGGTAGAAGCCGTGGCGCTCGGCGAGCACCCCGTCGCGGACCTGGAACACCTGCGCGTTCGCATCGGTTCCCTCGGCGGCGACCCCGATCAGGTCGGCGCTCTCGAGCGACTCGCCGGCGACCGAGCGGCGCTCCATCAGCGAGCGCACCGCCTCGAGCCGGTCGCGGAACACCGCCGCGCGCTCGAACTCCTCGGTGCCCGCCGCCTCGGCCATCTTGCGCTCGAGGTCGCGCTCGACGTCGCGGTAGCGGCCGGAGAGGAAGTCGACGATCGCGTCGATGCCGCGCCGGTACTCCTCCCGGTCGACGTATCCGACACAGGGGGCCGAGCAGCGCTTGATGTAGTAGTCGAGGCAGGGGACGCCGGAGCGCCGCCCCGGCTCGGGGCCCTCGCACGTGCGGTACTGGAACAGCCTCCCGAGCAGGTCGAGCGTCTCGCGGACCCGCTTCGCAGAGGAGTAGGGACCGAAGTAGATCCGCGAGGAGCGGTGGCGCTCGCGGGTGAAGTAGACGCGCGGGAACTCCTCGTCGAGGCTGATCCCGATGTAGGGATAGGACTTGTCGTCGCGGAGGCGGATGTTGAAGCGGGGGCGGTGACGCTTGATGAACTGCTGCTCGGCGAGCAGCGCCTCGGCCTCGTTTTCGGTGACCAGGAAGTCGATCGCGGCGATCCGCGCCACCATCTCCATCCCGGCGTGCGACTTGCCCGAGAAGTGGCCGGCGACCCGCTTGCGGATCGAGGTCGCCTTGCCGACGTAGAGCATCCGCCCACGCTCGTCCTTGAACAGGTAGACGCCAGGCTGATCGGGCAGCTGCCGGCGCTGGCCTTCGAGGGTCTGCGGATGTGCGTTCTCGGGCACCGGCGAAAAGGTTAGGGTTCGCGCCCGCCGCCCAATCGAGCCCGAGGAGGCTGTTTTCGCAATCAGCGGCCAGCTCTCGTCCGGCGGCCGCGCGAGCCGACCTTCACCGGCGCTGAGGTGGGAATAGAGTTGGCGGACCCCGACGAAAGGACCCGCGATGAAAAAGCTGCTCGTCCTGCTCTCGGTGCTGGCGCTCGCCGCACTCGGGCTCGCCGCCTGCGGTGGCGATGATGACGACGACGGCGGGTCGGCGACCGAGGCCTCGACCACCACGACCACCGAAGCCGGTGGTGCGGGCGGCGGGGGCGGCGGCACGATCTCGGTCTCAGCCGATCCCGACGGCGCGCTCGCGTTCACCGAGACCTCGCTCGAGGCGCCGGCGGGCAACGACACGGTCGAGTTCGACAACCCGGCCTCGCTCTCCCACGACGTGGTGATCGAGGACGCCGACGGCAACGAGGTCGCGCGGACCGACGTGATCAGCCAGGACACGACGACGACCACCGCCAAGCTCGAGCCCGGCGACTACACGTACTTCTGCTCGGTCGATGGCCATCGCGACGCCGGCATGGAGGGAACGCTGACCGTCAAGTAGCGGCGCCGAGGCAGCGCTCGGCCACGTCCGGGCGGCGAAACGCCACCAGCGGCGGATCGATTCGCCGGGCGGTGGCCGCTGTAGCTCAGACGACCAGCGCGCGTCCGACCGAGTCGGCGACGCAGACGGGCTTGTCCCCGCCCTCGCGCTCGAGCACGAAGCGGGTCACCGTGTGGTACCAGCCGTCGCTGAGCTCGTCGACCGACTGCACCTCGGCCGTCGCGCGAACCCGAGAGTCGACCGGCACGGGCGCCGGGAAACGGACCCTGTTCCAGCCGTAGTTGATCCCCATCCTCACCCCTTGCTGGCTGATCAGCTGCTCGCGAAACCCGTCGATCAGCGACAGGGTCAGGTTGCCGTGGGCGATCGTCGTCCCGAACGGGCTCTCGCGCTCGGCGCGCTCGACATCGACGTGGATCCACTGGTGGTCGCGTGAGACCTCGGCGAACTTGTCGATGTCGTCCTGGGTGATCTGGACCCATTCGGTCGGTCCGATCGGCGTGCCGATCAGCTCCCTGAGCTGCTCGATTCCGGAGATCGTCAGCGGCGCCATCAACCGAAGCCTAGCCACGTGAAGTGAGCCGCCGCAGTCGCTTAGCTCACCAGCCGCACCTCCAAGGCCGGCGCCGCGACGATCTCGCCGGCGCCGTCCATGAGCCCGAGTATCCGGGCGACGTAGGCCTGGGTCTCGGGGATCGCGGGGACGCAGCCACACGCTTGCACGGGCGCCGGGCCGGCGTTGTAGGCGGCGAGGGCGAGCGAGATCTGGCCGAACTGCTCGACCAGGTCGGACATCAGGTGCGCTTGGGCGTCGATCGAGGCCTCGGGATCGAACGGATCGGAGAGCCCGTAGGAGGCCGCGGTCGAGGGCATGAACTGGGCGATTCCCTGGGCGCCGGCCGCCGAGACCGCGAACGGGTTGAAGTTCGACTCGGCCATCAGCTGGGCGGCGAGCAGCGCTGCGGGCACGTTCCATCGGCTCGCCGCGGACGCGATCGCGGCCCGGAAGCGGGCCGGAACGAACGCCGGCAGGCTGATCGCCGCCGAGACCCCGTCCGCGCCGTCAGCCCCGTGCGGCCCCGCGGAGTCGCCCTCGGGCGGGACCGCGTCGCCCTCCGGCGAGCACGGCGCCGGCCCACCGTCGAACCCGTAGTGCCACGGCTCCCAGGCGTAGCGCCTCGTGAACCCGAAACGGCCGGCGTTGGCGGCGAGCCACGCGTACGCCGCCGGCGGACCGAGGTCGAGCTCGGTCGCGCAGCGGTGCAGCGAGGTGCCGGGTGGAGCGACCCACTGCGGATCCGGGTTCTCCGCGAACAGCGCCGCCTGTTCGGCGTCCGAGCGGTAGGCCGAGTTGATCAGCAACGAGATCCCAGCGCCGCTCGCCGCTCGCGCCATGCGGTCGAACGCGGCGGCGACGTCGGGACGCATCGGCTTGCCCTGCCGATAGGCGAGGGGCCCCGAGTAACCACCGCCGGTCGCGGTCCCCGGCTGCCCGGCCGGCACCGAGGATCTGCTCGGCAGAACTGCCTCGGCCTCCGCTCGTTCCTCCAGCGTGACCTCCGCACTCGGGCCACCGAGCTCCACCTCCGCCCCGACCGCGGCGCGGACGTGCAGCGGAGCGAAGGAGCCGCGATCGGGAAAGTCGACCCGCAGCCGACCCGGGGCGACGCCGTTGTGGCGGGCGGCGTCGATTGCGGCGGCTCGGGCGCGGGCGAGGTACTCGGACTTGGCGAGGTGCGCTGGGTTCGGTGCGCCGCTCGGCGTGCGCGCGGGGGCGAACAGGCGATCGAAGTCGTCGCGCATCGAACGCGCGCCGGAGATCGCGGCGAGGTCGGCGGCTCGCTGCGTTCGCGCCGTCCCGGTGACCGCTCCGCCGAGCGCAGCGAGCAGCAGCGAGGAGAAGATCAAAGCGGCGATCCCGCCGAGGGCCAGGGGCAGGGCCTGGCCGGACTCGGCGGCGAGCCGGGGCCCTGCAGCGCCGATCCGAGCGCCGATCCGCGAGCGCCCGCCGACGACCGCCCGCGCCAGGCGCCGTGCGCGGCGCCCGGTCTCGCCGCCGGGCTCGATGCCCGCGAGCGCTCTGCGGGCCGCGACCCGACCCGGCTCCCGGCCGGCAACCTTGACCCGCACGCCCGTGGAGCCGATGTCGACGACCGCGAGCGCGGCGAGCGCGCGCTGCGCGGGGAGGTCGGCCCGCAAGAGCACGGCGCTCGGGCTCGGCTCACCCCGGTCGAGCAGCGATCGCAGCTCCCCGGCGGGCAGATGGGCGATCACCGCGCGTGCGTCGCCGCCGAGCTCGGTCGCCCGCGTCAGCCGGTCGATCCAGTCCGGCTCGCCGTCGAGCCGAACCCAGGCGAGATGTCCGCGCGCCGCGGCCTCGAAGCTCTCCTCGACCAGCTTCCGCTCGAGCGTCCGGGCGGCGTCGGCCGCCAGCATCGTCGGCCCGCGCCCGCGCACGGCTCCGCGTTCGACCAGGATCACCGCATCGCTCGCGGCCGGGCCGGCGCCTCGAGGGCGCGCGCCCTCGGAGGTCGCGATCGCAACCCCAAGCGCCGCCGCGGTCGCGGCGCCCCCGCCCGCGCCCGGAAGCTCCGAGCAAACGATCACCGGGGGCATCTCAGCCGCTTCCCTCCGGGCGCAGGACCCATGCGGTCGAGCTCACCTCCAACTCCCGGCCCAAGGCCGCGAGCGGTGAGGGTGGGCGCAGCCTGACCGTCAGCCGGCCGCCCCGGCGGTCGACGTCGATGCGGTCGCGCGCCCAGCCCGGCAGGGCGCGCTCGACGGCCGGCGACACCGGCAGCCCCGAGGCGAGCGCGAGCGCGCCGGCCTCCGCGGCGCCGTCGGCGAGCGTCAACGAGTACCCCGCCGCGAGGAGCTGGAAGCAGACGGCCGCCGCCAGGACGACCACCGGCACCGCGGCCACGAGCTCGACCGAGGCCTGCCCGGCCGCGCCATTCACGCACGATGGCGCACCGCTGTGCGCTCCCGGCTCGCGCTCAGCCATCGGCCGCCTCTTGGACGTCCAGCTCCGCCTGCGCATGAACCGGGACCGGAGGCAAGCCGGGCAACAGCGCGGGCGCCTCGACCCGGACCTCCACCGGTCCCGAGCCCGCAACGTGCGCGGAGCGCTCGAGGAACCCGGGCAGCGCGCTGCGTGCGGCGCGCTCCGGATCCCCGCCCACGATGGCGGCGCGCGCGCCGGCGCGCGCGGCGTCGCCTGCGCTCCACAGGGCGAAGCCCGCGACCGCGAACTGGGCGACCGCGAGCAGCAGCGCGATCGCGATCGGCACGACGGCGACGAGCTCGACCGACGCCTGCCCGTTCGGTTCGCTCGCTGGACGCATGGCGGCGACGCTAGGCGCGAGCGTGCGATCCGTTGCGCGCTCAGCGTGCCGAGTCGCGCTCGTTGCTGTGTCGATAGATCGGCACGCCGGCGGCGCCCCGCCGCGCGCTCAGTAGCGCTGCGTAGCCTCGAACCAGACCCGGACGATCGCGAACACCGCCGCGCCGATCACCGCGAGCCAGACGAGGAGCCCGGCCCCGGTGTCGGTGAGCTCGTCGGCGCCGGCGATCATCAGGACGATCGCGCCGAGTGCTCCCAAGAACACGGCCCGCTGGCCGTCGCCGAGGCCCGCGAACGCAAGCCGGTTCTGCCGGAAGATCTGCCAGGCAGCGACGCCGATCAGGGCCATGAACAGCAGCGAGAGCGCCGCGACGATCGCGTCCGCGGCGTTGCCGCCGCCGGGGACGACGTCGATGATCAGCGCCAGCAGGGCGATGATCGCGAGGTTGCGCAGGGCGCGCATGCGTTCAGGCTACCCCGCGCAAGCCGCGGCCTACTTGGCTGTCATCACGATCACGCCGGCGACCACCGCGGCCGCCGTCGCCAGCACGAAGACGAGCGCGAGGACCCCGTAGACCGTCGCGGCGGCGCCGCGCCCGTCGCGGTTCGCCTCGCTCATCTTCGCCACGCCGAGAATCGCGATCGAGAACACCACGGTCACGCCGACCCCGGCGGCCAGCGACGCGATCGCCGTCTGCCAGAGGGCGGTCGTGTCGACGACGGTCGCGATCATGTCGCGGGGGCGGGCTCCGCGCGCCGCGCGCGCCGCACGAACGCGGCCACGGTCAGGCCGAGGCCGACGGCGCTGATCAACAGCGGGCCGACGGCGCCGGGGAAGAGGTCGGTGACCAGGTACGCCGCGCCGCCGATCGCAGCGGCGGCGGGGAGCGTGAGCAGCCAGGCGACGACGATGTTGCCGGCGACGCCCCAGCGCACCGCGGAGAGCCGCTTGCCCGCGCCCGCGCCCATCACGCCGCCGGCGATCACCTGGGTCGTCGAGAGCGGATATCCGAAGTGCGAGGAGGCGAGGATCACCGCGGCGCCGGCTCCCTGCGCCGAGAAGCCCTGGGCGGAGTCCATCTTGATGATCCGCGTGCCCATCGTCTTGATGATCCGCCAGCCACCCGTGTAGGTGCCGAGCGCGATCGCCGTAGCGGCGCTGACGATCACCCATGTCGGAACGTCGGCGTCACTGGCGAGGGTGCCGTTGGCGATCAGCGCCAGGGTGATCACGCCCATCGTCTTCTGGGCGTCGTTGGTTCCGTGCGCGAGCGCCAGCAGCCCGCCCGAGACGACCTGCCCGAATCGGAACCCGCGCGTCACCGTGCCCGGACGCTGGCGCCCGACGATCCGGTACGCCGCGGTGATCGCCAGGCCGCCGGCCACGAACGCGAGCACGGGCGCGATCACCGCCGGAATCAGCACCTTGCCGAGGACGCCGTCGCCGAGCACGGCGTCCGCGCCCGCGGCCACGAACGAGGAGCCGACGACGCCGCCGATCAGCGCGTGGGAGCTCGACGACGGCAGCCCGAAGTACCAGGTGATCAGGTTCCAGGTGATCGCGCCGACGAGCCCGGCGAAGATCACGGTGGTCGTGATCGCGAGCGGGTCGACGACGTCGTTGGCGACGGTGGCGGCGACCTCCAGCGAGATGAACGCGCCGACGAAGTTGAACATGGCGGCGTAGGCGACGGCGATGCGCGGCGGCATCGCCCGGGTCGAGATCGAGGTAGCGACGACGTTGGCGGTGTCGTGGAACCCGTTGGTGAAGTCGAAGGCCAGCGCCGTTGCGACGACGATGCCGAGAATGATGTCGCTCTCGCTCAAGGGACTTCGCGCCCGGAAGGGTCGCGTCAGGCGTTCTTGATGACGATGCCCTCGAGAATGTGAGCCGCGGCCTCGGTTGCGTCGACCGCCCGCTCGAGCCTGAGAAAGATGTCCCTCCAGCGGATCACGACCATCGGGTCGATCCCGTTGGCGAACAGCGACGCGACCGCGTCGCGATAGAGCCGGTCGCCGTCGTTCTCGAGCCGGTGGACCTCGATCCAGTACTTCTCGAGGTCCTTGAACCCGCGCAGGTGCTCGAGCAGCATGGCGAGCTGCTCGCACGACCTGACGAGGACGTCGGCCATCGCCAGCGACTGGTCCATCGGCGCCTCGATCCGGTACAGGCCCATGAAGTCGGCGGTCTCCTCGATGTAGTCGACGATGTCGTCGAGCTTCGTCGCCAGGCCGTAGATGTCCTCGCCGTCGATCGGCGTCACGAATGTCGAGTTGACACGGCGGACGATGTCGTGAGTGATCCGGTCTCCCTCCTGCTCGGCGAGCAGGATCTCGCGCGCGAGATCGGCGCTCTCGGGCCAGCTCTCGAGCATCTCCCGGAGCAGCTTGGCCGCCCGGACCGAGTTCTGACCGGCCTGTGCGAACAGGTCGAAGAAGACGCGATCCTTGGGGACCAGGGATGGCAGCGGCATGGCCGCGAAGCTACCAGCCTTCGAGGACATCGGCGACGCGCTGCGCCGCCCGTCCGTCCCATTTTTGCGGTGGTTGCGGGCGCTCGCCCGCGGGGCGGGCGTCGAGCAGCTCGGGGATCTCGGCGATCCGCGCCGGGCGCAGGCCGAGCAGCGTGTTGGTGCCGGCGCGGAGCGTCACCGGGCGCTCGGTGTTGTCGCGCAGGGTGAAGCACGGCACGCCGAGGTACGTGGTCTCCTCCTGGATCCCGCCCGAGTCGGTGAGCACCGCCGCCGCGTCGGCCTCGAGCGAGAGGAAGTCGAGGTAGCCGATCGGATCGGTGAGCGCGACCCGGGACGCCGGCCGCGCGCCGAGCATCTTCCGCGTCCGCGGATGAACGGGGAAGACGACCGGCATCCGCTCCCCCACCCGCTCCAGGGCCTCGATCGCCTCGCCGAGCAGCGGGCCGTCGACGAGCGCCGGCCGATGCAGGGTGACCAGCAGGTACGACCCGGGCTCGACGCCCGCCGAGCGGGCGGCCTGACGCGCCCTGAACCGCCCCTCGAGCGCGACCAGAGTGTCGATCATCGTGTTGCCTACGAACCGGTAGCGCTGCTCGGGCACCCCCTCGGCGCGCAGGTTGTCCTCGGCCTCCGGCGAATGCAGGAACAGCAGCTGAGCGAGGTGGTCGGCGACGATCCGGTTGATCTCCTCCGGCATCCGGCGGTCGAAGCTGCGCAGGCCGGACTCGACGTGGCCGGTCGGGACTCCCAGTCGCGACGCGCACAGCGCCGCCGCCAGGGTGGAGTTGACGTCGCCGGGGACGAGGACGATCGCGGGGCGCTCGCGCTCGAGCACCGGCGCCAGTCGCTCGAGAACCCGCGCAGTCTGCTCGGCGTGGGTACCGGAGCCGACCCCGAGCACGTGGTCGGGCGGGGGAACGCCGAGCTCGTCGAAGAAGATGTCCGACATCGCCCGGTCGTAGTGCTGGCCGGTATGGACGACGACCGACGAGTCACCGCCGAAGCGCTCGCGCGTCGCGGCGATCACCGGCGCCATCTTGACGAAGTTCGGGCGCGTGCCGAGGACGTGGACGATCCGCATGAAATCGAGGCTCGCTGCTCGGCGCTCGGGTCAGAGGCTGCGGTGGCCGTTTGTCCCGCGCGGCCGCTGCGCGCTCGCAGGCTCCGCGCTCACACGAGCTCGTCGATCCGCTTCGCGAGCTCGAAGTCGGCGGCGGTCAGGCCGCCGGCCGAATGGGTGGTGATCGTCACCGTCACCTCGCTCCAGGAGAGGCTGAGATCCGGGTGGTGGCCCATCTCCTCGGCCGGCGTGGTCAGGCGGCGGACGAACTCGACCGAGCCGACGAAGTCGCCATGGTCGAACGTCTTCGTGATCGCGTCGCCCGCGCGGGTCCAGCCCTCGAGCTCGGCGAGGCGTGCCCCGATCTCGTCGTCGGACAGCAACTCGGCCATCCCGGAAACCTAATGCCTCGGCGCGCGTTCGAGTAGTCGCGCGGCGCCGGCCGGCGCCTATCCTGCGGCGATGCGGATCGCGAGCCTGGTCCCGTCGGCGACCGAGGCGCTCTACGCGCTCGGTCTCGGCGACTCGGTCGTCGGGGTGACGCATGAATGCGATCACCCGCCCGAGGTAGCCGAGCTGCCGAGGCTGACCTCGAGCGTGATCCCCGAGGGCCTGGCGCCGGCCGAGGTCGACGCCCGCGTGCGCGGGCTCACCGGCCGCGGGGAATCCCTTTATGGGCTCGACGAGGTCGAGCTCGAACGGCTCGGGCCGGACCTGATCCTCACCCAGGCGCTGTGCGCGGTCTGCGCCGTCTCCTACGACGACGTGCGCGCGGTCGCGACCCGGATCCCGACCACGCCGGAGGTGATCTCCCTCGACCCCGAGACGCTCGACGAGGTGCTCGAGGACATGGTCCGGATCGCGACGGCGACCGGCGAGGCCGCGCGCGGCGAGCGACTCCGCGATGAGCTCCTGGAAAGGCTCGGGCGTGTGCGCAACGCTGTCGCGAGACTGCCACGCCCGCGAGTCGCCGCGCTCGAGTGGCTCGACCCGGTCTACGTCGGCGGCCACTGGGTGCCGGAGATGGTCGCGCTCGCCGGCGGGGACGACGTGCTGGGCGAGCCCGGGCGCAAGTCGCGGGCGGCGAGCTGGGCGCAGGTCGCGGCCGCCGAGCCCGAGCTTGTCGTGGTTATGCCCTGTGGGCTCGACGCGCCCGAGGCGGCTGCGCAAGCGCGCGAGCACGGTGAGCGGCTGGCGGAGCTTGGCGCCGAGCGCGTGATCGCCGTCGATGCCGCCGGCTCGTTCTCACGCCCCGGGCCGCGGCTGGTCGACGGAGTCGAGCTTCTCGCTGATCTGCTCCATCCCGGAAGCCTCGACGCTCCGGTCGCAGTCGGCTTCGAGGAGATCGCGCTCGGGCTCGATGCCGCTCGCCGGCCGGCCCGAGGCTAGGCGCCGGCCGCGAGCACCGGGGCGTTTGCGTCGGCGGCTAGCAGCGAGCCGACGAACACGGCGGCGCACAGGCCGACCAGCAGCGCCACCTCGATCGCCTTCGCGTTCGCGGGCCTCCGGCGCTCCAGCCCGATGACGAGCAGCGAGGCGACGACCCCGCCGACCAGCCCGCCGATGTGCGCCCCGATGCTGATGTTCGGGATGCTGAACGTGAACACCAGGTTGAGGACGACGAAGAAGCCGATCTGCGAGGCGAGCTCGTCGAGGCCGCGATCGCGGGCGATCAAGAACGCGCCGGCCATCAGGCCGAAGATCCCGCCGGACGCGCCGACCGAGAGCTCGTTCGGGTTTATCACCAGGACGCCGAGCGAGCCCGCCAGGATCGAAGCGACGTAGATGCCCGCAAAGCGAAGGCTCCCGATCGCGGGCTCGAGCAGCGTGCCGAGGATGTAGAGGGCGAACATGTTGAAGCCCAGGTGGATGAGGCCGGCGTGCAGGAACGCCGAGGTGATGATCCGATACCACTCGCCGTCGGCGACCCCGCCCGCGTAAAGCCCGCCCTCGCGGATCAGCTTGCCGCCGCCGTCGAGCCCGCTCGCCCCGCCGCTGAACATCTCGGCGAGGAAGACGACGACGCAGATCGCGATCACAGCGTAGGTGACCGGCGCGTCGGAGCGCCCCGCGATGCCGATCGGGTTGCGAACCTGGGTCCGCTGGCGCGCGCACTCCGGACAGCGCATCCCGACCGGGGTCGAGGTCATGCAGTCCGGGCAGATCGGCCGGCCGCAGTTCGAGCACGAGACGTTGGTCTCGCGGCCCGGGTGTCGATAACAGGTGGCCACGCCGCGATGACTATAAGGAGCGGCCGGTTGCGGCCGCCGCGGCGGTCGTGCAGGACCTCGATCACCTTCCGTCCGCAACCGACGAGATGATCAACCGTCGATTCGGAGCGCGAGGACGGCGTAGGATCCAACAAGGAGGAACGGATGGCGACTTCGAGTCCCGCCCAGCTCTACTGCACGCTCGTTGGGGCCGTGCTGGTGATCGTCGCGATCATCGGGTTCTTCTACAGCGCCGGCTTCGACACCGGAACCGCGGACGTGGTTGGCGACACCGACGAGGTGTTCGGCATCCTCGGCGTCAACGGCTGGCACAACCTCGTCCACCTCGCGATCGGGCTGCTTTTGCTCGCCTGCGCCGGGAGCGCCGCGCGCACCGCCGCGCTCGGCGTCGGCCTCCTCTACCTGGTGCTCTCGATCTGGGGCTTCATCGAGAGCGACGGCGTGCTGATCGGGCTCGTCCCGGTCAACGACGAGGACAACGTCCTGCACCTGATCCTCGGGCTCACGGGCCTCGCCGCGGGCGCGGCCTCACCGGTCGTCGCGCGCCCGGCGACCGGCTGACCGACCGCCGGCGGGCGGCGCCCGCCTCCGTCCGTTGGCACCGTCGGCATTCAGGGCAGCTCGCGCAGCCAGCGCCCGGCGGTCTGGCGCAGCCCCGTCGGTCGGCGCCGACGGCGCATCTCGACCAGCACCAGGGCTCCCGCCGCGGCGCCGCCTACGGCCACCGCGGTCACCGGGCGGACCCAGTTGCGCGGGTCGCGCAGCGCCACACGCTCGGCGTCGGAGAGCTCCTCGGCCCAGCTCGAAAGCTCGGCGGCCGCCTGATCGGCGATCCTCGCCAGCGTCGTCTCCACCCTCGATGCGAGGTCCTCCGGGGGCTCGATCGGCCTCAGCGCGTCGCTGAGCAGGCGCTCGAGGTCGAGCTCTCGGTGGATGTCATTCATCGGCCATCGACTCCTCGAGCTGCTTGATCGCCCGATGGATCAGCACCTTGGTGGCGCCGTCGGAGCGCCCCAGCGCGCGGGCGATCTCGCGGTTGTCCATGCCGAGCGCGAAGCGCATGATCAGCGCCTCGCGGCGGTCGTCGGGAAGGTCGTCGAGGTGCTCGATCACCTCGCGTAGCTCCTCGCGCCCCTCGACCACCCGTTCGGTTCCGTGCGGGTGCGACGGCGGCTCGACCGCCTCCAGGTTCGCCTCCGGGCGCCGCGCCCGGTCGCGGTGGTAGTTCGCCGCCAGGTTGTGCGCGATCCGGATCAGCCACGGGCGCAGCGGTCGGCCGTTGGACTCGCGCCGAGCGCGTTCGAAGTGCCGGTAGGCCTGCAGGAACGCCTGCTCGGTGAGGTCCTCCGCGTCGTGGTGGTTGCCCACCCGGTAGTAGGCGTAGGAGTAGACGTCCCGCAGGTGGGTGCGATAGAGCTCCGAGAAGGCGCGGTCCAGATCGGCCTTCGACTCCGACGGCGGCTTCGCCTCCGCGGGCGTCCCGACCGGCGCCTCGCCCCCCTCCCGCTCGCTCTCCGCGCTCACCGGCCAAGCGTAATCCTCCCCGCCTCACGCGGCCTTTCGCGCCCGCTCGGCACGCCGCAGGCCGGCGACCCACTCCCCGGCGTCGATCTCGCCCGTGATCAGCGCCGCGAGCCCATCGAGGCCCGGTGACTCGACCCCACTCGCGGCGGCCGCCTCGGCCATCAGCGGCGTGGACTCGAGCGCCTCCGAGGCCTGACCGATCCGCGCCGGGATCTTGTCCGCCGGTACCCCCGAGCCGAGCAACTCACCTGCCTGGCGGTTGCGGCTCTTCGGAGCGAGCACGGTGGCGGTCAGGTCGCCGACCCCGGCCAGGCCTGAGAACGTCTCCAGGTACCCGCCCCTGGCGAGCGCGAAGTCGACGCACTCGCGCCACACGCCCGCGGCCGCGATTCCGGCGGCGTTGAGCCCGAAGCGCTCGGCGGCGGCGGCGGCGAGCGCGGCCGCGTTCTTCGCCGCCCCGGCGACCTCGACTCCGACCACGTCATCGCTGCGCTCACAGACGAGCCCGGCGCGCTCGAACACCTCCCCAAGCATCGTGCGCAGGTCGGCGTCGGAGCTGCCGAGCACGAGCGCGGCCATGCCGGCGGTCGCCTCGCGGGCGTGCGCCGGGCCGCCGAGGCAGGCGATCGCCCGCGAGCGCACCCGCTCGGCGACGTACTCGCTCGGCAGGGCGCCCATCGGCGCGACGAAGCCCTTCGAGAGCATCAGGATCGAGGCGCGCGAGCCGATTCGGTCGCCGAGCGCGCCGACTACGTTCGGGAGCGCCGACGACGGCACCGCGAGGCAGATCAGGTCGCAGCCGGCGAGCTCGATCTCGGTCGATCGCTTGACGACGATCCCCTCCGGCAGCTTCACGCCGGCGAGGTACTCCTCGTTCTCGCGCTTGCGGCGGATGTGCTCCGCCTTCTCGTCCGTCCGCGTCCCGAGCTCGACCTCGAGCCCGCCGCGGGCGAGCAGCACGGCGACGGCCGTCCCCCAGCTGCCGGCACCGATCACGGCCGCCTTGCGAAGCGGCGGCAGGCCGCCCAGCCACTCCCACTGGAGCTCGATGTTCGGCCAGATCCGGTCGGTGACGTTGGCGGCGAGCGCCGGGGAGGGCTTGTCGGTGCGCGGGAAGGTGATCGGCTTGCCGGCCCGCAGGCGCACCTTCCTCGGCCGGATGCGCCAGCCGCGACGAACCT
This sequence comes from uncultured Solirubrobacterales bacterium, assembly GCA_963759295.1. GTDB lineage: Bacteria > Actinomycetota > Thermoleophilia > Solirubrobacterales > 70-9 > WHSW01. The sequence continues at coordinate 95,619 of CAVWYT010000016.1, read as the reverse complement.
GCTCCGAGCCCTGCACGGCGACCGGGAGGACCGCAGCGCCGGTCTCCAGCGCCAGGCGCCCGACGCCGCGCTTCGGGCGGCCGAGCGAACCCGTGCGGATCCGCGTCCCCTCGGGAAAGATGATCACCGTCCCGCCGCGCTCGACGATCAGCCGCGCGGTCTCCATCGCGGCCTCGTCGGCCTGGCCGCGTCGAATCGGAAACGCGCCGAGGCGCGACAGCAGCCAGGCTTGCCAGCGCTTCTCGAACAGCTCGACCTTGGCGACGAACTGCATCCGCCGCCGCCACGGAAGCATCGTCCCGATCACGAACGGATCGAGGAAGCTGCGGTGGTTGGAGGCGACGATCATCCCGCCCTTGAAGCGGACATGCTCTCGTCCCGAGCGCTGGAGTCGGAACCAGATCAGAAAGCCCGGAACGAGGATCGCCCGGATCACGTAATAGAGAACTCGGCTGGTGCCCTTCTCGCGCGCGAAGCGGTGGTAGCGCTCGAAGCGAGCTTGGCTGATCACCTCGTCCGTGCGCGGCGGCGCCGAGCTTCGCGTCTCCTCATCCATCGAAGTGCCTACACGCGTGCGGCGGGCGCGTTACTGCCTGCACATGCGCGTGATCGCGACGCTCCGCCGACTGGCCGTGCGGTCGGCGCTACCAGGCGGCGTCGATCAGCTCGCGGATCTCGCGCTCACCAGGAACGTCGGGGGTCAGCTGGAGCTCGGGCCGGGCGAGGATCGCCTTCACGGCGCCGTCGACGCGCTCGCGCGACCCGCCGAGCTCCGAGAGCCGGCGCCGGCCGCCGCTGAGCTCGCGGACGCGCTCGGCGAGATCGGCCCGCTTGACGCCGAGAGCGCGGGCGAGCGCCGTCATCGGCCGGCTCACACGCGGAAGCAGGGCCTCGAGCGTGTGCGGGAGCATCGCCGCGTTGGTCTCGGCGTGCGGGGTGCGCAGCGCGCGGACCAGCGACTGACAGACCACGTGGTGGAGCGCGAACAGCGCCGAGTCGAGCGCGTGGGCGCTGAGGATCGATCCCAGGGCGAGCTCCGCGGGATCGCGCTCCGAGCGCTCGCGGTCGAGCGCCTTGGCGATCAGCGCGGCGCCCCGCAGCGCGGCCATCTCGGCGACCGGGTTGGCGAACGGGGTGTAGAGCGAATCGGCGCCGTGGGCGAGGGCGTTCATGGCGCTGGCCCGCAGCCGCGCCTCCGGGAGCGTGACCATCAGCGGCGGGTCGGCGATCACGATCTCGGGGCGCACGAGGCCGGCGATCGCCTCGTGACCCTCGGGAAGGCGATGGATGTGGGTCATCTCGGCCCCGGAGAGGGTGGTCGGCAGCGCCGCCACCCGACCGCCGCGCGCCGCGGCGATCGCCTTCGCGACGTCGATCACCCGGCCGCCTCCGAGCGCGACCAGCGAGTCGCCCTCGACGTCGGCGATCACCCGGGCGGCGACCGCGTTCACCGGGCCGGGCGGGACGTGATGGAAGCAGGCGGCGTCCTCGGCGAGCTCGACCGGGGACGCGCCGAGGGCGCGCTCGGTGGTCAGCAGCTCGTAACCGTCCCACCCGTGGCCGTCGAGGATGTCGGGTGAGTCCGCGATCGACCCGGCGCGAAAATGGATCGTGCGCTCGCCGTCGCGCCAGGTGAACTCCGTCTCGCTCAAGAGCCCGCCCTCGGACTCGAACCGAGACCACCGGTCTTACAAGGACCGTGCTCTGCCAATTGAGCTAGGCGGGCGTTGCGCGCCCAAGCATAGGTCCGCCGCGGCGCCGTGACGCCGCGGCGGAGCGCAGGACCGTGCGGACCCCGGCCGGCTCTAGACCAGGACCTCGCGGCCCGAGATGTGTGACGCGACCTTGCGCTTGACGCGCTGCAGGGCGTTGTCGACCGTCTTCGTGTCGCACTCGAGCTTCTCGCCGATCTGGTCGTAGGAATGACCGTCGAGATACAGCGACAGGACGCGGCTCTCGAGCTCGGAGAGGACGCTCGACAGGCACGCCACGAGGGCGCCGAGCTCCTCGCTCGCGATCGCCCGCTCCGCGGGCTCCTCGGAGATCGGCCCCGGGAGGATGTCCTCGAGGGTCGTCTCGGCGTCTCCCGCCGCCGCCGGCGTCTGCGCGAAGGAGACGTACTGGTTGAGGGGCGCGTGCTTGTTGCGGCTCGCCGTCTTCACGGCGGTGATGATCTGGCGCGTGATGCAGAGCTCGGCGAAGTTGCGGAAGCTCGACTCGCGGTCGGTGCGAAAATCCCTGATCGCCTTGTAGAGGCCCACCAGCCCCTCCTGGATCAGGTCCTCGGCGTCGCCGCCGAGCAAGAAGTACGACGACGCCTTGAGGCGGACGAAGCCCCGATAGCGCTTGACGATGCGGTCGTACGCATCGGCGCTGCCCCGCTTCGCGAGGGCGACGAGGTACCCATCCTCAAGCTCCGGTTGAGACTCAGTTCGGCGAGCGGGCGGCGCTGCGCCGATCCCCGACACGGCTGCGAATTCCTGGGTAGGCACGGCCACTGGTCCTCCATCTGTTTGGTTGGAACCTGTGGCGCCCGTACCTCCCCGTAGAGGCGCCCTCTCCTTTCGGGTGAACGGTCGACGCTCGACCTTTAGTTCACCCTTATATCGAGAGTCTAAGAGCAGACGCGTAGTTCTGTCAACCCGGGCCACCGGTGGGCGCAAGATTCGTTGCAGCCCGGGCTGTCCGTCCGCGGTCGGTGCTAGACCGCGCTCCCGCCGACGTCCTCCGGGGCGCCGCGCTACCGCTCGCCGCGCTGGCGCACGGCCTCGAACAGCAGCACCGCGGCGGCGGCGGAGACGTTCAGCGAGCCGACCCTCCCGGACGCCGGAATCGAGATCAGCGCGTCGCAGGAATCGGCGACGAGCCGTCGCAGGCCCCTGCCTTCGCTGCCGAGGACGAGGACCACCTTGCCCGTGAGGTCGGTCTGCGTGTGTGCGACTGGAGCGCCGGCCTCGGCGCCGTAGATCCAGGCGCCGGCGTCCCGAGCAAGAGCCAGCCAAGCGGCGAGGTTCGCGACCCGCGCGATCGGCAAGTGCTCGACCGCGCCCGCCGAGGCTTTCGCGGCCGCGGCGGTGACCGACGCGGAGCGGCGCTCGGTGATCACCAGCCCGGTCGCCCCGGCGGCCTCCGCCGAACGGCACACCGCGCCGAGGTTGTGCGGGTCCTGGACCTGGTCGAGCGCCACGAGTAGCGCGCCTGGGCGCTCGAGCAGTGCCGCAGGATCGGCGTACGGGTAAGGATCGACCTCGGCGACGACTCCCTGGTGATCCGGGGACCCGGCGAGGCGGGTGAGCTCGGCGGCGTCGGTGTCGGCGCTGGTCCACACCCGCCGCACCCGCCGGCGCCCGTGCCGAGCCTCGGCGACCGGCCTGCGGCCGTAGACGATCTGCGAGCCGCGGCGTGCCACGCGCTCAGTCTCGGCGTCGCAGCCGCGCCCCGTTCGGCGTGTCGCGCACGTCCCAGCCGAGCGCCGCGAGCCGCTCTCGGATCTCGTCGGCGCGGCCGTAGTCACGCTCGGCGCGGGCCTGCTCACGATCGCGAAGCAGCGCCTCCGCCTGCGGATCGGACGTCTTCGCGGCCGGCGCCAGCAGCGCCTCCAGCCCGAGCAGCTCCACCAGCTCGACGACTGCGGCCCGCCCGCCCGGCAGCCCCCGCCGGTTGCCCTCGGCGACGATCTCGAACAGCGCCGCCCACGCGCGCGGGGTGTTGAAGTCGTCGGCGAGGGCGTCCAGGAAGGCCTCCCGCCGGGCGGCGACGAAGTCGTCGTCCTCGACGAGGTCGCCGTCCTCACTCTCGTCCGGGGGCTGATCGAGGTAGTTGCGAAGCCGCTGGACCCGGGCCTGCGCCTCGGTCAGCGCGCGCTCGGAGAACTCGACCGGCTGTCGATAGTGGCCGGAGCTCAGGTAGGCGACCACCGCCTCGGCGCCGAAGCGGTCGATGGCCTCGGAGAGCTGGAAGATGTTGCCGACCGACTTCGACATCTTCTGCTCGGCGGTCCGGATCATCCCGTTGTGCATCCAGATCCGAGCGAGCGGCTCACCTCGCGCCGCCTCGGTCTGGGCGATCTCGTTCTCGTGGTGCGGGAAGATGAGGTCGGTGCCGCCGCCATGGATCGCGAAATTCGTCCCGAGCAGCTTCTCCGCCATCGCCGAGCACTCGATGTGCCACCCCGGGCGCCCGTCCCCCCAAGGTGAGCTCCAGCCCGTGTCCTCGTCCGGCTTGCGCGCCTTCCAGAGCGCGAAGTCGAGCGGGCTCTGCTTGAGCTGGGCGCTGCCCGCCTCCTCGCCCTGGTCCATCTCGTCCGGGTCGCGGTTGGAGAGCTTGCCGTAGCCGTCGAAGCTGCGGACCCGGAAGTAGACGTCGCCCCCCGACTCGTAGGCATGACCGGAGGCGATTAACGCCTCGATCATCGAGATGATCTCCGCGAGCGTCTCGGTGGCGAGCGGCTCGGCGTCCGGCCGCCCGATCCCGAGCCGCGCGGTGTCCTCGAGGTACAGCCGGGTCATCTCGGCGGCGTGTGCTGCCGAGGCCACCCCGGCTTCGCGCGCGGCAGCGTAGATCTTGTCGTTGATGTCGGTGACGTTGATGACCAGCTTCGGTCGGTAGCCCTCGTGCGCCAAAAAACGCCGCAGGAGCGTGAACAGCACGTACGGGCGGGCGTTGCCGACGTGGATGCGTGAGTACACGGTCGGCCCGCAGGCGTAGATCCCGACCTCCCGCGAGCCGTCGAGCTCGGTCAGCTCTCCGCTCAGCGTGTCGCGAATCCGTACGGGGCGCATGGGCTCCATGCTATTTGCGGGAAAGTGCGGCCGAGCGCCGCCCGAGCGGCCGACGTGACCGATAACGTCGGCCGCCGATGGCCAGGAGCGACACGGAGGTGGCGCCCGCCGCCTCGCTGAGGGAACAGCGGTCACGGCGCGTCAGTCAGGCGTTCGCGGAGCTGGCGGGAAGTTATCTCGGCGCCCCGCACGACTTCGACTGCACCTTTCAGATCCGGCTCGGAGACGTCGGGCGCACGTGGGAGGTGCGGGCGCGCGGCTCGCGTTGCGACGTCCGGCCATCGCCGACGCGCAATCCCGACGTCGTCATCGGGACCGACGCGTCGACCTGGCTGGCGCTACGCGAGGGGCGGATGTCCGGGCTCGATGCGTTCTCGCAGCGACGCCTCTATGCGCGTGGCGACCTCGATCTTGCGCTCGGCTTCGAGGGCCTTTTCAGGCTCCCCGGCGGCCGCGACCCGCTGCTCCGGGTGGCCGACGTCGAGACCGGCTCGGGGCGGATCAACGCACTGATCGCCGGAGCGGGATCCGAGCAGGTGATCTGCCTGCACGGTCTCGGCTCCAACAAGTCGTCGTTCTTCGAGACGGTGGCCGTGCTCGCCGGCGATCACACCGTTCACGCCCTCGATCTCCCGGGCTTCGGCGCCTCCGCGAAGCCGGCCCGGGCGCCCTACGACGCGCCATGGTTCGCCTGCTCGGTCCTCGCCTACATGGATGCGATGGAGATCGACCGCGCCCATCTGATCGGCAACTCGATGGGCGGCAGGATCGCGATCGAGGTCGCCTTCGAGGCGCGTCGAGCGCGTCGGCTCGCTGAGCCTGCTGACGCCCGCGCTCGCCTTTCGCCGCCGTCAGCTCGCACCCCTGGTCCGGCTGCTGCGCCCGGAGCTCGCCGCGATCCCGCACCCGTTGCGCGAGGCGATCGTGCGTGACCAGTTCTGGGACCTGTTCGCCCGCCCCGAGCGCCTGGATCCCGCGGCGGCCGAGATCGCCGTCGACGAGTTCTGCCGCATCTACCGCTCGCGCGCCGCGCGCGTCGCCTTCTTCGCCGCGGCGCGCAACATCTACCTCGACGAGCCCCACGGAGAGGCCGGCTTCTACGCGCGGCTCGCCGGACTGCACCCGCCCTCGCTGTTCGTGTGGGGCGAGTCGGACCGACTGATCCCACCGGGGTTTGCCCGCCACGTCGCCGAGTCGCTTCCCGGCGCCGAGCAGGTCGTCCTCCCCGACTGCGGCCACGTCCCCCAGGTCGAGCTCCCGGAACGCACGAACGAGCTGATCCGCCGGCGGATCGCGCGCGCGACCCACAGCGGGTCCACCGCGACACGGCGGCGGCTCGTCCGCGCCCTGCGCCGCGCCGGCTGACCGGGTTTTGCTCCACCCGACCGGGCTATGATCGACCCGATGGCTGATCCGAGCGCCCTCGCCGACGCCGCGAAGCGAAACGGCCACACCGATCGCGTCGCGGACGGCGACGCCGGCGAGCGCCTTGGCGCGATCGCGGCGATCGCCCGCGCCGGCGGCGAGGGCCTGGGGCGCTTCGGCGACGGGGTGGGACGGGTGGGCGAGGGAGCCCTCGACGCCGGCAAGGCCCTCGCCGGCGGCCTTCTGGGCCCATTGGGCAGGCGGATGCAGCGGGCGCTGACCGCCGACCTCGACGACCGCGACCCCGACTACATCCGCGAGAACCTGCCGCTGGCGTGGCTCGCGGCCACGCTCTGGTACCGCGCCGAGGTGCGCAACATGGGCAACGTGCCCGAGCGCGGCCCGGTGCTGATGGTCGGCAACCACACCGGCGGCAACATGGCGCCGGAGGTGATCGTGCTGCCGCTCGCGTTCTCGACCTTCTTCGGCGTCGAGCGGCCGTTCTACCAACTCGCCCACAACCTCGTCCTCGCCTCGCCGCTGGGCCGCTTCCTGCGCCGCTACGGGGCGATGGCGGCCTCGCACGAGCACGCCAGGCGCGCGCTCGAGTGCGGCGCCGCGGTGCTCGTCTTCCCGGGAGGCGACTGGGAGGTGCACCGGCCCTCGTGGGAGGGCGACAAGATCGAGTTCGCGGGTCGCAAGGGCTTCATCAAGCTCGCCCTCTCCGAGAACGCCCCGATCGTGCCGGTGGTCACGATCGGAGGACAGGAGACCGCGCTGTTCCTGGGCCGCGGCGCCTGGCTCGCGCGCCTAACCGGCGCCGACAAGTACCTGCGGCTGAAGGTGATCCCGATCTCGATCGCGCTGCCGTGGGGGCTGAACGTCGGCGACCTGCTCGGTCACATCCCGCTGCCGGCGAAGGTGACGATCGAGGTCCTGCCGCCGATCGACCTGCGCCAGCAGTTCGGGCCCGATCCCGACGTCGACGAGGTCTACGAGCACGTGACCCGGGTGATGCAGGAGACCCTCGACGGGCTGGCGGCGGAGCGCCGCTACCCGATCATCGGCTGAGGGCGGCGATGCGCCTCAAGGAGTCGATCGTGATCTCGGCGCCGTCGCGGATGGTCTGGGACTACATCGCCGACCCGGCGAACGCGCTCCACTACATGTCGGGGATCACTCGCTGGGAGGTGGTCGGCGAACGGCCGATCGGGCTCGGGGCGCGCTACCGGATGCTGATCAAGGTGGGCTCCGCGGAGGTCGGAGGACTGATCGAGATCGTCGAGTTCAACGACGAGCGCGACCTGGCTTGGTCGTCTGTGACCGGTGTCGATCAGCGCGGGCGCTGGCGGCTTCGCGAGCTGGCGCCCGGACGCAGCCGGGTGGAGTTTCGCTTCGCCTATGGCGTCGCGGGATCCGGGATCACCGGCTATCTCGCCGAGCTCGTCGCCGCCCGCGCGCTCGGATCCCACATGCGCCGCACGCTGCACCAGCTCAAGCGACAGGTCGAGCACGAGCGCATGCGTCAGGAGGCGGCCCGGCGCCGCGCCGAGCGCGAGGCGGCGACCGCCTGAGCGAGACCGCCGGGATCCTGGGCCTCGGGGGCGCTGCCGGCGGGCGGCGGTGAGCTCAGCCGCCCCTGCGGGTGACGGCGGCGAGCAGCTGCCGCTTGTTCATCCGTGAGCGGCCCCGGATGTTGAGCTTCTTGGCGTCGTTGTAGAGCTGGTCGCGCGTGCGGCCACCCCCGCCCGAGCCCGAGCGCAGGCCGCCGCGGCGCCCGGAGGAGATGTCCCGGGTCGAGCTTCGCGAACTGGTGCGCGACTCGCCGGACCGTGCCTTCTCCTTGTTCACGGTCCGGGCGGCGATCTCCTCGGCGCGGGCGTCGGAGCGGCCCTGACGCTTCTCGCTTTGCTTGACGTGCTCGTACTGGCGAGCGCGCTTGGTTCCCTTCTTGACTCCGCGTGGTGGCATCACGCCTCCTCTCCATCGTCGGGTGACTCTCTGCCCTCGAGTGCCCGGGTCGCCGGCCCGCTGATCACCTCGCCGTCGATGCCGAACCTCGACCCGTGACAGGGGCAATCCCAGGTCCGCTCCGCGGCATTGAAGCCGACGATGCAGCCGAGGTGCGTGCAGCGAGCGGCGACCGCGTGCAGCCGGCCGGCGTCGTCTCGGTGAACCGCGACCTGGCCGAGCCCGTCGCCGATCACCCGTCCCTCGCCCGGACGCAGGTCGGCGGCGCGACCGCCACGCCGCAGCCGGTCGGTGAACAAGCGCAGCCCTGAGTCGGCATTGTGCTTCAGCATGGTCGGGGCCGAGCGCAGCGGCGGGATCCGCCGCGGGTCGAACGTCGAGGCCCATTCGTTGTCGTCGCCGAGGATCTCGTCGGCGAGCACGCGGGCCGCCGCGACGCTCATCGCCAGCCCCCACTTGCTCATCCCGGTCGCCGTGAGCACGGCGTCCGACGGCGGCCACAGGCGACCGACGTACGGCAACCCGTCCTCGGACATGAAGTCGTGGGCCGACCACCGGTGCTCGAAGCCGACCACGTCGAAGCGCTCGCGAGCGTAGCGCTCGAGCGCGTCGAACCTGGCGACCGGGTCGCCGTGGCCCAGCTCGTGGGACTGGCCGCCGACGATCAGCAGCCGCTCGCCGCCCCATCGCGCCGTCCGTATCGAGATCCCCGGGCTCTCGGCCTGCAGGTACATCCCGGTCGGCGGATCCTCGCCGACCCGGACGCTGACCGCGTAGGAGCGCTGCACGTGCGTGCGGGCGAAGTACAGGCCGCGATCGGCGTACGGGATCTGCGTCGCCAAGACGATGCGCTCGGCCGAGACGGTCGGGCCGCCCTCGGTGGGGATGCCGCCGCGGTCGACGCCGATCGCGCGGGTACGCTCGAAAACCGTCGGCGCCTCGGCGTCGAGCGCCGACGCCAGTCCGAGCAGGTATCTCAGCGGCTGGAACTCGGCCTGACCGTCGAGGCGGATTGCGCCCGCGACCGCGAACGGCAGCTCGAGCTCAGTGGTCAGGAAGGTCTCGAGCCCGGCGGCCCGCGCCGCCTCGACCTCCGACCGCAGGTCGGTGAGCCGGTCCGGATCCTCGGTGTAGGTGAAGTTCGCCGCCTCGCGCAGGTCGCAGTCGATCTCGAGCTCCGAGGCGATCCGGCCCACGCGGTCGATCCCCCACTCGTTCGCCTCGGCGTAGACGCGCGCCGCCTCGGCGCCGCGCCTCGAGGCGAGCGACGCGTAGTGCAGGCCGTGCAGCGAGCTCAGCTTCGCGGTCGTGTTCCCGGTCACCCCGTCGCCGAGGCGCCGCCCCTCGATCACCGCGACGCGCAGGCCCCGCCGCTGGAGCTCGAACGCGGTGCTGAGCCCGAGGATCCCGGCACCGACGACCGCCACGTCGACGGCGACGTCGCGCTCGAGTCGCGGCCGGTGCGGCCGATCGGCCCCGTCGCGCCAGAGGGAGATCGGGCGTCCCGGCCCGAGTGCTGCTCGCGCCGCGGCTTTCACGATCGCAGGCTACCCGCGCCGGACGGCCTGCAATCTCCGCACGCAGGCGTCGCCGGTCGCGACACCGGGTACCTCAGCAGGTGATGAAGCTGATGTTCGCCGTCTGGAGCATCCTGATCGTGGTCGGGATCGCGTTCTTCTCGATCATCGGCCTGACCCACGCCTAACCGCCGGCAGATGATCCGAATCCGTCGATTCGCATACGACAACGGCCTCTCGCTGTTCTTCTTGGTCATCTTCCTGGCCGCGCTCGCCGGCCAGGCGATCGCGGGCCACGAGGCGTTCAACCAGGACCAGCTCGAGCACGGCGAGCAGGCGATCTCGCTGTGGAGCTACGTCACCTCGTCGCACTTCGGCCAGGCGGTGATGGAGAACTGGCAGTCGGAGTACCTCCAGTTCACGCTGTTCATGCTCGCCACGGTGTGGCTGCTGCAACGCGGATCGCCGGAGTCGAAGCCGGTCGGCGCCTCGCACCGGGCCACCGGCGTCGAGAGCTAGCTGCCGGGTCCGGCCTCCCGCGACGGCGAGCGGGTCAGGCCAGCTCGCGCTTGAGGATCTTGCCGGTCGCGTTGCGCGGCAGCGAGTCGAGGAACTCGACCTCGCGTGGCACCTTGTAGCGAGCGAGGTGGTCCTTGACGTGGGCCTTGACGTCGTCCTCCGTCAGCGCTCCGGGCTCGCGGGGCACGATGAAGACCTTCAGTCGCTGGCCGAAATCCTCGTCCTCGACGCCGATCACGGCGACCTCCTTGACGTCGTCGTGGGCGGCGAGCAGGTCCTCGACCTCGCGAGGGAAGACGTTCTCGCCGCCGGAGACGATCATCTCGTCGTCTCGACCGTCGATGAACAGGCGACCTTCGTCGTCGAAGTGACCGACGTCGCCCGAGGACAGCAGGCCCTCGACGATCTCCTTGCCGCCACCGCCGGTGTAGCCCTCGAAGGCCATCTCGTTGCCGACGAACACGCGTCCGGTTTCGCCGGCGGGCAGCGCCGCCCCGTCCGGCCCGACGACCTTGACGATCGTGCCGCGCGGCGCCTTCCCTGCGGTTCCGGGCGCGGCACGCAGGTCTTCCGGCGTGGCGATCGTCGCCCAGGCGACCTCGGTCGATCCGTAGAGGTTGTAGAGGTTGTCGCCGAATTGGTTCATCCACTCGGTCGCCAGCGGGCCGGGTAGCGCGGAGCCGCTGGCCGCGGTGACCCGCAGGCTCGGGAGGTCGTGGGAAGCGAGGGTCTGGTGCGGCAGATGGAGGATCCGCTGCATCATCACCGGGACGACGATCAGCGCCGTCGCCTCGTGCTCGGCGACCGCCCTCAGCGTCTGCTCCGGATCGAAGCGGTGCTGGAGCACGAAGGTCGATTGCAGCGAGAGCCCGAGCATGAAATGGGCAAAGCCCCAGGAGTGGAACATCGGGGCCGCGATCACCGTGGTCTCGGCGGCGCGGAGCGGAATCCGCGAGAACAGCGCCGCCAGTGGTCCGAGCGTGTCGGGCTGCTGGCGCTGGGCTCCCTTCGGTGTTCCGGTCGTCCCCGAGGTCAGGATGATGAACCGGCTCGACTCATCCGGGGGATCGAGGTCGCCGTCCTCCGCCGACACGATCAGCTCGTCGGTCGAGGGGTCGCCGCTCGAGCCGTCCGCGCGCCAGGAGACGAATCGCCGTGTTCCCTCCTTCGCCTCGCCGAGCAGCTCGGCGAACTCCTCGTCGTAGACGAGCGCGGCCGGCTCCTCACGGTCCATGACGTCGACCAGCTGCGGCCCCGAGAAGGCCGTGTTCATGTACAGCCCGCTGGCTCCCAACTTCGAGACCGCGAGCGTGGTCTCGACGAAACCTCGGTGGTTGCGCGCCATGATCGCAACCCCGTCCCCCTGTCGAACGCCCTGATCGCGCAGGGCACGGGCGAGCGCGTTCGAGCGCCGGTGCATCTGCTCGAAGCTCAGCGAGCCGGCCTCGTCGATCACCATGACGCCGTTCGGGTTGGTGATCGCCGCGCCGATGATCCCGGCCGCCGGCGATGCCCCCCAGCGCGCCAGCTCGCGGAAGATCCGCGCCACCTTGTCGGGCCGCATTGGGCGAATCACGCCGGCATCGACGAGCGCCTTGAGGTTGAACGGCACATCGGGCAGCAGGCCGAGCGAGCCGAGCTTCACCTTGCGGGCGAGGGAGAGTGGGCTCGTGAGGTCCACGTCTTAACCCTATTCCCCGGTCTCGATCAGGGCTACCGCCATGCATGCGATTCCCTCACCGCGGCCGATGAAACCCATGCCCTCATTGGTCGTCGCCTTGACGTTCACCGGCGCCCCCAGCACCTCGCCGAGGCTGCGCTCGATCCGCGCCCGGAACGGCCCCAGCCGCGGCGCCTCGCAGATCACGGTGGCGTCGACGTTCTCGACCCGCCCGCCGAGCAGCCCGAGGACGGTGCGCAGCAGATCGAGGGAGTCCGCGTCTCGCCAGCGTTCCTCCACCGCCGGGAAGTGCGTTCCGACGTCGTCCAACCCCGCCGCCCCGAGGACGGCGTCGATCACCGCGTGGGTGAGGACATCGGCGTCCGAGTGACCCTCGAGCCCGAGCTCGTGCTCGATCTCGACCCCGCCGAGCACGAGGCGGCGGCCGGGCGCGAAGCGGTGGCTGTCGTAGCCGATCCCGACCCGCACGCCGCTCATCCGAGCGGCTCCAGGCGGCGATCGCGGTGCTCGAAGACGGCGATCTCGCGCACGCCCCAGTCGCGCATCACCTCGACCGCGCGCTCGTAGCCGTGTCCGATGTCGCCGGGCACGTGAGCGTCCGAGGAGAGCGCGAACACCGCCCCGGCGTCGACGCACATCTCCGCGAATGCGTCGGAGGGGTAGAGCTCTTGCACGGGCTTGCGCCAGCCCGCGGTCGAGACCTCGACGGCGATCCCCGTCTCGGCGATCGCCTCGATCGCCGGCTCGTAGTGGAAGCGGACGTCCCGGTCGGGCCTCGGGCGGCGGTCGCCCCAGTACTTGATCAGGTCGGGGTGCGCGAGGATGTCGTAGAGGCCCGACCGGGCGGCCTCGGCGAGCATCTCGAAGTAGCGAGCCCAGAGGCGTTCCGGGTCGCCGTCGCCGCCCCAGACGTCGAACTCCGGATCGTCGACGGCGCCGTCGCCGAGGAAGTGGACTGAGCCGACGACGTAGTCGAAGTCATGCGAGTCGAGCACGGTGGCGATCCGATCCTCCCTGCCGGGGACGAAATCCATCTCGATCCCGAGTCGCAGCGGTGTGGTGCGCACGAACCGGCAGTACGCGCCGAGGTCGTCGCGGGCGTTTTCGATCCAGAGCGGGTGGTCCCAGATGTCGAGCGCGGCCGTGAACCGATAGATGTGCTCCGAGACCCCGAGCTCTTCGACCTCCGCCTCCCGCGGCGGCCTCGAGGTAGCGCTCGACGTTGGCCTCGGTGAAGTAGGCCTCGGCGGTCGCCTCGAGGTCGTCGGGGCGCAGGTGGACGTGATAATCGGTGAGCACGAAGGCCCCCGGTACGCTAGCCGCCAATGATCCACATGCGGATCGTGGTCCCGAGCTATGAGGCCGAGCACGTGCTCGACCTGCTCGAGCATCACCCCTCGGCCTGCAACATCATCTTCCTGGAGCGCGCCGCGCGCAAGCCCGAGGGCGATGTGATCCTCTGCGACGTCGCCCGCGAGGACGCCAGCGTGATCGTCTCCGACCTGCGCGAGCTCGAGATCGACACTCAAGGCTCGATCGCGATCGAGCACATCGACTCGGCGATCTCGACCGCCGCCGCGGCCGCCGAAGAGGCGGCCCAGGGACACCCGAGCGACGCCGTCGTCTGGGAGGAGGTCGAGTCGCGAACCTCCGAGAACACCGAGCTCTCGGGGATCTTCCTCGCCTTCATCGCCCTCGCATGCCTGATCGCATCGATCGGCATCCTGCTCGACTCGCCGATCCTGATCGTCGGCGCGATGATCGTCGGCCCCGAGTTCGGGCCGATCGCCGGCCTCTGCGTGGCGATCGTCGAGCGGCGGCGGGAGGTCGCCCGGCGGTCGTTCGCCGCGCTCGCGGTCGGGTTTCCGGTCGGGATCACGGCCGCCTTCCTGTTCTCGCTCATCATCCGGGCGGTCGACCTGACTCCTGAGGGGTTCACGGTCGACACCCATCCGCTCACCAACTTCATCTCCCACCCCGACGCGTTCTCGTTCATCGTCGCCGCGTTCGCGGGCACCGCCGGCGTCCTGTCGCTGACCGCGGCTAAGTCGGGCGCCTTGATCGGGGTTCTCGTCTCGGTGACCACGATCCCCGCCGCCGCCAACATCGGCCTCGCCGCGGCCTACGGCGAGTGGTCGGAATGGCGCGGGGCGATGTTGCAGCTCGCCGTCAACCTGAGCGCGATCCTGCTCGCCGGGGTCGCGACCCTCTACGTCCAGCGCCTGCTCTACGTCCGCCGCCGCCGTGACCACCTCCAACACGAGGCGCGCGAGAAGGCCGGGCTGCCGCTCGGACGACGCCGGCGCGTCGGCAGCGCCGCCCACGAGCACTCCACCGACGAGGCCAGCGCGCCGCGATGAGCCGCACGCTCACCGACCTCGCGCTGCTCGCCGGGACGTTCGCCGCCGCAACCGGGATCGCGGCGCTGCTCGGCGCGGCGAACTTCGGCACGGCGCTCACCTTCGGCCAGCTGGCGTTTGCCGCGACGGTGATGTGGGTGATGCTGCGCGAGCGGTAGCTGCGGCGACGCCGCCGATGCCGACTACTCGCGCTCCCGCAACAGCGCCTCCACCACCCGCAGGTCCAACGGCGTCGTCACCTTGAGGTTGTCCGCCCCCCCGGGCTCGATCAGGACCAGCCCTCCGGCGCGCTCGACGAGGATCGCGTCGTCGGTTGCCGCCGCCAGGGTCTCGGGGTCTCGGGAGTGGGCCTCGCGCAGCGCCCCGGCACGAAAGGTCTGGGGGGTCTGTGCGGCCCAGAGCTGCGAGCGGTCCTCGGTCGCGACCACCTCCTCGCCGTCCGCCGCCACGCGCTTGACCGTGTCGGTGAGCGGCGCCGCCGCGATCACCCCCGCGGCGTCGGGACGGGCGGCCAGTCGCGCCACCGTGGCGGCGATCAGGCGCGCGGCGGCGAGCGGGCGAGCCGCGTCGTGCACGACGCAGGCCTCGGCTGACGCCGGAGCCTCGGCGAGCGCGAGGCCGACCGACGCGGCGCGGGTCTCGCCACCCGTGACCACGATCGGATGGAAGAACCCCGCGTCCGCCGGAGTCCCGGCGATCTCGCCGGCGATCCGCTCGAGCTCTGCCTCGCGGCCGGGCGGGGCCGCGATCACGACCGCCTCGATCACTCCGGAGGCGCGCAGCGCCTCCAGCGACCAGGCGATCAAGGGTTTGCCGCCGACCTCGATCAGCGCCTTGGGGCCGCCGGCTCCGAGCCTCTCTCCGGAGCCGGCGGCCGCGATCAGCGCGACTGCATGGAGCTGGCCGTCAGGCCGTGGCCGGTGCGCCGAAGCGCTCCTCCAGCAAGCCGTCGATGTACTCCTCGGCGCCTTCCGCGTCCTTGTCGAGGGCGTACATGAACTCGGACGCGAGGATCTTCTTCGCCCGCGTGTACATCTGCTTCTCGCCTGTGGAGAGGCCCTTCTCCCACTCCCGGATGGCGAGGTTGCGGACGACCTCGGCGAGCTCGTAGACGTCGCCGGTCTTGATCTTCTCGCGGTTGTACTTGAAGCGACGGTTCCAGTTCTTGGGCATCTCCGAGACCTCGCCGGTCAGCACGTCGATCACCCGCCGCACCTGCTCCTCGTCGATCACCCGGCGTAGCCCCGCCCGATGAGCGTTCTCGCACGGCACCATCACCGTCATCTCGTTGTGCAGGATCTTGATGGTCAGGTAGTCCCGGGATTCGCCCATCATGTCGCGCGACTCGCGCTTCAGGACCACGCCTGCGCCGTGGTGGGGATAGACGACGTTGTCGCCGACCTCGTAGTCGCACACGGCGGGCTCGAGCTCGATCTCGTCGATCACGGGATCCTCTACTGATATGTCTGTGATGTCTGCCTCCTCAAGTAGCGACGGCCGCCTCGGCGGCCGTCTCGTTGATCATCCGTATCGGTCGACCATGTCGACCTCCTGAAGCCGGCGAAGGCCCTCCCGGATCTCCTTCGCGCGGGTCTCGCCGACCCCGTCGACCGCTTCAAGATCGGCGTCCGAGGCGGCGAGAAGTGACTCCAGATCGCCAAAGTGGTTGACGACCTTTTGCGCGACCAGGCGCGGCAGGCGCGGTACCGCGCCCAGCGCCCGGTAACCGCGCGGGGCGACGGCGAAGTCGAGGGTGTGGGTCTTGCGGTCGTAGCCGAGCAGCTCGGCGAGCCGGCCGAAGTCGAGCAGCTCGGTGTGCTCGAGCGCCGCGAGCTCGTCGAGCGCCCGCTCGATCGTCCGCTCGGAATCGATCGCGCAGTAGTCGCGCACGAGCGCGGCCCGCTCGGTCATCGTCCCGACGACGCTCTCCTCGAGCTGCATCTCGATCAGCCTGCCCTCCGCGCCGAGCTCGATGATGTAGCGCTCGACCTCGCTTGCCATCCGAGTCACCATCTCGGCGCGCTGCAGGACCGAGAGCACGTCGTAGAGCACCACCCCGCCGGCGAACTCGAGCGCGGTCAGTCGACCGCTCACCTGGTCGAGCCGGGAGCGGTATTTGTCGAGCGTCGCGAGACCCTGGTTCGCCTTCGAAAGCACCGTCGCGATGTCCTCGAGGATGTACTTGATCCCTTCGATGTAGAGCGAGACCACGTCGCGGCGCTGCGAGATCGCGATCACGAGCGCCGTGGTCTGCTTCGAGACCCGCTCGGCGGTGCGGTGACGGGTGCCGGTCTCCATCGAGAGGATCGTGGGGTCCGGCATCAGCTGCACGTTGGCCCAGTAGATCTTGCTCGCGTCCGACGGGAGCACGATCGCCCCGTCCATCTTCGCCACCTGGTAGAGCAGCGCCGGCGTGTAGTCGATGTCGAGCCGGATCCCGCCGGAGAACAGGAACGAGACCTCGTCCGCATCCGCGAGCACGATCAGGCCGCCGGTCCGGGCGTGGATGATGCTGTCGATCCCCTCTCGCAGCGGCGTGCCCGGGGCGACCGTGTCGAGGGCCCGAAGGAGCCGGGGATCCTGCCTTGCCTCCAGCTCGTTCAGCTCATCCTCGGCGCGCGTCACCCGATGATTTTGGCAAAACACCTGCTGGCCGCGCTTTCAGCCAAATCCCGTGTGGAGAGGTCGGATTGCCGCTTGTCAAGCGCTTCATGCGGCGTGCTCGATCGGCGACCGCTCGCCGCGGCGGCCGAGCGCGCCGCGGACCGCGGCGCGCAGCGTCGGCTGGGGCGCGGCGCCGCCGGGGCGCTCGGAGCCGGGCGGGCAGATCACCGGGGCGAGCCCGAACTTCGCGGCCTCGGTGAGCCTGCGGTCGGCGTGGCCAACCGGCCTCAGCTCGCCGGTCAGCCCGACCTCTCCGAAACAGGCCAGCGGTCTGCCCGCGGCGTCGGCGAGCGACTCTCCCCGGTGCGCCGAGACCAGTGCCAGGGCGACCGCGAGGTCGGCGCCAGGCTCGTCGACCCTGACCCCGCCGGCGACGTTGACGAACACGTCTGCGCCCGCCAGCGACGGTCCGCCGTGGCGGGCGACGACGGCGAGGATCATCGCGAGGCGACTGCGGTCGATGCCCGTGGCGACGCGCCGCGGCGGGACGATCTCGGTCGGCGCGACGAGCGCCTGGACCTCGACCAACAGCGGGCGCGTGCCCTCCATCGAGCAGAGCACGACGGAACCCGGCGCCGCGCTCGCCTCGCCGACGAAACGCGCCGACGCGTCGGCGACCTCGACCAGCCCACCGGAGCGCATCTCGAAGACGCCGACCTCGCTGGTTGCGCCGAAGCGGTTCTTGAGCGCGCGCACGGTCCGGAAGCTGCGCTCCCTCTCGCCCTCGAAGAAGAGCACGCAGTCGACCAGGTGCTCGAGCACCCGCGGGCCCGCGACCGCGCCCTCCTTGGTCACGTGGCCGACGAGGATCACCGCGCAGTCGATCCGCTTCGCGACCTCCATCACCGCCCCCGCCGCCTCGCGCACCTGGCCGACGGAGCCCGGAGCGCCGGTCAGGCCCTCGGCGCTCAGGGTCTGCACCGAGTCGATCACGCATGCCTCGGGCCGCTCCGCCTCGAGCGTCGCGATCACCGCCTCGAGCGAGGTCTCCGCGAGCGCCGGGACCGCCAGCGCGGCCTCGCCGAGGCGCTCGGCCCGCAGCCGCACCTGGGCCGCGGACTCCTCGCCCGAGACGTAGAGCACCCGGCGACCCGCGGCGCCCAGGTTGCCGAGCGCCATCCCGGTCAGGGTCGACTTGCCGATCCCCGGGGAGCCGCCGAGCAGCACCAGCGAGCCGGGCACGAGCCCTCCCCCGAGCACCCGGTCGAGCTCGGCGATCCGGGTCTCGAGCCGTTCGGTGGCGGGGGCGGAGACGTCGCGGAGGCGAACCGGGGAGCCAGCCCGTCCCTCGCCGTCGGCGCGCGCTCCCGCGCGCCCGGCGACCGGCGCCTCCCGCCGGCTCTCGACCAGCGTGTTCCACTCCCCGCAGCCGGTGCAGCGACCCGACCAGGTCAGCGACTGATGCCCGCACGCCTGGCAGACGAAGCTCGAGCTGTTGCGGGCCACGGGCCGATCGTACGCACGGGTCCCGACGAAACAACCGCCCGGCGTGCAGAGAGCAGCGCCGAACCGCAAGTTCTGAGCATCAGGACGATGCAGACAACGCGGCCGCGTCCCGCGCCGTCGCCCTCGGGCCCGACTCAGTCCTGTGCGCCGGTGTCGCCCGCGGGGGCCGGCTCGTCGCCGCCCGCGTCATCGTCGTCGGCCTTCTTGGCCCCGACGCCGATCGGCTCCTTCTCGGAGTCCTTCTTCTTCGACCGCTTGCGCGGCTTCACCATCTTCAGCCGCAGCGGGCGGTCCTCCTCGTCGCCGGACTCGTCGCGCTCGATCAGCACCGTGGTGCCGGAGGCGATCGTGTCGAGACCCTGGCGCAGGACCTCGTCGGCGAGCGGATCCTCGATGTAGTGCTGGATCGCGCGGCGCAGCGGGCGCGCGCCCATCGCCGGGTCCCAGCCCTTGTCGGCGAGCAGCTCCTTGGCCCCCTCGGAGAGCTCCAGCTGGAGCTCGTGCTCGGCGACCTGGGCCCGCACGCGCGTGATCAGCAGATCGACGATCGCCTTGATCTCGTCCTTGGAGAGCTTGTGGAAGACGATCACCTCGTCGATGCGGTTCAGGAACTCGGGCCGGAAGACCTTCTTCAGCTCGCCCATGATCCGGTCCTTCATGTCCTGGTAGGAGGCACCGGTCTCGTCGTCGGAGACGGCGAAGCCGAAGGAAACGTTGCGGGCGATGTCCTTGGCCCCGATGTTCGAGGTCATGATCACGATCGTGTTGCGGAAGTCCACCGTGCGCCCCTGGGCATCGGTGAGCCGGCCGTCCTCGAGGATCTGAAGCAGGATGTTGAAGACGTCGGGGTGCGCCTTCTCGATCTCGTCCAGCAGCAGCACCGAGTACGGCTTGCGCCGCACGGCTTCGGTGAGCTGACCGCCCTCGTCGTAGCCGACATAGCCGGGCGGCGAGCCGACCAGGCGCGAGACCGCGTGCTTCTCCATGTACTCGGACATGTCGATCCGGATCATCGCGTCCTCGTCGCCGAACAAGAACTCGGCGAGCGTACGGCCGAGCTCGGTCTTGCCGACGCCCGAAGGACCGAGGAAGATGAACGAGCCCGCGGGGCGCTTCGGGTCCTTGATCCCGGCGCGAGAGCGACGGATCGCCTTCGCGACCGCCTCGATCGCAACGTCCTGTCCGATGACGCGCTTGTGGAGCTCCTCCTCCATCCGGATCAGCTTCTTGGTCTCGGCCTCGGTGAGCTTGAACACGGGGATCCCGGTCCACATCGAAACGATGTCGGCGATCTCCTCCTCGCCGACCTCCGGGCGCTCGCCAGCCTCGCCCGAGTCCCACTGGTCCTCGAGCTCGCGCTTCTTGTTGGTCAGCTGGCGCTCCTTGTCGCGTAGGTTGGCCGCCTTCTCGAACTCCTGCGCCTCGATCGCCGCCTCCTTGGCGCGCCGGGTTTCCTCGATCTCCTCCTCGAGATCGCGGTACACGGGCGGCTGGCTCATCGAGCGGATCCGCATCCGCGAGGCCGCCTCGTCGATCAAGTCGATCGCCTTGTCGGGGAGGAACCGGTCGGAGATGTAGCGGTCGGCAAGCTCGGCCGAGGCCTCGAGCGCGTCGTCGGTGATCCGCACCTTGTGGTGGTCCTCGTAGCGCTCGCGCAGGCCCTCGAGAATCTTCACCGTGTCGGTGATCGACGGCTCGTCGACCTTGATCTGCTGGAAGCGGCGCTCTAGCGCCGAGTCGCGCTCCAGGTACTTGCGGTACTCGTCGAGCGTCGTCGCGCCGATCGTCTGCAGCTCGCCCCGCGCCAGCGCCGGCTTCAGGATCGAGGCCGCGTCGATCGCGCCCTCGGCGGCGCCTGCGCCGACCAGGTTGTGGAGCTCGTCGATGAACAGGACGATGTCGCCGCGCTGGGTGATCTCCTTCATCACCTTCTTCAGCCGCTCCTCGAACTCGCCGCGGTACTTCGAGCCCGCCACCAGGGCGGCGAGGTCGAGTGTGTAGATCTGCTTGTTCTTGAGCAGCTCGGGCACCTCGCCGCGGGTGATCCGCGAGGCGAGCCCCTCGACGATTGCCGTCTTGCCGACGCCCGGCTCACCGAGCAGCACGGGGTTGTTCTTCTGGCGGCGCGAGAGGATCTGCATGATCCGCTCGACCTCGGTCTCGCGACCGATCACCGGGTCGAGCTTGCCCTCCGAGGCGAGCTTGGTCAAATTGCGACCGAACTGGTCCAGCAGCTTCGAGGACTTCTTGCCCTCGCCGGAGCCGCCGCCGGAGCCGCCCTGGCGCCGTCCGCCGGGCCCTGAGAGCATCCGGATGACCTCGTTGCGGATCTTCTCGGAGTCGGCGTCGAAGTCGAGCAGGATGCGGGCGGCCACGCCCTCGTTCTCGCGCACGAGTCCGAGCAGGATGTGCTCGGTACCGATGTAGTTGTGGCCGAGCGAGAGGGCCTCGCGCAGCGCCAGCTCGAGCACCTTCTTGGCGCGCGGCGTGAACGGGATCTGGCCGGAGGTGACCTCCTCACCGGAACCGACGATCCGCACCACCTGGGCACGGACGCGCTCGACGGTGATGTCGAGCGACTCGAGCACCCGCGCGGCGAGGCCCTCCTCCTCGCGCAGCAGCCCGAGCAGGATGTGCTCGGTGCCGATGTAGTTGTGCTTCAGGGTCCGGGCCTCCTCCTGGGCGAGGACGACCACCTGACGGGCCCGCTCTGTGAATCGCTCGAACAACCAGATCTCCGCTTGTTTTTCCCTGTGCTTGCCTAAGTTTTAGCCGGGCCGGGGGACGCGACAGCGCCGGCGGCTCCATCTCCCCTGTCGGCTGAGGTGCGCCGTTGGATAGGAACCTCCGGTCTTGTCGACGACGACGAGTGGTCAGTATATCGGGGCCGGTTCGTCCGCCCGACCCGTCTCAGGCACGAAACCACGCCCGGGGCCCGCAAGTTGCGGTGACCGTCCCGGCACGCCGGCCGGGGCGGCGCCGAGCAGGGCGTCTAACGCCGCTTTAAAAGACGGACCCGCTTCGTCTCGGTGAGCTCGTTGCCGGCGCCGTCGGTGAACACGACCTCGAGTCGCACCGAGCCACGCCGCGGCCTGCGAGGGAGCTCGAGCGAGAGCCGGCGCGCACCGGGCGAGTACTCGCCGACCCCCTTTCCGGGCTCGGTCGCGACCAGCTCGTGGCCGCGCCTGCTGACCGAGGCGGCGACGGCGACGTACTCGTCGGCCGCCGTTGTGACCCGGACGACGCGCCGGCGATCGCCGATGGGCTCGGCCCTCGCGCTGCTGACCGACGCGAAGACCCGCTTGTCGCGCGGCTCGCCGGGACGCAGCTCGCGCAGCCCCCACGGGGGATTGGCGTTCACCAGGCGGCCCGGAGCGCAGCTCGCCGTGAACTCGGCGAAGCGCGTGCTCGGATGCCGAGCCCTGACCCGGTAGACCCCGGCCGGGACCTCGGTCCAGATCACGCCGCCGTCGACCGATGACTGCGTCAACGACCGGTCCGGGATCACCGAGCTGTTGAAGTACACCGGCGCCGGCAGCGCGGGGGAAGCCGAGGCCGTCGCCCCGGCGACGCCGTGGGCGCCGTAGGCGACGAACTCTTCGAAGCTCAGGTCGCGGACGGCGACCGTGCTGAACGTGGAGACGATCGCGCAGCGAACGATCGCGCCGCTCGCGTCCACCTCGACGCCGAGCGCCGCCGCGAGCGCCCCGTAAGTGCCGGTGGTGGGGATCTGGAAGTTGACGTGCTCGAGATCGGCGCCCGAGGTGACGAAGCTCTGCAGGTGGATGCCCCGGTAGCCGGACGCCTCGACGTAGGGCGTCACCTTGGTGCCGTCGGGGAGGGCGAGGTCGTAGCTGCCGTCGGCGGCGCTGGTCGCCGACCGCCCCGGCAGCTCGGCGACACGGACCGTGGCCCCTGCAATCGGGCCCTGGTTGTCGAACGAGTACACGGTGCCGCGGAAATGCACCTGGCCGGGCGCCGGCCGTGCTGCCGCCGGAGCCGCGGCGGTCACCGCGATCCCGACGACCGCCAGCGCGATCGTCGTCCGGCGTCGAAGCCATGGGCGGCGCATCCGAATTCCCTTCCGGTTTCGTTTCGGCTCGGCCCTGCCGAGCGCCGGGCTCCGGACCGAGCCGCGGCAGCATATCCATGCGCCGACGCGCTCGAGGTCCGCCGACGCTCTGCGGCGACCCGCATGAGGGGCCCCGACGGCGGAGCTCCGCTCAGCGCCGGCCGGTCGTCCTCACCACCCGCAGCGCGGTCGCCTGGATCTGGCGCTGGCCGAACGACCCGGTGTACACGGGGCCGGCGGCTCGCAGGTAGTCGCCGACGCCCGGTAGCGGGTGGGGCCGCAGGGCGCGCTCGACATCGATGCTCGAGATCCCCGGGGCCGTGACGTCGCCGGAGCCGGCGAGCACGAGGTGGGCGTCGCCGTCGCCGTCGGGGTCGATCGACTCGACGAGCACGATTCTGCCGCCCGCGGCCGCGCAGTTCGCCGCCCCGGGATCGCAGGTCGGACCGCCACCGGCGGCGAGCGCGATCACCGCCGCCACCGTCGCCGGGAGGCTCACCGCAGGGCGGGGAAGAGCACGACCTCACGCAGGCTGCCGGCGCCGGTGAGCAACATCACCAGCCGATCGATGCCGAGCCCGACGCCGGCGGTCGGTGGCATCCCGTACTCCAGCGCCTCGATGTAGGACCGATCGAAGGGTTGAGACTCGCGGTCACCACGGCGAAGCTCCTCGGCCTGCTGCTCGAAGCGCCTGCGCTGCTCGTCGGGATCGTTGAGCTCCGAGTAGGCGTTCGAGATCTCGAACCCGCCGACGTAGGCCTCCCAGCGCTCGACCAGGCCCCCCTCGGATCGGTGGCGCTTGGCGAACGGCGACATCTCGACCGGATAGTCGATGACGTAGGTCGGCTGCACCAGGGTCGGCTCGACCTCCTTCGAGAGCAGGCCGTCGACCAGCTTGCCCCAGCCCTCCTCGGGACCCGGCTCGGAGCCCATTGCCCCGGCCAGCGTTTCGCGGGTCGGATGCTCGAGGATGTCGATGCCCGTCCGCTCGAGGATCGCGTCGCGCAGCGTCACCCGCCGCCACGGCGGGGCGAGCTCGATCTCGACCCCGTCGCGCTCGACCGTGGTCGTGCCCAGCACCCGCTCGGCGACGTAGGCGACGAGGCGCTCGTGTCGGTCGGCGGCGTCGGCGTAGTCGGCGTAGGCCTCGTACCACTCGAGCATCGTGAACTCGGGGTTGTGCTTGTAGGAGATGCCCTCGTTGCGAAAGTCCTTGCCGAGCTCGTACACGCGGTCGATGCCGCCGACCACGCACCGCTTCAGGTAGAGCTCGGTTGCGATCCGCAGGTACAGATCTCGGTCGAGCGCGTTGTGGTGGGTGGTGAACGGGCGCGCCAGAGCGCCGCCGTAGAGCGGCTGCAGCACCGGGGTCTCGACCTCGACGAATCCCTCGGAGTCGAGCCGGTTGCGGACCGCCGCGATCGTCTCGCCGCGGCGGCGGAACAGCTCGCGCGTCTTTGGGTTCGCGATCAGATCGAGCTCGCGGTGGCGGTAGCGAATCTCGGTGTCGCTGAGGCCGTGGAACTTGTCGGGCGGCGGTCGCAGGCTCTTGGCGAGCAACGTCCAGCCGCTCGCCTTCAGCGAGAGCTCGCCGCGCCGGGTCTTGAACGCCGTCCCCTCGACGCCGATGATGTCCCCGAGGTCGAGCCCGAGGAGCCGGTCGAACTCGGCGGCGTCGAGGACGTCGCGGCGGGCGTGGACCTGGATCTTCCCGCTGCCGTCGACGAGATCGATGAACGCCGCCCTTCCCTGGCCGCGGCGGGCCGCGATCCGGCCCGCGACCCGGTAGGCGTCGTCGGTCTCCTCACCGTCCGCGAGCCCTTCGTGCGCCGAGCGCACCGCGGCGATCTCGGTCCGTCCGTCGTAGTCGTGCGGGAACGGCTCCACTCCCGCCTCTCGCAGCCGCTCGAGCTTGCCCCGCCGCTCGGCGAGCAGATTGGATTCGGAGGAGCCCTCCGCCTCAGTTGGATATTCGTCGGCCACTTACCGAAGGTTGCGAAACCGAGCAGCTCGGGGAACGCGGCCCCGATCGGCGACGCGAGCGTACTTCAGACCCGGGCGAGCGAGGCGATCGGGCGATGAGCTCGCCACGCGACGGCTCGCGGTGACCGCAGCCCTACGCGGACTCGATCTTGGTGACCTTCAGCTTCTTCTTCGGCCCGCGCGGAACGTCGACGGTGACCACGTCGCCGCGGCGGTGACCGAGCAGCGCCTTGCCGATCGGCGACTCGTGCGAGAGCTTCTGCTCGGCGGGATTGGCTTCGGTCGGCCCGACGATCTGGAACTTTCGCGAGTCACCGGACTTCTGATCCTTGACGTGGACGACGACGCCGACGCCGACCGACTCGGTGTCGATCGCCTTCTCGTCGACGACGCTGGCGCGACGCAGCCGCTCCTCGAGCTGAGCGATCCGCTGCTCGAGCAGCGCCTGCTCGTTCTTCGCGTCGTCGTACTCGGAGTTCTCGGCGATGTCCCCGAACTCGCGCGCGTCCTTGATCCGCTCCGCGACCTCGCGGCGCTTGATCGTCGAGAGATGCTCGATCTCCGACTTCAGCTTCTCGAGCCCTTCCTGGGTTATGAGCGCTTCACGAGCCACTTCGTTCCTCCCCGCAAACCTTTCATTCCCCGCTCTCCGCGGGTCCCGGCATGAAAACGCCCGAAACGCGACGCTCTTACCGCGCACGCGGGCTCGGGCAAGCGGGCGATTATAGCGAGGCGGTTACGGCGTCCCGACCGGGTCGACCCGCCCGCGCCGCGAGCAGCTCGCGAACACGATCGAGGCTCTCGGTGCGCTGGAAGCGATCCGCGTCCGCACCCGTGAACCCGAGTCGCTCCACGTACCAGGGATAGAACTTTCGCAGATTGCGCGCCGCGCGCTCCGGGCCCCAGTGCTCGGCGGCCCGGTCGAGGACCCAGCTCAGCTCGCGCTCGATCTCGTCCTCGGTCGGCGGCGCCACGCGGCTGCCGGTGAGCTCGCCGAAGATCCACGGGTTCCCGAGCGAGCCGCGGGCGATCATCACGGCGTCAGCGCCGGAGAGCTCGTAGGCGCGCCTCGCCGCCTCCACGCTGCGAAGCCCACCGGAGACGATCACCGGAACCCGTCGCCCGGAGCTTTCGAGCAGGTCGATCAGCTCGCGGGCCAGCTCGTAGTCGGGAAGCCCGGCGTGGTGGCGCCTCGCCGCACGCGGGTGCAGCGCGACCGCCGCCACGCCGGCGTCGCAGACCAGCCGCCGGGCCAGCTCGAGCCCCGACCTGTCACCCGACTCGATCCCGGAACGCAGCTTGACGGTCACCGGCAGCCCGGAGCCCTCGATCGCCGCCCGGGCGACGGCCACGGCGCGATCGGGGTCGGCGATCAGAGCCGCGCCGGCGCCGGTCTTCATCACCTTGGGGACCGGACAGCCCATGTTCAGGTCGAGCAGGTCCGGCCCGGCCTCGGCGACGCTCGCCGCCGCCCGCGCCATCACCTCGGGGTCGGCGCCGAAGAGCTGGATCGACACCGGCCCCTCGTCGGGGTGGATGCGCAGCATCTCCTCGACCGTGCGCCGGTTGCGGTGCGCGACCGCGAAGCTCGAGACCATCTCCGAGACCGCGAGCCCGGCGCCGTGGTGGTGGGCCTGGAGGCGCACGAACCAATTGCCGATCCCGGCCAGCGGGGCGAGGAGCACGCGGTTCGAGAGCTCGAGCTCGGCGATTGCGAAGGGTGAGGTGAGTGGTGGTTGGGTCACGGGCTGGACGGATTTTCGGACCGTCGGCAGAGCTTAGGACGCCGCCCCGAGGTGCGCCCGCTATCTGTTTCGCTCCCAGACCAACCGCAGCCCGGTCAGCGTCAGCAGGTCGTCGACCTGGTCGATCGTCTCGCAGTACGGGCCGATCGCGTTCGCGAGGCCACCGGTGGCGATCACCTGCGGCTCGCCGCCGAGCTCGCGCACGATCCGCCGTCCCACGGCGTCGATCAGGCCCGCGAAGCCGAAGATGACCCCGGACTGGATCGCGGCGCGGGTCGACTTTCCGATCGCCGCCGCCGGCTCGTCGAGGTCGATGCGCGGGATCCGGGCGCCGCGCTCGGCGAGCGCGCTGAGCGAGATCTCGACCCCGGGCGCGATCGCGCCGCCGAGGTACTCGCCGTCGGCGGAGACGGCGTCGAAGTTGATCCCGGTGCCGAAGTCGACGACCACGCAGGAGCCACCGACCCGCTCATACGCGGCGACCGCGTTGACGAGCCGGTCGGCGCCGACCTCGTAGGGGTTGTCGATCCGGATCGGCATCCCGGTCCGCACCCCGGGGCCGACGGTGAGGCAGTCGGAGTCGAAGTAGCGGCGCGCCATCGCCTCGTACTCGCGCCCGAGCGGCGGCACCACCGAAGCGACCGCAATCGCGCCGACCTCGCCGACGTCGATCGTGCTCAGTTGCAGGAGGCCGACGATCCGCTCGGCGAGCTCGTCGCCGGTCGCGCCGGCGCGGGTCTGAAACCGCCAGTGCTCGGCGAGCGAGGTGCCGCGAAACGCCCCGAGATGCGTCTGGGTGTTGCCGACGTCGATCGCGAGCAGCATCCGACGATTATCGCCGCGCGACCGCCCGCCGGCGCATAGGATGCGCAGCGTGAACGCGACCCTGTACGTGATCCCGGCGTCTCATCCATCCCGTACGGCGCAGATGATGCTCGAGCTCAAGGGGATCGAGTACAGACGGATCGACCTGATGCCCGTGATCTCCAAGGGCGTCCTGCGCGCCGTCGGCTTCCCGCGGATGACCGTACCGGCGCTGAAGCTCGACGGCGGCAGGATCCAGGGCTCGCGCGAGATCGCCCGCGAGCTCGACCGGGTCCGGCCCGAGCCACCCCTGTATCCGGCCGACCCCGACCGGCGCGCCGCGGTGGAGCGGGCGGAGGCATGGGGCGACGAGTCCCTGCAACCGGCCGCGCGACGGATCCTCTGGAACGCCCTCCGACGCGACCGATCGCCGCTCGTGTCCTACTCCGAGGGAGCCCGGCTCGGGATCCCGATCGGCCTCGCCGTCAAGACCGCGGCCCCGATAGTTGCGATGTCGGCACGCTTCAACGAGGCGGGCGACGAGAACGTGCGCGCCGACCTCGCCGCCCTGCCCGGGATGCTGCAGCGAATCGACGACTGGATCGCCGAGGGCGTGCTCGGCGGCGAGCAGCTGAACGCCGCCGACCTCCAGATCGCCACCAGCCTGCGCCTGCTGACCACGCTGCAGGACCTTCGCGACCCGATCGCCTCCCGCCCGGCGGGCGAGCTGGCGCTGCGCGTGGCGCCGGAATATCCCGGCGACGCGCCGCCGATTCTGCCGCGCGAGTGGCTGGCGGGACTCCGGGCGCCGGGGCGTCGCGCGCGAACTTCGTCGCCCAGCGCCTGACCTGCGGGCGCCAAACGCCGAAGTTCGGGAATGCGGCTAGGCGAGCGACCCGACGCGCTCGACCCGCTCCCCCTCGTCCAGCCCCGCGAGCGCCTCGCGCAACACGGTTCCATCGGGCAGGGCCAGGTCCGGATCGAGCTCCAGCAAGGGGATCAGCACGAACCGCCTCGAGATCACCTCCGGGTGTGGCAGCGTCAGCCGCTCGGTCTCGATCACGAGGTCCCCGAGCAGCAGCAGGTCGAGGTCGAGCGGGCGCGGGCCGTGGCGCGGTCCGGCGAGCATTCGCCCCTGCTCGAGCTCGATCGCCTTGCAGACGTCCAGCAGCAGCTCGGGCTCGAGCGCGGTCGAGACCCGGACGGCAGCGTTGAGGAAGTCGGGCTGGTCGAGGAGCTCGCCGACCGGGTCGGTCTCGTAGACCGACGACCGGGCCTCGACCTCGACCCCTTGCTCGCCGAGCAAACCGACCGCGGCCCGCAGGTGCTCGAGCCTGTCACCGACGTTGGAGCCGAGGCCCAGGTATCCGGTGCGGTCCTCCCGGTCGCCGCTCACACCTCGTCCTCGGGCTCGTCCTCCTCGATCGGCTCCAGGGTTCGCTCGCGCACCACCTCGACCGCGACCTCGTCGATCGCGAGCGGGAGCGGAGGCTCGGGCTTGGCGGCGCGGACGCGGACCGCGTCGGAGCCGTACCGCTCGATCAGCCGCTCCGCGATCACCGCGCCGAGGCGCTCGAGCGTCCGGTAGCTCCGTTCGGTCGCTGCCAGGGCGACGATGTCGGCGACCTCGGAGTAGTCGATCGTGTCGTCGATCCGGTCGGTGAGCACCGCGTCGCAGTCGGGGACGTCGAAGGAGACGTCGATCACCAGCCGCTGGCCGATCTCCTGCTCGGCATCGTTGACGCCGTGGTGGGTGTAGATCGAGAGCCCGGAGAGCTCGACCTCGACCGCCGACTCGTGGTTGTCATCGTGCGACTCGATGGCGCCAACGTACAACGCCGGTCGCCGCCGCGCCGGCCGCGACGCGGCTCAGGCCGCCGGCGCGGGCGCGGTTCGCCAGTCGCGCCGGCCGAGGATCACCTCGGCGACCTCGAGCGCCTCGCGCGCGGCGCGCACCTCGTGGACGCGAAAGACGTCGGCGCCCGCTGCCAGCGCCAGCACGTTGGCGGCGATCGTGCCGCCGAGGCGCTCGCCGACCTCGCGCCCCGTGATCGAGCCGAGGAAGCGCTTTCGCGAGCTGCCGACCACGAGCGGCCGGCCCAGCTCGGCGATCTCGCCGAGCCGGCGCAGCAGCTCGAGGTTGTGCTCGACGGTCTTCCCGAATCCGATCCCCGGATCGACCCAGATTCGCCCCTCGTCGATCCCAGCGGCAACGGCCGCTTCGATCCGCTCGACGAGGAACGCGCGAACGTCGTCGACGACATCGTCGTAGACCGGGTCGTCCTGCATCGAGCGCGGCTCACCGCGCATGTGCATGAGGACGACATCGCAGCCTGCCCGGGCGCAGACCTGCGCCAGCTGCGGATCGGCGCGCAGCGCGGTGACGTCGTTGACGATCGCGGCCCCGGCGTCGAGGGCCGCGGCGGCAACCGCCGCCTTGGATGTGTCGATCGAGACCCTCATGCCCGGCCCCGAGCCGCCGCAGAGAGCCCGCACGACCGGCTCGGTGCGCTCGAGCTCGACCGCCCCCGGCACCGGCTCGGCTCCCGGCCGAGTCGACTCTCCGCCGACGTCGAGGATCGCGGCGCCCTCGGCCGCGAGCCGATGGCCGTGGGCGATCGCGCGCTCGGGATCGAGGAACAGCCCGCCGTCGGAGAAGGAGTCCGGGGTCACGTTGACGATCCCCATCAGGGTCGGCATCTGCCCCGCCCTCTGGTCCGCGCACACCGGGGGCGGCGCGGTTGGCTCACCCGCAAGGGCATA
This sequence comes from uncultured Solirubrobacterales bacterium, assembly GCA_963759295.1. Classification (GTDB taxonomy): domain Bacteria; phylum Actinomycetota; class Thermoleophilia; order Solirubrobacterales; family 70-9; genus WHSW01. The sequence goes on along the minus strand of CAVWYT010000016.1, from coordinate 65,948 downwards.
CGGACGAGGGGCGAGCCGAGGCCCGCCCCTCGTGAAACGAACGAACGACCTCGCTCAGGCGGGCCCGAGGTGTGTGCACTTGCGCGGCGAGACGCCGTAGTTGATGACCCCGCTGAAATGGTCGAGCTTGATCACGAGCTGCCGGACGCAGAGGAACTCCTCGTGATTCTTGACGCTCCACACGGCGATCTTGCCGATCCACTTGTGGCGGCTGACCCGGTGCAGGCCGCGCACCGCCCAGTCGGTGCAGCCGCTGGTCTGGCGACAGTCCTTTTTCGCGACCTGCTTGGCGACGTCGGTCGCGGTGCGGCGGTCGAGGTTGTTGGCGACGGCGACCGACGCGAACACGACCGCGAACAACGCAATCGCAGCGACGACGACCGCAATCCGACGACGAGTGCCCCCTGCTCGCTCCTGCTGCATCGAGTCCTTTCCGTCGACGACTGACTGACGAACACGCCGAATCTATCGCCAACGCGGAGCGGAGGAGATCCGCGCTCCCGGCCAGGGCGATTCGGAGAGCGAAACCCGCGAGCGGGGGTCAGGTTGCGTCGTCGGCGCGGATCTCGGCGGAGCCCCCCGCGAATCCGGGTCGCGGGCGCGGCAGCGGCCGCGGCGCCTCGCGGCCGGTGCTGCGCTCGGGCTCGGGCTCGGGCACCGCCGGGGGCTCGGGCTCGGCCTCCTCGGCGCCGAAGACGTCCTCGTCGGAGGCGCCCTCGAGCAGCTTCGCGAATTGCTCGGCGTCGATCGTCTCGCGCTCGAGCAGGATGTTCGAGATCCGGTCGAGCTGCTCGCGGTGCTCGACCAGGATGTCCTTCGCGGTCTGGTGCGCCTCCTCGACGATCCGGCGGACCTCGTCGTCGATCTCGCGGGCGATCTCGTCGGAGTAGTCGGGCTCGGACGAGAACTCCCGGCCGAGGAACGGCAGCGAGCGGTCGTGGCCGAAGACGCGAGGCCCGAGGCGCTCCGACATCCCGTAGCGCATCACCATCTGCTTAGCCGTCTCGGTGACCTTCTCGAGGTCGTTCGAGGCACCGGTGGTGATCTCGCCGAAGACGATCTCCTCCGCGGCGCGGCCGCCGAGAGTCATCGCCATCGTGTCACCGAGCTCGGCGCGCGTGGTCAAGAACTTGTCCTCGCCGGGAAGCGAGATCGTGTAGCCGAGCGCCTGGCCGCGGCCGATGACCGAGATCTTGTGCACGGGGTCACAGTTGGGAAGCACGTGGCCGACGATCGCGTGGCCCATCTCGTGGAAGGCGGTCACCAGCCGCTCCTTCTCCGACATCACCCGAGTCTTCTTCTCGGGGCCGGCGATCACGCGCATGATCCCCTCCTCGAGCTCGTGCATCGTGATCTCGCGCTTGCCCGAGCGGGCGGTGAGCAGGGCGGCTTCGTTGATCAGGTTCGCGAGGTCGGCGCCGGTGAACCCCGGTGTCTGGCCCGCGAGCGCGTCGAGGTCGATCTGCTTGGCGAGCGGCTTGCCGCGCGTGTGGACCTCGAGGATCTTCCGGCGGCCGCGCCGGTCCGGGCGGTCGACGACGATCTGGCGATCGAAGCGGCCGGGACGCAGCAGCGCCGGGTCGAGGATGTCGGGCCGGTTGGTGGCCGCGATCAGGATGATGTTGTCCTTCATCTCGAACCCGTCCATCTCGACCAGGAGCTGGTTCAGGGTCTGCTCGCGCTCGTCGTGGCCGCCGCCCATGCCGGCGCCGCGGTGGCGGCCGACGGCGTCGATCTCGTCCATGAAGATGATGCAGGGGGAGTTCTGCTTCGCCTGCTCGAACAGGTCGCGGACGCGGCTGGCGCCGACGCCGACGAACATCTCGACGAAGTCCGACCCGGAGATCGAGAAGAACGGCACCCCGGCCTCGCCGGCGACGGCGCGCGCGAGCAGCGTCTTGCCGGTCCCCGGCGGCCCGTAGAGCAGCACGCCCTTCGGGATTCGGGCGCCGAGCGCCTGGAACTTCTTCGGGTTCTCGAGGAACTCCTTGATCTCGTGCAGCTCCTGCACCGCCTCGTCGGCCCCGGCGACGTCGCGGAAGGTGATCTTCGGCGCGTCGACCGACATCCGCTTGGCGCGCGACTTGCCGAAGCTCATCACCCGCGAGCCGCCGCCCTGCATCTGGTTCATCAAGAACAGCCAGAACCCGAAGAAGAGGACGAACGGGAGGATGTAGGTGAGGATCGAGAGGAAGCTCGAGCCGCCGGTACCCTCGACCTTGGTGTCGACGCCGTTGCGGTTGGCGGTATTGACGAGCGTCCCCTCGAGCTCGGAGGGATAGCCGGTGGTGTACTCCTCGCCGCCCGTCTCGACCACCTTCACGGTCTCGGTCTTCTGCTCGAAGGTGACCGAGTCGATCGCGTCGGGCTTGTCCTCGAGCTGGGCGCGGAACTCGCCGAAGTCGGGCGCGTCGTGAGACGGCGGCGGGCTGATCAGCCGCTGGGCGAAAAAGGCGAGCACGATCACGATCAGGATCGGGAACAGCGCGCTTCTGAAGAACCGTCTCATGGCATGCGAAGAGGGTATTCGTGTCCCGCTGGGACTCGGATCAGCGTACCAGGGGTGATCCGGCTTCCCGAGGGGTGTTTTACTCCTGCAACGCAGCCACGTAGCGCAGGTTGCGGTAGCGCTGCGCGTGGTCGAGGCCGTACCCGATCGCGAATCGGTTCGGGATCTCGAATCCGACGTAGCGGATCGGCAGGTCGACCCGCCGCCGCTCGGGCTTGGTGAGCAGCGCGCAGACCTCGAGCGAGCGCGGGCCGCGGGCCCCGAGGTTCTTGAGCAGATAGTGGAGGGTGAGACCGGAATCGACGATGTCCTCGACCAGCAGTACGTCGCGGCCCTCGATCGACGCGTCGAGATCCTTGAGGATCCGCACCACGCCTGAGGAGTCGGTCGCCGAGCCGTAGCTGGAAACGGCCATGAAGTCGATCTCGCAGGGCACTTTGAGCTGGCGCATCAGGTCGGCGAGGAACAGCACCGCGCCCTTGAGCACGCCGATCATCACCAGGTCACGGCCCTCGTAGTCGCGGCTGATCTCGGCGCCCAGCTCCCGCACCCGGCGCTCCAGGTCCACGGCTTCGACCAGGGTCTCGCCGATCGCGGGATCGTTCACAGACCGTGGATCGCGCTTCGCCCAACGCAACCGGGCCTTGTTCGCGGCTGCGCGCTCATGGCGCTATTCCAGCACGCGGGCGCTCAGAACCGCGACCTGCTCAGCTTCGGGGTCGAGGCGGAAATCCTCGGACACCGCTACCCCGGCCACCCACGCGACCTCACCGTCGACGGTGACCACGGGGAGCGCGCCGCGCAGCGAACGCGGCACGTGGCAGTCGGTGAACAGGTCCTGAAGCGTCTTCGTGCCCTCCATCCCGAGTGGCCGGATGCGATCCCCCTCGCGCCAGGTCCGGACCTCGATCCGGCCCTCGAGCGCGGCCGCGTCGAGGGTCGCGAGGTCGGGTCCCGCCGGTTGAACCGGGCCCGGGTGAAGCTCGGCCCGGATCTCCCAGCCTCCGATCACCACGCGCCCCGGGAGCCGCAGCGACACCGGGCCCGGCGCGGCGTCGGCGGTCGCGGCCCGGAAATTGACGAACCCCGCCTCGCAGATCGCGACCAGGCCCCCGCCGAGCTGGACGGTGCCGCCCTCGGGTTTGGTCGCCAGGCGCTCGATCTCGCGGGCGCGGGCTCGGCCGAGCGGCACGGGGCGACCGGCTGCGCGCTCGGCGAGCGCTCGCAGGGCGAGGCGACGCAGGGCCGGCTCCCAGCACGCGAGCGCCTCGGTCGAGATCGCCACGGCACCGGCGTCCGCGCCCGCGTCGGCGAGCGCCTCGAGGACGATGCGATCGATCAGCGCCGCCTCCTCGGCGAGCTCGGCGCGGGTCTCGGAGACGTTGCGCATCGCCTCGGGGTTGAGCTCGCGCAGGACCGGAAGCATCTCCGCGCGGATCCGGTTGCGCGCGAAGCTCGGATCGTCATTGGTCTCGTCGTCGGCGAACGGCAGGCCGCTGACCTCGGCGAGCTCGCGGACGGGCTCGCGATCGAGTCCGATCAGCGGCCGGATCACGCGACCGTTCCGGGGCGAGAGCCCGAGCAGCGCCCGCGAGCCCGGCGAGCTCGCCAGCCGGTAGAGCACCGTTTCGACCAGATCGGTGCGCGTGTGACCGGTGACGATCACGTCGGAGCCGGTGCGGTCGCGCAGGCGCTCGGCGGCCTCGTAGCGGATCCGCCGCGCTGCGGCCTGCAGGTTTCCGGGGCCGAGCTGCTGCGGTCGCTCGAGATGCAGGTCGATGCGCAGCGCCGCGCACAGGCGCCGGCAGGTTGCCTCCCCCTCGTCGGCGCCCTCTCGCAGCCCGTAGTTGACGTGCAGGGCGTGGACCGCCTCGGCGCCGAGCACGCTCGCCATCGCGGCGGCGGCGCAGGTCGAGTCCGGGCCCCCCGAGACCATCACCACGGCTGAGGTGGCGCCTTCCGCGAGCCCGCTCTCGCGCACCGCCGCGGCAAGCTCGACGAGCGCCTGCTGCTTGTTCACGGCGGCGATCTTACGCCCGCGAGGGGCGGATTCGCTCGGAGCGCGCGATCCGGACCGATTCCTACTCCGGCTCGGCCGGCCGAGCCCGGACGATGAACAGCTCGACCGGGTCGGGGAAGCCCTTCAGGTCGACGTGACCGATCGGGTCGAACTCCAGATAACGGGACTCGCCGATCGCCTCGGCAACCGCCGTGGTCACCATCACCTCGCCCCCGAGAGCCCGGGCAACGACCCGGTGGGTGAGGTTCACCTCGGTCCCGAAGTAATCCCCGTCGCGGTAGACGGCGCGGCCGTAATGAATCCCGACCCGGGGCTGCGGGCGCTCCTGGAACAGGGTCAAGAAGCCCACCGCCCACTCGGTCAGCGTCACCGGGTCCGGCGAGACGATCATCACCTCGTCGCCGATCGTCTTCAGGATCAGCGCCTCGGCGGGCAGCGTTGCCTCGACCGTCTCGACGAAGCGCTCGACCATGTCGAGCGCCTCCTCGTCGCCCTCCTCCTGCGTGAATCGGGTGAACCCGGTGAGGTCCACGAAACAGAACGCCATCTCCACGCGACCCATCTGGCGCATGCCGCCAAAGTCGGTCTCCATGTGGCCGACGACGTCCTGCTCGATGTAGAACCGTAAGTAGCGCTGGTGGATGTACTCCATCAGCGGAGAGGTCAGCGGCAGCAATTCACGCGCCAGGCCCTCCATCTCCTCGGCCATCTCGGTCGCGTCGACGCCCTGGCGGATCAGCGGCTCGTGGACGTAGATGTGGAAGAGGCGCACCTCGGCCTCCGCGACCCGGCGGATCGACTGGGCGTAGACGCGCACCAGCTGAAGCAGGGCGACGAGCGGGAAGCCCGCCCCGAGGACGGCCGCCATGTCCTCGACCGCGCCGACGTCCTGCTCGTTGAGCACGCCCTGGAGCGCGGTCGGCGTGCCGAGCAGAGTCATGAAGCGCTCGATCAGCTCCTCCTCGAGGCCGGAGCGCGCCGCGGCCTCCTTGGGGGGGATCGCGTGCTCGCGCGGCCCGGGAAGCAGGTCCTCGACGTAGCCGAACGCCAACCGGCCCTCGCGCACCGCGCGTCGGAGTTCCGCCAGTGAGTGCCCGCGCTCGCGCATCCTCGAGACGACGCGGGCCTGTGCCGCGGCTGCCATCGTCCACCTGCCACGCCTCACCGGGATCACCTTCGCCTCGGCCCAGCGCTTCAGCGTCGATGTCGAGACGCCCGAGATCCGGGCGGCCTCGTTGAGCGAGATCTCGGTCTCGGGCACCGGTCGATCCTATGACGGGCGCGGGCTCGCTTCCCGCCTGGGTGACCGAGTCGCGACGGGCTCGCCCTCGAAAAGGAGCGACGGGGTCGATTGCCCCGTCGCCCTGCGGGCTTCACGGCCCGCTTCGTCGGCCATCGACACCTGTGGCGCCTCGCGGGCCCCGCCTCTCGCGCCCCAGTCGCCGGAGGGCGAGCGGGCGACGGAGCCCACTATCGGCCTGTTGCCAACTCTGCAGCGGAGGCTACGCTCACCGCGGCCGCGAGTCAACCGTCGGCGCCGGGTCGCTCAGCCGGCGATCAACTCCGGATAGCGCTCGTGGACGATGCGCCGGTAGGGCTCGCAGATCAGCCGCGTCGCCGGCAGAAAGCGGAGCGCCGATCGCGACCCGCCCTGGCAGCGGACCTTGCGGTGCGCGATCGCGATCGCGAGGCTCTCGCTTCCCTGCAGGTACCGGTTCGCGACCTCGGCGTCCATCTCCAGCTCGAGCTCCGGCGGCCGACCGGGATCGCCGTCGAAGGACCATCCGAGGTTGCGCTCGCTCCCGTCTCCCGACGAGATGTCGAGCACCAGCCCGGCGTCGGTGAACACGAACCGCAACTGCAACCCGGCAGCCGCGAGCAGCGGTCCGATCCGCTGATCGGCGTCGGCGGCCGTGAGCGCCTCCTCGAGCGCGGCTCGAAACACGGCCGGCGCGCACGGCGGTGGCCGCACCGCCGGAATGCTGATCGCCGATCGCCACGCTCTCCATTCGCCCACGAGTCTACTACGGTACGCTAACCCTCAGCTTGAGGGTTAGCCGCGTGATCCTGGCCGTCGTCTGCCTCCACCTCCGCTCGAGACTCCGTGTCGAGCCGCGACTCGAGCTCGCCGAGCCGGCGCTCGAGCAGCTCGAGCCGGCGGCCGACCTCCCCCGTCGCCCCCTGCCCGCGCCGTGCCAGCTCCGCGCCGGCCTCCTGGCCACGGCGGGCAAGCTCGTCGCGCGCCCCGCGTCCCCGGCGAACGACGTCATCTACGAGCTCGGCGGCGCGCTCGCGGGTGCTCGCGGCCGAGCCGGCCGTGGCTCGCATCGTTCGCTCGACCGCGGTCCGCAGGGCGTCCGCAACCCCGCTTTCGGCGGCGTTCGGGTCGGGGGTGGGATCGGGCTTCGACGGTTCGCTCATCCGCTCGGCAGCATAATCCGCCGCCGTGAGGCGGCGCTCGTGGTGGGGCCTATGGGTCCGACGCGACCCGGTCCTCACCGGCGGCGCCGGTCTCTGCCACCCGCCGACTCAGCGCCGCGAGCTCGAGCCCGAGATCGTCGAGCCGATCCTCGAGGTCCTCCACCCTGCCCGAGAGCGAGCGCAGTCGCTGCTCGAGCCGCTCGACGTCTGAGGCGGAGGCGAGGCTGAGAGCGCCGATCGCCGAGCGCTGCGCCGACGCGGCGCGCTCGCCGGCGCCCAGCGCCCGACCCAGGGCAGCACTGAACAGCGGGTTCTCCAGCAGCGCCTGGGCGAGCTCGCCGACGGCTTCCTCGCCTCGTGCCCGCAAGCCGCCCCTGTCGGCGGAGTCCTCGAGTCCGTCCATACCGCTCAGGGTATCCAGCTGCCGGCCCTTCGAGCTCGTTCGCCGCGATGCGGACCCGATCACCCGACGTCCCGCTGCCCGCGATGCCATCCAGCCGCCGTTCTCAGGTACGGTTGCGGCGTCCGGTTCTTCTTGCAAAGCGATTCCTCAACAAGTAGCTTTTTCACCGCTCGAGAGGAGAGGCTCGCGGCGGACGTGGGCAGGGGACGGCTGGCGCTCGTGACGCGGATCAGGGCATGAGGGAATGAGACGGAAGCTTCTACTCACGGTCGGCCTGGCCATCCTTGGCGCCTGCGTCGCCGCGGGCAGCGCCGGGGCGGGCAGCGGGGTCGGCGTCGACTCAGACGGCGTCCAGGTCGACCTCTCCGACCGCGAGGTGGACCAGGCCCAGGTCCTGCCGCAGTGCTCGAACGGCGCCGACGACGACGCCGACGGGGTCCAGGATCTCGCCGACCCCGATTGCTCCGGCCCGCTCGACGCGGCCGAGTCGGGGACGAGCGGCGTCCCCGCGCCGCCCTCGACGACCACGCCGCCGGCGCCCGACGGCAGCACGACCACCGACGGCGCGGGCACCAGCACGACGACCTCTCCCCCGACCGACCGAGGGCGGCTCGGGCCCGGTGAAGCCCGACGGCGGGTTCGCCGGTCCGACCGGCTCCGGCGGGCGCGGCACCGGTACCGCGACGCAAACGAAGCCGGGGGAGGACGACCGAGGCGGCGACCGCGAGCAGGCCGACGGAGATCACAAGCCGATGGACCCCGAGGCGACCCGCCGCCCCGACGGCGTCCCCACCGCCGCCAACCCCTCGCTCACCGTCGCCGACTTCGGCCCCGCCCCGATCGGGGTCCCGAACTTCATCATCGACCAGTTCACGATCCCGCCGTTTTTGCTGCCGATCTATCAGGCCTGCGGCACCCAGTACGGGATCCCCTGGCAGGTGCTGGCCTCGATCAACCGGATCGAGACCGCCTTCGGCACCAACCTCAACGTCTCCACCGCCGGGGCGCTGGGCTGGATGCAGTTCATGCCCTCGACCTGGCAGAGCTACGGCCTCGACGCCAACGAGGACGGGCGCAAGGACCCCTATAACCCGGTCGACGCGATCTGCGCCGCGGCCCGCTATCTGCGCGCCGCCGGCGGCCAGGAGGACCTGCGCCGGGCGATCTTCGCCTACAACCACGCCGACTGGTACGTCGACGAGGTGCTGCTCTACGCGCGCCAGTACGGGCGCCTGCCCGACGATCTGGTCGGCTCGCTGACCGGGCTCACCGAGGGGGCGCGCTTCCCGGTCGCCGCCAACGCCCGCTACGCCGACGACATCTCCGAGCGCCGGGCGCTCGAGCGCTCGGAGCCCGACCGGCGCGCCGCCGGCAACGCCGCCGAGGTGATCTCGGGCTCGCCCACCCGTCGAGGGATCAACATCTACTCGCGCCGGGGCGCCCCGGTGGTCGCCGTCAACGACGGCGTGATCACCAAGCTCGGCAAGTCCGAGAAGCTCGGCCGCTACGTCGTCTTGCGCGACGCCTACGGCAATCGGTTCACCTATGCGGAGCTGGGCGAGGTCTCCGACGTCTACCCGGTTCCGAAGCGCGAGCGCCTCTCGGCCGACGACTTCAAGCTCGTCACCCCGAAGGACGACCCGGCGCCGGACGCGCCCGCGAGCGCCGGCACCCAGGTCGCCGAGGGCTCCAAGCACTCGGCCCCCTCGAAGCACGCCAAGGGCGACACCGCGGCCGATCCCGACGACTCCGGGCCCGTCAACACCGAGGACGCGCGCCGCCGCCTGTACGCCTACCCGGAGCGGCCGCACAACGCCGACCGCGCCGACCTCACCGGTCAGCTCGACCGGCTGCTGGCAAGGCGGATGCCCGCCTACGAGTCGTTCAAGGGATACCTCTCCCACGTGCTGCGCTTCGATCCGAAGACGATGGAGATGCGCGAGCTCGAGGTCGGCAGCAAGGTGTCGGCGGGCACCGTGCTCGGCCGAATCGCCAAGACCGACGAGCTCGCGCCCCACGTCCACTTCGCGATCCGCCCGGCCGGGCGCGGGGCGCCGAAGATCGATCCGAAGCCGATCCTCGACGGCTGGAAGCTGCTCGAGGCGACCGCGATCTACCGCGCCGCCGGCGAGAACCCGTTCGCGGGCACGGCCTCCACGAGCCAGGTGCTGCTGATGTCCAAGCAGCAGCTGGTCGAGCGGGCGCTCGCCGATCCGTCTCTCGAGATCTACTCCTGCGGGCGCACCGACATCCGCACCGGCCAGATCGATCGCCGAGTCCTGGCGATGCTCGAGTACCTGAGCGCCCGCGGGTACGAGCTCACGGTCACCTCGCTGAAGTGCGGACACGGCATCCTGACCTCGTCGGGCAACGTCTCCGAGCACTCCTCGGGCAACGCGGTCGACATCGCCCAGATCAACGGCATCCCGGTGCTCGGCCACCAGGGCCCGGGGACGCTCGCCGACTCCCTCGTCCGCGACCTGCTCCAGCTTCAGGGGACGATGAAGCCGCACCAGATCATCTCCCTGATGGACTACTTCGCCACCGACAACACCTTCGCGATGGCCGACCACGACGACCACGTACACGTCGGCTTCCAGCCGCTCTACGGACCCGCCGCGGGCAGCGTGGACAAGCAGTTCGAGGAGATCCTCAAGCCCGCCCAGTGGGAGCGGCTGATCCAGCAGATCGGCGAGATCGACAACCCGACCGTTCCCACCAAGCCGTCCGACTTCGCGCTTCCCGCGGGCAAGAAGGACGGCAAGCAGGACCAGCGGCGGGCCTCGAACGCCCATATCGGCGAGTAGCCGCGCCGACCGGCCGGCACGCTTCCGGCATGCCCGAGGTTCCGGACGGCCCATAGGCTGTGACCATCGCCGACCGCTTCCCCTTCGTGCAGCTCGAGCTCGCGGGCACGGTCGGGCTCGAGAGCGGCCGCTACCTGGCCCACGAGCCCGAGCGCGTGCTGGTGGTCGCGGTTGCCGGTGCCCCTCCCCCGGCCCGCCGCCGGCTGCGCCGCGCCAAGCCACGCGACTCCGATCCCGACGCGAGCCCGCCGACCGTCCCGCTGACGACGCTGACCGTGGTCCGGCCCGAGCCGCTCGGCAACGCGGACGCGGCGCGGGAATGGTTGCGGGACCTGCGCGCCGAGCCCGAGGCCGTGGAGGCGGAGGTCTCGGCGGCGCTGGCGGTCGTCAACCGCGCTGTCCACGCGCACCGAAGCGCGGCCATGGACCCCGCGATCCCGGATGTCTCGCCGGAAGCGGCGCTCGCGCTGCGGATCGGTTTCGGGGTCGGCGACGAGATCGCGGACGGGCGGTTCGAGAGCGCGGTCGAGATCCCGCGATCCGAGCGCCGACAACGGCGCGCGGAGGCGCTCAGGCCCCAGGAGCGCGTCGCCGCGGTCCTCGGCAAGCGCGAGACCGTCCCAAGCTGCGAGCCGTTGCTGTTGCGGGCCCGGGGCGACCTCGACTCGGGCAGGGTCCGGGAAGCGGCGCTTCAGCTTCGCGTCGGGCTCGAGGCGCTGCTCGCCGAGCGCGACGCGTTCTCCGCCGCGGGGCAGTCCGAAGACCTCGGCGCCCTCGACGACCGCCGCCGGATCACCGGCGCGGCCGCCAACGAGGCGCTGCGCGGCGAGCTGGGCGACGAGCGGACCGCCGAGGTGATCGAGACGCTGCGCCTCTGCGAGCGCGTCGTCCGCCGCCAGCGCGCCCTCGGCTGATCAGGCCGAACGGGCGGGCACGCGCCGGTGGTGGCGGCACGCCCCGACGCGGCGCAGTCGCCGGCCCTACAGCTCCCCGACCACCGCGGTCAGCTCGTCGACGACGTCGCCTTCGAGCTTCAGCGTCGCCTCGCCGTCGTAGGGCGTCGAGCCCTGGGTGACGATCGCCAATCGTCCCCCCGCTGCGAGCGTCAGCTCGGGCAGGCCGGCGACCGGATAGACCTCGAGCGAGGAGCCGACGCAGAGCAGCAGGTCGGCGGCGGCGCACAGCTGCTGGGCCTCGGTCATCGCCCGCTCGGGGAGCAGCTCGCCGAAGAGGACGACGTCGGGCTTCACCTTGCCCATGCAACAGGCGCAGGTGGCGACCCCGTCCTCGTCGAACAGCTCGCCGACGCCGTCGAGCGCATAGGTGGCGTTGCATGACGTGCAGCTCGAGGTCGCGATCGAGCCGTGGACCTCGATCACCCGCTCGGAGCCGGCCTTGGCGTGCAGGCGGTCGATGTTCTGGGTGACGACGGCGTCGAGCATCCCTCGCGCCTCGAGCTCGGCCAGCGCGTGGTGCGCGGCGTTTGGCTGCTTGTCGCCGAGGTCCGCGAACCGCGGCCGGTAGAAGCTCCAAAAGCGCTTCGTGTCGCGATGGAAGGCGTCGACGTGGGCGACCTCCATCGGGTCGACCTTCTCCCACAGACCCTTGCCGGGACTGCGGAAGTCCGGTATTCCCGAGGGCACGGAGATGCCGGCGCCGGTGAGCGCGACGACCCGCTCGGACTCGCGAATCAGCGCCGCGAGCGCTCCGGCGGCGCTCCGGCTGCGGTCGGCTGTCCGATCGCCGCTCACTTGCCCTGCCACTTCGGGGCGCGCTTGCCCAGGAATGCGGCTATGCCCTCCTTCGCGTCCTCGCTTCCGAACGCAGCGGCGAACCCGGCCTTCTCCTGCTCGATCCCCGGTTCGAGGTCGGGGTCGTCCGACGCGCGCTTGAGCCGCTCGACGGCGACCGGAGCCTGGGCGGCGAGCTTTCGCGCCCAGGCGATCGCGGTGTCGAACAGCTCGTGGTCGGGGACGACGCGGTTGGCGAGCCCGTAGGCCTCGGCCTCTCCGGAGGAGATCGCGTCACCGATCAGGTTCATCTCGAGCGCCTTCTCGTTGCCGACCAGCCGGGGCAGCCGCTGGGTGCCGCCGAACCCGGGGATGATCCCGAGCTTGATCTCGGGCTGGCCGAAGACGGCCGACTCGGCGGCGATCCGGAAGTTGCACGCCATCACGAGCTCGCATCCGCCTCCGAAGGCGAGCGAGTTGACCGCGGCTACGGTGGACACCCGGCTCAGCCCCAGGTCGCGCAGCAGCGCGTGGCCGGATTCGATCATCTCACGCCCTCCGGCCTCGTCCATCGAGGTGAACGCCTTGACGTCGGCGCCGGCCGAGAACACCACCGGATTCGAGGAGGCGACCACCAGTGCGCGGATCTGGCCCGCCGCGTTGACCTTCTCCCACAATGCGCCGAGGTCCTTGATCACCTGGGGCGAGATCGCGTTCATCGGCGGGTTGACGAGCCATGCGATGCCGACGTCGCCACGGGTCTCGAGCTTCACCGTCTCGGGTTGCTCGCCGTCGTCGGGCTGTGGATAGGCGTAGAAGCCCTGGCCGGACTTCTGCCCGAGCCGGCCCTGGGCAACGAGCCGCTTCAGGATCCGCGGCGGGGCGAAGCGCTCGCCGTGGTCGTTCTGCGCCCGCTCGAGCTTCTCGAGGACCTGATCGAGGCCGAGCATGTCGGCGCTCATGAACGGCGGGAAGATCCCCCGCCGCGGGTCCATCCCGGCCCCGGCCATCATCCCGAGGTCGATCTCGCGGACGGTGCAGATGTTCTCCTCGAGCAGCAGGCAGGACTCGACGATCGCCTTCAGCTTCATCAGCTCGGCGAGCGCCTCGCCGTCGGGCTCGGCCTCGCCCTCGATCTGCGGCTCGCCGTTCTCGTAGAAGCCCGAGCCGCCGGACTTGGCGCCGAGCTTGCCGTCCGCGACCAGCTTCTTCATCCCCTCGTGGACGTAGAAGGAGTCCCCGTAGGACTCCTGCAGATGCTCGGCGACGTGCAGCACGGTGTCGAGCCCGAGCAGGTCGACGAGGAAGAACGGGCCCATCGGGGCGACGTTGGCGGCCGCGATCGCCTCGTCGATCTTCTTGATCGACAGTCCCTGCTCCTCCTGGGCGCGCCATACCTCGCCGACGGCGCTGTTGAGGATTCGGTTGACGACGAAACCGGGGACCTCGCCGCTCCTGATCGGCTGCTTCTTGATCGCCTGGGCGAAGTTGTAGGCCGCCTGGGTCGTCTCCGGGTCGGTCTCGTCGCCCTCGACCAGCTCGACCAGCGGCATCACCGAGGCCGGGTAGAAGAAGTGGAAGCCGACCACCTTCTCCGGCCGCAGGGTCGCCTCTCCCATCTCCGAGACCGACAGCGCGGAGGTGTTGGAGGCGAGGATCGCGTGCCCCGGCGTCACCTCGTCGAGCTCCGAGAACACCGCCTGCTTGATCTCCATCCGCTCCGGGGCGGCCTCGATCACGAAGTCGACCTCCCCGAATGAGTCGTAGGAGGTGGTCCCCTCGATCAGGGACATGATCTCCTCGAGCCTCGCTGCGGCCTGCTCGGCGGTCAGCTTCTCCTTCTCCACCAGCCCGTCGAGCTGGCCCTTGGTCACCTCCCGCGCCTTCTCGAGGCCGTGGTCGACGAACTTCTGATCGATGTCCTTGAGAACGACGGGAATGTCGGACGAGGCGATCGCCTGCGCGATCTCGCCCCCCATCGTGCCGGCGCCGACGACCGCGGCCTTGAAGACGAACATTGGGTTTGGATCCTCCCGATTCGGGGTGAAGAGCGGCGCGAAGGCTATAGCCCGCGGCCGCTCGCCGTTCGGAAAGCGGTCGGGGGCGCTCAGGCCTGCTGCGGCGGCCGCTGCGCGGCCTCCTCCGCCTCGGACTTGAACCGCAGCAGCGACCGCTGCAGCGATCCGCGCATCTGGCCGCGGACGAACAGCCGGTCGCTGATCCACGCCAACGGCCCGCGGTTCGCGAGCCGGTAGTCGAGCGTCAGCGTCACCCGAACCGCTCCCTCCTCGACCGCGAACTCAGAGAGCAGCTCGCCGGAGCTCTCCGGGTCCCGCCAGCGAGTCCGGTGGCGGGTCCTCGGCGCGTGCTCGACCACGCGCTCGGTCACGGTCCCGCGCCCGGCCGGGTTCGAACGCCAGACGAGCGTGCCGTCCTCCTCCGGATAGCCCTCGGAGCGCTCGACCGCGGCGAAGCCGTCGACCCACGCCGGCCATCGGAGCGGATCGAAGTAGAGGTCCCAGGCCTCTGCCGGTGAGGCCGTGACCCGGATCGACTCAGACAGCGCCGCCATCGTCGCTGCAGCCTACGGGCCCGCACCATGGCGCTGATCTAGGATCGCGCTCGCAGTGCGGGGATCGGCGCCAAACCGAGGGACTGCGGTCGCGATCGCGCTGATCGGCCTTGCGCTCGCGGGCTCCTCCCTGGCCACCGCGGCCGACGATCGCGCGAGCTCGGCGTCGAAGGTCGCGATCGCGACCAGCAAGCACCCGTCGGAGCTGCGGGACACCGTGCCGATCACCCGGCACGGTGGCAAGGCGCGGGTGGTGATGTCGCTCAACCCGAACCGACTCCCCGATTTGCGCCTCGGCGATCGCCTGGCGGCCTTCGCCGACGTCCAGGTGACGATGGACTGCTATCGCGAGCTGCCCCGGTGCGCCGGACGGCCCTACCACTTCAACCCGGTGGTCGAGGCGCGAGTCGAGCTCTCCCGCTCGCGCCGTCCGGGCGGACCGGGAGCGAAGACGATCGCCCATCGCAAGCTCCATTGCCTCCAGCACCAGCCCGCGCGCCAGCACCATTGTCCACTGGTGTTCGCCGTCGATCCGGTGACCATCGACCGCCGCCTCCCGTGCCCGCCGACGCATTGCTATTTGAACGTCGTCGTCTCCGCCCACAGCCGTGCCGCGCCGGGGCGGGGAGGTCGTGGTGATCGGGGCCAACAAGCCCAACGGCCGCATCGTCCGAGGCAAGGGAGAGGTCAGCGCACTGAGGATCCGGCCCCCGTCACCGCCCGCGCGGGTGCTGAAGCGGTCGAAACCGCGGGATCGCAAGCTGGCCCTCAACGCCCGGCGCCACGTCGTGCTCACGCGCCGGGTCTCGGGCCTCGAGCGCGGCGACAAGCTCTCGGTCAACTCGCACCTGCGCAGCGACGTGCGCCACCTCGAATACAACGCCCTCGTCGGTGCGCAGCTCGTGCTCACCCGGTCGCCGTCCGCGACTCGGCCGAGCCGGCTGGTGCGAAGGATCACCTCGCGGGGGGGCACGATCAGCCAGCTCAGCGGCACCAACTGCACGCCGGTGAAGTCCCCGTGCGGAACGGCGAAGGTCGGGGTGTCGAGCATCGTCGGCAAGCCGGTCGGCCACTCCGGGCACCCCGTGTCGCTGTTCGTCAACCTCGTCGTCCGCACGAAGCAGAAGCAGGTCGAGCGCACGCGCGGCGACCGGCTGAAGATCGCCGGCGGCGGGATGACGGTGCGCGCCTACGGCGACGAGCCGTAGATCTCGCGCTTGATCAGCGTTACCGAGCGGACCACCGAGTCGAGGAAGGGCTCGAGCTCGGCGCGCAGGCGCTTGAGCTCGCGGCGCCCGGCCGCCGTGATCGAGTAGTAGCGCCTCGTGCGGCGGTCGGGGTGCTCCCAGTCGCCCTTGATCATCCCCTCGGCCTCGAGCGCGCGCAGCAGCGGGTAGATCGTGTTCGGATTGGCGGAGATCATCCCCTCGGTGATCCGCTCGATCTCCTCGATCAGGCGGTTCCCGTACTGGGGCTCGCGCGCGATCAAATGGAGGACGAGTAGCGGAAAGACGTCGCGACGGCGGATCTCGCCGCCGAACACGTCCATCGATCGGCCCGCGCGCCGTGCGCGGCCCGCCTCGTCGGCGCGCTCGCGGCCGGCCCGTGCCGCCTCGGCGACCGCATCGCCGACCGGTTTCGAACGCCGCGCTGGCTCTGCCATCGACGGGCGACGATAACGCCCGCCGCGACATGTGACGTCCGTGACGAATCTCACGGACCTCCCCGTCGACCGGTAGTACGGTCCGCCCAGGGCCACCACCCATTGAGGAGAGACCATGGCCAACATGAGCGTCAACCAGCGCACCCAGTTCGAACGCGTCGACCTCAGCAGCGCGACCACCGGCGTTCGTGTGCGCGACCGGCGACCGGTGATCGCCTACAGCCTCCTCGCCGCCGTCCTCTTCGCGGCGCTCGCCTACGCGACCGCGGTCGCGATCGACGGCTGGGCGAAGGCCGTCGTGCTCGGCGCGATCATGCTCACGGTCGTCGGCGCGATGATCGCCGTCAACCCGATGCGCCGCGGGTAGCGCCGCTTGCGAAGCGGCGAGCGGCCCCGCCGATCGGCGAGGCCCCTCTTGGACTCCTGGCCGGACGTGCGCCGGCGCGCTGCGCGGTCTCTCAGACCGCCGCGGCGGCCGTCTCCGACTCCTTCGCGGCGGCGTCGCTCTGGGTCCGCACCGCCTCGGTAAGCGGCTCGTCGACGTTCCGGCCCATGAGCACCTCCTTGGCGATCACCAGGCGCTGGATCTGCGACGTGCCCTCATAGAGCTGCATGATCTTCGCGTCGCGCATCAGCTTCTCGACCGGATACTCCTTGATGAACCCGTAGCCGCCGTACACCTGGACGGCGTCGACGGTGATCTCCATCGCCGAGTCGGCGGCGAAGCGCTTCGCGTGCGAGCACGCGAGCGTGTTCCGCTTGCCCTGGTCGAGCAGCGCCGCGGACTGCCAGGTGAGCAGGCGCGCCGCCTCGACCTTGGTCGCCATGTCGGCGATCATGAACGCGACCGCCTGGTGCATCGCGATCGGGACGCCGAACTGGACCCGCTCCTTGGAGTACTCGGCGGCGAACTCGAACGCCGCTCGGCCGATGCCGACCGCCATCGCCGCGACCCCCGGACGGGTGCGGTCGAGGGTCATCATCGCGAGCTTGAACCCGTGGTTCTCCTCGCCGAGCAGGTACTCGGCCGGAACCTCGGTCTCGTTGAAGGTGACGGTCGCGGTGTTGGAGGCACGCTGACCGAGCTTGTCCTCCTTCTTGTCGATCACGATGGTGTCGTCGCGCGGGACGACGAAGGCGGAGATCCCGCGGTGGCCGGCTTCCTTGTCGGTCTTCGCATAAACCGTGTACCAGTCGGCGTACTGGCCGTTGGTGATGAAGCACTTGGAGCCGGTGATCACGTACTTGTCGCCCTGCCTGGTCGCCGTCGTCTTCATCCCCGAGACATCGGAGCCGGCGTCGGGCTCGGTGAGGCAGAAGGAGGCGAGCTTGGGCTCCTCCGTGAGCATCCCGAGGAACTCCTTCTTGACCTCGTCGGAGCCCCCGAGGGCGACCGGCGTCATCGCCAGCCCGTTGGCGGCGAGCGAAGTGCCGATGCCCGAGCAGCCCCAGCCGAACTCCTCCTCGATCAGGGCGCCGGAGACGAAGTCAAGGCCCGGCCCGCCGTATTCCTCGGGGACGTGGGTGTTCATCAGCCCCACCTCCCAGGCGTTGTCGATGATCTCCTGGGGCCAGGTGCCGTCCTTGTCGTAATCCCACGCGACGCTGCGGATCTCCTTCTCCGCGAAGTTGTGCGCCAGCTCGCGCAGATCCTTCTGCTCATCGGTCAGGGTGAGGTCAACCACTGCTGTGGGCTCCTTCTTGTGGCTTCAGAGAATTCGATTGACTGGTCAGTCAACCTCTGGAGAGGGTAGCTGATCGGGTCCACGTGCGGGGCGGGCGCGTACTCTCTGTACGTGCCGCTGGCGCTCTCGAATGCGGACGTGATCGTGCTCATCCTGGTGATCGCCATTCCGATCCCGGTGATCGCCTTCATCGTCGGCGCCCACAAGGCCTATGACCAGATCGGGAAGGGCGCGCTCTCGCTCGAGCTCGAGTCCGACATGCCCCGGGGGATGCGCGACTCCGATGCCGAATCCGACCTCGGCGGAGCCGCGGCCGCCGGAGTCCGTGAGGCGGAGATCCGCCAGATGCTCGAGGCGAAGGCCTACCGGCAGCGCGCCCGCGGCGAGGCGCCGCTGGACGTCGACGCGGAGCTCGAACGGCTCCACGAGGAGTCGACCAGGGCGCCCGCCCGCGGTGATGCCGCGCTCCGCGAGGAGGTTCGCCAACTGGTCGTCGCCCGCAACGAACGGCGCGCCCGCCAGGGCAAGGAGCCGCTCGACGTCGAGGCGGAGATCGAGCGACAACTCCGCGAGTTGGAGAACCTCGGCCAGTAGGGACGAGCGATAGGCTGCGATCGATGCCCGAGGAAATCGAATCGCGCGCGGTCGAGCTCGAGGACCTGCTCGTTCGACCCGGCACCTACTTCAATCCGCAGACCGAGGTCGTCGTGGTCGTCGACGACTCGGCCTCGATCGATCAGGAGGTCTTCAACATGGAAGCCTACGAGGGGGCGGACTGGGTTCGGATCACCGACGACGTGCCCGTCGATCCCGACGCCCTCGACACCGCGCTGGAGCGCTTCCAGACCCTCCACCACGCGCCTCCCGGGACGGCGATCTCGGCCACCGACATCGAGCCCGACGACGACGAGCCGCCCGACGACGAGGGCGAGGACGAGCTCGAGCCCGATCCCGAGCCCGAGGAAGGCTGATCGTGGCCTACACGCTCGCGACTCGCGAAGCGGCAGCCGACTTCATGGCCCAGTTTCCGGGCTTCGGCGAGATGCGCTGGTACACCGAGGCGCTCGGCGCCGAACAGGTCTCGTTCTCGTGGCGGTCGATGCCGCCCGGAACCGGTGGCCGAGGCAGCTACGGACACCGTCATCCCGGGGTCGAGGAGGTCTACCTGGTGCTCTCCGGCACGGCGACCTTCAAGGTCGACGACGATGTCTTCGAGGCCGGCCCCTTGACCGCGGTCCGCGTCGATCCCGACTCCTACCGCTCGGTGCACAACGACACCGACTCCCCCGTCGAGCTGGTGGCGATCTCGGTCCGCAGCGCCGATCCGGAGACCGAGAGGCAGGACGACTTCTGGGACTAGCCGCTCCCGCATGCTGAGCGAGGGCGACGAGGCGCCGGATTTCACGCTCCCCGACCAGGAGGGCAATCCGGTGACGCTCTCGGAGCTGCGCGGGCGGCCGGTCGTGGTCTACTTCTATCCCGCGCGGACACGTCCGTACACAAAGGCAATAACACCTTTTACCTGACCACGGAGCAGCTACCGCCGAGCGGCGGCACCAACGCGGGATACTGAGCGGGCAATGTCGGAGGAGAACGTCGAGGTCGTTCGGCGCGTGGCGGACGCCTACAACCGCCGCGACGTGGAAGCGATGCTCGACGAACTCCAGCCCGAGATCGAGTGGCACCCCTGGTTGCAGGTTCAGCTCGGCGGGCGAGCCACCGTATATCGGGGGCACGAGGGCGTCCGCGCGGGAATCCGGGACGGGGAAGACGCTTTCTCTGAAGTCCAGGCAGAGCTGTCAGAGCTCCGGGACCTTGGCCAGCGAGTCGTCGCCATCGGTCACCTCCGGGGACGCGGCAAGGAGAGCGGCGCGATGACCGAATCGGCACTCGCTTGGATCGTGGAGTTCAAGAGTGGCAAGGTGATTCGGGTCCGCGAGTATCTCGACCCTAAGGAAGCGCTCGAAGCCGCCGGGCTGTCGGAGTAGGCACCGCGCCTTTGGAGACTCGGAGCACCTTCTCACTGTGCCAGCCGAGCGAGGACACCCCCGGCTGCACGACCCAGGCCTGCGGGGTCCGCGACCACGGCGCCGACTACGAGCGTGCGGGCGTCCGCGTTTTCGGCATCTCACCCGACAGCGTCGAGGCGATCGCCAAGTTCGCCGGTAAGTACTCGCTCGACTTCACCCTGCTCGCGGACGCCGATCACGCCGTCGCAGACGCCTACGGCACCTGGGCGGAGAAGCGCATGTACGGGAAGAAATACTGGGGCGTGCGGCGATCGACGTTCATCGTCGACGCCGACGGACGGATCGCGCACGTGATCGGCAAGGCGTCACCGAAGACGCACGACGAGGTCGTGCTCGCGGCGCTCGCCGAGCTCTAACTGAGCGCGACGAAGGCGATGAACGCGGCGAACAGGCCGAGCCAGATCACGATCGCCAACGGCTCGAATCGGCCCCGCAGTCGCAGCGCCCAGTAGGCGAGCCCGCCTCCGGCGAGCCCGAGGAGACCCGAGAGGACCGCGTAGTGATCGAGGTGCCAGTCGGTGAACGCCATCCCGAACGCGACCGGGATCGTCGACTGGAAGACCATCGCCCCGGTGATGTTGCCGAGGGCGAGGCTGTCCTTGCCCTCGCGGACCCAGAAGAAGCTGTTCGCCTTCTCCGGCAGCTCGGTGGCCAGGGGCGCGAGCACGAGCGAGAGCACCAGGGGCTCGACGCCGACGCTCTCCGCGACGGCGATCAGCTCCTCGACGAACAGGTGGGCGCCACCGACGATCGTGGCGAGCGCGACGACGAGCTGGGCGACGATCGCGGTTCCGCTCGGCTCCAGCTCGCGGCCGCGGGAGAGGTACAGCGAGCCGATCGAGTCGCGGTCCTGAACATCGCCCCCGCCCCTCAGCGTGCGGCGGACGTAGACGCCGTAGGCGGCCACGAACAGGACGGCGAACGCGATCCGGACGGCCAGCGGCAGCCCGGCGCCGATCGCAATCGCCGCGGCGAAGAAGACGCCGAAGAAGATCAGGTCGCGGTCGAGCGTCGCCACATCGGCCGCGAGCGAGGTCCCCTGAGGGCGGCGTGACGCGAACACGACCGCCGAGATCCCGACGAGCGCCATCGCGATCGTGGCGAGCAGGAAGGGCGCGCCGATGATCGCGCCGACGGCGACGTCCGCCGAGCCCTCGGACGCGCCGAGGACCGCGACGATCGGGATCAGGGTCTCGGGCATCGCGGTCCCGACGGCGGCGAGCACGCTGCCGGTCGCCCCCTCGCCGAGCTCGAGCCGATGGCCGGCCCATTCGATCGCGTTCGTGAACAGCAGCGCGCCGGCGAGGACGACCGCGAAGCTGGCCAGGAGCCAGAGGAGGTCCATGTCAGGCGAAGTAGAAGGCGATCGCAAGGATCGCGTACAGGCCGAGAAGCTGGACGCCCTCGAACCAGTTCGAGATCCCGTCGCGGGTCGTCACGTTGGCGATCAGGATCGCGAGCAGCACGCCCCCGAGCTCGAACCCGTTGAACACCAACGGCAAGGTGCTCGGACCGACCACCAGCGACGCGATCACCAGAACCGGCGCCACGAAGAGCGCGATCTGGGCGCTGGAACCGATCGCGATGTTGACCGCGAGGTCCATCTTGTCCTTGCGGGCGACGAGCACCGCCACCCAGTGCTCGGCCGCGTTGCCGACGATCGCGACGATGATCACTCCGATGAAGAACTCCGAGAGGCCGATCGACTCCGAGGCCTCGGAGATCGAGCCGACGAGGATCTCCGACATCACCCCGACCGCGACCCCGGCGACGAACAGCATCAACACGGAGCGGCGCGCGCTCCAGCCGAACCCTTCCTCCTCCTCTTCGGCGTACGGCGGATTGAACAGGTCGCGGTGAGTGCGCAGTGAGAACAAGAGCCCGAGCGCGTAGGTCGCGATCAGGACGACGGCCACCGCAATCGAGAGGTGCTCGACCGTGGCGCCGTAGTCGACGATCTCGGCCGACGGCTGCGGCAGCCCGCGACCCTCGACGAGCTCGAAGATCGCCGGCATCACGAGCGCCCCGCCGGCGAGGAACAGCATCGAGGCCTGCACGCTTGCCGCCTGTGGGTGGAAGCGCTGCTCGTTGCGTCCGATGCCCCCCACCAACATCGACGCGCCGAGCACCAGCAGGACGTTGCCGATGATCGATCCGACGATCGACGCCTTGACGACCTCGTGCAAGCCCTCACCGAGCGCGAACAGGGCGATGATCAGCTCCGGGGCGTTACCGAACGTGACGTTGAGCAGGCCCCCGATCCCCGGCCCCGAGCGCGCCGCGAGCTCCTCGGTGGCCAGGCCCATCAGCGCCGCGGTCGGGATGATCCCGAGCGCCGCGACGGCGAAGATCAGGCCGGCGGACGCGTGTGCGATCTCGAGTGCCACCGCCGCCGGGATGAACGGAACGAGCAGGTAAGGCCAGCCCTGGGGACCGAGCACAAAACGCATCGCGCCGCCGTGGGCGGTGGGATCTCCGCTCACAGGATTCTGATCGCGCTTCGCCTCACACCATCCCTGCCCGTTCGTGGCTCCGCGCTCACGGACCCAAGCCTATTTGAGCCGCCATCGCCCATTGAGAGAAGGGGCCCCGGCCTGCCGGGGCCCCTTCTCGAACGGTGTCGCCGCAAGCCCTAGAGCAGGCTCGCGCACTGGTTGATCTCAGCCGCGGTAGCCGCCTGCTCGATGCACTGCAGGTAGGCGTCGCCGTTGCCACCACCACCACCGGCGCCGCCGCCGCCGGTCGAGCCGAGACCGCCGAGACCGCCGAGACCGCCGAGGTCGCCGGGGCTGACGCCGAGCTGCTTGAGCAGCTCATCGATCGGCTGCGCGTTCGACGGTGCCTCGATCGTCTGGTCCTCGTTGATCGCGCCGATCCGCAGCGAGAAGCTGACGTCGACGTTGTCGACGCCGGAAGCGCTCGCCTCGGGGATCTGGCTCGGATCGATCGAGAGGTTGAAATCGAGCCCGTCGAGGACATGATCGTCGGCGGTCGAGTAGAGGTCGAAACCGGCCTCGGTGACGGCGTCGGAGATCTGCTGGACCTGCTGCTCGCTGGGCACGCCGGTCGAGCTCGCCTGCGGCAGCGAACCGCCCAGCGTGACGAGGTCGCTGAGCATCGTTTCGACGTCGAGGCTGCCCGATACGTGGTCGGAGTCGGTCCCCTCGACGTCCTCGGTGCCCTCGTTCGAGAGGTCGGTGAGCCAGCCCTGGAAGTCGATATCGCAGGCCGACGGATCACCTCCCTGCGCCTCGATCGACTGCTCACAGCCCTGTCGGAACGCCTCGCTGAACGAGAGCCCCTCCGCCTGGCCGCTCTGCTGGGAGGCCGCTCTCTCGGCCGCCTGCTTGAACTGGCTGAAGAGGTCCGAGCCGACCTCGTACGTGTTGCCCCCGTACTCGACGTAGGCGTTGTCCTCGGTGACGACCAGCGAGCCGTCGAAGCTGAGGCTGGTGCCCGCGCCCGATCCGGTCAGCGAGCCGGTCCAGTCGAGCTGCGGGATCGCGTTCGGATCGTTCGGATCGCCCTGGAACGGTCCCTCGAGCTTCGCCTCGAAGCTCCCCTGATCCCCGGCGGAGCCGCTGAGGCTCAGCGCCAGGTCGCCGCTGGTGACCTTCGTGTCGCTGTTGAAGGTCTGATCGAGGACGGTCTGCGGATCGACGTCGCTCGAGTCGTCGCCGCCGCACCCGGCGATCGCGGCCGGAATCGGCAGCGCGACCGCGCATACGGCAAGAAGTGTGCGAATACGGATCAAGTTGATGGTGCTCCCTCGTGGTTAGGGGGGTGAACGCGGGCCAGCGTAGCGGCTGCGTCCGGGCGGGCGGTCGGTCACGCGAATACCCTGGTTGGTTCCGATGGCGCCACCGAGGACGATCCTGTACACCGGCAAGGGGGGCGTCGGCAAGACGAGCGTCGCCGCCGCGACCGCCCGGCGCTGCGCCGCGGCGGGGCTGCGCACGGTCGTGCTCTCCACCGATCCGGCCCACAGCCTCTCCGACTCGCTCGGGGCCGAGCTCGGCGCCGAGCCGCGGCCGATCGGCGATCGCCTTTGGGGCCAGGAGGTCCAGGCCGAGCGCGAGATGGAGGCCCACTGGGGGGCGGTGCAGCGGTGGCTCGGCGGCCTGCTCTCCGATCGCGGCGTGATCGACATCGCCGCCGAGGAGCTCACCGTCCCGCCGGGGATGGACGAGCTGTTCAGCCTGCTGCAGATCAAGCGCCACCACGAATCGGGCGACTTCGACGCCGTGATCGTCGACTGCGCGCCCACCGGCGAAACCCTGCGGCTGCTCTCGTTCCCCGACATCGCCCGGTGGTGGCTCGAGAAGGTGTTCGGTTGGGAGCGCCGGATGGTCAGCGCCGCGCGTCCGCTGGCGCGGACGTTGCTCGACCTCGAGCTCCCCGACGAGGACGTGTTCGCCGACGCCCAGCGGCTGGTCCGCAACCTGATCGCGATGAACGAGATCCTCCGCAACCGCGAGCGGGCCTCGATCCGGCTGGTGATGAACCCGGACCGGATGGTGATCAAGGAGGCGCAGCGGACGTTCACCTACCTGAACCTCTACGGCTACCTCACCGATGCCGTGATCGTCAACCGCGTCTTCCCCGACGAGCTCGACGGCGGCTACTTCGGCGAGTGGCGCGAGCGACAGCGAGACCGCCTCGAGGAGGTGCGCGAGGGGTTCGCGCCGCTGCCGGTGCTGACGGCGCGTTACTTCGACGAGGAGGTGATCGGCGAGCGGATGCTCGACCGCCTGGCCGCGGAGCTGTTCGCGGGCGTGGCCCCGGCGTCCGTGCTGCACTCCGAGCTCGCCCACGAGCTGAGCTCGGTGAACGGGCACACGACGCTCAGCATCCGGCTGCCGTTCGGAGAGCGCGGCGACGTCGCCCTGAAGAAGGTCGGCGCCGAGCTGGTCGTCTCGGTGGGGCCGCGAAAGCGGACGATCATCCTGCCGGGCGCGCTCGCGCGACAGCGGCCCACGGGCGCGAAGCTGGACGACGGTGCTCTCGAGATCCGATTCGAGACCGAGGCGGCGAGCGCCGGTGCCTGACCCCGAGCGACCGCCACAGCAGTTCCAGTGCCTCGAGCTCTGCCCGATCTGCCGGGGCGCCGACGTGCTGCGCTCGACCTCATCTCCCGAGCTGCGCGGCCAATGGCAGAGCGTCCAGCGCGAGGCGCTGCTGACGATGCGCACGATGATCGACCTCTACCTCGAGCGGCTCGCCGAGGCCGAGGGCGGCGCGGAGCGCGGACCGCGGGTAGAGGACATCCCGATCGAGTAGCGCTGCCCGCCACCGGCCGCCCGCGGTCGTATCCTGGGCTCGTGACCTGCGCCACTTGCGGAACCGAGAACCCGCAGCGAGCGCGCTTCTGCATGTCGTGTGGGTCGGCGCTTGCGCTCGCCTGCCCGCACTGCGGAACGGAGAACCCCCCCGAGGCGAGGTTCTGCATCGAGTGTGGCGGCGATCTCGGGGGCGCGGGCCGGGCGCAGGGCGCGGAGCCGCCGCCCGAGGAGCGCCGCAAGGCGACGATCATCTTCGCCGACCTCTCCGGCTACACGGCCGTCTCCGAGCGGCTCGACCCGGAGCGAATGAAGTCGGTCGTCGACCGGGCGCTGCGACGGCTCGGCGACGAGATCGAGCGCTTCGGTGGCACGATCGACAAGTACATAGGCGACAACGTGATGGGCGTCTTCGGCGCGCCGGTCAGCCACGAGGACGATCCCGAGCGAGCGGTGCGGGCGGGGCTGGCAATGCAGGCGGCGATGGACGAGATCAACGACCGGATCGCGAGCGACGTCGAGGCCCGATTCGCGCTGCGCGTCGGCATCAACTCGGGCGAGGTGCTGGCCGGGCGGATCGGCGACGGCTACACGGTGATCGGCGACCCGGTGAACGTCGCCGCGCGCCTGCAGGCCGCGGCCGAGCCAGGGACCGTGATCGTCGGCGAAACGACTCATCGCCTCACTCGCCCCGCGGTCGAGTACGTCGCGCTCGAGCCGCTCGAGTTGAAGGGAAAGGCCGAGCCGGTGGCGGCGTGGGAGGCGGTTCGGGCCGTGGTCCGCGGCCGCACCCCGCGCCGGTCACGCGTCTCCACCCCGCTGGTCGGTCGCGAGCGCGAGTCCGAGCAGCTGATGGCCCTCTTCGACCGGGTCGTCGCCGAGCGCAGCCCCCACCTCGTCACGGTCGTCGGACCGGCGGGGGTCGGCAAGTCTCGCCTGCTTCGCGAGTTCACCGACCGGCTCGGGGGCCTCGAGCGTCCGCCGGCGGTTCGGCTCGGCAGCTGTCCGTCATACGGCAGCGGTATCTCCTACTGGGCGCTCGGCGAGATCGTGCGCGGGACGTTCGAGATCGCCGACACCGACGACGCCGGCGCGGCCTGGGCGAGGCTCATTCGGGGCGTCGGGGCGCTGCTCACCGAGGCGGGCTTCGCCGAGCCGCCCGAGCGGGTCGCGGCCGCGCTCGGCAGGTCGCTGGGAATCGAGCCTCCGGCGGACGTCGACTCCGGCGAGCAGGACACCCCGCAGCAGATGCGCGACCGCCTGTTCTCCGCGGTACGGCTGCTTGTCGAGTCGGCGAGCTCCCGCGACCCGCTGATCTTCGCGGTCGAGGACATCCACTGGGCGGACGAGGGCATGCTCGACCTGATCGACCACCTGGCCCGGTGGTCGCGGGGACCAGCACTGCTGCTGTGCATGGCGCGCGACGAGCTCCTCGACCGCCGGCCCGGCTGGGGTCACGACGGGACCTACGCGACGATGGTCTCGCTCGACCCGCTGCCTCGCACGCAAGCGCGCGAGTTGGTCGGCGCCCTACTGCCGTCCGGCGCAGGCGCGGCGCTCGCCGAGCAGGTCGCGCTGCGTTCCGGCGGCAACCCGCTGTTCGCGGAGGAGATGGTCAATCGAATCGTCGAGGAGGGCTCGACCGACAGCGAGGCGCTTCCCGAGACCGTGCACTCCGTGCTCGCCGCGAGGCTCGATTCGCTGCCGCGCCGGGAGCGGCGAGCGCTCCAGGCCGCCTCGGTGGTAGGCCAGGTCTTCTGGGAGGGGTCGATCGCCGATCGCGATCCGGCGCACGAGCTTCCGGCGACGCTCACCAGCCTCGAGCAGAAGGACCTGATCGTCCCTACAGCCGGCAGCCGGTTGACGGGCGAGCGCGAGTACGCCTTCAAGCACGTGCTGATTCGCGACGTCGCGTACTCGACCCTGCCCAAGGCGGTGCGGGCACGGATGCACGCGGAGGTCGGGGCGTTCCTCTCCTCGCGCGCCGCCGATCGCTCCGAGGGCGTGGTCGCGATGGTGGCCGAGCACTACGGGCGCGCCGCCAACCTCGGCGCCGCCGCCGACCTCGACCCGGAGGAGCTCGCCGTGATCGTCGCCCGCGCCTACGAGGCGCTGGAGGCCGCCGGCGACGTCTCCGCCTCCCTGTACTCGAACAGCGAGGCGCAGGGCCACTACGAGACCGCGCTCTCGCTCGCCGGAGACCTCGACCCGGACGCGCGCGCTCGGATCGCCGAGAAGCTCGGCGACGTCGCCGTGCTGCTCGGCAGGATCGACCGCGCGGTCGCTGCCTGGGAGGAGTGCATGGAGCACCATCGCGGCGAGGAGGACCTCGCCCGCGTCGCCGATCTGCACCGAAAGATCGGCACCGGCCTCTGGCAGAAGGGCGATCGGGAGGGGTCGATCGATCACTACCAGCGCGGCATCGATCTGCTCAAGGACGGCCCGCCGTGCATCGAGCTCGTCCGCCTCTACGAGGAGGCCGCCTCCCTCTACATGCACACCGGCGACAACATGCTCGCGATCTACGCCTCCGAGAAGGCGCTGCGGCTCGCCGAGCGGCTCGGCGAGGCGGGGGCGGCGAGCCGTGCGCACGGGATCTTCGGCCGCGTCTTCGGACGGATCGGCGACTCCGAGCGCGCTCGCGAGAACCTCGAGCGCTCGGTCGAGCTGGCCCGACAGAGCGACCCGGCCGAGGCGGTCAGGGCGCTGTTCGCGCTCGGTTACCACCACGAGGTCTCCGAGGCCGACTACGCCGCCGCTCGCGCCGCGTACGGCAAGGCGCTCGACCTGGCGCGCGAGACCGGCGACCTGCCCTCGCAGGTCGAGGTTCACGCGGCGCTCGCCAAGCTCGCCGCGTACGCCGGCGACTGGGAGGCCGCGGCTCGCGACACCGAGGCCTCGCAAGCGCTGGCCGAGCGCGAGGGCCTCGAGGGCAAGCTCTGCTTCCCCTACTCGATGCGCGGCGTCGCCCTGTGGAGCGAGGGCGATCTCGACGGCGCGGTCGAGTTGCTCGAGCGCTCGTTCGAGATCGCCGAGCGCGTCGGCCGCTCGGAGGTCGCGTTCGAGTCGCTCTACTGGCTGGCCGCGGCGCTGCGGGATCGCGGCGACCACGCCGATTGCGACCAGAAGCTCGCCCGGGCGCTCGACCTCTGCGAGCGCGCGGGCCTGGTCGCCCAGTCGGTCGAGGCGACCGCGGCACGCGCAGTCAACCTCGTCCTCTGGGGAAAGAGTGAGGCCGCGCGCGAGGTGGCCGAGGAAGCGGCAGGGCTGTCGGAACGGTTGCGCTACCCGGTCGGCGGCGCCGCGAGCCTCGAGGCGCTCGGCGCCACCGCCGCCGATCCGGCCGAGCGCCGGCGGCTGCTCGGCGAGGCTGCGGAGGCATGGCAGGCCCTCGGCCGGCCGCTCGACGCGCGGCGGTGCGGGGAGCTCGTCGGCGGAACCTCGTAGCTCAGGCGAGCCCGAGCGCCTCGTATTCGCGCAAGAATCCCTCGAACAGCCGCTTGTGGCCCTGCTCGTCGTGGAGGATCGCGATCACCATGTCCTGCGTCACCGGGTCGATCGCTTCGGTCTCCTCGACGATCCGGCTGTAGTGCTCGATCGCCCCCTGCTCGGCGGCGATCACCCCGCGGATCACGTGGACGATGTCGATCTGCTCGTCCGGAGGCTGGAGGAAGGTCTGCTCGGCGGCGAACTCGGTCGATCCAGGGACGACGCCGTAGAGCTCCTTGATCCGCTCCGCGAACTGCTGCGCGTGTCCGAGCTCCTCCTGGATGTCCTGCGAAAGCGACTCCTTGATCTCCTGCGCGCGGACGCCGTCGGGGTTGACGGAGTTGGCGATGTAGCTCATCACCGTCTCGATCTCCATCCAATAGGCCTTCTTGAGCAGCCCGATCACCTGCTCGCGCCGCTCGGCGCTCTCGGGGGCCATGATGTCCCTGCTCGTGCTGGTCGCGGTCTCGCTCACGTCGTTGCCTCCTTGATCTCTGCTCCGTCCGTTCCCGGCTAGCTTGACAGCGAAACAGCGCCGCGCAGCGCGAGCGCCAGCTCGAGGCGGGACTCCGGGTGGTCGAGGGCGTCACCGAGCAGCTCGCGAAGCCGACGGAGGCGATAGCGGACGGTCTGCGGGTGGACGTGGAGGCGCGCCGCTACCAACGCGATTTCGCCCTGTTCGTCCAGCCACGCCCGCAGCGTCTCCGTGAGCCGCGCGCGGGACGCGGGCGTCTCACCGGCGAGCGGCTGCAGCCGGGCCCGAGAGAGCTCCGCGAGCGCCTCCTCGTCGCCGTGCGCCACCAGGGTGCCGAGGTGGTCGCCGGCCGAGACGAGGCCGCCGGCCGCGACCACCCCGCGACCGATCAGCGCGTGGACCCGGCGTGCCCGCGCGGCGCTCGAGCTAGCGCTCATCAGCTCGACGGTCGGCCCGATCACCGCGGTCGAACCGGCGACGGCGCGCTCCACGCGGGAGCGCAGATCGGGGGCCTCGGGGTCGGTGAGGATCGCCAGCGCGGGCTCGCCCTCCTCCCCGCCCTCGAGCACGAGCGTGCCCGCCGGCAGCCGCCCGCGCAGCCGGCTCGCAGCGACGTCGCTGACCAGCGCCGAGACCTGGGGCGGGGGCGTCCAGCCGGCCTCGGCCGCCGCCGCGGTGACCGCGGCATCGTCGGCGGCCGGGTCGAGCAGCAGCACCGCGATCCGGCGCCGCAGGCGGTCGCTCTCGCCCGCCGCACGCGACTGCTCCTGTGCGTAGCCCTCGGCCGACAGCGCCGAGAGCTCGTCGATGTAGGCGAACACGGCCTCGGCGAGGACGGCCAGCGTCCGCCGGTCGAGCCCGGCCTCGATCCCGACTGCCGAGACGCGCCGCCACGAGACCCGCGCCCCGAGCCGGTACGCGGCGAGCAGCGCGTCGAGGGACCGGCGCTCGCGGTACTCGCCGCGGCCGAGGCCGCGGTAGACGGCATCGCGACCGCTGCGGTCGAGGTTGGGATCCCCGACCAGATCGGCGAACTGCGCCAGCGCCTCCTCGACCCCGAGCCTGATCCCGGCCCCGAACCGGCCCGAGAGCGGCCGCCGGTAGGCCGGCACGCGCTCACGGATGGCCGCGATCACCTCCTCGCTGAGCGCCGGGACATGCGGGCGGATCAGGGCTCCGATCCGGGGCGGAAGCGCCTTCCACGGCTCGTCGAGGGGGCCGAGCCGTTGTCCATGGCTGAGTTGCGCGTTCATTACAAATTCCTGTGATCACGACTTTGCCAGAGACGAAGAATCGGCACGTGATCACCCCTATCTTCACAAATATGAGCCGAACGCAGCGCTATACGAATCTAGGTGCCGTCGTCCTCCCGTTCTTCGCCTTCATCGCGGCGCTCGTCCTATTCTGGAACCGGGCCGTCGGCTGGACCGACCTCGCGATCATGCTCACGATGTACCTGGTCTCCGCGCTCGGGGTCACAGTGGGGTTCCATCGCCTGCTCACCCACCGAGCGTTCCAGACGCACAAGCCGATCGAGTACGGGCTCGCGATCGCCGGCTCGATGTCCGTTCAGGGGCCCGTGATCGACTGGGTCGCCGACCACCGCAAGCATCACGCCCACACCGACACCGAGGGCGATCCACACTCGCCTCATGTCGGCCACGGCAGCGGCCTCGCCGGCCTCTGGCACGCGCACGTCGGTTGGCTGTTCGACTCCAACGGGCAGGCCGATCGCAAGAAGTACGCGCCCGACCTGATGGACGACGGCGGGATGCGGTGGATCAACCGCCGCTTTCTCTCCTGGGTGACGCTCTCGCTCGCGCTGCCGTTCGCGCTCGGCCTTGCACTCACCGGGACGCTCCTCGGCGGGCTCACCGGCCTGCTCTGGGGCGGCCTCGTGCGGATCTTCTTCGTCCACCACATCACCTGGAGCATCAACTCGATCTGCCACTTCCATGGAGCGCGCCGGTTCGCGACCGACGACGAGTCCCGCAACGTCTGGTGGCTGTCTCTCGCCTCGCTCGGCGAGGCCTGGCACCACAATCACCATGCCTTCCCGCGCTCCGCATTCCACGGCCTGCGCTGGTGGGAGCTCGACCCGACGGGGCTCGTGATCCGCGCCATGCGCCGGGTCGGTCTGGCCTGGAACGTGGTCGCGATCACGCCCGAGCGCCAGCGGCAGAGGCTGGCCTCCGCGACCGCGCCGGCAGCCGCCCAAGGCGAGGCCTGACGCCGCCTAGCCGCGAACGAGGGCACAAGCCTGAATGCGAAGGTCGGCGCGCGCGCCGCCGGCTTTGCACGCGCGACCCCGTCCGAGCTGCGCCGCGGCCCCATACAATCGCGCCATGGCCGCCTGGATCCTCACCGGCTCGTTGGAGAACTTCCGGATCAACGTCGAGCGCGGGTTCGACGTGATCGGGTTCAAGGAGCGGCGGCGAAATCAGGCCGCGGAGATCGAGCCGGGCGACGAGGTCGTCTTCTACGTCACCGGGGTGCAGGCGTTCGGCGGCATCGCCCGGGTGCGCTCGGAGATGTTCGAGGACCGCACGCCGATCTGGCCCCAGGGCAAGAAGAAGCAACCCGAGCCCTACCCCTGGCGAGTCGAGGCCGAGCCGATCGTCGTCCTCGAGGAGGACGCGTTCGTCCCGGCCGAGTCGTTGCTCGACGAGCTCGAGCACGTACGCAAGTGGCCGGCCGAGCACTGGCACCTCGCCTTTCAGGGTCAGCTGCGCACCGTCTCGGATGACGACGCCCGTGTGCTCGCCGAGCGGATCGCCGCGGCCGCGGGCGTCGCGGCGACGACCCACGGGTGATCCACGAGCGCCACTTCACCGTCGAGGAGGCGACTTCGCTGCTCGAGCGGGTCGAGCCGATGTTGCGCTCGCTGCGCGACTCGCGCGACCGGCTCACCGACAGCGAGCTGCACGAGGCGCTGTCCGGCGCGGCGCCGACGAACGGCGGCGGTGGCCCCGGGCGCAAGGTCGGCGAAGCGTTCCTCGAGGTGCGGCGGCTGCTGCTCGAGATTCAGGCGCTGGGGATCGTGATTCGCGACGTCGACCGCGGGCTCATCGACTTCCCCACGATCCGCGATGGCCGTGAGGTCTACCTGTGCTGGCAGCTCGACGAGCGCGAAATCGGCTTCTGGCACGACCTCGAGGCGGGCTACGGTGGCCGCCGGCCGCTCGACTGAACCCGATCGCGGCGCCGGCCGCTCGACCGAACCCGATCGCGGCGCACCGGGCCGCCCGGCGGGCTCGCTCTCGGCAGCGGAGCGGCTCGCCGCGCTCGGGGTGATCCTCGTGGCCGCCAGCCTGCTGCTCCCGTGGTACGGCCTCCCGTTCAGCGGCGGCCTCGCCGTGACCGGCCTCGACTCCTTCGGTCTCGGCCAGCTCGCCCTGGTGATCACGGCCGCGGCGGCGGCATTCGTGCTCGCGCGCTCGGCCTCCGGGCGGCCGATCAGGCCACCGCTGCGCCCGTGGGCCCTGCTCGTCGCCGCCGGTGGTTGGGCCGCCGTGCTGGTCGCGGTCCTGATGCTCGACAAGCCCGAAGAGCTCGCCGGGTCGACGAGGGTGGGGCTGCGGATGGGTCTGTTCGTCGCGCTCGCGGGCTCGGGCGCGATCGTCGCCGGCGGGCTGCGACTCAGGGTCGAGGGCGGCGGGCGCGCCCGCGGCGTCGCTCGGCCCGGCGGCCCGGGACGCTGAACCGGTCTGCTGCGAGCTCAGCTCGGAGCTCGCCCGAGTCCGCATCCGGCGACCGCGCGCACGAGCCCCCGATCGTGGTCGTAGTCGAGCAGCGCGAGCGCCTCGGAGGGCGTTAGCCAGCGTAGCTCGTCGACCTCGTCGCTCGGCTCGAACTTCCCCCCCAGCGGCCGCATTCGCCACCAGCGCACATGCTTGTCGCGACCGTTGCGATCCGAATACCGGTCCGGCTCGAGCTCCTCGCCGAGCTCGCACCGCAGGCCGGTCTCCTCCTCGACCTCGCGCAGCGCCGCATCGGCCCACTCCTCACCCGGATCGAGCTTGCCCTTCGGCAGCGACCAATCGTCATAACGCGGACGGTGCACGACGGCGACCTCCGGCCGCTCGCGAGGTCCGCGCACGACCACCCCGCCGGCGGCCCGGACCGTCACCGATCGCCCTCGCGCCTCACCTCGAAACCGTGCTCGCGAAGGGCAGCGAGAATGCGCTCGCCGTGGGCGGGACCGTCGGTCTGGAGGACGAGCCGGATCTCGGTCTCGCGAACGTGCAGATCGACACCCTCGCGGATGTGCGCGACGTCGAGCACGTTGGCGCGCTGCTCGGCGACCGTATCGACCAGGCTGGCGAGGGCGCCGGGCCGATCCGGGACCACGGTCGAGAACACGAGGCGGCGTCCGGAGGCGTTCTCGCCGAGCCGGATGCATTCCACCAGGCGCGAGGCGTCGACGTTTCCGCCCGAAAGCACCGCGCAGACCTCGCCCTCCGCGCCCACCGCGAGCCTCCCGGCGAGCAGCGCGGCGACCGAGGCCGCACCGGCGCCCTCGACGACGAGCTTCGAGCGCTCGAGCAGCAACACCATTGCCTCGGCGACTTCGTCGTCGGAGACCGTCACCACCTCGTCGACGAGCTCGTCGACGAGCGGCCGGGTCACCTCGCCGGGTCGCTTGATGGCGATCCCGTCGCAGATGGTCGGCAAGCGCCGCGCGCCCTGCACGTAGGGCGCGCAGCGGTCCGACTGGACGCCGATCACCCGCACCCCGGGCAGCCGATCCTTGATCGCGAGTGAGATCCCCGCGGCGAGCGCACCGCCGCCGACCGCGACGACGACGCTTCGCGTCGCCGGCGCCTGGGCCGCTATCTCGAGGCCGATCGTGCCCTGTCCCGCGATCACGAGCGGGTCGTCGAAGGCGTGCACGAGGATCCGCTCGTCGGCCTGTGCCGCCTCACGCGCAGCTTCGTAGGCGTCGTCGAACAGTCCCGGAACCAGTCGAACCTCGCCGCCGTACCCGCGGACCGCCTCGATCTTCGCCAACGGCGCGTCGGCGGGCATGTAGAGCACGGCGTGCGTGCCCCGCTCCCGTGCGGCGACCGCGACGGCCTGGGCGTGGTTTCCCGCACTCGCGGCGACCACGCCTCGCGTGAGCTCCGCCTCGGAGAGCGCCGCGAGTCGGTTGTGGGCGCCGCGGACCTTGAACGATCCGGTCCGCTGCAGGTTCTCGGCCTTCAGCGTGACCGTCGCGCCGGCGCGTCGTGAGATCTCGCCCGCCGGGAGGATCGGCGTCTTCCGGACGGCGCCCGCGATCCGCCGCGCCGCGCGCTCGACGTCGGCGACGCTCACCGGACGCGCTCTGGCCGTCTGCACCATCAGCTCATCAGGCTACGCCTGGCGCGCGATCCGCGGCCGGGCGTTGTCGATCGCTAAGCGGGCGCCTCGAGTCGCCCAGGTCCATCGATCGGCTGGGTCAGCGACTCGCGCCGGTAATCGCGGTACTCGCGCCAAACGATCTGCAGAGTGGCGGCCGTGGGGATCGCAAGGATCGCGCCGACGACGCCGAACAGGGTCGAGCCAAAGAGGACCGAGACGAGGACGATGAACGGCTCGACCTCGACCGCCCGTCGCTGGATCTGGGGCTGGATCACGTAGTTCTCGAACTGCTGGTAGAGGATCGCGAACACGCCCCAGACGATCAACCCGACCGGGAAGTTGACGAACAGCATCACGATCGCGATGAACACCGCCGCGATCGTCGCCCCGACCACCGGGATCAGGTCGAAGAAGGCGACGATCAGCGCCAGCGGCCCGGCGAACGGTGCACCGAGGATCTTCAGCACGATGAACGCGCTGACCCCCGCGATCGTCGCCTGGAGAAGGGCCCCGGCGACGTAGTTGCCGATCGCGTTGGCGACGTCGCGCAGCCCGCGCTCAATGCGCTCGGCGCGTCCGGGCGGCTGGGCGCGCACGAACATCTCCGCCCATCGGGGGCCGCCGCCGACCATGAAGATGCTGAGGATCAGGATCGTGATCGCGGCGAAGACGGAGTTGACCACGCCGACGCCGATGTCCTGGAGCACGCCCGCGGCATCGCCGATCTTGCTCGGCAGGTTGTCGGCGGCCTTCTGGATCTCGCCCGTGAAGTCGTACTTCTCGTTCAGGCTGTTGAGCGTGTTGTTGTCGTTGACGAAGTCGGTGACGTCGTTGGCGTATTGCGGCACGTTGCCCGCCAGGTCCTCGATCTGCCCGACGATCGACGGGATCAGCAGCGCTCCGAGGCCGATCGGGACCATCACCAGGGCGATGTAGGCGAGCGCGATCGCAAGCCCGCGCCTCATGTGGCGCTGGAGCAGGTTGACCGGCCCCGACATCGCCACCGCGATGAAGGCGGCGATCACCAGCCAGCCGATCGGCTTGCGAAGCAGGACGATCAAATAGAGGACCACCGCGACCGTGACCACGATCAACACGGTGCGCAGCGCCGCGCGCCCGAACGGGTCCCGCGGTGTCATCACCGCCATCATTCGATGGCTATTCGGCGGGCCGGTCGAGTTTCCTCGCCTCCACGGGGGTCGGAACGAGCGAGGGGCGGCGCCAACCGGCGCCGCCCCTCGAAGGCTCAGAAAGCTCTGCGCCGGGGCTCAGATGGTGCGCACGTTGATAGCCCGCGGGCCCTTGTCGCTCTCCTCGGCCTCGTACTCGACCTTGGCGCCGTCGGCGAGCGCGCCGCCGCCGTCGACCTGGCTCTGATGCACGAAGAGGTCACGACCCGCCTCGTCGGGCGTGATGAAGCCGAAGCCCTTCTCGTGGTTGAACCACTTGACCGTTCCAGTTGCCATCGTCCCTCCAGGGAACTTCAGGTGCTTGCGGTACGAAGGAACCCTGGATAAGGACGCCTGCGAACTGCTACGCACGTTTAACGTCGCGGGAGGCTAGCTGAGCGGGAGGACGCGCGCGTCATCGGCGAGCCCTCAGGCCCCGGCCTCCGCCGCCTCGGGCGCGCCGAGCTCGACGTGGGCGCGGCTGTCGCGCCCGCGGATCAGCACCAGCGTCGCCAGCAGGCCGAGTAGCGCGATCCCGGAGCCGACCATGAACGCGTCCGCGTAGCCGTCGGTGAGCACGCTCGGCGAGACCTGCCCGCCGGCGGCTGCCGCGTCGTCGATTTGCGTGAACGCCACCGTCGACAACACCGCCAACCCGAGCGCTGCCGCCCACCTGCTGGGAGGTGTTGATCAGCCCGCTGGCGAGACCCGCCTCGTGCGCGCGGACGCCCGACACCGCGGCGATCGTCTGCGGCACGAAGGCGAACCCGAGGCCGACCGCGGCGAGCAGCGAGGGACCGAGCACGTCCGAGAGAAAGCCGCCGTCGGGGGAGATCTGCGCGAACCAGAGCAGGCCACCAGCGATCAGCACCATGCCGGCGGCCAGCACCGGCTTGAAGCCGACCCGCGTCACGAGCTGCGATCCGACTCCCGCGGCGAGGATGATCGAGCCGGCGAGGGGCAGATAGGAGAGACCCGCCTTGATCGCGCTGTATCCGAGCACGTTCTGCATGTACAGCGAGATGAAGAAGAACATCGAGAACAGCGACGCCCCGGTGAGGATGCCGACCACGTTCGCCCCGGTCAGGGTTCTGAGTCGGAAGATCGAGAACGGGACCAGCGGATTGGACGCCCGGCGCTCGATTGCGACGAACGCGCCGAAGAGGACGATCGCGCCGGCGAGCAGCCCAAGCGTCTGCGCCGAGCCCCAACCCGAGTCGGGAGCTTCGACCAATGCGTAGACGAGCACCGCGAGCGCGCCGGTGATGCTGATCGCGCCGGCGACGTCGAACGACCGGCTCTCGGACTCCGCGCGGCTCTCGGCGATCAGCTTCGGCGCCAGCGCCGCGGCGGCGATCCCGATCGGGACGTTGACCCACAGCACCCACTCCCAGCCGGCGTACTCGGTCAGCACGCCCCCGAGGAGCACCCCGGCGGCACCGCCCGAGCCGGCGACCGCGCCCCAGGCGCCGAGCGCCTTGTTGCGCTCCGCGCCGTCGCGGAACGTGGTCGTGACGATCGAGAGCGCGGCCGGCGAGAGGATCGCCGCCCCCAGGCCCTGCACGGCCCGCGCCGCGATCAGGGCGCCGTCGGACTCGGCGAGGCCTCCGGCCAGCGAGGCGATCGCGAACAGGACCAGCCCGCCCATGAACACGCGCCGGCGACCGAGCAGGTCCGCCATCCGCCCGCCGAGCAGCAAGAAACCGCCGAAGGTGAGGACGTAGGCATTGACGACCCACGAGAGGTTGTCCTGCGAGAAGTCGAGCGCGTGGCCGATCGTCGGCAGCGCCACGTTGACGATCGAGGCGTCGAGGACGACGACGAACTGCGCCACGCAGAGCAGGGCGAGGGCGATCCAGCGGCGGCGTTCGAACTCCTGGGCTTCGGTCATCTCGGGTCTCCTGTTTACTCGTCTGCTGCTCTCAAGCTACGCGCCCCTTACGCGGCCGTGGCATAATCGGAATCCGTATTCCGGTTCATCGTGGCCACTATACGGAATGTTGATTCCGTTTGCGTGCTGTCCATCACATATACGACGAACGGCCGCCACCCAGAAAGACACCGACCCCGAGGATGTCGCGGACCGATACCCAGGCTCCCAAAGCCCGCACCCAGCGCGCCGATGCGCGCCGCAACCGCGCCAAGGTCCTGGCTGCGGCGGAACGGCAGTTCGCCGAGCACGGGCTCGAAGCCCAGATCGAGGACATCGCACGAGCCGCCGGGCTCGGCGTCGGAACGGTGTACCGGCACTTCCCGACCAAGGAGGCGCTGCTCGAAGCGCTCGCGGATCAGCGCTTCGAGAGCAAGGCGAGCGCGGCTCGCGAGGCGCTCGAGCTCGACGACCCGTGGCAGGGCTTCGTGTATCTGATGACCCACGCTGCACGGATCACGGCAACGGACAGGGCGCTGTCGGAGGCGATGGACCAGCGGCCGGAGATCTGCGGCGCGGCGGCCAGGCGCGCGGGTCTCGACGACCTGACCGCGGAGCTGGTCAGACGCGCCCAAGAGGCCGGCGAGTTGCGAGCCGACATCGCCCCCGAGGATGTCCCCAGCTTGCTCTGCGGTCTCGGTCGCGCGGTTCGCGCCGGGCATGCGGGCGCGCCGGCGATGAGCTGGGAGCGCTACCTCGAGATCGTGCTCGCCGGCCTTCGCCCGTAGCCGGATCGGCGCCGGCCCGCTAGCTTGCCCGAGAATGCCCGAGACACTTTCCGCATCCGAGGCCGCCGCCAGGCTGACGCCCGACGACACGCTTGGGATCCCGCTCGGGCCCGGGCAGCCGCCGACCTTCCTCGCGTCGCTCGGAGAGCGCGACGACTGGGACGGACTGCGTATCTACGGGGCCCTGCTGCTCGCCTGGTCGGACGCCTTCACCCATCCAGGCGTCCACTACCTGTCGGGGTTCTTCGGACCGGTCGAGCGGGCGCTGCGCGACCAGGGCGCCAACATCAGCTTCGCTCCCAGTGACTTCCGCCGCTTCGAGCCGCTGCTCGCGCAGCTTTCGCCCCGGGTGATGGCGACCGTCGCCACGCCGCCCGACGCGGCGGGCTGGTGCAGCCTCTCGCTGCACGCCGGTGGGACGCTCAAGGAGCTTTTCAGTGCCGGCGAGGACCCCGAGCGCGTGCTGGTCGTCGAGACCTCGTCGAACTTCCCGCGAACGGCTGGGGCCCCGCCGGAGCAACGCCACGCGCTGCACCTCGATCAGATCGACGTGATCGTCGAGTCCGAAGCCGAGCCGCTGGCGATCCCCGACGCGGAACCGAGCCCGGCCGACGAGGCGATCGCCGACAACTGCCGCGCCTTCATCGCCGACGGAACGACGCTGCAGACCGGGATCGGCGGCATTCCCTCGGCGATCGTCGGCCATCTCGCGCACGGCGACGGCGGAGACTACGGCGTCCACTCGGAGATGTTCACCAACGGCCTGATGCGCCTTCACGAGGCCGGCAAGGTGACGAATCGCAAGGGCCAGTTCGACGGCGTCTCGGTCGCCACCTTCGCCGGTGGCACGGCCGAGCTCTACGAGTGGCTCGACGGCAACGACCAGGTGGCGTTCCTGCCGGTCGAGATCGTCAACTCACCGGACATCATCGGCCGCAACCGGGCGATGGTGACGATCAACGCGGCAATCAGCGTCGACGTCCACGGGCAGGTCGTCGCCGACACGGTCGACGGCGTCCAGTACTCCGGGATCGGCGGCCACGAGGACTTCGTCGCCGGCCCGGCACTGTCGCTCGACGATCGCTCCCTGATCTGCCTGCGGTCGACGGTCACGCTCGCGGGCGTGCTCCGCTCTCGGATCGTCCCCTGGTTCGACGCCGGCGCCGTGGTGACGACGCCGCGCCACCAGGTCGACGTGATCGTGACCGAGTACGGAGCGGCCGAGCTTCAGGGGCTCACGGTCCACCAGCGTGGCCTGGCGCTGGCGGAGATCGCGCATCCCGACTTTCGAGACGGGCTCCGCGAGGCCGCGGCCCGCGCCTCGCACGGCCGCTCCGCAATCACCGGTTGACGATCAGCTGCGCGAGGCGGGCGTCCGCCTGCGACGCGATGGCCGCGAGCCGGAGCGCGAGCTCGAGGCGCGCGAGCCGCGCCGCAAGACCCGGAGCGCGACCGGCCTCCGCCGGAGCTCGAACGCGGGCCCGAGCGGCGGCCCCCGGACCGCCGCCGCCGCGAGCTGCTGCGGCGCTCCGCGGCCGGGATCTCCTCGGTGACCACCGCCTTGGTCAGGACCGGGATCTGGCGCGAGAGGAAGTTCGCCATCCGCTCCTCCTCGCGGCGAATCCCCCGCGCGAGCTTCGCCGTCTCGGTGTCGCCGACGCTTTCGGCGAGCGTCTCGATCGCCGTGTAGGTGGCGATCTCCTCGTGCTCGTTGAAGTACTCGGTCTTCGCGTTCTTGAGCATCTTCTCGGCCTCGCGCGTCCCGCGCACGGCGTGCATCGGGCCCTTGGCGAGCGCCACCGCCTTCGCCGTCACCTGGCCGACGGCCGTCTCGAGCCGCTGCAGGGCGTCCCGGCCGCCGATCTGCTTGATCCGGCGCTCGATCTGGCGCCCATGCGACTTGGTTTCCTTCAGGTGCTCCTGAAGCCGCTTGCGGTAGGGCTTGCGGGTCGTCATCGCGATGTGGGCCTCGAGCGACGTCTCGAGCTCCTTCTCCTTCCCGTAAGCCTCGGCCAAGTACTGGATCAGCTTCGCATCCTTCGCCGTCTCGGTCATCGGTCGTTCCTCCTGGTCATCGTCATTCGGTCGAACGGTTCACATACCCGGGTGGGTGACGGCGAACCGTCGATTGGGGGAGACTGGCAGGGTGCTCGAGGCGGCTTTCTGGGGCCTGGTGGGCGGCCTGGCGTTGCTCGGCGGCGCTGCGATCGCGATCCTCCTGCGGCCATCCGCGCGCGTCAACGCCTTTGTGATGGCCTTCGGCGCCGGCGTGCTGATCAGCGCCGTCGCCTTCGACCTCACCGAGGAGGCGATCACGATCGGCGGCGGCGGCGCGGCGGCGCTCGGGCTTGCCGCCGGAGCGGCGGTGTTCTTCGGCGGGGACCGAGCGATCGCCACCCTTGGCGGCGCCAATCGCAAGCGTTCGCTCGGCCAGCAGGCGGAGGGCGATCCGCTCGGCATCGCTCTCGGCGCGCTCCTCGACGGCATCCCGGAGTCAGCGGCGATCGGGCTCACCCTGCTCTCGGGCGGCGGCGTGAGCGCCTCGTTCGTGCTCGCGGTCTTCCTCTCGAACCTCCCGGAGTCGATGTCGGCCACCACCGGGCTGCAGAGAGCGGGTCACTCGCGGCGGTGGGTCGTCTCGCTCTGGGTCGCCGTATGCGCCGCGGCCGCGATCGCCGCGGCGCTCGGCTACCAGCTCCTCGGCGGCGCCTCGGAGGAGGTGATCGCGTTCGTCAAGGCGTTCGCCGGCGGCGCGATCCTCTGCATGCTCGCCGACACGATGATGCCCGAGGCGTTCGATCAGGCCGGCGGCGAGGTCGGCCTCGTCACCGTGCTCGGCTTCGCGCTCGCCGCCCTTCTCTCGACCGCCTGAGCCCGTCGAGCCGTCCCGCTAGCTCGACGGCGTCTCCGCAGCCTCGCGCTCGCCCTCGCCCTCGAGCGCGGGCTCGGAGCGGGCGGCGCGATCCTCGTACCCGGCGCGCACGGTCGGGTCGGCCTCGGCGAGCACCTTGTCCGCCTTGAGCAGCCGCGCGACCGCCTCGCGACCGCCCCGGGGCAACAGCTGCAGGAACTTGTAGATGCCGACGCTCTCGCGCGGCACCCAGACGTCGAACTTCGGCCGCTCGAGCGCCGCGACGATCGCCTCGGCCACGTCCTCGGGCTCGAGCTTCTTCACCGCCCGCGTCTCCGGCAGGCCCGACCCGAGCTCGGTGTTGACGACCGCCGGCATCACGCAGGAGATCTCGATCGCGGTCCCGCGCAGCTCGGCGCGCACCGCCTCGGAGACGCCGACCACGAAGTGCTTGGTCCCGCAGTAGGTCGCCCCGCCCGGGAACCCCGCCTTGCCCGCCTGCGAGGCGAGGTTGACGATATGTCCCGCGTTCCGGCGTTGCATCCGTGGGAGGGCGAGCTTCATCCCGTAGAGGACGCCGTGGACGTTGATGTCGACCATCCGGCGAGCGGTCAGGTCGTCCTCGTCGACGAACCGGCCCAGCGGCATGATCCCGGCGTTGTTGATCAGCACGTCGAGCGAGCCGAGCCGCTCCTCGACCTGGTCGAGGAAGCCCTCGAACGAGTCGCGTCGGGTGACGTCGAGCTCGAGCGCCAGCGTCCCGCCGCCGAGCGCCGCAGCGGTGCTCTCGGCGAGCTCGCGGTCGAGGTCGCCGATCGCGACCTTCGCTCCCTTGGCGACGAGCGCCCGGGCGGTCGATTCGCCGATCCCCCTGGCACCGCCGGTGATCGCTACGACCTTGCCGGACAGAGAACGCGGTTCGCGTGCCATCAACTTCCTCCTTGTCGAATCAATGCGCCGCTCGCGGAGCGGGCGCGCAGCGTATCGCTCCGGGGATGCACGGCGGGGCGCCCGTGGAACGGGCGGCGGTTGACGAGCGGCTAGCGTTCGCTCCCACACGGATGACTATCGCCGAGCCGCCAGCTGCAGGAGCGCCCGAGCACGGGCCGCCCGAGAGCGATCGGCGCCCGCCGCGCGCCTCGTCCAACCCGTGGGCGCGCGTGCTCGGCGACGTCCTCAGTGAGCGTCGCGCCCGAGTGCCGTTTCCTCCCGGACCGAGCCGGTTCGACTTCGCGCTCACGAAGCGAATGGCGCACGACCCGCTCCCGATCCTGCTCTCCCACTACGAGCGCTATGGGCCGGTCTTCAGCATTCGAATGCTGCACGCGCGCGTCGTCTTCATGCTCGGGCCGGAGGCGAACACCTACGTCACCGTCACCCATCCTCACAACTTCCACTGGCGCGAGGGCAGCTTCGGCGATCTGATCCCGCTGCTCGGGGATGGGCTGCTGACGATCGACGGGGGCTACCACGACCGCGCCCGGCGGATCATGATGCCGGCGTTTCACCGCGACCAGATCGAGGCTGCCGTGGCGACGATGGCATCCGAAGCGCAGCGGGCGCTCGCCGGCCTGCGCCCCGGGGCGATCGTCGACATCTACGCCTGGGCTCGCAAGCTGGCGATGCGGGTGGCGATGCGCGCCCTGCTCGGGCTCGACCCCGACGACGGCGGCAGGGGCGCGGCCGCCGCCGAGCACTTCGAGCGGGCGCTGTCCTTCTACGGCGCCGAGTACCACCTGCGCCTGCTGCGCGGGCCGCGGTCGCCGTGGCGACGGCTGATGGCGTCGCGCGCGGTGCTCGACCGGATCGTCGGCGAGGAGATCGCGCGGCGACGCCCGCGTCCCGAGCCGGAACGGCGCGACATCCTCAGCCTGCTGCTGACCGCGCGCGACGAGGATGGCTCGGGATTCTCGGACGACGAGATCCGCGATCAGGTGATCACGCTGATGTTCGCCGGACACGACACGTCGACGTCCACCCTCTCGTTCATGTTCTACGAGCTCGCTCGCAATCCGCGGGTGCTCGCGGAGCTGCTCTCGGAGCAGGACCGAGTGCTCGGCGCCGAGCCGACGCCCGCTCAGCTCGAGCGCGAGCTGCCCTACCTCGACATGGTCGTCGACGAGGTGCTGCGCCTCTACCCGCCGGCGTGGATCGGGCCCCGCCGGGCGGTGCGGGACTTCGAGTTCGAGGGCCAGACGGTTCCGGCCGGCGCCCACGTCAACTACTGCTCGTGGGCGAGCCATCGGCTGCCGG
Organism: uncultured Solirubrobacterales bacterium; assembly: GCA_963759295.1. Lineage (GTDB taxonomy): Bacteria > Actinomycetota > Thermoleophilia > Solirubrobacterales > 70-9 > WHSW01. Next base: position 22,591 of record CAVWYT010000016.1, on the reverse strand, counting down.
ACGTCTTTGTTGACCCGGAGGCGTTCATCCCGGAGCGATTCACGCGCGAGCGCAAGGCGGCGCTGCCTCGCGGGGCCTACGTGCCCTTCGGCGGCGGCTCGAGGATCTGCATCGGCAAGCGCTTCGGCCAGACCGAGGTGAAGCTCGTCTCGACGATGCTGCTCCAGCGGCTGCGCCTCGAGCGGCTTCCCGGGCGCACGATGACGGTGCGCCAGATGCCGACGCTCTCGCCCGACGGCGGCCTGCCGATGCGGGTCCGCGAGCGAGCGCTGCCCGACCCACTGTCCTGAGCTCTCAGCCGGCCGTCCGTGTCGCCGGAACGTCGGACCGAGGTAGGCTGGGCGTCGCGATGAGCGCGACCAACGGTGCCAGACGCGAGATCTCGGTCGGCATCGTCGGAGCGGGCTTCGGCGGTGTGGGCATGGGGATCACCCTGCGGCGGGCCGGCTTCGAGCACTTCGAGATCTTCGAGCGTGCCGACACGGTCGGCGGGGTCTGGCGCGCGAACACCTATCCCGGCGCCGCCTGCGACGTGCCCTCGCACCTGTACTCGTACTCATTTGCGCCCGGCCACCGGTGGTCGCGCCGCTATGCGCCGCAGCCGGAGATCCTGCGCTACCTCGAGGACTGCTCGCGAAGCTTCGGGATCACGCCGCATCTGCGACTCGGCACCGCGGTCGCCGCGGCGAGCTTCGACGCGACCGAGGGACGCTGGACGCTGCGCACCGAAGCCGGGACCAGCCACGAGTTCGACGTCCTCGTCACCGCCTGCGGGCAGCTCGCGACGCCCGCGATACCGGCGCTGCCGGGGCTCGCGGACTTCGACGGACCGGCCTTTCACTCCGCCGACTGGGAGCACGACTGCGAGCTCGCCGGCCGGCGGGTGGCGGTGCTCGGCACCGGCGCGAGCGCGATCCAGTTCGTCCCCGAGATCGCCCCGATCACCGCCGAGCTGACCATCTATCAGCGCTCCGCCCCGTGGATCGTGCCGAAGGTCGACCGCCTGTACCCCGAGTGGGAGCGGCGCGTGTTCGAGCGCTTTCCGCTTCGCGTCGCCGCCAGCCGCGCCGGGTTCTTCGCCTTCCTCGAGTGCGCGACCTACGGCTTCACCGGCCGCGCATGGGTCGCCGCGCCGATCAGGCGGCTCGCCGAGCGCGAGCGCCGGCGCGTGCTCGGCGACCACCCCGAGCTGCTCGCCAAGGCGACGCCGGATTACGAGATCGGCTGCAAGCGAGTCCTGTTCACGAGCGACTGGTACCCGACCCTGACCCGGCCCGACGTCGAGCTGGTCACCGACGAGATCGAGCGGATCACTCCGGGCGGTGTGCGGACCGCCGACGGCGTCGAGCGCGAGGCGGACGTGATCGTCTTCGGCACCGGCTTTCGAAGCCACGACTTCGTCGCGCCGATGCAGGTTCACGGGCTCGGGGGCGCGGAGCTGAACGAGGTCTGGGCCGACCGGCCCGAGGCGTTCCTCGGGATGACCGTGTCGGGCTTCCCGAACATGTTCGTGCTCTACGGGCCGAACACCAACCATGGAGCGGGATCCGTGCCCTACACGCTGGAATCCCAGTTCAGCTACGCGCTCGACGCGATCCGGCGGCTGCGCGCCGGGGGCTACCGGTGGATCGATTTGCGCCGCGAGGCGCAGGCGGCGTGGAGAGCGGAGATCGAGCAGCGCAGCGCGCGCACCGTGTGGACGTCCGGAGGCTGCTCCAACTGGTACGTCAACGCCAACGGCGAGAACACCAACAACTGGCCGGGCCCGTGGCTCGAGTACCGCCGGCGCACCCGGCGGATCAATCCCGGCGACTACCGGGTCGCCGTCTGAGCGGCGTACCTATCCGCAGCCCGGCCAGTGCTGGGCGCCGTCCGCGCGCTTCAGCATCACCGCGACCACGGCCTGGGTCCGGTACGTGTAGTCGATCGGGTCCCCGCCGGGACTCTTCGGCGCCGCCTTCCAGGTCGACCTCATGAACTGAAACGCGCCCCGATACGTGCCACCGCCGCCGATCGCATCGGGATCGCCGCCGGACTCGCACTCGCTGGTCCGGTGCGCCCAGCGCTTGTCCGCGCGCGAGACGCGGTCCCAGAGGCGCTCGTACTTCGTGCCCTCCAGCGCGGTGCCGTCATCGGTCGACTCGACGTTCGTGATCCCCCCCGAGGAGGCAGCGTCGGCGCCGCTGGCGGCCAACGAGACGCCGGCGAGGGTGACCAGTAAGGCGGCGGCGAGCGCCGCGACCCGCGGCTTTGGGTTCACCAGGACAGGACGAATTGGCATCGAAATTCACGCTCCGCTCTCGTCGCTTCCGGGGTTAGCTGACGGGCTCGCGCGTGAGTGAGAGCTCTGCGCTACGCGGCACGGCCGCGATTCGCCCCGACTATCGGGTCCCCCGTACCCCGCCGTTTCGGATCGGCGGGGACTCAGCAGGTTGGCGGGCAGGTTAGCAGACTATTAGCGAACCGTGAGCGGCTCGGGCCCCGGTGGCCGGGTCGTCAACGATAGATTCCGCGCGATGGCGAGCTTCGCCTTCTTCCCCGAGAGCGCCTACGGGCCGACCAACAACTGCATCGGGATCGGCGACGTCCTGCGACGTCGCGGCCACCGGGTCGTGTTCATCGTCGAGGAGTCGTTTCAGGGCGCGCTGGCCGAGAAGGGATTCGAGGAGCGGCTGATGCGGCTGACGCCGCCGGCAGAGCACGAGGAGGACCCGGGGCAGTTCTGGAAGGACTTCATTCGCGACACCGCGCCCGTCTTCCGGCGCCCGACGATCGAGCAGCTCGAGGGCTTCATCGCGCCGACGTTCGAGGCACTCTGCGACGGCGCACGCTACGTCGACGAGCGCCTGGTGGAGATCATCGACGAGGTCCGACCCGACGCGATCGTCGAGGACAACGTCGTCTCGTTCCCGGCCCTGCCGGCCTCCGGGGTGCCATGGGTGCGGATCGTTTCCTGCAACCCCGCCGAGATCAAGGACCCCGAGGTTCCGCCCCCGTTCTCGGGCTACCCGACCGCGGAGCGCTCGCGGTGGGCCGCCTACCGCGAGGAGTACGCGCGGGCGCTCGGGCCGCTGCAGGCCGGCTTCGACGAGTTCTGTCGCGAGCGCGGCGCCCCCCCGCTCCGCGAGCTGGAGTTCGTCCACACCTCGGAGTGGCTCAATTTCTGGCTCTATCCGAACGAGGTCGACTACGCCCGCTCGCGCCCGCTCGGCGAGCGTTGGCACAACCTCGAATCCAGCGTGCGTAGCACCGACGCCGAGTGGGAGCTGCCCGAGTCGCTCGCCGAAGCGGAGGGGCCGCTCGTCTATCTCAGCCTCGGTTCGCTCGGGTCGGCGGACGTCGAGCTGATGCGCTCGCTGATCGCCGGGCTCGCGGACGCGCCGTACCGGGTGATCGTCTCGATGGGGCCACAGCACCAACAGCTCGAGCTGGCCGCCAACATGGTCGGCGAGGAGTTCTTGCCCCAGGCCTCGATCCTGCCGATGGTCGACGTCGTCGTCACCCACGGCGGCAACAACACGGTCACCGAGTGCCTGCACTTCGGCAAGCCGATGGTGGTGCTGCCGCTGTTCTGGGACCAGTACGACAACGCCCAGCGCGTCGACGAGACCGGGTTCGGCGTCCGGCTTGCCACCTACGAGCACGAGCCGGCCGAGCTGCGCGCCGCGATCGACCGGCTGCTGGACGACGCGGCGCTCGCCGATCACCTCGACGCGGTCTCACGCCGGCTGCGCGCGACGCCAGGGACGGAACGCGCCGCCGATCTGATCGAGGCCCTCGCCGACTAAGCCGCCCGCAGCCTGCGCCGACGGACCGTGCGCAGGGCGAGCAGCTCCTCCCAGTCGTCGGCGTCGAGGCGGTAAGGCTCGGTCGTTTCGAGGAAGTCGCGGAGCACCGCCGCGAGGCCGTCCGGGTCCTCGAGGTGCGGGAAGTGCGCCGCCCCGGGCAGGGTCTCGAAGCGGCTGTGCGGGATCGCCGCGTGAGCCGCGCGACCGTCTTCGAGCGGGATCGTCCGATCGCGCTCCCCCCAGACGATCAGGGTCGGCACCGGCCCGAGCAGATAGAGGCGGTCGACGGCGCTGACCCGCTGGCCGCGGCCGTCGATCACCGCACGCAGCGTCTGGAGGAAGGCGCGACGCGCCCCCTCCCCTTGAAGCGGCCGCAGCGCCCTCGCGACGGCGTCGAGGTAGACGCCCTTTTCCGAGCCGCGGCGCTCGAGCGCCTTCGCGGCGACCCCGATCGCGGCGACCACCCGCGGCCGCGCGGCGAGCGCCAGCGCCGGGGAGGCCCCCGGGACCGCCGCGAGCCGCAACAGCGGGCTGACCCGGGGGCCGAGCCCACCGCTCGAGACCAGCACCAGCCGGTCGACGCGCTCCGGGAATTGCCAGAAGAACTGCATCGCAACCCCGCCCCCGAGCGAGTGGCCGACCACCGTCGCGTTGCGCACGCCGAGCGCCGCCAGCAGATCGCGGATCGCCGCCGCGTGGGCGCCGAGCGAGTAGTCGCCTCGCGGCGTCGCCGAGTCGCCGTGACCGATCAGGTCGGGCGCGATCACTGTGTAGGAGTCGGCGAGGCGCTCGGCGACGCCCCGCCAGTGCTTCGAGGAGTTGACCATCCCGTGGATCAGGACCACCGGCGGGCCACTGCCGGCCATCCGGTAGATGACCTCGTGGCCATGCAACTCCGCCTGCCACTCCTCGAACCCCGGCTGCGGCAGGCGCTCCTCGGTCACCGCGTCACCTTATCCAGCGAACGAGCGGCCGGCGGTATCCGGCGGACGAGCGGCCGGCGGGCGATCATCGCCGGACTGACCCCCGTCCGGCCTCGCGAGCATGGAAAACTGGCCGGATGAGCTATCGCGAGCTTCCCCCGCCGCCGCCGCTGCGCGCGCACGTCGCGTGCCTCTGGGTCCGCACCGGGGCGGCGGGCCGGATCCTCCCCGACGGTTGCGCCGATCTCGTCTGGACCAGTGAGCGACTGATCGTCGCCGGGCCCGCGACCCGCTGGGTCGTCCCGGCGGTCCCCGCCGGCGAGCCGAAGCTCGGCCTGCGCTTCCGGGTCGGAGCCGCGGGGTCGGCTCTCGGCCTGCCCGCCGGTGAGCTGCTCGACCGCGCCCCGGCACTAGAGGACGTCTGGCCGGGCGGCGCGGAGCTCTCGGAGCGAATCGCGGAGGCCCCCGACGTCCGGGCTCGGCTCGAGCGGCTCGTCGACGCGCTGGTTGGGCGAGTGCGCTGGCGCCCGCCGCCCGACGCGCTCGTCCGCGTCGCCGCCGCCGAGCTCGCCCGACCGCGGGCGACGATCGCCGGGCTCTCGGCGCGGGTGGGGATCTCCGAGCGCCAGCTGCGGCGCAGGTTTCACACCTCGGTCGGCTACTCGCCGCGGACGCTGGCCCGGGTGCTCCGACTCCAGCGGTTCCTGCGGCTTGCGCGGCTCGGCGGCGGGCTCGCATGGCTCGCCGCCGAGGCGGGCTACGCCGACCAGGCCCACCTGACCCGAGACTGCGTGGCGCTCGGCGGGCTGCCGGCGGCGGCGCTGCTGGCCAACGGAGCGGTGCCGGCGGGCGAGCGGCTGGGCTAGCTAAACCCGAGCCTTGTTCACTCCGAGCCGAGCTGCGGGCGGTCTTCGGCCGAGGGAGCCGTGTGGACGCTTGAAGTTGTAGCGCCATAGCCAGCCCTCGAGGGCGGCGGTGCGCTCGGCCGAGCTGCGGTAGATGGCGCCGTAGGCCCAGCCGCCGAGCATCGTGCGGATGAAGCGCTCGGCCTTGCCGTTGGTCTGCGGTCGGTAGGGACGGGTCCTGAGGTGACGGATGCCGAGCGCCCGGCAGGCGATCGCGTGGACGGCGGAGCGGTAGGGAGAGCCGTTATCCGTGATCACCCGCTCGACGCGTGACGCCGTGGCGGCGGTAGTAGCGGAGGGCTCGGCGAAGGAAGCCAACGGCCGTGGTCGCCTTCTCGTCGGCGAGCACCTCGACGTAGGCCAGGCGGGTGGCGTCGTCGACGCAGACGTGGACGCACTCCCTAGCCAACCGTGTTGCGACGCCTGCCCTCACGGTCCGTGAAGGTGCGGTTGTAGTGCGCGGCGACCGCCGCGAAAGCGCTTGCCTTAGCCACCCTCCATCCGCCCAAGCTTCTTGACGTCGGGGTTAGCCGAGCCGGCGCTCGCTGCCGGGCCGGTGGTCGGTGGTCGCGCGCGCGATCACGGGAGCCGAACGCCGCCGTCCTCGGTCACCGTCCAGTGCGGGTTGTGGGCGATCTCCCAGGGATGCCCCTCGGGGTCGATCACGATCGAGTTGTAGCCGCCCCAGAAGGTCTCACCCGGCTCGCGGGCGACGGTCGCCCCGGCGACCCGGGCCTGCTCGGTGACCTCGTCCACCTCCTCGCGGGAGCCGAGGTTGAGCGCGAGCGTGATCCCGCCCCAGCCGCCGGAGTCCTCGACGCAGCTGTCCTCGGCGAGGCGGGCGCGGTCCCAGAGCGCGACGATCATGTCCCCGGTCTGAAAGAAGACGACGTCGTCGCCCTCCGCGGCCCCCGATCGCCAGCCGAGCGCCTCGTAGAACCGGCGAGCTCGGTCGAGGTCGCGAACGCCGAGGGTGATCAGGCTGACTCGCTGAATCATCCGCGCCAGTCTGGCGCCAAAGCGAACGCCCGTCTTGAACGAAGCGGACGTATCATGCAACCTCGCGGTTGCGGACGGTGCCGTAGGCGACCTCGGGTCCGCGCCGCAGCGCCAGGTACCGGCCCTCGGCCGCGGCCACGAAGCCGAACCGCTCGTAGAGCCCGTGGGCGTCGTCGGTCGCCAGGAGGACGAGCCGGAGGTGGTCGAAGGGGTCGAGCGAGAGGATCGTCTCGATCAGCCACAGGCCGAGGCCGCGTCCCCGATGCGGGTCGAGGACGAACACGTCCGCGATCCAGGCGAAGGCGGCGCCGTCGGTGACCACGCGGGCGAATCCCACCTGCTCGCCGCCGGGCGCGTAGAGGCCGAACCCGAGCGAGCCGGCGATCGCGGCCGCGACCGTCTCACGGGGGACGCCCGGCGACCAGTAGGCGGTGCGCAGGAACGCCCAGACGACGTCGACGTCGAGGCGCTCCGGGTCGTCGGAGATCGTGTAGCCGTCGCGATGGCGCTCCATGACGGCAACCGTAGCGGTGCGCGCCCACCCCTACTGGCGCCCGTCCCGGCCGATCAACGCGTGGGCCCGCGCTCCCCTGAGACGCCCGCCTCGAGCGCGAGCAAAAACCGCTTGCGGTCGATGCCGCCGGCGTAACCCGTGAGCGCGCCGCCGCCGCCGACGATGCGATGGCACGGCGTCACCACGGCGATCGGGTTGCGGCCGTTGGCGGCGCCGACGGCGCGCGCCGCGTTCGGCCTGCCGATCCGCGCCGCGAGCTCGCCGTAGGTGAGCGTCGCTCCGTACGGGATCGTGTGCAACTCCGCCCAGACGCGGCGCTCGAACGCGCTTCCTGCCGGCGACACCGCCAGATCGAAGTCCGTGCGCTCGCCGGCGAAGTACTCGCCGAGCTGCTCGCGGGCCTCCGCCAGCGGCTCTCGCGCCCGCCGCCACCCTGCGCCGATCTCGCCCGGGCGCCGCCCCTCCTGCATGTAGAGCCCCGTCAGCGATGACCTCGCGCCGACGAGCAGGAGCTCGCCGAGGGGACTGTCGATCGTGTCGTAAGCGGTTGTCATCGATCAGTTGAACGGCCGGCGGCGCGGCGACGTGAGCGACGACGGAAGATCGAGCTCGTCACCCGCTCAGAACGGCTCTTCGACCGGGATGTCGAGTGCTCCGCGAAGGTTCTTGGAGCGGCGCACGAGGTCGAGCGCATAGGCGCCGCGATCGGGCGAAAAGCCGCTGCCGACCAGCATCCGGGCGCTCGACCCGATCCCGTCGGCGGCGAGCGCGGCGCGCGAGAAGCTGGTTGCCATCGAGAACAAGAGCACGGTCCCCTCGTCGGCGGTGAGCATGAGCGCGCTCGGCTCGCACCGCGCCGTGTTGACCACCACGACGGTGAGGTCGGCCGACGGAGCGCCCGCGGCCCGCGCGGCGGCGAGCGCGGCGAGCGGATCCCGCAGATCGGCGATCACGCCGATGTCGCAGAGCCCGAACTCGCGCACGCGCTCGATCGCGTCGGAGTCGATGTCGACGGCAACCGCGGTCCCGCCGGCCATCTCCTCGCGCGCGGCGGCGAGGGCGAGCTTGCCGGCGTGCCCCGCGCCGAGCACGCAGATCGTGCCGTCGAGCGGCGCGAGCGCCCGGACCTGGGACGCCGCGGCGCAGGCGTCGAGCACCTCCAGCACGGCGGCGAGCGGCAGGTCGTCGGGCACCGGCGCCCACGCGGTGCGATCGAACACATACGCGGTCCCCCTGACCGCGACCTGCGGCCAGATGGGATCGAGATTCGTGATCGCCGCGAGCCGCAACGGGGTCAGCGTCAGCGATCCCAGGGTGACGATCCGATCGCCGAGCGCCGGCGGGTCGTGGTAGTGCTCGCCGACCGCCGTCACCCTGCCAACCAGCACGCCGCCGGACTCGGTCTCCGGATTGTGCATCTTGCCTCGGGCGTCGACGATCTCGGCGATCAGCTCGGCCATCAACCTCGGGTCGCCGCCGGCGCGAAGGCGCAGGTTGCGAAACGAGGTCGAGTCGAGGCACAATCGCTCGACCGCCACCTCGAACTCGTGCGGTCGCACCGGTCCCGACGCCTCGAGCCGCTCGGCGGGCTGGGGCAGGGCTCCCGGCGGCGCCACGACCCTGCCGGCGCCAAGCTCCTCTCCGATGTCGACGGCGAAGTCGGCCTCCATCTGACTGTCCCTGGAAGCTACGGGCGGCGATTCCGCCTTGTCAAGGCGGCGCGCGAGAGCGGCTGGGAGCTGCCGCTCGACCTTTGCCGAGGGCACGACCGGCGCCTGGTATCACTATTCCGTGGCTCCGCTCGCCAGGCTCGTCGGCATCAACCACGTCGCGCTCGAGGTCGGCGACCTCGAGGAGGCGCTCGCCTTCTACGCGCGGATCTTCGAGCTCGGCCGCGTCGACCGCGAGCCCGGGATGGCGTTCATCGACATCGGCGACCAGTTTCTCGCCCTCTCCGAGCGCGGCGGCCAGCCGCCCGATCGCGATCGCCATTTCGGGCTCGTCGTCGACGACAAGCAGGCGGTGCGGGAAGCACTCGAGCGCGCCGGGGCCGACGTCCTCCCGGGTCGCCGGCTCAACTTCCGCGACCCCTGGGGCAACCAGGTCCAGGTCGTCGACTACCGGGACATCCAGTTCACCAAGGAGCCCGGCATTCTGGGCGCGATGGGTCTCGGCGACCTCGAGAAGCGTCCCGAGGCGCTCGCGGAGCTGCGCGACAAGGGCCTGCTCGGGTGATTCACGCTACGGTCCGAGCATGAGGCGCAGGGTGGCTCTGGTGGCGGTTTCGGTGGCCGCGATCGGCGGCGTCGCGGCCGTCCCGGCCGGCGCGACCGCGAAGGCGAAGGTCGCCGTCGTCAACTACGAGTTTCTCCCCGGCACGGCGAAGGTGCACAAGGGCGGCAAGGTCACCTGGAGCTTCAAGGAGGGCACCCACAACGTCACCGGCAAGGGCTGGAAGAGCCGGACGAAGAGCGGCGGCACCTACAGCCACGTCTTCGACAAGGTCGGTACCTACAAGTACCGCTGCACCCTGCACCAGCCCGACATGGACGGGATCGTCAAGGTCGTCAGGTAGCGCCGCGGCGGTGCTTCGGCTTGACCCGGATCGAGCCCCGCATGAACGGGTGGATCCGGCAGAAGTACGTGTACGTGCCCGGCTTGCCCAGCGGTGGCGTGGTGTACACGTTCGAGCCGGTGGTGACCTCGGCGCTGGTCCCGGTGCCGTAGCCGAGCTGACCGGAGTCGAACTTGATCGGGCCGCGAGCGAGCGGGTAGCCGATCCCGGCCCCGCGGTTGCACGGCGCCTTACACGAGGTGACGCTGTGCCAGGCCTGCTCGGTCTGCGGCATCGTCGACAGCGCGTCGGCGTTGGTGAACGTGACGCTCCGCCCCGGCCTGATCACGGGCGGGCGCATCAGCGAGGTCGGGATGCCCCGCGCCGCCGAGTAGCCGCCCAGCGAATAGAGGAAGCTGTCGATCTCGATCCCTGACTTCGGCACCCTGCGCCCCTTGCTCTTGAGCTCGCGCGGATCCGGCAGCTTCAGGTTCTTGTTCGCCTTGCGGTCGATGTTCTCGGGCAGCCTGCCGTGGGTGAGGATGCCACCCGCGTCGTACATCGCCCGCACCGCCGCGTCGTCGTCGAACGGATCCTTCGCGGCCGGGTCGTTCGAGGTGCTGTAGGCGAGCGGCAGGATGCCCATGGACTCGTACCAGGACGCCTTCTTGACGTCGTAGGTGACGTTGACCGAGACCGTGTCGCCGGCCTTCAGGCGGACACGCCAATCGGGCCGCGTCGCCTCCATGCTCACGTCCCAGCTCACCGCGCCGGCCGGCTCGTAGTAGCGGGCATCGGAGCGAAACAACGGTCTGATCTCCGAGGGATCGTCGCCGTCGGCGGCTTCCGGGTCGGGACCGTCGCGAGCGACCTCCAGATCCACACGCATCCCTCCCGGGTGCAGGTGCCCGGCGCCGAAGACGAGCGTCACGCCGCCGTCGGGAACCGTCCAATTGCGCGCGTTGCTGATCTTGTGGCGCTCCTCGTAGCCGGGGGACGCGGGGTCGGTCGGGACCTCGTCGGGAAACACGAACTGACCGTCGCCGTTGGCGTCGAAGCCGCGCTCGGCGTCGAACACCGGGTAGATCTGAGGCCGGCCGGCGACGTCGAGCCAGCGGATCGTGACCGGGCGGAGGTCGGTGCGGGCAGGGCTCGTCTCGGGGACCCAGTCGATCTCCCAGGTGATGTAGACCTGCCGGCCCTCGGCGGAGGTGAGGCTGTGGATCATGTAGTTGAGCCCCCAGGTCGCATCGCCTCCGACCTTGAGGCCGTAGCCCTGCGGCATCTTGGCGATCGTCTTCTCCTCGCCCGAGGCGAAGGTCGGACCGCCCCCCGGCGCCAGCCAGACGACGTGATGAAGGTGGAGGTCCCAGACGCTCGGCGTGGTCAGCGTGCCGTCGGGCTGGATCTCGAGCATGCTCGGCTGAAACCGCGTCACGTAACCCTGCGCCGTCGAGCCGGGGGCGAACGGGCTCGTGTCCCCGGGGCCGCTGACCTTCTCGGCGTTGGGACAGGTCTTCGTCGCGCCGAACAGGTTCAGGTTCTGGCCCGGATGGATCGGCAGGGCGTCCGTGCGACACCGATACGTGGTCATGTCCGGATAGCTCGCCGCCCCGAGGATCTCCTCGGACGCGCTCGCGGGTGCGGCCGATGCGAGCACGGTGCAGATCACGGCAGCGATCACGCTGCCCGAGGCGAGACGGCGGCGACCCATTGCCAAGATTGTGGCGTATCGGGCACGCTCGCCCGGGTTAAGAAGCGCGAAGCTTCGAGGCCCCGGCGAGGCCAACCGGCGGAGCGGGAGACTTGTGGAGCATGGCCTCCCAACACCATGGCGCGGCTGGCCGCTCCTCGGCGCGACGCACGGCCGTCGCCGCGATCGGCAGCGCGCTCTTCTTCCTCGCCGCCCCCGGGGTGGTCGCCGGCCTGGGGCCGTGGCTGGTCACCGGATACCGGAGCTCCGATCCGTTCGCGGCGTTGCAGGTCGTCGGTGGGGGCATGATCCTCGCCGGCGTCGTCGCCCTGCTGGACTCGTTCGCGCGCTTCGTCGTCGAGGGCACCGGTACACCGGCGCCGGGAGCGCCAACCGAGAGGCTGGTGGTCGGCGGCCTCTATCGGTACGTTCGCAACCCGATGTATCTCGCGGTGGCGATGATCATCATCGGTCAGGCGCTGCTTTTCGGACAGCTGAGCCTGCTCGCCTACGCCTCGGCCTTCTTCTTGCTCGTCGCCGCCTTCGTCCGCTTCTACGAGGAGCCGCTCCTCGAGTCGGCCTACGGCGCCGAGTACCGCGCATACAAGCGCGCCGTGCGCGCTTGGTGGCCGCGGCTGCACCCATGGGAGCCGGGCTCCGCCTCGGCGGCGCAGTAAGACCGGGGCGCGGCCGGTCGCTAAGCGAGCGACCCTCCCGAAAGGAGACGCATCCAATGAATGCGATTGCGGCCACCCTGCGGCCGATCCCGTTCCCGTCGATGGCGCGCCTGCGACACGATCCGGTCACGCAGGCGTTCACCCTGCTGCGGATCGGTTTCGTCGTCCTGCCGATCCTGATGGGGATCGACAAGTTCGCCGAAGTGATGAACGACGACTGGCCCGCCTACCTGGCCGGCGAGTACAACGACATCATCCCCGGCAGCGCCCAGGACGCCATGTACGCGGTCGGAGTTGTCGAAATCCTCGCCGGGCTCATCGTCCTCGTGACGCCGAGGTTCGGAGGCCTGCTGGTCGCCGCCTGGCTGGCGGGGATCATCCTCAGCCTGCTGCTCGTCGGCGGCTACGGCGACATCGCCCTCCGCGACCTCGGGCTGCTGCTCGGCGCTCTGACGCTGTTTCGCCTCGCGGGCGTGGACAGCGCCCGTTCGAGCGACGACGGAGCCATCGAGGCCGTCGACCGCCGCCCGGCCGACCCCGGCGACCCCCGCGCGACCGGGTCGGACCGCCGCGAGGCGGTCGCCTGAGCGAACGCCCCACGTCTCCGGTGCAGGTCGGCTGCGCCTGCACCGGAGGCTTGGAGCCCCGGCCGGAGGCGCGACGCCGGCGGGTAAGGGACACTCGTCACGCCGAGGCCCGCGAAGATGACAGCGCCGATACGCGACTACGGGGTGATCGGCGACGGGCGCACCGTCGCGCTGATCGCAAGCGATGGGTCGATCGACTGGCTCTGCTTGCCGAACCTCGACTCGCCGAGCGTCTTCGGGGCGCTGCTCGACGACCGACGCGGCGGCAGCTTCCTGCTCGCCCCCGCGATCGGCTTCGAGGCCGAGCGGCGCTATCTGCCGGATACCAACCTGCTCGAGACGACCTACACCACCGACCGGGGCCGGGTCCGCGTCACCGATGCGATGACCCTCCCGCTCGGCGGCCTCATACCGGAGCGTGAGCTGGTCCGCCGCATCGAAGGCATCGCCGGCGAGGTGCCGATGCGTTGGCGCCTCGAGCCGCGCTTCGGCTATGCGTCGCGTCCGGCGCGGATCGAACCGCGCGCCGGGGTGCCGGTCGCGAGCTCGGGGGCCGACGCGATCGCTCTGCGCAGCTGGGACGCCGGCGGTGCCGTCTGCGATCGAGCCGCGATCAGCGGTGAGTTCGTCGCCGCGCCCGGGGCGCGAGCGTCGCTCGCCCTCAGCGCCAGCCATGGGGAGCCGCTCGTCTTCCCCGCTCGTGACGAGGTCGAGGCGCGGCTCGATGCCACCACCGACTACTGGCGCCAGTGGGCAGGTGACCGCGCCTACGCGGGGCCCTGGCGAGACGCGGTCGTCCGCAGCGCGCTCGTTTTGAAGCTCCTCGTCCACGCCCCATCCGGGGCGATCGCCGCCGCGGCGACGACCTCGCTGCCCGAGGCACTCGGCGGCGAGCGCAACTGGGACTACCGCTACTCGTGGCCACGGGATTCCGCCTTCACGCTCGACGCCTTGCTCTCCCTCGGATGCACGCCCGAGGCCGACGCGTACTTCTCCTGGCTCTTGCACGCCTCGCACCGCACCCATCCCCGGCTCCAGGTCCTCTACCGCCTCGACGGCGGTACCCACGTGCCCGAGCGGGAGCTGCCGCTCGCCGGCTACCGCCGCTCGCGCCCGGTCCGGATCGGCAATGCGGCCGCGCCGCAGCTGCAGCTCGATGTCTACGGCGAGCTGCTTCAGACCGCGCACCGCTACGCCGACAGCGGCGGTCATCTCGACCGCGAGACGGGCCGCAGGCTGGGCGAGATCGCCGACGAGGTCTGCGAGCTGTGGCGCGAGCGCGACGCCGGGATCTGGGAGGTGCGCGCCGAGCCGGCGCATTTCACCCAGTCGAAGCTGATGTGCTGGGTCACATTGGACTGCGCCGCGGAGCTTGCCCGGGAGGGGCACGTACCGACGCGGAACCTCGACGACTGGACGCGGAGCGCCGGGGATATCCGCGAGTTCGTCGATGCGCTCTGCTGGTCGCCCGAGCGCGCCGGGCCGTCGGCCTCGGTCGTCGAGCAGGTGACGCGCGAGTGGCTCGTCGAGCTGCTCGGCCTGCCGGCCGACTCGTCGATCGGCTTCGTCACCGGCACGCAGATGGCGCACGTGACCGGCCTCGCGGCCGCGCGCTGGCACGTGCTCGACGCGGTCGGCTGGGACGTCGGCGCGCGACGGCCTCACGGCGCGCCGCCCGTCCGCGTGCTCGTCGGCGAGAAGCGGCACGTGACGGTCGACCGGGCGCTGCGCCTGCTCGGCCTCGGCGCGCCGACGGTCGTCGCCGCCGACGACGCAGGGCCGGCTCGTGCCGACGCGCTGCGCGAGGCGCTCGGCGACGCGGCCCGACGATCGTCTGCGCGCAGGCGGGCGAGGTGAACACCGGCGCGTTCGACCCGCTGCCGGAGATCGCGGACGCCTGCGAGCGCGGCGGGCGCCTGGCTGCACGTCGACGGCGCGTTCGGGATCTGGGCCGCGGTCTCGCCGCGCCTACGCCACCTCGTCGCGGGCCTCGAGCGCGCCGACTCGTGGACGACCGACGCGCACAAGTGGCTGAACGTCCCCTACGACTCCGGCATCGTCCTCTGCGCGCATCCCGAGTCGCACCGCGCGGCGATGACGATCGCGCGCCTCGTACCTGATCCAGGACGAAGGCGCGCAGCGCGTCCGCGACCAGGTCGACTGGGTGCCCGAGTTCTCGCGCCGCGCGCGCGGCTTCGCGGTCTACGCGGCGCTGCGCTCGCTCGGCCGCCGCGGGCTCGTCGAGCTCGTCGAGCGCTGCTGCGACGGGGCGACGCGCTTCGCCGAGCGGATCGCCGAGCTGGACGGCGTCGAGGTCCTGAACGAGGTCGTGCTCAACCAGGTGCTCTTCCGCTTCGAGTCCGACGAGCGGACCGACGAGGCGCTCGCGCGCGTGCAGGCGAGCGGCCGCGATCTGGATGAGCGGCACGACCTGGGACGGCCGCAAGGCGATCCGGGTCTCGGTCTCGAACTGGCAGACCGGCGACGAGGAGATCGACCTCGCCGTCGAGGCGTTCGCGCGCGCTACGCGGGCCAGTCGCCGGCGCGGTAGAGCTGGCCCTCGAGCTTCCGCCCGAAGATCCCCTCCAGCCACGTCGAGATCCCGATCAGCGCGTCGAGGTCGACGCCCGTCTCGACGCCTTCGTGCTCGAGCAGGTAGACGAGGTCCTCGGTCGCGACGTTGCCGCTCGCCCGCGGTGCGTACGGGCAGCCGCCGAGCCCGCCGACCGACGCGTCGAGCACGGTCGCGCCCGCCTCCAGCGCGGCGAGCGCGTTCGCGTAGCCGGTGTTGCGCGTGTTGTGCCCGTGGAAGCCCGGCCGCGCCCGTGCGCTCGACGCAGCGCCCGCACCTCGCGCGGCGCCGCGACGCCGATCGTGTCGGCGAGGACGACCTCCGCGCCGCTCGAAGCGCGCGGCGAGCTCGCGACGCGCGCCGGGGTCGACGCGGCCCTCGAACGGGCAGCCGAAGGCGACGCTGATCGTGACCGTCGCCGGCGCGCCCGCCGCGGCGAGGATCCGCTCGACGCGCTCGGCCGCCTCGTCGAGCGACGCGTTGCCGTTGCGCCGGTTGAACTCCTCGGTCGCGCCGAGCGTCGCGTTGAGCCGGTCGAGGCCGGCGGCGCGCGAAGCGCTCGGCGCCCCGCTCGTTGAGGACAAGGCCGGAGTACTCGGTGCCGTCGCGCCGCTCGATCCCCGCGACGACCTCCTCGGCGCCGGCCATCTGCGGCACGCGGTCGGGGCGCACGAAGCTGACCGCCTCGACGCGCGGCAGGCCCGCCGCGGCGAGCCGGTTGACGAGCTCGGCGCGCGTCGCCGGGCTCCAGCACCTCGGCCTCGTTCTGGAGGCCGTCGCGCGGGCCGACGTCGCAGAGCGTGAGCACTACTCGTCGAGCCCGGTGTCTCGACGTGCTCCGGCCGGATCCGGACGGTGATCCGCTCCTCCTCCGGCTTGCGCCACGGGTACTCGTCCTGGCCGAGGTACTTCTTCGCCAGCTTGTCGATCTGGTCGTCGGCGCCGTCGGTCGTCAGCTCGGCGGTGCCGTTGACGGAGACCCACCGGTAGGCGTTCTCGGGGTCGACCACGATCAGCGACACGCGCGGATCCTGGCGCAGGTAGCGCTCCTTCGCGCGACCGACCGCGGTGTTGAACTCACGCCCTCGTCGTCGACGTCCACCCAGACGACCGTGGTGTGCGGCGAGCCGTCCTGGCGCAGCGTGGTCACCTCGCCAACGAACGGCTGCTCGAGAAACTTGCGTGCCTTCTCGTCGAGCGTTGCCATTCCACCTCCTTGTCCGGTGCCGCCTAGGCTAGTCACTCGATGGGACTCGACGCCGACCTGGATGCCGCCGTCGCGGGCGGCCTGACCGGCGCCGTCGCGGTTGCCGCGGGGCCCGGCTTCCGCTGGGAAGGAGCGAGCGGCGTCGCCGATGTGAGCACCGGCGAAGCGCTGACCCAGGAGCACCGCTTCCGCATCGCCAGCGT
Source organism: uncultured Solirubrobacterales bacterium (assembly GCA_963759295.1). Taxonomy (GTDB): domain Bacteria; phylum Actinomycetota; class Thermoleophilia; order Solirubrobacterales; family 70-9; genus WHSW01. Next base: position 5,969 of record CAVWYT010000016.1, on the reverse strand, counting down.
GACCAAGACCTTCGTCGCCGCGCTCGTGCTCCAGCTCGTCGAGGAAGGCGTCTTCGAGCTCGATGCCGAGGCCGGCCCGCTTGCCGAGGGCGCAACCGTCCGGCAGCTGCTGAACCACACGGCAGGCTTCCCGAACATCTGGGACGACGTGATCGCGATGTTCGAGCCCTACCGGCGGGACCTCGGCGCACCGAACGGAGCTGGGCGCGGACGAGATGCTCGCCGCGGTCAAGGCAAAGCCGCGCCGGTTTCGCGCCCGGCGAGGGCTGGTCGTACTCCGGCAGCAACTTCCAGATCCTCGGGTTGATCGTCGAGGAGGCGACCGGCGCGAGCCTGCGCGAGGAGCTGAAGCGCCGCATCTTCGAGCCGCTGGAGCTCGCCGACACCGAGCTGCCGCCCGACGGCGCCCCGGTGGCCGGAATGGCGCGCGGCTACCTGCCGCCGGACAACGTGCTGCTGCCCGGGCCGGAGCTCGTCGACGTGACCGACCTCGACCTTCCGCACAACCCGGCGGGCGGCGGCATGGTCTCGACGGCGCGCGACGTGGCGACGTTCCTCGAAGCGCTGCTCGGAGGCCGGCTGCTCTCCGCCGAATCGCGTGCGGAGCTGCTCAGGACCGTGCCCTCCGACTGGCCCGAGTCGGATGCGTACGGGCTCGGGATCGAGCGGGTCACGTCGCTGATGGGCATCTCCCCGTCACCCTGCGGGCACGCGTGGGGACACTTCGGCTTCTCGGCGGGCTACGGGACGATCGCGCTGGCGAGCGAGTCGGGCGATCGCCAGGTCGTGTGCTGACGAACGGCGACATCGTCACGACGGACGACCACTGGGACGCGCTCGGCCGCGTTAGTCTGGGGCCGCGTACTGCCGCTGAGGCCTTAGCCCAGCGCCCGCCCTTCGCCCGCGTGCACGTCGACCGGGCGGGGGGCGCGATCGACGCCGACGACGAGATTCGCCTCGTCGCCGCAGTCGCGGGTGGCTAGCGTGCACGCGTGAAAGGGTGGGAGTCGTGGCAGCGCCGCACGAGTGACGGCGCTGATCGAGGCCGAGCAGCGCGTAACGCTCGGTGGTCCGGTCGTCGACTTCTCGATGGCCGGTGCGAAGCGGCTGGGCCGGGCGTACTGGCGCGAGGTCAGCCGCGTGACGGGCTCGCTTGTCGGGGTTCGCGAGCGGGACAGCACGGTCGAGCTGCGGCTGCTGCGCCGCGGGCCGGTGCTTCTGCGCTTCGGTCGGCCGAGGCTGGAGGCGGATCCTTCCCGAGCTGCGTGCACCTATCCGATCTCGGGCGGCCTCCTCACGCGGCACGCAGGCGGTGAGATCGCCTTCGAGCATCAGGATGGTGACCGCATCGAGATCGGCGATTCGATCCTGATCTTCCGCTCCGGAGCCCTCGCCACCAGCCGAGCGAGCATGACGCTGTTCGACTGGCACATCCCCTCGGGGACATGCATCCGCGGTGGCCTCGTCGGGCCGGTTGGGGGAGCATCGTTCGGAGATCGACGACGTCAGTCCGAGGGCTCAGAGCATCGGACGCGAGGAGGGCAGCGCCACTTGACGGTCATAGGCGGCCCGCGGCGCGGCGCACGGTGCGACAGCGACGCGACGGACTGCGCCTGGTGCGGCGATTACCTGAGTTGGTTCCGATTCTCCGTGCTGATCGCGGCCCAGGCGCAAGGCCGCTTACCGCCTGGGCCGACGAGCGAGCTGAACGCCCCGCCTGGGGAGCACCGCCGCACTTCGTGTTCGCCGACGATTCCGGGCGCCGCTGGTTGCGCATCCGGTTCCAGATGTCGCTGGTCACCGGGTGGTTGCTGGCCCTCGGGTTCCTCTGGTGGTACCTGGTCCTTCAGTGAAAGCAATCGCCCGAGCCATGTCCGTCTCAGGACGCTCGTGCGCCATCGTTGTCGCCGTCACCCTGCTCGTGCTGCTCACAAACGGGATCTGGCGCCCGGCGGCGCGGCCGTCGCGGGTCACGCCACCCCGCAGCATCATCGCGTTCGAGCTGGCGGAGGCCGACCTGCACGGCTTGCGCTCGCTCAAGGACCACGGCCGCGCGTTCACGCACCTGTTCCCGCGCTGGTTCCACCTCACCCGCGAGGACGGCGATCCGCTCGTCGATCTCGTCATCGACGACACGATCGCGATCGCCGCCGATGCCGGGTTGAGGTGATCCCGACGCTGGACAACGTCGACGAGCGCGGCAGCCATCCCGACCTCGTCAGGGCCGTCCTGGCGGACCCGGAGCGACGAGCGGATGTCATCAAGGACGTGGTCGAGACGCTCGATACGTACGGCCTGGACGGCATCGACGTCCACTTCGACGGCCTGGAGGAAGCGGATCAGCCGGCCCTCGCGACCTTCCTGGCCGAGCTCAGCGCGGTGCTGAAGCCCCGGGGTCGCGTCACGATCGGCTCGGTGACCGTGCATGCCGCCGCCCCCGAGCGCATCCGGGCGCTCGCGGCGCTGCTCCCGCACGTCGACTACCTGCGCGTGCTGATCTCCCTCGACGCCGGTGCCCGTCCCGAGCCAGGTCCGGACGCGCCGACCCTGTTCTTCGCGTCGATGCTGGACGCCCTCATCCAGGTCGTGCCGCCCGAGCGGTTGATCGCCGGCATCTCCATGTTCGGCCACGCATGGCCCGAGGGCGACCACGCCCGGGCGATCGACTTCCCCCAGGCGATGGCCCTGGCCCACGTGCACGGCGGCGAGGTTACCTGGCAACCCGACACGGCAGCCTGCAGCTGGCGTACGAGCAGGCGGGAATCCCGCACCGCGCCCATGTCGACGACGCCCCGGCGCTCAGCAACAAGCTGGTCCAGGTCGAAGCGCGCGGGCTGGCCGGGGTGAGCTTCGCCAGGCTCGGCGCCGAGGATCCGTCCTTGTGGGCTCGTCTCGCCGGCCGGGCCGCAGGACATGCTCCGGGCCCTCGGCCGTCATCCCGGCGGAGTTGCCATTCCAGTTCGTCGGCTTCGGTGAGATCGTCCATCTGACCAATGACCGGGTACGCGCCGGGCGCCGGGAGGTCACGCTCGATCCCGCGAGCGGCCTGGTGACGGACGTCCGCTACACCGAGCTCCCGGCGCCCTACGTCCTCGCGCGCAGCGGCGTCCCGGCCGGCGGCAAGAAGATCGCGCTCACCTTCGACGACGGCCCTAGCCGGGAATGGACGCCCCAGGTGCTCGATCTGCTGTCTCGGTACGGCGTGCCCGGGACCTTCTTCATGGTGGGGCGGCACGCCCTGGCGAATCGCGACCTGGTGCGGCGGGCCTACCGCGAAGGCCACAGCCGCGCGAATCACACCTTCACGCACACCATGCTCGCCGACGTCTCGGAACCATGGGCACGGTTCGAGCTGAACGCGACGCGCTACGTCATCGCGGGCGTCACCGACCGCGACTTGCGGTACTTTCGCTCGCCGCTCTATGCCGAGGCCAATCTGTTCATCGAGGCCGAATCGACGCTGCCCGACACGTACCCTCGGACGCTTCGTCTGGCGAGCCAGCAGGGGTATCTCTCGGTCGGGAACTTGCTCGATCCGAACGACTGGCGCCTGCCGGGGACTGACTGGATCGTCAAGGCGGCCACCGACCGGGACCGCGTCCAGGGGTACGTCATCCTGCTGCACGACAGCGGCGGCGACCGCCGCCAGACCCTGGAGGCGCTCCCGGCCATCATCGAGGCGTATCGGGCGCAGGATTCGAGTTCACGACCGTCTCAGGCCTGCTCGGGATGGATCGCGATTTCTGGCATGCCGCCGCTCCCGCCCGAAGACCGTCTCCCGATTCGGTTCGTGGCGCTCTGCTTCGCCGCCTTTCAGGCCGGCGAGGACGCGCTCTACGTGCTGATGGTCGCCAGCATCGTCCTGAGCATCGTGCGCATCGGCGGGCTGGCATGCCTGGCGCTGATCCAGTATCGGAGGCCCCGGCCGCACCCCTTCGACGGCCGTCGGTTCCAGCCCTTCGTCTCGGTGCTGGTCCCGGCGTACAACGAGCAAGCGGTGATCGGGGCCACGATCGAGTCGCTGCTGCGGAGCGACTACGAGAACTTCGAGATCCTGGTGATCGACGACGGGTCGAAGGACGACACCCTCGCGGTCGCGCGGCGGTACGCATCGCACCCGGCCGTCCGGGTCATCGGCAAGGAGAACGGGGCAAGGCGAGCGCGCTCAATGCTCGGCGTGCGCGAGGCGCGGGGGAGGTGCTCATCGCGATGGACGCCGACACGGTCTTCGACCCCCGGTTCATCTCCTACATGCTCGGGCACTTCCGCGATCCGACCGTCGGGGCCGTGTCCGGCAACGCCAAGGTCGGGAACCGTCAAGGGACACTGGCCGGCTGGCAGTCGATCGAGTACATCACGAACTTCAACCTCGACCGTCGGGCCTACACCCTGTTGAACTGCATCACCGTCGTGCCCGGTGCCGCGGGAGCGTGGCGGAAGCGAGACGTGCTCGCGGCCGGCGGGTTCGGACACGGGACCCTCGCCGAAGACGCCGACCTGACCATCAGCGTCCGCCGCCTCGGTCGGCGGATCGTGTTCGAGGACCGGGCGATCGCCTGGACGGAAGCCCCGGAGACCGTGCAGGCCTTCATCAAGCAACGGCGTCGCTGGTCGTGACGGCACCCTGCAGGTCCTGTGGAAGCACCGCGACGTGCTACTCCGGCCGCGCTTCGGCGCGCTCGGCATGGTCGCCTTCCCATCGGCGCTGCTCTACCTCGGCTTGAGCCTGGTCGGGCCCGCGCATGGACGTCGGGGCCCTCTGGTTCTTGTCGATGCACGTACTGGAGACGGTCTACTTCAACCACGAGGGGCCGGTGTCCCATGGCGGCGCTCGTCGGGTCGATCTTCTGGTCCGACGGCCCGACGCCCGGCTTCTACTACGCCGCGTTCATCCTGACGGAGTGGGTGCAGTCGATCCTGGCGTTCCGCCTGGATCGCGAACGCCTGCGGCCGCTGCTCGCGGTTCCCGTCCAGCGCTTCGTCCTGCGCTGGCTGATGTACTTCGTGCTCTTCGCGACGTTCCTCACCGCGCTCAAGGGGTTCCGCGTCGGTTGGGGCAAGCTGGAGCGCACCGGCGCGGTGCTCGGCCCCGTCGCCACGCCAACGCCGTCGCACGGCTGATAGAAGAGGAGGAGAGAATGCCGGCCCCGCTCCCGATCGTGTCCCAACCCCGAGTCGTGGTCCTTGGTGGTGGGACGGGGTCCCACACCGCGCTCTCGGGCCTGCGCCGTCGCGGCGTCGACCTCACCGCCGTCGTGTCGGTCATGGATTCAGGCGGCAGCTCCGGCCGCTTGCGGGACGAGTACGGCTTCCTGCCGCCCGGGGATGCCCGCCAGTGCCTCGTCGCCCTCGCGGGCGACGACGAGACGGCGGCCATGCTGCGGGCGCTCTTCACGTATAGGTTCCGGAGCTGGCAAGGAGACGACGGCGGGGATGACGCACGCAGCCTCGACGGCCACAACCTGGGGAACCTCTTCATCTCTGCATTGGCGGACATCACCGGCTCGGTCGAGAACGCCTACACTTGGGCCGGGCGGTTGCTCGGGGCGCACGGTCGCGTGATCCCAGTGACCACGTCGAACGTCAACCTCTGTGCGCGCTTGGTCGATGGCCACGTCCTGCGCGGCGAAGCGGCGATCGACGTGCGCACGGAGCACCGGGAATCCGAGATCGACTACGTCTACCTCGACCATCCCGCCTATCCCACCGCCTCGGCGATCGAGGCTTTGAGGACGGCCGACCTGGTGGTGATCGGGCCGGGCAACTTGTACACGAGCATTATCCCGAACCTGCTGGTCGACGGGATCGCTGAGGCCATCGCCGAGGCACGGCATCGCCTGTTCGTCGTGAACCTGATGACCAACCGGGGGAGTCGGACCGGTATCGTGCCAGCACCTTTGTCGAGCGCCTGCTTGACTACTTGGCCCCGGCGTCGCTCGACGCGGTCCTCGTCAATACCGCGGCGGCGC
>CAVWYT010000015.1:0-23018 GCA_963759295.1 uncultured Solirubrobacterales bacterium | reverse complement strand
ATCTACAGCGGGATGTTCCCGTGCTTGCGCTTCGGCTGCTCGACCCGCTTCGTCTGCAGCGTGCGCAGGGCGCGGATCAGCTTCGGGCGCGTCTGGTGCGGCTCGATCACGTCGTCGATGTAGCCGCGCTCGGCGGCCGAGTACGGGTTGGCGAAGTGCGCCTTGTAGTCGTCGATCAGCTTCTGGCGCCGCTCGTCGGGCGTCGGGGACTGGCTGATGTCCTTGCGGTAGATGATGTTGACGGCGCCCTCGGGGCCCATCACCGCGACCTCGGCGGTCGGCCAGGCGAAGTTGAAGTCGGCGAGCATGTGCTTGGAGTTCATGACGTCGTAGGCGCCGCCGTAGGCCTTGCGGGTGACGACGGTCAGCTTCGGCACCGTCGCCTCGGTGAACGCGTAGAGCAGCTTCGCCCCGTGGCGGATGATCCCGTTCCACTCCTGCGAGGTGCCGGGGAGGAAGCCGGGGACGTCGGTGAACGTGATCAGCGGGATGTTGAAGGCGTCGCAGAAGCGCACGAAGCGAGCCGCCTTCTCCGACGACTCGATGTCGAGCACCCCGGCGAGGTGCTTCGGCTGGTTGCCGACGATCCCGATCGGATAGCCGTCGAGGCGCGAGAAGCCGATGATGATGTTCTGGGCGAAGTGCTCCTGGACCTCGAAGAACTCGCCGTCGTCGACCACCAGTGAGACGACGTCGCGCATGTCGTAGGGCTTCTGCGGATCGGGCGGGACGATCGTGTCGAGCTCCGTCGTCCATGCGCTCGGGGTCGTCGTAGGGCTCGACCCGGGGCGGCAGCTCGAGGTTGTTGGACGGCAGGAAGCTGATCAGGTAGCGGATGTCCGCCAGGCACCTCTCCTCGTCCTCGGCGGCGAAGTGCGCGACGCCCGGACTTCGAGTTGTGGGTCATCGCCCCGCCGAGCTCCTCGAACTCGACCTCCTCGCCGGTGACCGTCTTGATCACCTCGGGCCCGGTGATGAACATGTGCGAGGTCTCCTTGACCATGAAGATGAAGTCGGTCATCGCCGGGGAGTAGACGGCGCCGCCCGCGCACGGGCCCATGATCGCGCTAGATCTGCGGGATCACCCCGGAGCACTGGACGTTGCGGACGAAGACGTCGCCGTAGGCGCCGAGCGAGACGACGCCCTCCTGGATCCGCGCCCCGCCGGAGTCGTTGAGCCCGATCACCGGCGCCCCGACCTTCGCCGCCAGGTCCATCACCTTGCACATCTTCTCGGCCATCACCTCGCCGAGCGAGCCGCCGAAGACCGTGAAGTCCTGGCAGAAGACGAACATCGGCCGCCCGTCGATCGTCCCGTAGCCGGTCACGACCGCGTCGCCGCACGGCCGCTTCTTGTCCATCTGGAACTCGTGCGTGCGGTGGCGGACGAAGGTGTCGAGCTCCTCGAACGAGCCCGGGTCGAGCAGCTTCTCGATCCGCTCCCGCGCCGTCAGCTTGCCCTTCGCGTGCTGCTTGTAGACCGCCTCGGAGGAGGCCGAGTGCGCGGCCTGCTCGCGCAGCTCGCGCAGGTAGGAGAGCTTCTCCTCGAGGGTGATCGGGTTCTCGCTCGCGCATCGGCGCGGGGATTCTAAGCCCGCCGGGAGGCCGTGCCGCGCCCGCGGGCCCCGATCCGTCAACATCCGGCGCATCGCCGATGGCCGCGCCGCAGAGCAGCAACTACGCCAAGTTCCAGACCACGAACCCGGTCGTGCGCAAGCTGATCGAGCGCTTCTTCGACGCAGCTCGCGGCGCATCGTCGAGCCGCTCGCGGCCGCGCTCGGTGCTCGACGCCGGCTGCGGCGAGGGCGAGACGTTGGCCCGGCTTCGCGCCATCGCTCCCGTCGCGGATCGTCGCCGTCGACGTCGACCCCGAGGCGGTCGCCTTCACCGCGGCCGCGGTTCCCCTGGCGACCGTCGTCTCGGCGACAGCGTCTACGAGCTGCCGTTCGACGGACGCCGAGTTCGAGCTCGTGCTCTGCCTCGAGGTCCTCGAGCACCTCGACGATCCCGGCCGAGCGTCGCCGAGCTCGCCCGGGTGAGCGCGCGCGCACTCGTCGTCTCGGTGCCCGCACGAGCCCTGGTTCCGAGCCGGGAGCCTGGCTCCGCGGCAAGCACCCGTGCGACGCTCGGCAACCACCCCGAGCACGTCAACCACTGGAATCGGCGGACGCTGAAGCCGTTCCTCGAGACCCGGCTCGATTCGGTCGCCGTCGACAGGGCGTTTCCGTGGCTTCTCGCGCGCGGCTCAGCCGCCCGCGGCTGATTCGAGGCACACCCGGTTGCCCGGGGGCCCATCCACCCGCACGAGCCATGGGGTCGTCGCGTCGTCACCGGGGATCGAGAGGCGGGTCCAGGTCGCGGCGGCCACGTCGCCGAGCGGCACCGAGGGCTGGTCGGCGAACCGCCCCAGCGTCACCGGGGCGGCGACGTCGCTGCGGACGAGCAGCGTGCCGCCGCCCTCGGGAACCTCGGTCGACGCCGAGCCGCTCGATCGCGAGCCGGGCCGGCAGGCCGGCGGGCGGCTCTGGCCCGGCAGCGGCTCGAGCGCGAGCCCCAGGGCGCCGGCGAGCACGTGGTCGGCCGTCGTGCGCACCCCGTCCGCCTGCCGGGAGAGCTCGTCGAGGGTGAAGCCCGGTGACCCGTACTGCTCGGCCGCGGTCAGGTAGGGGCCCGCGGGGGTGCTGATCACGCTGTGCTCGGACACCCAGAAGCGCGGGTCGTAGTCCTCGGCGACCTGATCGGCGAGCCAGGTCGAGCATCGTGAACTGCGCCCGGGCCGGCGCCGAGAACTCATTCCTGAAGTACTCCGCCCCGTCGCGCAGAAGCGCCAGATTGGTGGCCAAGCCAACGGCCGCGATCAGCAAGAGCCCAATCGCGACCGAGTTGCTGGGGCGGGTCCTGCCGATCAGCGCCGCGGCGACGAGGAGCACCATCACGGCGCCGGGGAACATGTATCTGGTCTTCGTCGGCACGCGGATGCCGGACGCGGGATCGACGACCAGTGCCCCGAGCGTCCAGTAGGCGAGCACCGTCGCCAGCGCGACCCAGAACAGCACCGGAATCCTGCCCCGGGATATGCGCACGATGACGCCGATCAGCGCCAGCACGGCCAGCGCCGGGCCCGGACCGAGCGGGACGACCCGGATTGCGTCGACCGAGAAGTCGTAGTTGAGCCCGGTCAGCGAGGCGAGCACCGCCGCCAGCGAGACGAAGGCGTAGACGGGTGTCAGCAGCAGATTCGAGAGCTCCGGCCCCGTCGACGGGGAGTCGCCGCCGCGCGCCCATAACCACCACGCCAGGTAGAGGCCGAAGGGGATCGCGACGAGCCAGATCCGCCTCCACCTGTCCGGCCCCATGACCACGCTCACGGCGACGCCGACGAGGAAGGCGAGCCCGGCGCTGAAGCTCGCGATCGACAGTGTCAACAGAGCGCAGGCCCCGAGGTCGCCGATGCGGTCGCGCCTTTCGACCAGCAGCATCGCGGCCAACCCGGCCGCCACGCTCGACAGGACCGTGAACCCGAGCGCCGTCCCGACGTGCCCCCAGTCGGATCCGAAGACGAGCAGGATCAGGGCGGCGATCAGCGCCGGCGCGGGGCCGACCCATCGCTTCACGAGCGCGAAGAAGGCCGTGCCGGCCGCTAGCAGCGCGACCACCTGGATCAGCCGAAAGGGCACGAACGAGGACCCGAAGGCGCTCAGCGAGATCTTGTAGGCCAGCGTCGTGGTTACGAGCAGGTTGCCGTTCTGGGGCTCGAACAGCTCGCGCAGACCGGCATCCGGGGTGGCGAGGAAGAAGCGGATCTGATCGACGTTGTAGGTCGTCCCCCGATCGAGCCAGAGGACGAGCGCCGCGACCAGCGGCAGCGTCGCGAGCAGCACGATCCAGGCGGCCCGGTCCGGATCGGTTCGCCAGAGGCGGGTCACCGCCGGATCAGATGCCGACGGTTCGTTCGATCCGCGCTGCGTCTGCCGCCGTCTGCGTGCGATCTCGACGCATCAGGACCAGCATCTGGCCGAGCAGGCCGAGGCTGAGCAGCTGGACGCCGACGACGATCAACAGCACGCCGAGGAAGAGCAGCGGCCGCTCACCGATCGCTTCGCCGCTGATCTTCAGGATCGTCAGGTAGAGCAGGACGCCAGCCCGACCAGGGTCAAGGCCATGCCGATGCCGCCGAACAGATGCAGCGGGCGGTGCTGGTAGCGACCGATGAACATCACCGTCAGCAGATCGAGCGCTCCGCGGACGTATCGCTCGAAGCCGAACCGCGATCGGCCGTGCGCTCTGGGCCGGTGGTTGACGGGCAGCTCGGCGACCCGCCAGCCCTGCTGCGACGCGAGCACGGGGATGAAGCGGTGCAGCTCGCCGTAGATCTCGAGGCTGCGTGCGCACTCCCCGCGGTACGCCTTCAGCCCGCAGTTCATGTCGTGCAGCTCGAGGCCGCTGAAGCGTGAGGTCGCGCGGTTGAAGACTCGCGACGCGAACCGCCGGCTCGCCGGATCGCGGCGGGCGCGCTTCCAGCCCGTGACGAGATCCGCCCCCGCTTCGAGCCTTGCGATCAGCGCCGGGATGTCAGCCGGGTCGTCCTGGCCGTCCCCGTCGATGGTCACGATCACGTCGCCGCCGCTGTACGCGAACCCGGTCGCAAGGGCGGCGGACTTGCCGACATTGGTCCGCAACCGGACCGCCCGCAACCAGGGTCGATCCGCGGCCAGCGCCTCGAGGAGCTCGAACGAGCCGTCGCTCGAGCCGTCGTCGACGACGACCACCTCCCAGCTGCGCCCGAGGCCCGAGCAGCTTCGTTCGATCTCCTCGAGCAGCTCCGGAAGCGCCTCCCGCTCGTTGAAGGCCGGGACCACGATCGAGAGCTCGATCGCGGTCATCGAACCGCGCAGACGGTTGCGATTCGGTCCGGTGACCGAGACCGCCCAGGGCTCGGGCTGATCGTCGGCCGGGGTGCGCAGAAGGACGGGCTGCGATCGCGCAAGCGCCCCGACCGAGACGGACGGGGAGTCCGCGAACCGGCCGAGCTTGACCTCGCCCGCGCCCTCGGTCTCGATCGCGACCTGCCCACCCGGCGGCAGCTCGAACGATCCGGATGCTCCTTGCGCCGGGTCGCAGGTGCGGCTCGGATCTCCCTCCCGGGCCGGCACCAGACCGAGGTCGAGCGCGCCGACGAGGCGGATGTCTGCGGCTACGCGAAGGCTCTCGTCGCGCTCCCGAAGCTGCTCCGGCGAATAGCCGACCGGCCCATAGCGGTCGACCGCCTCCAGATAGGCCCCGGTCGGCGGCTCGTCCTCGGCGACGGTCGTGAACGCGAGCACCACGGGGGTGCCGAAGCCGCTGTCGGCGACCGGGGTGTAGTCCGGATTGGCGTTGCCCGCGGCGATCTGGATCCCGGCCAGCTCGGCCCGGGTCGAGGATGCCTGGTCGCGCATGAGGTCTCCCTGCTGTCGCAGGATGTTGAGGTTGGCGGCCGCGCCGACCAGGGCGATCGCGAAGATGGCGATATAGGCGGCCCGCGTCCATCTGACTCCCGCCGCGGCCACGCTGGCGACCAGCAATACGCCGATCGCCCCCGGATACATGTACCTGACGGCGTCGGGGACCCGAATGATCGCCTCGCCGATCGCCCCCATGGTCCAGAGCGTCAGCGCCACGGTGATCGCCCCCCAGAGCAGCTCCGGCCCGGGGCGGCGCCACAGCCGGACGGCGAGCGCGACCACGGCGATCAGGGCCAGCGTCGGACCGACCCCGCCGGCGCTCGTCGTGTCCGAGAAGTAGTCGAGCCCGACCAGGTCGCCGAGCACGGCGCTCAGCGACTGGAACGCCCACGCGGGCGCGACCAGCAGGTTGACGAGCGTCAGTTGGCTCTCGGAGCTGGTGTCGGCGTTCAGGGTCGCCAGCCACCAAGCCGCGTAGATCGCGAGCGGGATCGCGACTGTCCAGATCCGTTGCCGGCGGTCGTGGCGCAGCAGCAACGCCACGGCGACCCCGGCCACGAAGGCGAGCGCGACCGTGTAGGTGACGACCCCGAGGCACAGAAGAGCGCAGGCGAGCGCGTCGCCGGCCCGGGTCTCGCGTTCGATGGCGAGCAGAGCGCCGATCCCGCAGGAGAGCGCCAGGAGGACCGTGAACCCGTTGCCGAGCAGCAGGTGCAGGTAGTCGGAGCCGAAGACGAGCAGGACGAGCGTCGGCGCGAGCGCCGCGAGGCTGCCCACCCTGCGCTTGGCGAAGGCGAAGAACAGCGCGGACGTGCCGACGACCGCGAGCGCCGCGAGGATCCGGAACGTGAGGTAGTCGGTGCCGAGCGTCTCGAAGGCCAGCTTGTAGACCAACCGGGTCGTGAGGATGAGATGGCCGACGTGCGGATCGAAGGCATCGCCGAGGCTGAAGCTCGGGCTCTGCATCAGCCAGGTGAGCTCGTCGGGAGAGAAGGTCCCCCCGCGACCGAACCACAGGATCAGGGCGGCCGCCACCGCTGCCGCGGCGCCGAAGACGAGCCAGGCGACCTGCTCGAATCCCGCTGCGGTCAGCCGCGCGGCGACCATGGACCGGTGCATCTCGGGCGTCGTCGCCGAGGCGGGGGTGGACGTGGGGCGCACGGAGGCGCCGATTCTATGGCGGTGCTCGACGCCGGGCTCGTCAGGCGCTGACGAACGGGCGCCGCTCCGGGGACCCGAGCTCGTCGAGCAGGCCCTCGAGCTCTGCGAGCGCGGCCGCGGGATCGGCACGGGAATGCTGGGCGGTGATCGAGACCGCGGTGCCGAAGCCGCTCGCGGTCAGCTCGATCGCGATCGCGCCGGAAGCGCCGGGCTGCGCGCAGCGCCAGGCGAGGGCGCGCTCGAGGTCGCGGTCGGTGACCTCGATCGGGATCGGCTGCGTGGATCCGACCAGCCCCGCCATCCACGACTCCATCCGGCCCGGATCGTCGGCGAGCTCCCAGAGCTCGGGCGCCGATTTGACCAGGGTGCGCTTTGCCTTCGATTCCATCAGCGCGGGGGTTCAACCGCCTGCGCGCGTCTCCTGCCCCGGGTCGAGCCCTTGCATGGGGCGATCCGGTGGCCGGGGCAGGCTCAGAAGAAGGCGCCGCCCCTGTACTCGCCGAACACGTCGCGCATCGCCCCGCACACCTCGCCGATCGAGGCGTAGTCGGCGAGCGCGGCGCGGATCGGGTGCAGGAGGTTGCCCTCGCCGCGGGCCACCTGCCGCAGCTCCTCGAGCCGGCGCTCGACCAGCTCGGAGTCGCGGTCGGCCTTGAACCTCGCCAGCCGCTCGAGCTGGCGTCGCTCGGATTCCGGGTCGACGCGGAGGATGTCGACGTCGTCGACCGTGTCGGTGACGTACTTGTTGACGCCGACGACGATGTCCTGGCCGGAGCGATAGCGCTCGTGGTAGGAGAGCGCCGACTCCTCGATCTCACGCTGGATGAACTCGAGCGCCTTCGACCGAGCCCCCGAGCTCGCCGACCTTGTCGATCAGCTCCCAGGCGCGCTCCTCGATCTCGTCGGTGAGCGACTCGATGAAGTAGGAGCCCGCGAACGGGTCGACCGTGTCGGCGGCCCCGGACTCGTGGGCGATCACCTGCTGGGTGCGCAGCGCGATCCGGGCCGAGCGCTCGGTCGGCAGCGCGAGCGCCTCGTCGAAGCCGTTCGTGTGCAGCGACTGGGTGCCGCCGCAGACGGCGGCGAAGCCCTGGAGCGCGACCCGGACGATGTTCACCTCCGGCTGCTGGGCCTGCAGCGTCACCCCGCCGGTCTGGGTGTGGAAGCGGATCGTCTGCGAGCGGTCGTTGGCGGAGCCGAAGCGCTCGCGGACGATCTCGGCCCACATCCGTCGCACCGCCCGGAACTTCGCCACCTCCTGGAAGACGTTGTTGTGGCAGTTGAAGAAGAACGCGAGCCGGGGCGCGAACTCGTCGATCCCGAGGCCGCGCTCCAGCGCCGCCTCGACGTAGGCGATCGCGTTCGAGAGCGTGAACGCGACCTCCTGCACGGCCGAGCAGCCCTTCTCGCGGATGTGGTAGCCGGAGATCGAGATCGTGTTCCACTTCGGGACCCGCTCGCGGCAGTACTCGAAGATGTCGGTCGTCAGCCGCACCGTCGGCTCGGGCGGGTAGATGTAGTTGCCGCGCGCCACGTACTCCTTGAGGACGTCGTTCTGGACCGTGCCGCGCAGCTGCTCCGACGACACGCCCTGCTCCTCGCCGACGAGCTCGTAGAGAAGCAGCAGGATCGCCGCCGGGGCGTTGATCGTCATCGAGGTCGAGACCTGATCGAGCGGGATCTCGTCGAAGCAGATCCGCATGTCCTCGATCGTGTCGATCGGCACCCCGGTGCGCCCGACCTCGCCGGCGCACAGGGGATCGTCGGAGTCGCGGCCGAGCTGGGTCGGGAGGTCGAAGGCCATCGACAGCCCGGTCGAGCCCTGCCCGAGCAGGTAGCGGTAGCGGTTGTTGGTGTCCTCGGGGGAGGCGAAGCCCGCGTACTGGCGCATCGTCCAGAGTCGGTCGCGGTACATCCCGTCGTGGATCCCGCGCGTGAACGGGTAGGCGCCCGGCTCGCCGAGTCGCTCCTCGAGCCCGGAGGCGACGTCCCCCTCGTCGTAGAGCCGGTCGATCTCGATCCCGGAGTCGGTGAAGACCCGCTCGTCGTCGGGGCCGACCAGCGGGGCGACGAAGCGGTGCAGGTCGGCCTCGACCGCGCGCTCGGTCGACGGGGGGACGCCGCCCTCGTCGGCGGGCCGCCCGTCGGCGCCCTCCGCGGCCGTGCTCGACCCCTGGTCCAGGTCCGACTCGCCCATCGCCGCCAAGTCTAGGCGTGGCATCGCTTCTACGATCGGCCCGGTGCGAATCGCGATCGCCACCTGCGCGCGCATGCCCGCGGGGTTCGACGACGACCTGCTGCTCGAGGCGGAGCTCCGCCGCTGCGGGGCGCAGGCGGCGCGCCTGCCGTGGGACGACCCCGAGGTCGCCTGGCCGGGATTCGACGCGGTCGTGATCCGGTCGACCTGGGACTACTCGCGCCGGCGCGAGGAGTTCCTCGCCTGGGCGGAGGCGATCGGCGAGCGCCTTCACAACCCGCCGCGGCTCGTCCGCTGGAACAGCGACAAGCGTTACCTCGCCGACCTCGCCGCGGCGGGGATCCCGGCGGTCGAGACGACCTTCATCGCCCCCGGCGAGCCGATTCCGCCGCTCGACGGCGAGGTCGTGGTGAAGCCGAGCATCTCGGCGGGGGGCCGTGACACCGGGCGTTTCGGCCGCCGCCCCGGCCAGGCCGCGGAGGAGCTCGTGCGCCGGATCCACGCCAGCGGGCGGGTGGCGATGGTGCAGCCCTATCAGGCCTCGGTCGATGTTCAGGGCGAGACGGCGGTCGCCTTCATCGCCGGGGAGCCGAGCCACGCATTGCGCAAGCGCGCCGTCCTGCGCCCGGACGAGGTGGCGCCCGTGCGCGAGGACTGGGTCGGAGCGGCCGAGGCGATGTACGACCCGGACCTGGTCGGCCCGGGGTCCGCCGCCGATGACGAGGTCGAGCTCGCCGCCGCGGTCGTCGCGGACGTCCGCGAGCGCTTCGGCGCGACCCCGCTCTACGCCCGCGTGGACATGGTCCGCGACGCCGCCGGCGCCCCGATCGTGCTCGAGCTCGAGGCGATCGAGCCCAACCTCTACTTCGATCATGCGCCCGCCGCGGTCGAGCGGCTCGCGGAGGCGATCATCGCCGCCGCGGCGCCCGCCGGCTGATCAGGGTTTCGGCGTTTCGGCGGCGCGCTCGAGGCGGTCGGCGAGCCGGTTCATGCCGCGCTTGCGGGCGGCCGCGGCGCCGCCCGCCCAGTCGGTGGGGGCGTCGGGCGGCCGCTCGACCTCGGCCTCGCGCAGCGTCGCGATGTCCTTGAAGGCGAGCAGCTCCTCGCGCGAGTCGAGCAGCGTCGTGCGCAGCTTCGGTCGCCGCTCGCGGATCGCGGCGTCGAGCAGCGCCTCCAGCGAGCCGTGCTCGCGCAGCAGCTCGGCGGCGGTCTTCTCCCCGACCCCCTTGGCGCCGGGAATGCCGTCCGAGGGGTCGCCTCGCAGGGCGATGAAGTCGGGAACGAGCCGTGGGTCGATCCCGTAGCGGTCGCGAACGTCCTTCGGCGTCACCGCCTCGCCGCCCTTGACCCCGGTGCGCACGTAGAGGACCGTCACCGAGTCGGTCGCGCACTGGAACATGTCGCGGTCGCCCGTGAGCACGAGCGTCGTGCCGCCGGCCTCGGACTCGACCCGTGCGTAGGTGCCGAGCAGGTCGTCGGCCTCGAGCGAGTCGTGCTCGGTGACCGTCCATCCGAAGGCGCCGAAGAAGTCGGCGCAGTCGGCCCATTGGCCGGCCAGCTCCTCGGGCATCTCGGGGCGCTGCGCGTGGTAGCCGGAGAAGAGCTCGACCCTGTAGGTGGCCGCGTCCGGGCCGAAGCAGAGGACGACGGCGCGCGGCGAGTGCAACTCGACCTCGGCGAGGATCAGGTTGGTCGCGCCGAGCAGGGCGTTGACCGGCCGGCCGTCGCCGTCGGTGATCGTCTTCGGCAGCGCGAAGAAGGCGCGGTAGAGCATCGACGGCGCGTCGACGGCGAGCAGGGGACCGGGCACGACGCCACCGTAGCCAAGCGTCGACTCGCCCGTTGACCGGCCGGCGAACGTGCGGGTCGCACCTCAGCCGGCGGCGTGGGCGGCGTGGGCGGCGATCGCGCGCTCGACCGCGGCCGCCATCGCCTCGGCCGGGGCCGGGTAGCTGTAGGGCGCGACCGCGTCCGCCGCGGGTGGCTCGAGCTCGCCGCGCGCGGCGCTCGCGAGCGCTGCCGCGATCGCCGCCGGGTCGTCGGCTCGCGCCGTGCGCCCGCCGAGCTCGTCGACCACCCGGCCGGCCTCGGTGCCGGCGGCCAGGGCGAGGATCGGCCTCCCCGCGGCGAGGTACTCGAACAGCTTGATGTTGAGCAGCTGCGAGCGGGTCGGCTGGGCGAGCACCAGCAGCGCGTCGGCCTCGCGCTGCAGGGCGAGCGCCCGGCGGCGCTCGAGGCTGCCGGCGCGCACGATCCGGGCGGGGGAGACGTCGGTCGCGAACAGGCGCTCCTCCTCGGCCGTCAGCGGGCCGGCGATCACGAGCTCGAGCCGCGCCGCCTCGTCGGGCTGCTCGCGCGCGAGCCGGACCATGCCCTCGACCAGGGCGCCGGGATCGCGGCCGTAGCTTCCGAAGCGACCCGTGTAGACGACCGAGAACCGGCTCGGGTCGAGGATCCCGGTCGGCTCGCTCGCCGGCGCCGGCGCCGACTCCGGATCCCAGCCGTTGGAGACCAGCAACGGATCCGCGATCCCGCGCTCGCGCAGGTCGGCTGCGGCCGGCTCCGAGACGCAGACGACGACGTCCGCCGACCCGAGCCAGCGGCGCTCGAGCCGCTGGTCGAGCCGTCGCTGGACCGCGGTCGGATACTCCGGTCGCAGCGGCTCGAAGGTCCACGCGTCGCGGACGTCGGCCACCCAGGCGAGGCCGCGGCGCTGCAGGGCGATCCCGACGGCGTGCGCGGACTCCGGAGGCGAGGTGGTGATCACGCAGTCGAATCCGCGCCGGCGCTGGAGCGCGAGCGCCCGCGAGCGCGCGAACGGCATCCAGGCCGCGACCAGCGCCTCGGGCACGAGGAGCCTGCTCAGCGGGTGCGGGCGCCCGCTGTAGGTCGGCGAGTCGAAGAGCGCGTCGATCCGGTCCGACCCGTGCAGCCGCGCGCGCCAGCGCTGCGCGTCGGCGCGTCTGGACGACGCCGGGCTCGTCGGTGGGGCCGTAGGCCGACGTGGTGAGCACGGTGACCTCGTGGCCGAGCCGCCGCAGCCACTTCGCCATCGCCGCCGGTCGCAGCACGCCGGTGTCGCGGCAGGGCGGGTAGAAGTAGGCGACCAGGAGGACCCTGCGGCTCATCGCCGCAGCTCTCCGGCGCCGCGCCGCGATCGCCTCGCGTAGGCGCCGTCCATGCGGTCGACGAGCTTCGGCCAGCTCCACTCGCGCACCGCCTTCGCCCGCCCGGCGCTCGCCGAGCGCGGCGCGGCGCTCGGGGCCGGCGTCGATCAGGGCGCGCAGCGCCGCGGCGACCGCGCCGGGGTCGCCGCGCCGGCACCAGCACCCCGGTCTCGCCCTCGTCGATCACCGCCCGCACCCCCGGGTAGTCGGTCGCGATCGCCGGCAGCCCGCAGGCCATCGCCTCGATCAGGACGATCCCGAACGACTCCGGCGGCTCGGTCGTGAGCAGGAAGAGGTCGGCGGCGCGCAGAACGTCCGGCAGCTCGGCGTGGGGGACGGCGCCGAGGAAATGGACCCGGTCGGCGACCCCGGCCTCGGAGGCCCGGGCGCGGAAGCCTTCGAGTAGCTCGCCGCCGCCCGCGACGACGAGGTGGACGCGCTCGTCGCCCAGTCGTGCGAGGCCGTCGATCGCGACGTCGAGGCGCTTGAAGTGGTGCGCGCGGTCGAGGGTGGCGACGAACGCGGCGACCACCGCGTCGGCGCGGGATCCCGAGCCGCTCGCGCGAGCCCGCCCGCGTCCGCTCCGGGCGAGAACAGCTCCGCGTCGACGCCGTTCGGCATCTCGACCAGCTTCGCCGGATCGCGCCCGCCGACGCGCGCCAGGTACGGGCACCGACGCGGCGTGGTCGGGCGAGAGCACGCAGACCCGGTCGGCGGCGCGGATCAGCGCCGGGGCGACCGAGTGCTCGTAGAGCTCGAACAGCGCCCCGCGCGCGCCCTTGCCGACGAGCCGGTTCTTGTAGTGGACGAGCAGCGCCTGCTCGCGCCGGCGCCGCCGCAGCCGGCCGAGCAGGGTCAGCTCGGAGCCGAAGATGAACGGGTAGTGCAGGTGGACGACGTCGAAGCCCTCGATCCCCGCCAGCGCGGGGATCAGCGGCGCGTTGCCGATCGCGAACGCCGGCTCGATGCGGTGGACCGACCGCCGCGCCGGGATCCGGCGGCTCGCCGGGGGCCGGCGCCGTGAACACCTCGACCCGGTGCCCGCGCGCCGCCTGCTCGCGCGCGAACCGAAACGCCGTGTTGCCGGCGCCGCCCGGATAGGGCGGGAAGGTCGCGGTCAGGTGCGCGATCGCCAGCTTGTCCTCCGGGCGCCCCATCGCGGCCGGCGCCGGTCCGGGCCGGCTAATCGCCGGTGCCGACGAGCCGCTCGACCCCGGTCTGCTCGATCGTCATCCGCAGGCCCTCGCGCAGCTCGATCTGCGGCTCCCAGCCGAGCAGCTGCTTGGCGCGGGTGATCTCGGGCTGGCGCACCTGCGGATCGTCGATGGGCAGCGCCTCGAAGACGATCTCCGAGCGCGACTCGGTGACCTCGATCACCACCTGGGCGAGCTCGAGCAGGGTGAACTCGTCGGAGTTGCCGATGTTGACCGGCTCGTGGACGTCGGACTCGGCCATCGCGACGTAGCCGCGGATCTGGTCGTCGACGTAGCAGAAGCTGCGCGTCTGGCTGCCGTCGCCGAACACGGTCAGCGGCTTGTCCTGAAGCGCCTGGCGCAGGAAGGTCGGGATCGCGCGGCCGTCGTGGGGCCTCATCCTCGACCCGTAGGTGTTGAAGGTGCGGACGATCCCGGTGTCGACGCCCTGCTGGCGGTGGTAGGCCATCGTCAGCGCCTCGGCGTAGCGCTTCGCCTCGTCGTAGACGCCGCGCGGGCCGATCGGGTTGACGTGGCCCCAGTAGGACTCCGGCTGCGGGTGGACCTGCGGGTCGCCGTAGACCTCCGAGGTCGAGGCGAGCACGAACCGCGCCCGGTGCAGCTTCGCCAGGCCGAGCATGTGGTGGGTGCCGTAGGAGCCGACCTTGAGCGTGTGCAGCGGCAGGCGCAGGTAGTCGATCGGGCTCGCCGGCGAGGCGAGGTGGTAGACGAAGTCGACCGGCTCGTCGATGTAGAACGGCTCGGTCAGGTCGTGCTGGACGAAGGCGAAGTCCGGCGAGCGGATGTGCTGGATGTTCTGCAGCGAGCCGGTGTCGAGGTTGTCGACGCAGATCACCCGCTGGCCGCGCTCGAGCAGGTAGTCGCACATGTGCGAGCCGAGGAAACCGGCGCCGCCGGTGACGATGCAGGTGCTCATGGTCGCGCGAGGATACCGGCGCGGGGGGCGCCGATGCGGCGCTCGGGCTTGTCATCGGCGTGGATGCTGCAAGCGGCGATCGCGAGCGCGCCCGGGCCGCGGTCGAGCTGCTGGGCGCCCACCGCGCCGCGCTGCAACGCGCCGCGCGGCGCGTCTCGATCTGCTCCGAGGACGCCGAGGACGCCCTCCAGCGCGCGGCGGAGATCCTGCTCACCAAGGCCCCGTCGCTGGATCCCGACCGGCTGATCGCCTGGATGCGCGTCGTCACCCGCAACGAGGCGCTCGCCGTTCGCCGGGCCCGCGAGCGCGCCGTCGGGGCCCCGCCGCCGGCGACCCGGCTCGCGGCCGACCCCCTCGACGCGCTCGCCGGCGAGCACCCGGACCCGGCCGAGCTCGCGGAGCGCCGCGAGCGCGTCGCTCGAGGCGCGCGGCGCGCTCGCCGAGCTCAAGCCGGCCGAGCGGATCGCGATCCTGCTCCAGGCGCAGGGCTACTCCTACGGCGAGATCTGCGCGCTCTGCGGCTGGACGTACACGAAGGTCAACCGCTCGCTCGCCGAGGGCCGGGCGAAGCTGCGTTCGCGCGATCGGAGCGCGGGACTATCAGTCTCGTGAGATGGTTTGGCGTGCGGGCAGCCTCAGCGGGCTAGTTGCCGCGCAGCACCTTGACGCTCTTCGCGGTCTTCTCCACCTCGCGGGGGCAGAACGGCGGGTCGACCCACTTCTTCTGCGAAAACATCCGCGTCTGGTCGGAATAGTGCTTGGAGTTCCGGTTCTCCGACAGCGAATAGGTGAGGATCGAGCGATCCTTCGGGCAGCCCTTCTCGAAGCTCGTCACCATCACGAAGCTCGAGCCATGGGTGATGTCGTCGAAGCCGACACCCGGTGTGAACACGTCGGAGATCGCGTTGAACACGCCCTCCTCGCCCTCGCCACCGTGGATCGGGATCCGCTCGCTTCCCCTCGGCTCCCAGTGGAACTGGCCATAGGGGGCGTCGAGCGGGATGTTCGCCGACCGCAGATCGGTGACCGCGTCGGCGAGCGCAGTCTCAAGCTCGCTGCTCGAGGTGTTGAGGCCGTTCGGCGTGTTGACCGGATCGGCGGCTTGGAACGGGTTTGCGAACCGCGCCGTGCTGGCCCCGAAACGATCGAGGAAGCGCGTGAACAGGAGCGCCCCGCGGCTGTCGAGATCGACGTGCAGATCCCAGTTGGCGAGCGCAGCGCAGGCCTCGCTCACGTCGACCGGTCCGCTTGAGCCGTTCATCGTCGGGTGCGCGTTGCAGTAGGCGACCAGCTGATCACGCCAGAGCTCGCCCGCGTACTGGCGGTTCTGAAAGACGAGCGTCTGCACGTTCTTGCGGGTGAACTTGTTGCCCGCCAACCCGTCGCTGCCGGCGAGCCGCTCGATGATCATCAGCAGGCCGAGCCGGGTGCGCAGCGAGCGCTGGGTGCGCTCGGAGCCGATGATTCGCGGATAGCCCTCGAGCGGCTGCTCGGCGTTGGTCAGCCAGTAGGAGTCGTTGCTGTTGGCGACGTAGTCGCGCCGGAACATGAACGGCTCCTTCGAGGCGCCCATGATCCCTGGCGCCGCGGAGTCCGGATCGGTGCTCATCGCGCACTCCGAGCGCGAACCGTCGAGGACCGGGAGGCCGACCTGCGGGAAGGTCAGCCCTCCCAGCGAGGAGCCGCAGTTCACGGCCTTGTCGTTGGAGACGTTGGGAATCGAGCCGATGTCGGCATAAAACGCCCGTCCCTTGGAGTCCGAGGCGATCGTGTTCACCCACGGAATCCCCTGATACTTCTTCAGGATCCTGAGCAGCTCCTTGGTCGAGTCGGCTCGATCGGTGTCGAAGAAGTGGTTGAGAAGGCGAAAGTTGTGCGCGTTGGCGTCGAACAACGCAAACGCGCTCTGGTTGGTCCAATCGAACAGCGACTGGTCCGCGATCCGCGTCGTCACCGGCCCGTAGCGGGTTGAGTAGAGCGTCCGCGAGACCGGCGCCAGCGAGCCGTCGGCCTGCTTCACCTGCACCGTCACCTGGTGGCGGTCCATCGCCACCGGCTCGCCGTCGACCAGGTAGCTGGTCGGGTCGCCGGGCGCCAGCTTGAGCTGGAACGGGGTGAAGCGGTAGGCCGTGGAGACGGTGTGCGTCCAGGCGAGCTTCTGGTTGTGGCCGATCAGGATCACCGGCGAGCCGAGCAGGCTGGCGCCGGAGACGTTGAGCTCACCCTGGATCACCAGGTGGGCCTGATAGAAGCGCCGCGGGCCCTGCCAGGGGAAGTGGGGGTTGGCGAGCAGGATGCCGCCGCCCTTCTTCGTCGCGTCGCTGCCCAGCCCCCAGCCGTTGGACCCGGCGTCGCTGAAATCGAGCGCGTCGCCGAGCGCCTGCACTTCCTCCTCCGAGGCCGCCGGGGCTTCCGAGCTCGCCTCGTCGCGGGTCGGCCGCGCCGATCCGTTCGGCGGCTGTGCCTCGGAGATGCCATCGATCGCGACGCCGGAGCTGCCGTAGAGGGTGAGCTCATAGAAGCGCCGGTACGCGTCCACGGTCGTGATCGGCTTCACCCAGGGCTTGCCGGCGCAGGTCGGATCGGAGATCTTCGCCACCCCGGTCTTCTTGAGGTAAGCGTTGTAGCCCTTGACGTAGCCCTTGACCATCCGCTTGACCTCGGGCTGGATCGCCTGCTTGCCCTTGGCGTGCATCAGGTCCTCGACCGTGTGCTGGTCCCTGATCTGCTGGTAGAAGAGGTCGGAGTCGAGATTGGTGAAGCCCTCCGGGCTCTTTGCGTCGGCGCCGAAGTAGCGCGAGCGCACCGCCTGTGAGGTGAGGTAGGAGTCGGCGAGGGTGCAGATCTCGTCCTGGGCCATCACGTAGCCGTAGCCGAAGCCGAGGCTCTTGTAGTCGCCGGCCTCGATCGTCGGGATCCCCTGCTTCTGCCGGGTGATCTTCGCCTCGAGGCCGCCGTTCGTGGCTGCAACGGCGGCCGGGGCCACGAGCAAGCAGGCGAGCAGCGCGAAAATCGCGACGACGAGCCTCGACGGCAAACGGAACGCTCGGTGCATCTCTTCCTCCTGACCGATCCGCCTGCTCGCGGCGCATCGTTGGCCCCTAACCGATTCTCCCGCCGACGACACCGGGAAACGTCGGCGACCCGATTCCCGCGAACCGGATCCGATCGCGTCGGTTGACCAAGGTTAACCGCTCGCTCGCCGAGGGCCGGGCGAAGCTGCGTTCGTCGCGATCGTGAGCTGAACGAAGTCGGATCATCCGGGCTCGGGTGGGCGGAAGGATTCGCGAGCGCCGCCGGATCCTGCATGGAGTTGACCGTCAGCTCCCGGCGCAACCTTTGAGCTCCCGCGACGTTTACACTCGCGAGACCAATGATCACAAGGGGCGAAGGGAACTCACCCATGAAACGACCAATCACGATCGCACTTGCTCTCGCTGTGGCGATCGCGCTGCCCGTGGCGACCGCGATCGCCGGGAACGGCCACGGCAAGGTCACGGTGAAGAGCCTGACGGCGAAGCAGTGCACCGCGGAGAAGCGGGCCGACAGCGGCGCCTTCCGGGCTGATTTCGGCGACGAGGCCGGCGAGCACGCGATGCGCAACTGCATGCGCGAGACGGGCTCCGAGGTCAACGGTGAGTTTCAGAACGCCGCGCAGGAGTGTGCCTATGAGCGCGACATGGACTCCTCGGTCCCCTGAGCTTTTATCGAGCAGTACGGGACGAATCTGCCCCACAGCGAGCAGGCACCGCTCAACGGCCAGGGCTTCATGCGCAACGCCTTCGGCAAGTGCGTGAGCAGCAAGGTGGGGCCCCAGATCGAGGACGACGTCGACGCGTTCCAGACCGCTGCTCAGCAGTGTCGCGCTGCCGCTCGGCCGATCTGGAGCTCTTCCTGGCGACCTGGGGCAACGGCGTCTCGGAGGTCGAGAACAACGCCCCGGAGGGTGAGAACCCCAATGCCGCGGAGCGCAAGGCGTTCGGGAAGTGCGTCTCCTCGACCGCCCAGCAGGTCGAGCAGGAAGAAGTGGTGGAGGAGCCGACTTCAGAGGAGGAGCTGGCTCCGGCGGTCTGACCCGCCGGCTCGACTCCTCTTACCGCCGGCTCGGTCCCGTGGGCCGGGCCGGCGGTCTCAATCGCTCAGGGTTCGGCCCGAGTCCCGGTCGTGATCACCTGGGCGCCCCGGCGGCGAACTCCGACGCGCTCGAAACCTGCGCCGGACATCAGGTCCCCCAGCTCGTCCTCGGTGAACTTGCGAAAACCGTGTTGCGTGAACTCACGCCTGTCCATCACTTCCTTGGGCGCCGTCGCCAACACGAGCCTGCCGCCCGCGCGCAGCACGCGGCGCAGCTCCCGCAACCCGCCTTCGACGTTGGGCCAGAAGTAGATCGTCTGCACCGCGAGGGCTCGATCGAACGATTCGTCCGCGTGGGGAAGCCGAGCGACGTCGGCATCCGCGAGCTCCAGTCTGCCCGCCCTCAGCGCGCGGCGAAAGCGCCACCGCGCCCGCTTCAGCATCGCCTGCGAGGTCTCGATCCCGACCACGCCGCCGTCGGTCCGCCGCAGCAACTCGTTCAGGGCAACGCCACCGCCGAAGCCGACCTCGATCACCCTATCCGTCGGCCCGAGCTCGAGCGCCTCGATCGCGGCCCGGTTGATCGGCCGGTTGCCGCGATTCATCAGCGCGCCGACCACGAGCCCAAGCGGGCCCGTCGGCTTCCGAAGCTGGCTGGCACGGGTTCGGTCCAGCTGCACTCGCCGACGATATCCGAGCGTTGACCGCGCTCACGAGGGCCGTATCCGGCGGCGCTCATTCACTGAGACGTGCTCGTGCGCCAGGCGATCGAGGAGGTCGGCGAGGCGCTTCGGGTTCTCGACCATCGGGAAGTGACCACCCGGGATCTCGATCGGTTCCACGCCGAGCAATTCGCGCGCCATGAATCGCTCCCAGCCGGGCTCGAAGAACTCGTCCTCGCTCGCGTAGATCAGCGACGTGGCCACGTCGGGGTGACCGGGCAGCGGGAACTCGCCGGCCGGCGGAGCCGCCGGACGGAGCCGGTCCGCCAGCTCCTCGGCCTTAGCTCGCGAGAGGCGCGGGTACATCGCCTCGATCGCCGCCTCGCGCTCCCAGACGTTCGCCCCGTCGGGGCGGCGCGGCGGAAACGGAAACCCGGGCCTGAA
Organism: uncultured Solirubrobacterales bacterium; assembly: GCA_963759295.1. GTDB lineage: Bacteria > Actinomycetota > Thermoleophilia > Solirubrobacterales > 70-9 > WHSW01. The sequence goes on along the minus strand of CAVWYT010000015.1, from coordinate 3,739 downwards.
GACCTCGGGCGCGTCGGCCGGGGAGGGGAACGGGTTCAGCCTCGGGCACAGGTAGACCAGCAGCGGATCGTCGAGGCGCGCCGCGACCAGCGCCCCGTATCCCGACGAGCCCGAGTGGACGACGATCGCCACCGGGCCGGCGACGCCCCCGAGCGCGGAGAGCGCCGGCGCGGCGCGCTCCTCCCAACCGGTCTCGGGATCGTCGATCGGCAGCTCGGGCGCGACCGCCGCGTGACCGCGCGCCTCGAGCTCGGCGATCAACGCGTCCCAGCACCAGGGGCCGTGCCAGTTGCCGTGAAGCAGGCAGAAGGTCGTCACGTCGAGCAATTGCCGGCCACCCCGTCCCCTGCGCCCAGGCTCCACGGCCTCCTAGCACTGCCCCCCGGCGTTATGGCACTCGAAGCGGCGGAGCTTGGCGTTTACGCCGTGCTCGCGGATCTCGACCCTAGCCCCGCCTGCGGCCCACGTATCGAGGGCAGGATTCTCGGCATACCAATCGCACGTAAACCGCGTCTTCGTGAGCTTCGTGCAATCCGGGAAGATCTGCTTTCCCGAGAACCATTCCCATTTGTCCTTGACCTCCGTCTTGACCGCCCTTTCAGCGCGGGCCTTGTCGCCGGCCAAGGCAGCCGGCGGGCCGACAGCCACATAGGTCAGGGCCAATGAGCTCAACAGAATTGCCGGCAGAACAGCGATCCGTCGGGGAACGAGCGTGCTCACGTTTGTCTATCTCCTCCCTGGTACTTCATCGAAGCGAGCTTGGACGGACGCTAGACCCTCTAACCGCTGCAACGCCGTCAGGCGGTTCGGCGCCGCAGGGTCAGGGCCCCGAGCGCGAGCGAGAGCAGCATCGCCGCGATCGTGACCGCGACGTCGACGGCCCCGCCCGCGCCGAGCGACCCGTCGACGCTGACGCGCTCGAGCGCGTCGTATGCGTAGGTCATCGGCAGCGCCCACGAGATCGCCTCGAGCGCGGGGGCCATCTGGTCGCGAGCGACGAACAGGCCGCAGAGCAGGAGCTGCGGGAAGATGAACGCGGGCATGAACTGGACCGCCTGAAACTCGGTCGTCGCGAAGGCGCTGGCGAACAGCCCCAGGGCCATGCCCAGCAGGGCGTTGGCGATCGCGAGCAGGAAGACCGCGAACACCGAGCCGGCGACGTCGAGGTCGAGCAGGGCGAAGGCGACCGCGGAGACGACCGTTCCCTGCACCGCGGCGACGACGGCGAAGGCGAGGCCGTAGCCGAGCAGCAGGTCGAGCTTCGCGAGCGGCATCGTCATCAGCCGCTCGAGGGTCCCGGTGGTCCGCTCCCGCAGCATCGTGATCGAGGTCACCAGGAACATCGTGATCAGCGGGAAGAGGCCGACCAGCGGCCCGCCGATGCGATCGAACGTCTGCGGCTGGCCGTCGAAGACCCACTTGAGCAGCGCGACCAGCACGCAGGGCACCACGATCAAGAGCGCGAGCGTGCGCGGGTCGCGGCGAAGCTGGGTGAGGACCCGAACGGCGGTGGCCGCGGTGGCCGTCGCGCTCACGCGCGCCCCCTGATCAGGGCGAGAAACGCGGACTCGAGGTCCTCGGCGCCGGTGCGCTCCAAGAGCTCGGCGGGGGATGCCGCGGCGAGGATCCCGCCGTCGCGCATCAACAGCAGCCGGTCGCAATGGATCGCCTCGTCCATCACGTGCGAGGAGACGAGCAGCGTGGTCCCGGACTCGGCGAGGCGCGCGAACAGCTCCCAGAGCTCCACTCGGAGCACGGGGTCGAGCCCCACGGTGGGCTCGTCGAGGACCAGGAGCTCGGGCCGGGAGAGCAGCGCGGTCGCCAGCGAGACCCGGGCGCGCTGCCCGCCGGAGGAGTCGCGCACGACCCGGTCGGCGAGCTCCTCGAGGTGCACGTCCGCGATCGTCTCCTCGACGCGGGAGGCGTCCGCGCCGCCGACGCGCGCGAAGTAGCGCAGGTTCTCGCGCACGCTGAGGTCGGCGTACACCGAGGGAGCCTGGGTGACGTACCCGACCCGTTCGCGGAGCTCGGCCGAGCCCGCCGGGCGGCCGAGGACCGTGACCCTGCCGCCGGCGACGATCTGGACGCCGACGATCGCTCGGATCAGCGTCGTCTTGCCGGTGCCGCTGGGGCCGAGCAGGCCGGTGACGGTGCCGGGTGCGATCTGGACCGAGAGGTCCGGGATCACCACGTTGTGGCCGCGGACGACCCGCAGGCCCTCGACGTCGATCGCAGCCTGGGCGCTCATCGCGGCTCAAACTTAAGCCAGCGTCCCCGGGCGGCCAAACCCGACAGCGGGGACGGCAACCCGGGCTGCAACCACCTCGACGACCGGCGGACGGCGAAGCGGCCGCCGCTAGCGCTGCGGTGGTGCGGTGCGCGGCTCGGGGCGCGCGGTCGTCTCCGGCGCCGGCGGGTCGGTGAGCTGCTTGACGCCGGGCGCGTACTCGAGCCAGTGGTTCTTGGCGAGGTGGTGTCGCAGCGCCCGCTCGGCGCCCGGGTAGTACTTGAGGTTGAAGGCGTTGTCGGGGTCGACGCCGCGGTAGTAGATGAGCGCCTTCACCCGCTCGTGGCTCTCGGCCCATCGCAGCAGGCCGCCGCTGAACGTGCCGCCGTAATCGTTGTCCCAGGGGCCGTACTCGCCGATCACGAACGGCCACTTGTCATAGCGGTTGAAGAAGGCGACGGCGTCGTCGAAGGCGCCGGCGAACTTCGAGTAGATGTCGAGTCCGACCCAGTCGACGTAGCGCCGGCCGGGCCAGTAGTCGGCGGGCTGGTTGCCGTTGATGTTCGGCGATCCGAAGCTCTGCGGCACCCACATCATCGCCACCCGCGGCTCGGGCATCCGCGGCGCAACGGGCAGCGGGATGCCGTCCGCCCCGCCCTCGTAGACGGGGTCGTGCTGCGACTTGGCGCGCAGGATCCGCGGCAGGCCCATGCGGACGAGCCGCTCGTTGATCCGGGCGCGCGAGCCGCCGCGGAGGATGAGCGTGAACCGCCGCCAGGCGAGCCGGTACCAGCGCGCCGAGTGCCCGTGGTGGCGAGCCGAGCCGTCGGCGTTGTACGCCGAGTAGGCGTTCCAGTGACCGTTCATCTCCGCCATCAGCCGGATGTAGACCGTCTGTCCGGTCTCCTCGATCGTCGCGGCGAGGCGCAGCATGTAGCGGTCGTCCTTGCCGGTCGCGATCTGGCGCGGGGTGATCATCTCCTCGCCGGCCCCGGTCGCGGTCGAGAGGCTGAGCACGCCGCGGGTGTCGGTCGCCCCCCAGCGATAGAGGGCGCCGGTGGTCAGCGGCACCCGCCAGTGAAAGAAGTCCTGAAGCAGCGCCGGATGGGCGCCGACCTCGTCGGCGAAGTCGTCGAAGTCGGCGATCCGGCCGGTGTCGGAGACCCCGTGGAAGGCGCGGTCGTGCGGGGGCGCGTACGCCGCCGCGCTCGCCGCCGCCGGCGCCACCGCGAGCGCCAGCAGGCTCGCGAGCAGGGCAAACCGGACCTGGCCTCGAATCCTCATCTGCACCGCTCAACACCGTAGCCGCGCCGGTGACGCGGCGCGGGCGGCGGGTTGCGGCGCCACGCTAGCCGGGCGTGTGCACCCTCCACCCCCCCGGGCTCCAGCGCCGGAGCCCCCCGTCCGAGCCGCTACCGAGCGCTTATGCCCGGGCTCAGCCTAGACTCGCCCGCGGGCCGCGGTGCCCCCGGTGAAGGCGCGGTAGAGCAGCAGCAGCAGCAGCGAGCCGCC
>CAVWYT010000014.1:0-16239 GCA_963759295.1 uncultured Solirubrobacterales bacterium | reverse complement strand
GGGCGCCCCTTCCAGTCAGTTCTCAAGCTACCACGCCCGCCGCAGGATCGAGCCGCTCGACCCACGCGTCCGCGTCTGAGCTGGACAGCGAGTCACTGACAGAGTCCGACCGCGCCCGTGCGCGTTTCTGGAGCCGGTCGGCGCGCCGACCGTCTCGCTGCCGCGCGAGCAGATGCGCACCGACAGGCTGGTTCCAGCCAAGAGGAACGACCGGATGCGAGTGGAAGAGCACCACATCCTACTTCGACGCCGATCGTCGGGCCAAAGATCCACCCACGCCAGGCCTGGAGCTCTTGCAAAGCAGAAGCCGACCTTCGAGCGCTGCGCGACTCGATCGCCTTCTATGCGGGCCGGGTCGACGCCGCCTATCTCGGCGACGAGCGCGTCAGGCCGCAGGCCGTCGGCTTCTACGGCGGCTGAGTCACCGCCGAGTCGCAGGGCCCGTTCAAGGGCGAGCCGGGCAGCGAACGCTGGTAGGCACGCCGACCCGTCCCAGCTTCGCCCTCTCTTATGAGAGCTCGACCGGAGCCCCAGGCAAGAGCACGACGACGAAAGAGTCGCCACCCAGTACCCGCCACGGGTCGACAACATGGTACTGTCCACCAACCACACGGCGCAAGAGCCGAGCGCGCCCGGGTACGAAGGGCCTCCTCGAGCGAATGCCCCGAGCAGTTCCGCGAATAGCGGCTCAACGGGCGCGCTAGTCCACGAAGCAGTAGGAATCGCTCGAGGCATCCCCGGCCTGGAGGCGGGTCTGGTGCACCCGCAGCCCGCGGAAGTCGTCGCCGTGCGGGAAGAAGCGCTGGTCGAGGCTCATGCCGCCGGCTTCCGTGTCCGCATCGATGCGGGCCATCCAGGCGCCCACGCCGTCCGGATAGAAGATCTCGTCCCAGGACGCGTAGAGCGAATTGGTCGCGTACACCCGGCGGCCGTCGCGGCTGACCTCAATCATCTGAGGCGCGCCCCGCAGCTCCAGCTCGGGGGCCGCCGGATGGGGCGTGCGGCGGACGATGCCACCCAGGCGCACCGAACCCGTCTCCTTGGGATTATGCGGATCGCTGACGTCGTACTGCTTGAGCTCGCCGGTCCCCCAGCACGACACGTACAGCCAGCGATCGTCGACCGACAGGTCGATGTCGGTCACCAGCGGTGGAACCGCGCCGAACGGCTGGAGCGCGGGCGGCAGCTGGTCGGCCTCGGCCGGCTCGGCGGGGATGGTGATCACCTTCTTCACCGTCCAGCGCTCACCCTCGCGGTGCCACAGCCACACCGACGCGGACAGGTCCTCGACGCTGATCACCACGCAGACGAAGCCCCAGGTCTTGCGGGGGTCGTGAGCGGGCCTCACCTCGAGCACCATCTGATGCTCGTCGCCCAGGTCGACCCGCTGGATCAGCTTCCCCTCGGAGAGGCTCCAGAAGTCGAGATGGTGCCCGAACCGCTTACCGAGGAGGTCTTCGGGGTTCAGGCCGTCCTCGATCATCGCCGGCGTCGCCCACTCGGAGGTCACTGCCACGTCGTCGTTCAAGTGCCACCAGAGGTCGTACGCGAAGTACTGCTCGCCACGGTCGGTCTCCCAGGCGCCGGTGACCTCGAAGGTATCGTGGTCGATCAGCGCCACCCCGCCCGGCCCCTCGTCGCCGTCGGCGGCGCCGAGGTTGGACATGAAGATTCCGCCGGGTCCGCAGTGCACGGTGTGGGGGCGCGAGTAGCCGGCCTTCTCGGCGAGCTCCTCGGGCTCGATCGTGCGCACGACCCGCGGCTGCCGTGGGTCCGGCCCGGTGTCGAGCACGTGGGTGCGCGAGGATCGCAGGCCCGGCACGATCAGGTAGCGGCGCTCGAGCGCGCCATCGTGACCCTCGTGGCAGAGCGCGCTGGAGCAGGCGTTCCAGCCGAAGTGATGGAGCTCGTTGCCCGCTGTCGTCAGCTCCGTCCACCCGACCACCTGTCCGTAGCTGGACGATTCCGCGTCGCAATCGACGACGGTCATGGCGTCGCGTTGTTCGCCGGCCGGATCGAACGCCGCGACGTAGGCGAGCCTTCTCCGGCGGTGCCGCGATGGCGGCGGCGGGCGAGCGATAGAACGTTGCATCCGTACCCTCGGGCATCGAAGCTCCCCTCCCCGCATTTCAGTGTCAGCTCCAGCCCGTGTCCCAGGCCGGCGCCGATGGCCTCAGGCGCCGGATTCGCGCCAGTCCTCACAGTCGCCCTGTTGCGCGAGACGTCGTAGCGGCGGCCGGAGCCGCCGTCGACCTCGGCGAAGTCGCAGCCGGACCTCAGCGAGCGTCTGATCCTCCACCTGCCGCGGTCGTTCGTTGTCGTCGTCGCCACCAGTCCGGTGATGAAATCCTCGTAGCGCTGAAGCCGGATCTTCCGGTCCGCGCCCTCGCACCCGGCGCTCGCCGAGGTCACCTTTCCCTTGGCGCCGCTGCGGCGCAGCGCCGTCAGCTTGATCCGGGACTTGACGCGGCGCTCGCCGCGCTTGAGCCGCGGGCGGTTCTCGACCCGCTCGCAGGAGGAGTCGAACTTGTCGTCCGGGAGGTCGTGAGCGCCGCCGTCGCAGACGTCTCCGCCGCTGCCGCCGTCGAGGAAGTCGAAGCCCTTGCCGGCGTTGAGGCGGTCGTCGCCGCCCTCGCCGAAGAGCCGGTCGTTGTTGCCCGCCGCGAGGATCAGGTCGTCGCCGAGGCCCCCGAAGACCCTGTCCCTGCCCTCGCCCCCGATCAGCGTGTCGGCGAGGTCGGAGCCGATGATCGTGTCGTTGTTGCCCTCGCCGTCCATCACCCTCGGCGCATCTCGGGCGTCCGGGTGAACAACAGGTCGGCGTGGTTGTGCCCGTAGAGCAGGTCGGCGCCTCCGGCCTGGAGCACGTCGTCGTGATGGCCACCGTTGAGGATGTCGATCCCGTCCTCGGTGTAGGCGCCATCCTCCATCCCCCAGCCGAGGATCCGGTCGTCGCCGGCGCTACCGAGCACCCTGTCGTCTCCGGCGCCGGGGAAGACGGTGTCGTTCTCCTCCTCGCCGTAGATGATGTCGTCGCCGGGGCCCCCGTAGAGCTTGTCGGCGCTGCGCCCGCCGCAGAGGACGTCGTCGCCCTGGCCGCCCTCGACGGCGTCGTTGTCGCGCCCACCGTTGAGCAGGTCAGCGCCGCGACGACCGTAGAGGTGGTCCTTGCCGCGCAGGCCGCTGACGCTGTCGCCGTGGTTGGCCCCGATCCAGTTGTTGCGATCGTCGTCGAGCTTCTTCTGGACCTTGACGCAGATCGGCGCCTCCTGGGCCCCCGCGGGCGATGCCACCAACGCGCCCGCCGCGAGCAGTCCCGCCACGAGGATCATCAAACGGCGCAAGTCGCCCCCTTTCATTCCCGACGCCACGCGCGAAACGCACGGCGTGTCTACTTCCCTTGCCGGACGGATCTCGCCGCGGGCGGCGCGCGCCGCGTCGGGTCCGCCGGGAATCGCGGCTCAGCAGACTACGAAACCGCGTCCGTCCGCGCAGGCGCGGCCTATCCTCCTTCGGTGCTGCGGCTCGTCACGATCCCGATCAGCCACTACTGCGAGAAGGCGCGCTGGGCCCTCGAGCGCGCCGGGATCCCATACCGCGAGGAGCGCCACGTTCAGGCCATCCACCGCATCGCGGCCCGGCGGGCGGGCGGCGGGTCCACGGTCCCGGTTCTGGTGACACCGCAGGGCGCGCTCGGCGAGTCGAAGGAGATCCTCGTCTGGGTCGATGAGCGCACGGCGCCCGAGCACCGGCTGTTTCCGGATCGGCCCACGGAGCGCGCCGAGGTCGAGCGCTTGTGCCGGCGGTTCGACGACGGACTCGGGCCGACGGGTCGGCGGCTGATGTACATCCACATGCTTGCCCAGCGCAAGCTCATGCTGCGCTTCAACAACCAGGGCGTGCCGGCTTGGGAGGATCGTGCCCTCCGCCTGGCGTGGCCGCTCGCCGTGCACTGGGCGCGGCGCGAGCTTGCCATCCGCCCGGGGATCGAGGCCGACGACGAGGCCGCGGTCTGGCGCGAGCTGGACTTCGTCGCCGAGTTGCTCGCCGACGGCCGCAAGCACCTGTGCGGCGAGCGCTTCGGCGCCGCCGACCTCACCTTCGCGGCGCTCTCGGCCTCGGTCGTCGTGCCGCCGGTGTACGGCGTCTCGCTCCCCCAGCCCGACGTGCTGCCCGCCCACACGGCCGCGCTCGTCTCGCGCATGCGCGAGCACCCCGCCGGAAGCTACGCGCTCGCGCTCTTCGCCAAGCACCGCCGCGAAACGGTCGCCTGACGCCAAACCGTATGGCCGGCCGGCGCCTGGCGGTCGACGGCGGTCGCGGCCTCGGCGGCTGATCGCCGAGCGCTTGTTCCGATCGCGGGAAGGACTGGGGGGTTGTGGGCGTCTTAGCCCTTAGACGCACTCGATCGCGATTCAGCGGTCGACAACCACAATCCGGAGGTACTCTTCAAATGCATACCGACTCACGGCCCACGCGGCCACTCCACCTGATTGCAACGGCAACGATCGCCCTCGCGCTCGCGGCGCTGGCGGCGCTCGCTGTTCCGACTCATTCGAGCGCGAGCTCCGACAAGGTCGACGGCCTGCGGGCCGCGATCAATCGCGGCACGCTCGAGGTCAGGGGCGGCGATCAGAACGACGCGCTCGCGCTTCGTCTGAAGGCCGGCGACCCGAGCACGGTCCAGGTCGACGCCGGCGACGACGGCTCGGCCGACCTCTCGTTCGCGCGCGGCGACGTCGAGGCGATCAAGGTCAAGATCGGCGACGGCAACGATTCCGCCCGCATCGACGATGCGAACGGCGCCTTCACCGACTCGATCCCGACCACGATCGCGGGCGGCGACGGCAACGACTCGCTGCAGGGCGGCCAGGTTCAAATCGCAGCCGAGAACGAGAAGTTCATCGGCGGCGACGGCAACGATCTGGTCGACGGCGGCAAGGGCAACGACAGCGCCCGCCTCGGCGGGGGAACGACACCTTCCGCTGGGACAACGGCGAGGGCAGCGACGTGATCGAGGGCCAGGACGGCACCGACACGATGGTGTTCAACGGCGCGGCGGGGACCGAGAATGTGACGATCTCGGCGAACGAAGGACGGCTGACGTTCTTCCGCGCGCAGGGCAACGTCACGATGGACACCGACGGAGTCGAGATCGTCGATGACAACGCGCTCGGTGGGGCCGACAGCATCACCGTCAACGACCTCACGGGCACCGACGTGACCCAGACCAACCTCGACCTGGCCGGGACGCTCGGCGGCAGCGCCGGCGACGGGGCCATCGACAGCGTGGTCGTCAACGCCACGAACGGCGACGACGACATCAACATCGACGGCAACGGGTCCGGTGCGGATGTGACCGGGCTGGCCACGGCCGTGTCGGTCAAGCACGCGGAGTCAACCGACGGACTCTCGGTCAACACCCTCGCGGGCACGGACAACGTGGTCGCGAACGGTGTCGCCGGAGTGCTGCAGGTTCTGGTCGACGGCGCGTCCGTCTAAGACCGTCCGGAGCGGGCGGGCGCCGGCTCACCGAGCCGGGGCCCGTCCTCCGGGTCGGGCGATGGCGATTCCGAGAGGATTGAGATGTTCGACGTTCGCGCCGGCTTCTACGAGGCGAGCTCGGGCTGGCTCGAACGGTGCTCGGCGCATTACGCTCGGCATCGTGACGGCCGGCGATCGGATGCTCGATCCCAACACCCTGGGCGATCACATCGATCGCCTGTTTCGCGCTGCGTGGGCGCTGTCCGGTTCGCGCGCCGAGGCCGAGGACCTCGTGCAGGAGACGTTCGCCCGCGTGCTCGCCAAGCCGCGGAGGATCCGGAACGAAGATGATCTCGGCTATCTGCTCCAGGTCCTGCGCAACACCTTCATCAGCTCGCGCCGCGCGGCCGCCCGGCGGCTGGCGCCCGAGGCGCTGGATGACAGGTTCGAGCCGGTCGACCCGAGGTCGGCCACCAGGCCCGAGCAGGCCGCCGAGGCGCGGGAGGTGTTCGCGGTGATCGCTCGCCTCTCGGAGCCGTTTCGCGACGCCCTCGTCGCGGTCGACGTGGCCGGCCTCAGCTACGCGGAGGCGGCCGACCTACTCGGTACCAAGGAGGCGACAATCACCTCGAGGCTGTTCCGGGCGCGGGCGCAGGTGGCCCGCGGGATGAGATCGTCCCCGCAGGGCGTCTGAATGGGTAGAGGCTGAACCGATGACCGACGAAAACGACACCCCGCTCACCGAAGAGGAACTGGCGCTCGCGCGCGAGGGGAAAGCGCTGATCTCGGCCGCGGTGGCTGACGTTCAGGCCCCGCAGTCGCTGCGCGAGGCGATCGAGCGCGAGCGCGAACGCGCCTCGGCCCCGGCGCGAGCGCCCTTCTGGCGCCGCGGCCGCTGGGGTCTGGTCGCGGCCGGCGCCGCAGCGGCGGCGCTGGCGGCCGTCGCGATCACGCTCGAGACCGGGGGCGACCAGACGGAGCCGTCGCTCGCCCAGGTCTACGCCGCCACGCGACTCACCCCGACCGAGGCCGCTCCGGCGCCGCGCGGCGGCGAGCCGCCGGTGCTCGACGCCGAGGTCGGCAACCTGGAGTTCCCGGACTGGGAGGAGAAGTTCGGCTGGAAGGCCGTCGGCCGTCGCGATGACACGCTTTCCGAGCGGCCGGTGACCACCGTCTTCTATCGCAACCCCGAGGGGGCGCGCCTCGGCTATGCGATCGTCTCCGGCGACGCCCTCGGCGACAGTCCGCCCGGCCGCCAGGTGACGCGCAAGGGCAAGACCTACAACGTCGCCCTGGCCGGCGACCGCACGATCGTCACCTGGACTCAGGAAGACCAGACCTGCGTGATCATGGCGTCGTCGGCGGTGCCGCCGGCGCGACTGGTCGACCTGGCCGCCTCGCGCAACGTCTAGCTGCGCCAGGCCGGCGAGCTGCTCCCGCGCCGCTCGAGCTACCCCCGCAGGCCCGCGGCTTCGAGGGCCTCGTCACGCTCCTGGAACAGCCGAAGGCAAGTGATCTCCCCGTTCTCGACCGTGTGCACGAACGCGCTCCTCGCGGTCACTTCGATCCCCTCGCGCCCTCGAAAGTGGACGGTGTTCGGGACCACGACTTCGGAGCCCGCCTGGATGAAGTCGTGCGTCTCGACCTGGACCTCCTCGAACGTCGACCAGAACACGTTGCAGAAGGTCTCCAGCTCGCGATGACCGCGATAGACCCCCTTGAACGGACCTCGCGATCGTGACCAGTCGACCACGGCATCGGAGCGATACAGGGCCAACCACGTCGTCAGGTCTCGCCGGTTCCACGCTTCGAACCCGCGCCTGACGATCTTCGACGTTCTCCTGCGACATCGCCCGAGGAGTATCCGCCGATCGCCCCCGTCGCGCCCGGGTCATCTGACGCCGGCCGAGCTATTGCCCGACTGAGACTTGAAACGACTGCCACTCGTCGGGACACTCCCCGCGGGGCAGCGTGTAACAGGGCCAGAATTCCCACGTCCCGGGCGCGTCGAGGACGCGGGTCCGACTGATCTCCAGGACCTCGTCGGGGTCGAGCACCTCGCCTTGGTTCTCGTTCGCGAAGTCCTCGTGGGCACCGCTCGGGTCGCGGGTACCGACGAAGGTCTCGTCGAACCTGACCGGCTCGGAGCCGACGTTCTTGAGCGAGAAGTCGACCTGGATTTCGTCACCGACCTCCGCCGGGTCGTGGTCGGCGGTGGCCCGCAGATCCGAGACCTCGATGCCCTCCGGCGAAACGTGCGCCTCACTGTCGCTGTAGAGCTCGCCGCCGGATTCAGACGAGCCGGAGAGGATGACCGCCGCGACCCCGACGCCGACGGCCAGGACGATCGCCGCCAGGGCGATCACGAGGCGCGAGCGGCCTCTCGAGGGCCGGGCTGTGGCGGGCCGCTCGCGCTCCTCGGCCGCACGATCGCCGGGCGCCCTCTCGAGATCGCGCGGGGCCAGCACCCGTTTCCGCTTCCGCGACAGGCGGCTTCGGCCGCTCGACGGCCTCGGATGGACCCGCGCCCCCGGCGAGCACCCGCTCCACCGTGGACATCAGGCGCCCGACGTCATAGCTCCAGCGGGCGTCGCTGAGCTCGAACGCGTTGCGCCGCGCGAGATCGGCGAGGGATCGAGGGAGTTCGGCGACGGCCGGCATCCGGGCCCCTTGCACGAGGACCGGGATTACGCGAACCTCGGGCCGCCGTAGCGCCGCCTCGATTTCGACACCGATGAAGTCACTCGGATCGTCGAGCCGGCGCCGGCCGTCGGCGTCCTCGATGGTCGTCCATCGGGGGCCGATGAGCGCGATCAGCAGCCGGCAGGAGCCGATCGAGTCATTGATCTGTTCGACGAAGTCAACGCCCGGTTCGATGTCGAGGTCCATGAACACCTGGTCCTCGCCAAAGCGCCTGGCCATTTCGTCGTAGAGCCGCCCGGCATGACCCGATGTCTCTTCGCGGCGGTAGCTGATGAAGATCCCCGGCGTGTGGTCCTCCTGTCCGCCACCTCGATGGGGCCCTTTGGTCTAAGTAGCCCAGGCGCTGCCAGCATATCCCGAACCTCGTCGGCAGCCAACGCGCGCGCTTCCGCCCAGAGCCCGCTTCCACGCCATTCCGCCGCCACCGGGTATCATCGTCATGCGACTGTTGCTGGGGCTCTTCGATTCCCTCCCTCCATCGGCAGCGATCCTCGAGGGGATCGAGATTGGCGTCTCGGATGACCGACTCCCACCTCCGGCTGCTCGCGGCGGTAGCCCGCCACAGAGCGCAGCAGGCCGATACCGACGACCGATCCGACAGCCCTTCCGATGAACAACGACGGGCGGATGTCGGTTCCCGCGCGGTGCGCGCCAGAGCCCAGCTGAGCGCCGCTCGCGCGCGTCGGCGGCTCGCGAACGGCGAGGAGCGCAACTCGTGAACGATGCTCGGCGCCTCGAGGAGCTGGAGGCGAGCGCGCGGCATGCCACCGAGCGCTACAGGCTCTACCGGGCAAGGGTCCACGGGCCGAAGCCGACCAGCACCGGTCGGCTGCGTGAGCTGCAACGCGAGTCGGAGCTCGCGGAGCGGATGCTCACGCGAGCCCGCAGCAACTGAGAGCGATCACCAAGGAGAACGATGCAATTGAATGTCACCGAAGAGCAGCTGATCACGGCTGCGCAGCAACTGGACCAGGACGAGTTCACCCGGGCGGACGTCGCCGGGAAGCTCGGGGTCGAGAAACCCGACCTCAAGCAAGCCTTCGTGCGCGCCCGCAAGGCGGGTCGCTTGGAGAAGGTTCGCGACGATGAGGACAACACCGGGCACTTTCGTCTCACCTGAGGCCACTGACCCCGGCGGCCTTGCCGACAGCGGCAGCTGACTAGCCGGAGGCTTCGGACCTCAGCGCTTGCGCGCGAGGTATGCGGTTAGACCGCGCGGCAGCGGCTCTCCGGCGTAGCCGCCGGGAAGGGTGTGCGCCGCGAACCCGGCGGCGCGAAGCGCGCCCAGCACCTCAGCGGGGCGATGAAGGCGCAGCCGGTGCAGCTCCTCGCCGCGACGAAAGCGGCCACCGCCGCGATCGCGGAAGCTGACGATTCGACGCCTGAGCTCGTCGCCCGCACGGCTCACCTCGACCATCACCGCCCAACCCTCCCCTTCCGTCCAGGTTCGCTCGGCGGCGACCGGCGCGCGGCGAGGCGTGGCGAGGTCGAACAGGAACAGTCCTCCGACACGAAGGGCGCCGGCGATGCGGGCGAGCACGCGATCCAGATCGGCAGCACGACCTGAGGTCGGGGCGATGTAGCCCAACACCTCCCCCACCGCCAGCGCGGCGTCGCAATCGGGCGGCAGCGGGGCGTCGACGAGCGAACCGATCTCGAAGCTCGCCCGCGGCGCGCGCGCTCGGGCGAGCTCGATGAACGCCGGCGACGAGTCCAGCGCTCGCACATCGTGACCCGCCTCGCTGAGCAGGCGGGCGGTCGTTCCGTCCCCGCACCCGAGCTCGAGCACCCTGGAGCCCGGCGCCAGGCGGGGCAGAAGCTCAGCGGCGGCGGCCGACGCGATCGCGGTGAATCCGGCCGCATGAATCGCCGCCAGGTCCTCGCCGTAGCGCTCCATCCGTATCCCTCAGGACGCGCCGGCGTCGCCGCTCCAGCGGGACGAGCGCGAGCAGTTCACGTACGCGGAACCCCTTCGACCCGCTGCTGGTCGGGGACGATCGCCACGACGCGGGCGGGAGCGGCGCTGCCGCCCTCGATCCGGAGTGGGAAGCAAGCGACCTGAAAGCCCTGGTCCGGCAGCGAGCCGAGGTTGAAGAGGCGCTCGATCTGCGAGTAGGCCAGGTCCACCTGGTGCGCCGCCCAGAAGATGCCCGGTTTGCCCTCCGTCTTCGCCCGCTCGGCCTGCAGGTGCAGGGGGGCGTCCCAGCCCCATGCGTCGATCCCCATCACCCGGACACCCCGCTCGTAGAGCCAGCGAGTCGCCTCGGCGCTGACGCCGGGGCCACGGGCGATGTAGTCGGGCTGGTCGTAGAACCGATCGCGTCCCGTGCGAACCAGGACGATGTCGAGCTCCCGCAGCTCGCGCGGCAGGCGCTCCTCGACATCGGCGGCAGAGAGCTCCTCGCCATCGGCGCGATCGGTCGCGTCGATCACGACCCCCGGCGCGTAGAACCACTCCAGAGGCAGCTGGTCGATCGTCTGCGCCGGCCGGCCGGCGATCGTGGAGTTGTAATGCCAGGGCGCGTCGACGTGGGTCGAGTTGTGGGTGCCGAACCGGAGGAAGGTCTCCGTGGTCCAGCCCTCGCCGTCGCGAAGCAGCTCGCGGTCGACTCCGAAGATGGTCTCGATCGCCGCCGCTCCCTGGGCGTGGTCCTGGAACTCGATCTCGGTACGCAGCGGTTCCGGGTACTCCGGCGAGTCGGGTCGGATCGGCGCGGAGAGGTCAATCAGGGGCATCGCGCCCCCGATCCTCGAAGCGCCGCTCGAGGTTCTCGACCGTCTCCTCCAATGCCTTCCTCACCGCGCGGCGGAAGATAGTCCGGTCGAACAAGCGTCGCGGTCCCCGCCGTGGCCGGTACCTGACCACGAGCCGGTAGTCGAACCCGTCTCCGGCCTCGGAGAAGTGCCGCTCGTGCTCGGCGGCAGGGAGGCCGCGCTGCTCGCTTCTGTAGGAGACCAGCCTGTTGGGCTCGAACTTCCGAAGGGTCATCGCGAGCTCGGTGGGGCGTCCCATCAGCCGCAGCGACAGTCTGGCGCGATCGCCGGGCTGCCGCCAGCGCGACCCGGGCTCGATCGCGACCAGGCCCGGCCAGTAATCGGGCCAGTTGGCGGTGTCCGTGATGTAGTCGAAGCCCTCGCGGAGCGGGACGGCGAAGCGATGGTCGACCGCAACCTCGATCACTCCGTCGCTCACGCCTGCGCCCGTCCGATCGCGAGGGGGTGGACCGGCGCCGGCTGGAGTTCGCGAACCGCGTCGAGGGTGCGCAGCGTCCGATCCGGAAGGACCTCGTAGTCGACCGGGTCCGAGGCCGCCGGCGTGTAGGCGTGAATCGATAGGGCGACGCCGTGGTCGGGCTCGTGCCTGACTCGGTGGATGCAGTCGGAGCCGAAGCTGAATGCCGTCTCCGCGCGCCGGGTGTGGGTGTGCTCAGTGACGACCCGTCCGTCGACGACCTCGATCGTGTCCTCGACCAGCAGGCCGCTGCAGATGAACACCGCTCCGCTCGCGCCGCCGTGGTCGTGGAAGACGGTGTCCTGGCCCGCCGCCCAGCCGAACAGGGCTATCTCCAGCTGCGGGGTCTTGTAGAGCACCCGGTGGCTGCGTCGCTCCAAGTCGAAGCTGACGGCATGGCCCCACAACCAGGGGGATCGACCGACGTCGGTGACGATTTCCTCGATCTCCTCGAGCGCTTTCAGGGGAGGCCGTCATCAGCGTCTCGTCCAGCCATCCGCTCAGCGCCGGCGCCGCGTTCCTGGTCTCCGTTGCCATCCTCGTCCTCCTCTCGTCGCGATTCACAGTCAGGGGCGGCGAGCCGCCCCGGAGCTCAACGCGGGGCGCGGCGGTTCGGTGATGCCGCCAACCCCGACGGGTCGTCCCTCGCGAAGCTCGCGGTGGATCGCCCTCGCGGCCCGCCGCGCCTCCTTGCCCATGTAGCCGAGTCCGCCGGGACGCGGCAGGTAGCCGATGAAGCGCAGACCCTCGGCGGCCGGGCGCGGCCCGATCGCCTTCGGCATCTCGCGGTCGTCGAGCACCCCGAGGTGGCCGACCAGCGGCTCGAGCTCCCGCCGGTATCCCGTCGCGCAGATCACCGACGCCGGCTCGAGCCGCGTCCCGTCGGCCAGTTCGACCCCGCTCGAGTCGAGCGACTCGACGGCGGCGACGATCTCGATGCGACCGTCCTTGATGGCCTCGATCACCTCGGCGTCGACGATCGCGGGCACCTTCCCCCGCCGGCGCACGTCGGTGAACACGCCCTGTTCGGGCGCCGGCAGGCCGTACTCGCTCATGTCGCCCAAGTCCATCCGACTGGCGAAGCGCGCGATCCGGTCGGCGACGCGGGTCGGCAGGTGCCAGAGCCAGGTCCCGATCAGGTCCCCGGGCACCGGCCCGGGACCCTGGCGCAGCAGGATGTTCGGTGGAGTGCGGACCGCAAGCCAAACCCTGGCGGCGCCACCCTGAGCCAGCTCGTGGGCGATCTCCATCCCGGAGCTGCCGGGGCCCACCACCAGCACCCTCTGAGCCTTGAACGGCGCGGCGTTCCTGTATCGCGACGAGTGGAGCAGGGCTCCCTCGAAGGAGTCGCGGCCGGGCCAGTCGGGGATCAACGGACTCTGTTCGTGGCCCAGCGCGACGATCACCTGCGGTGCGCGCAGCTCACCCTCGCTGGTGTGAACCACCCATGTCCCGTCACCCCGCTCGATCCGCTCGACGCGCGTGCCCGGACGCAGCTCGATCCCCTCTTCGCCGGCGTGGCGCTCGACGTGCGCGATCAGTTGGTCGCGGCTGGGGAAGGTCGGCGTGCCCTTCGGGAACGGCCGGCCGGGCAGATGTGAGAAGCGACGCCAGGTGTTGAGCCGCAGACCGTCGTATCGCGAGCGCCATGAGGAGGCGACCCGGTCGGCCTGGTCGAGCACCACCGGGGCCAACCCGGCGTCCTTGAGGGCCAGGGCGGAGGCGATCCCCGCGGGTCCGGCCCCGACGACTATGACTCGGCGCTCGAGCTTCATTCGCACTCCTGGTTCGGCGTTCGGTTGCAGGTCGCGAACCTACGCCGAGGCCGCCGCGCATACATCGGCTGAACCACCCAAATGCGAGCCGCGAGCGAGTGGGTGATCTCACCCACTCGCCGATCAGATCAGGCCGTGCTCGTGCGCGTAGGTCGTCGCCGCCGCTCGGGAGGAAACGCCGAGCTTGGCGTACAGGTTGCTCACGTGCCGGTCGACGGTCCTGACGCTGACGACCAGGCCTGCGGCGATCTCCCTGTTCGTCTCCCCGGCGCAGAGCAGGCGCAGCACCTCCAGCTCGCGCTTGCTGAGCCCGTGCGAATCGACGGTGACGCCAAGACCTGCCGGTCCCTCGATCCGGGCGAGATCCGTCGCGGCGCCGAGGCGCGCGAAGGTCTCCCGGGCCGCTTCCAGCTCGAGCCTCGCACTGTCCTCGTCCCCGAGGCTGCGGCAGGCGAGCCCGATCAGCTCTCGGGTCCGGGCGCTCTCGTAGGGGGCCCTGAACTGCTGCCAGAGCTCGCCTGCATGGCGGAGCGCCGCGAGTGCCGCCTCCGGGAGGCCCGCGGTCAGCTCGACCAGACCGCGTGCCTGCGCGGCCGTGGCGGCGAGCCCGCCGGGCTCCTCCTCCCTGCCCGCGATCGAGTCGAGCTCGTCGCAGCCCTCCTCCGCCCCCTCGAGGTCACCGGCCGCGACCAGGATCTCGACGTACGCCGGAAGCAGACCCGCTCGCTTGCCGGGGCCGCTGGCTTCCGAGAGCACCCTGCGGATCGCCGCTTCCGCGGCCTTTCCGTTGCCCTGCGTCAGCCTCAGCAGAGCGAACCCGGGCTGCGGTTCCCAGCCTTGGCCGCTCGCCTCACGATAAGCCTCCTCGGCCGCAGGATGCTCGCCGCGCAGGCGGTGGACCTCTCCCCGCTGGTAGTGAGCCTCGCCGGCGGCTACCGGGTTCTCTCCCTTCAAGCAGCGCTCGGCAGCCCGGCGCGCCTCCTCGATCGCCTCCTGCCAGGAGCCGTCCATCCGCATGATCTGCGCGCGATGGACCAGGCAGCGCCCGGTGAAGGCGACCAGATCCGGTTGGCCCTCACACCACCGGGTAAGGGCGGTCGTCCACTCCCGGGCGCGGCGAAGCTCGTGCGCCTCCTCGCAGGCCAGGATCGCGCCGCAGTACACGATTCCGGAGATCACCGGAGAGGCCTCCCCCGCGAGCACCGTGGCCATCGCCATGTCGAGGAGCGCCAGGCCCTCTCGGAGCCGTCCAAGGCTGATCATGGCGCCTCCCTGCGCGTAGGCGGCGAGCGAGAACAGGTCGAAATCGCCGAAGCGCTCGCCGATCGTCGCCGCCTCGGCCGCGCTTGCCGCGGCGCGCTCCAGCTCGCCCTGCGACTCCTGCTCGATGACTCGCGGAATCAGGAGATAGCCGCGCTCGACGCGATCGCTTCCCTCGCGCTCGAGCAGTCGCTCGGCGCGGTCGAGCCACCCGCCGGCGTGGCCGAGCTCACCGCGGAGGGCGAGGTTCACCGCGATCCAGATGGCACAGTGGAGCGCCGGCAGCGGCTGTTCATCGGTGAGGTAGGCCTGGTAAGCGCGTTCCAGGACCTGCCGGTACTCCTGCTCGAGGCCGAGCATGTAGGCCGAGGTCGCGAGCAGCTCCAGGTCGGAGGGGCCGAGCCGGGCCGAGCGGTCGGCAACCGTCAGCGCTTCATGGGCCTGGCGCCAAGCCTGGCGACCGTAAGCCTCACGCCCGGTCTCGAGTTCCGCAACCACCTCCACCGAGGTCGATTATCTCGCCGGCGCGGGTTCAATACGTTGCGGGCCGGACCGCGCGGCTCAACCCTTCGAAGCGAGCACCTGGTAGATCGAGGTGAAGCCACTCTCGAAGCCGTTTCGGGCGGCGCGCAGGTAAAGCCGCCACACGCGGACTCGCTCCTCGCCGGCGACGAGCACTGCTTCGTCTCGATGCTGATCGAGCCGCTGCGCCCAGTGCCGGAGGGTCTCGGCGTAGTCGTCGGCGAAGCTCTCGACGTGAGCGACGACGAACCCCGCCCGCTCCAATGCGAGCAGGACCCGCGAGAGGTGCAGGGGGTCGGCATCCGGAAACACGTAGCGCTCCGAGAACGGCCCGGCCTCCGGGTCGGTGTGTCGCAGTCGGGCGATGCCGTGATTGAGAAGTCGCCCGCCCGGTGCGAGCAGCCGCGCGAGACGCTGAGCGTAGACGTCGATTCGCTCCGCTCCGACGTGTTCCACCATGCCGATGCTGGCGATCGCGTCGAAGCGCTCGCCGGCGAGATCGCGATAGTCCATCACTCGGATCTCGACCCGATCGCCGACGCCCGCCGCGTCGCTTCGCTGGCGCGCAACCCTTGCCTGAGGCTCCGAAAGGGTGATGCCAACGACCTCGACGCCGTGGCGCTGGGCGGAGTGGATGGCGAAGCTGCCCCAACCGCAGCCGATGTCGAGCAGGCGCTCGCCAGGCGCCAGCGCGAGCTTCTCGCACACCATCTCGAGCTTTTGCTCCTGGGCCGCCTCGAGCGAATCGGCGCCGCGCGAGAAGATCGCGCAGCTGTAGGTCATCGAGCGATCCAGAAAGAGGGCGAAAAACTCCGGTGGCAGGTCATAGTGATGGCGGACCGAGCGTGCGTCGCGAGCCTTCGAGCGACGCGCCCCTCGGGGGCGGAGCTCGGCCTGAGGGCGCGACGGCGGCAGGGTGATCCCGCAGGCCGCGATTGCCGCGATCAGCAACCGCAGACGCGCGCGACGCCCAAGCGGCGGGGGCTTCCAGCCGTCGAGCACGGCGATCGCCTTGTCGATCTCGTCGACCTCGAGCTCTCCCGCTACGTAGGCGCGCCCGAGGCCGAGCTGGCCGGGAGCGCGCAGAGCGTGGGCTACGGCGAGCGGGGAGCGAAGCCGGAAGGTCGGCCCGCCGTCGCCGGTCGAACTCACCCGGCTCCGATCCCAGAACTCGATCGAGAACGGCCGCTCGGGCAGCGTCGCGGCGAGCTCTCGGCGAATCGGGCCCGTGCGCGCAAAGGACACCCAGCGATCCTACGGCGA
>CAVWYT010000013.1:0-7847 GCA_963759295.1 uncultured Solirubrobacterales bacterium | reverse complement strand
CCACTTCGTCGTCAAGGCGTGGGTCACCGAGGGGATCCGCCCCGGCGTCGTCGCCTGCAGCCATCACATGGGCCGCTGGAGCCTGCGGGTGAGGCCGGGCAGCGCCAGTCGATGGCGACCGTCGCTCTCGACCGCGACGGCTCGCGCTGGTCACTCACCCGGCGCGAGGGCGTCGCGCCGTTTTCCTCGTCCGACCCTGACACCGAGCGCATCTGGTGGACCGACGTCGGCGTGCACCAGAACCTCACCTTCCCCGTACACCCCGACCCCGTTTCCGGGATGCACTGCTGGCACCAGGCGGTCCGGGTGAGCAGGGCCGCACCGGACGACGCCGACGGCGATATCGCCGTCGACACCGAGCGTGGCTTTGCCGTTTACCGCGAATGGCTCGCGCAAGCCCGCCCGGCACAGACGCATTCCCCTGACGGGACTCGCCGACCTTACTGGCTGCTGCGGCCGTTGAAGCCTGCGCGGGACGCCTACCGGCTCCCCGCAGGACAGCTACCGGCTCCTGATGAGCGAGCTGCTGCGCGCCCTCGGGGCGCTTGCCAGCCGCCCTGTCCGCAGACGGACCGCTCTCCGAGCTGCTCGGGCTGCCCGCCGCCCCCGCCGCGGCGGACTGGACCGAGCTGTTCGTCTTCGAGCTCGCCCCGTACGCCTCGATCTACGTCGGGGCAGAAGGGATGATCGGCGGCGATGCCCGCGACCACGTTGCAGGATTCTGGCGGGCCCTCGGCCTCGTGCCACCGACCGAGCCGGATCATCTGAGCGCACTCCTCGCCTTCTACGCCTCGCTCAGCGAGTTCGGGGACAGAAGGAGCGAAACGGCACGGCGGGCGCTCTTCACGAGCACCTGAACTCGTGGCTCCCGCTCTATCTCGCCAAGGTCGAGGCGATCGCACCCACCGTCTACCGCGCCTGGGGCCGCCTGTTGACCGAGGCGCTGGCCGGCGGAGGCGGATCAACTCGGCCCCTACGACCGCCTTGCTCTCCATCTGCGCGAGGCGCCGCCCCTCGAGCACCCCAACGAGGTGCGTGTCGACGCCTTCATCGATCAGCTGCTCACGCCGGTGCGTAGCGGGATGATCGTTAGCGCCTCGACCTCCGTCACGCGGCGCGGGATCTGGGCCTCGGCCTTCGTCTAGGAGAGCGCCGCCAGATGCTCAGGGTGCTGCTCTAGACAATCCGCCGCCTACTTGACTGGCTCGCCGCTTACGCCCAGGTTAGCTCGCTCCGCGCGGCCGGATTCTGGAGGACGCGAGCGGAGACAGCTGCCGTCCTGCTTTCAACTCTGGCGCGGATGGCCTCACGGTTCGAGCCCACTCCAGCCTGAGCAATCGGCCGCAAGCAAGCCGGCCGACGCACGGAAGTCGGAGCCGGCCAAAGCACGCTCTAATGGCCAGGGCGCCGGCACGGTGTCCTGTCCGCCATTCTCTGTGTCGTGCCCGAAATCACGATCAGGCTATTCGGCCTGACCGGGCCTGGCGGCTGAAAGAAGGCGCGCGATTGTCGGTCACGCTACGACCGCACCCCGCATCGGCGTCCGCCTTAACCCGATCCTGGATCGCGAACCCCGCACGGGGTCGGTGTCAGAGTGCAGCTACTCGAGGTCGGAGTGTCCTGAGTCCTCGCCGGGCGCCCCTTCGCCCCATGCTTGAAGTAGGGCTGCGCCGGACGGTTGCCGCGCAGACTCTCCGGGTAGCCGTTCGGGTTTCGGACGACCTTCGCCCGTACGACCTTCGCCATGCTGGAACGGTACCGCGCGCGGCTGACGGTTCCAAAACGGTTCCATACGGCCCCGATTTTTACGCCGGCGGCGGGACTTTCCCTCAACCAAATCCCCCGTTTCCAGGGCTTTTCTAGTCGGGACGGCGAGAATTGAACTCGCGACCCCCTGCTCCCGAAAGCGTGCCGGAGCCTTACCCCCTGTTACCCCACAGTCCGCTTTTCGCTCAACTGAGCCACATTCGCGGGCACCGAAGGGGCCTCGTTTACCCCCTGATTCCCTCCTGTCGTTTCCAGAATGTTTCCAAAACGAGCCTCCAACGCAGCCCGCGCATGATCCGCGTGTCGCTGCCTATCGAACAGGTGCCCGTACACGTCCGTCGTGATCGACGGCGACGCGTGCCCCAACTGGCGGCTGACGAACACCGGATCCAAACCCTCCGCGATCAGCAGCGACGCGAACATGTGCCGATGCATGCCAGCGCAACCGCGGCCGCCCCTCCCATCCAGGCCCGCCGCCCTCACCGCCGCCACCAGGCGACGCCGGACGACGTTCCGGTAATGCGGAGGCCCGCCGACCCGTCGCGAACACGTAGTCCGCCTGGCGCGAGAACGCAGAGGCCGCCCGGTGCTCGCGCAGGATCGACGCCGAGCGCGGGCATCAGGACGACCTCGCGCCGAGAAGCCGACGTCTTCCCCTCGACGAGCACCCGGGAACGATCAAGCTGGCCGCGCACATGCACCAGGCCCTCCCGCGAAGTCCACGTCCTGCCAGCGCAACCCCAGCAGCTCACCCTGACGCAACCCCGTGAACACCGCCGCCGCCAGGATCGGCCGGTACCCCTCGGGCGCCCCATCCAGCAGCCGCCTGATCTCCGCCGGCTCCAAGATGAGCATCTCCCGGCGCTCGATCCGCGGCCGCTCGCCCGCTCCAGCTTCGCACCGGGTTCGCTCCGATCATCCCGCGGCGGCGGCAACGACAGCACCGCGACAGCACGACGAGCGTCCTCGGATCGTCCAGGGTGCCAGCTTCCGCGTCCGCGTCCCATCAGGCCCACGCCCGTCGCGCAGGTCATCGATCAGACGGGCGACGTCGTCCTCGGTGATCGTCGCGACCTTGCGTCGACCGAGCCGCGGAGGTGCGCACCCGCAGAGACGTCGAGGTGTCCCTGTCCGCGGGCGGATGTTCGCCTGACCCGCGCAGCAGGCTCGGCGATCTCGGCCAGCGTCTGATTTCGTCGGAGCCACCCTCTCGCCCTTGCGCTTGCGGCCCTTGATCTCCCCGAGCCTCGCCTCCGCTTCGAGGATCTTCAGCGCATCGACGTGCTCCCGAATAGAGACGGACGGTCGGCCGAATTGACGACAGCACCAAGGAACGCTCGTGGGTCAGACAGGATGTCGTTCACTGCCGGTCCCCGTTCAGCTCGGCCAACTCGTCGACGAACCTGCGTCCAGAGGACAGGGTCGCCACCAGTCGGCCCGGCCCTTCGGCGTTAATCCGAACCGGTCAAGCCACTCGCGCAACTCTTGACTCGCCCGGAAGCGGAAGTCGATCAGCTTGCGGGGTGCCCCACCGCGCGACTGCACCTTCCCGTCCGCGAGCGCCGCGTCGATCCGATCGATCATCACGAGCAAGCGACCGATCTCCTCCGCCGCCAGCCGGTCGGCCGCCGTCACGTGCGGCAACGCCATCAACTCATCTGCGATCTCTGTCGCCTCCGGTGTACATCTGCCGGCGTCTCAGTAATACCCGTGCACCCGCGGTTGTTGTTGCCGGATGCGCAGCGACGAGCGTCGCGGAATGGCCGCTTTGGTTCGCCATCGTCCCTTCAAGCGTAGCCGGGCCGTCCGACGGTTCCTGAGCGGTGCAGTATCAGGTTCGAGGATCTACAAGACTGGTCTCGAACGGGACTGATCCCGGACTCAACCGGCGAATCGTCCTGGATCTCGCGAGTGCAAGCCGAGTAGCAGTCTCTACCGTCGTCTGTGCCTCTCAGAACGGCAACGATCCCCCTCGGTCGCCGTCCACGTATCCTCCGGCATGGCCACGTCGACGACTCCTCAGCGGCTTGATCCACGAATACGAAGCAGCCGCGGCATGAGAGCGGGTTAAATGCACCCCACGCGCTATCCGGTGTAATCGAACGTCGAGCTGTAGCCGCAGACACCGTGGTAGCTGAAGGCGAGCGGGCCGTCTTCCACAAGGAGCTCGTCGGCGACGAGCTCCTCTCCAGCCCGGTCGTGCCCGGGGATCACGCAGGTGACCGCTTCTTCGCCGCTGTACTGGTTGCGGATGCGTACGCTCACGCAGTCGCGGACTCGCAGCCACTGGCGCCGCGGCGTAACGTCCACGTCGATGTCGACCGGGCGCACCGCGACGAGCTCACTCGGTTTCCAGGCCCACGGGAAGTGGGACTGGGTGTCACCGCCGAACCCGCCGGTGAAGATCGCCTCGAGGGCCTCGCGCTGTTCTTCGGACGCGCTGGCATCGAGATACAGAATCCATGTCCACGGGGAGCCCGGCTCGTCGTCGCTGTAGCGGAGGGCGAGCGCGACCGGGAGTCCCGAGAGGTCGGTCCCATCTGCGGCTCCCTCCTCGATCAGCCACGAGAGGACACCCATGCACTCCCCGTGGGTCGAGCGCCCACCCGCAACGCCGTCGATCCGTCGGCAGGGGCAGATCGGATCGCAGTTGCACGACTCGAAGTAGCTGCCGCGGATCCGCCAGCTCACCGACCCGCGCCCATCGGAGACATGGCCCCGCTCCCCGGGATCGTGAGCCCGGGGAGCCTCTCGGGAGCTGCTATCACGACCACGCCAAGCACGAGCAGAACGCCGGCGGAAGCCAAGGTCGCGGCACGACGCCATGGGATCAGCTTTTCGAACGCGATGAGTCCGGCGACGAATGCCATCCAGACGACGCTCATCACGCCGAGCGCGAAGAGCGAGGCCATCAGTGCCCAACAACAGCCGATGCACCAACCACCGTGTCTGATGCCCATCTGCAGCGCGCCCGCCCCTCCGTCACGCCAGGAGCCGAGCAAGAAGCCCAACGGGCTGCGGCATTTCCCCAAGCAGAGGTCCTTGAGCGGCGTCAGCTCGTAGACGGCGGCAACGATGAGGGTCGCGCCCGCGACCCAGCCTCCTGCGCGGTCCCATGCGAGCGCGTCGCTCGAGACGCGTCCGCCTGCGGTCGCGACCACGAAGGCAAGCAAGCCGACGCCCGCCCACGACACGAGATAGCCGAAGGCGAAGAGGAGCGGTGCGACTGGGCTTCGCGTCCTGGTCATGCGCGAGTAGAGCGCGACCGTTGGCGCCACGGACGGAAACATCATCGCGGCCATCATCACGACCCAGACGCCGAGGAACCAGAAGAGCGTGCCGAGATCCGTCCACGGGCCGCCGTCCATGCCCCGCATCTGGTCTAGCGTCCACCACCAGCCGACTCCGGCCACCACGAAGAGCGAAGCGACGAGCCCGAGCCGGGTTCGCGCCGCGGCGAAGGCCGGAGCGAGACCTCCGCTGACGGCCGGCGCAAGTTCGGGTACTGGTCGGTGGCGCGGTCGCGCGACCGTCCTTCCCGCGCGGGGCGAGCCGCGCCGCGGCTCGCCCCCGACCCGGAACGCGTCAGGCATTGCAGGAGGCCGGCGCCTGAGCTCCGACGTTCGCGGCATGGCCCTTTGGCACTCCGAGGTACAGCGCGTAGAGCGTGGCGCGGGTATTGCCCTCGTTCCGTACAAGATGGAGGTGGTTCGCGGGTTCGACGAACGACTGTCCCTTCGAGACCTTGAACGGTGCGCAGTTGGCGACGGAAGGATCGAAGACGGTCAAGGTGCCACCCGTCACCACCACAGCCACCGGGGAGCTGTGCGTATGCCAACCGAAGCTCCCTCCGGGCTTGATCGTGATCGCGTCGAGAATCATCGATCCGGCCGGCGCGTTGATGGTCGTCGCCTTCATCGTCCCGACGGCGAGGGCCTTCGCGAAGATCGGTGCGTCGCCCCCGAGGGACGGTGCGGCCGTCGCGAGGGCGCAGACGAGAGCTACTCCGAACAACTTGATGCTCATCACTTCTCCCCTTTTGCAGGTGTTGGCTCAGGTGTCGGGTCGCAGGCTAAGAAGCACCCCTTCGCAGACCCTTTGCGTGGCCTTAGCGCCCTGGCGCTCCTCGCAAGAAGCGCGGTCCGCTCCACCGACCCGCGGAACGCCGCTGGTTAGGCTGTCGCCGGGGTGGGCGATGTCAGTCTCAGCCTTCTCGGCGGATTCGAAGCAGCGGTCGACGGCGTGATCGTCCCGGAGAGCGCCTGGCGGTTGAAGAAGGCGCGGGAGCTTGTGAAGCTGCTCGCTCTCGCGCCGGGCCACCGGCTCCACCGCGAGCAGGCGATGGACGTGCTCTGGCGCGACCGCGGTCCCGCGGCGGCTGCCAACAATCTCCACCAGGCAGTGCACGTCGCGCGACGGGCGCTCGACCCGGGGGCGATCGGGTCGCGAAACGAGGTGCTCTCCCTGGTGGCAACGATCGACGTCGATCGGTTCGAGCTTGCGGCCGCGGATGCACGCCTGGTCAAGACGCCGGCGGCCTACCGTGCCGCGCTCGCGCTGTATGCCGGCGAGCTCTTGCCCGAG
Source organism: uncultured Solirubrobacterales bacterium (assembly GCA_963759295.1). Taxonomy (GTDB): domain Bacteria; phylum Actinomycetota; class Thermoleophilia; order Solirubrobacterales; family 70-9; genus WHSW01. The sequence goes on along the minus strand of CAVWYT010000013.1, from coordinate 1,496 downwards.
AACAGGTACGACGACTGGGCGGAGACACGGCGCGAGGAGCTCGCGGCGCTCCTCGTCGAGCTCGAGAAGGAGTTCTCCGCGTTCGGTCCAACGATCGGGTTCGGGCTGCCGGCGAACACGAGCTCGTTCGTCGGTCGTGAGCGGGAGCTGGCCGAGCTGCAGTCGCTGCTTGGGCAGACGCGGCTCCTCACTCTTTGCGGTACGGGCGGCACCGGGAAGACGCGGCTCGCCCTCGAGCTCGCCCGAGGCGCCGAGCCGGCGTTTGAGGCGGGCGCCGCATTGGTCGAGCTCGCCGAGCTGACCGATCCGCGGCTGATCCCGGACGCCGTCGCCGCCTCGCTCGACCTGCGAGCGCTGCCCGGGCAGGACCTCGTCGACGCCGTGATTGGGTTCCTCGCGCCGCGCCGGGTGCTCCTCGTCCTCGACAACTGCGAGCACGTGCTGGCCGCGACGGCGTCGCTGGTCGACGCGCTGCTGCGCGCTGCGCCGCAGGTCACGATCATGGCGACGAGCCGCGAGCCGCTACGCGTGCCCGGCGAGGTCGTCTTTCGCGTTCCGTCGCTGGACATTCCCGACCCGGAGCAGGCTCTCCCACCCACTCAGCTTCGCGAGTACGAGGCCGTGTCGCTCTTCGCCGAGCGCGCAGCCGCCGCCTCCCCGGGGTTCGCGCTCGACGGTGCGAACGCGGACGACGTCGCGCGAATCTGCCTTCGCCTCGACGGCCTGCCGCTTGCGCTCGAACTCGCCGCCGGCCGGGTCGGGGCCCTCAGCCCGGCGGCGATCGCGGAGCGGCTCGACGACCGGTTCCGTCTTCTTCGTGCGGGAAGCCTTGCCGGCCCGACGCGCCAGCAGACGCTGAGCGCGACGCTCCAGTGGAGCCACGATCTCCTCGAGGCGGACGAGAGGATCCTCTTCCGCCGGCTCGCGATCTTCGCGGGCAGCTTCGAGCTCGAGGCGGCCGAGGAAGTGGGCGCGGCCGACGACGATCTCGAGACTTCGCGGATCGCCGACCTCCTCGCGCGCCTCGCGGAGAAGTCGCTCGTCGCCGTCGGGGAGGCGGGACGCGGGCGCCGTTATCGTCTGTTGGAGACGGTTCGCATGTACGCGCGCGAACGCCTCGACGAGGCCGGCGAGTGGCCTGTGCTGGCGGAGCGGCACGCCCGTTGGGCGCTCGCGCTTGCCGAACGCGAGCACGGCTCGCCTCGGCTCGATCGCGACGCAGCCAACCTGCGCGCCGCGCTTAGCTATCTGCTTCAGCAAGGATCCGGCGACGCAGTCGTGCTGGCGATTGCGCTGCTGCCGTTCTGGTTGCGCCGGATCGATCTCGAGGAGGCGAGGCGGAGCTTTGCGGCAGTCGTCGAAGCGGCTCCCGAGGGGACTGCGCTTCGAGCCGAGGCGCTGCTCGCCGCCGCGGCGATCGAGCTCCGCAGCGGCACGCTCGCCCAGGGCTTCACACTCGCAGAGACGAGCTACGCCGTCGCCTCCGAGATCGGCGA
>CAVWYT010000012.1:0-74294 GCA_963759295.1 uncultured Solirubrobacterales bacterium | reverse complement strand
AAGAGGGGATCGAGCTGCGTCCGGGGACGCGCGTCGAGCGGATCGAGCGGGGTGGCGGGACATGGGTGGTCCACACCAGCGAGGGTGAGCTGCGCGCACCGCAGGTGATCGTCGCGCTGGGCCACGAACAGAGTCCGTTGATCCCCGACTGGCCCGGCCGCGACTCCTTCGAGGGCGCCCTGCTTCACTCGTCGCGATACAGGAACGCCGCGCCGTTCAAGGCTCAGAGGGTGCTGGTGGTGGGCGCCGGCAGCTCCGGGATGGAGATCGCCCACGAGCTGGCAGAGGGTGGCGCCGCCAGAGTTTGGCTTGCGGTTCGCACTCCACCGAACATCCTGCTGCGCCAGGGTCCCGGGCCGGTGCCCGGGGACCTGATCGGGACCTGGCTCTGGCATCTGCCGACCCGAGTCGCCGACCGGATCGCGCGCTTCGCCAGTCGCATGGACTTGGGCGACCTGACCGAGTACGGCCTGCCGGCGCCCGAACAGGGCGTGTTCACCGACGTGCGCCGGCGGGGGAAGGTACCCGCGATCGTCGACGCCGAGGTGATCGAGGCCGTCAAGGATGGTCGCATCGAGATCGTCGCCGCCGTCGAGTCGCTCGACTCGAGCGGGGTCGAACTGGCCGACGGGACGCGGCTCGAGCCGGCGTCGGTGATCTGCGCGACGGGATACCGGCGCGAGCTCGAGCCGCTGGTCGGCCACCTCGGGGTGCTCGACGACCGCGAGATGCCGAAGGCGATCGGGCCGCGCCCGGCCGCCGAGGGTCTGCGCTTCATCGGCTACCTGCCGCGTCCCGGCGGACTCGGCTACATGGGCAAGGAGGCGCGGCGGGCCGCGAGGGCGATCCACCGCGAGCTTCGCGAGGGACGACCCGTCGGGGTTGGCGGCATCACCGAACCCCCGCGCCCCGCGTTGAGCTCCGGGGCGGCTCGCCGCCCCTGACTGTGAATCCCGACCAGAGGAGGAACGAGGATGGCAACGGAGACCAGGAACGCGGCGCCGGCGCTGGGCGGATGGCTGGACGAGACGCTGATGACGGCCTCCCCTGAAAGGCTCGAGGAGATCGAGGAAATCGTCACCGACGTCGGTCGATCCCCCTGGTTGTGGGGCCATGCCGTCAGCTTCGACTTGGAGCGACGCAGCCACAGGGTGCTCTACAAGACCCCGCAGCTGGAGATAGCCCTGTTCGGCTGGGCGGCGGGCCAGGACACCGTCTTCCACGACCACGGCGGCGCGAGCGGAGCGGTGTTCATCTGCAGCGGCCTGCTGGTCGAGGACACGATCGGGGTCGTCGACGGACGGGTCGTCACTCAGCACACCCACACCCGGCGCGCGGAGACGGCATTCAGCTTCGGCTCCGACTGCATCCACCGAGTCAGGCACGAGCCCGACCACGGCGTTGCCCTATCGATTCACGCCTACACGGCGGCGGCCTCGGACCCGGTCGACTACGAGGTCCTTCCGGATCGGACGCTGCGCACCCTCGACGCGGTTCGCGAACTCCAGCCGCCGCCGGTCGACCCCCTCGCGATCGGACGGGCGCAGGCGTGAGCGACGGAGTGATCGAGGTTGCGGTCGACCATCGCTTCGCCGTCCCGCTCCGCGAGGGCTTCGACTACATCACGGACACCGCCAACTGGCCCGATTACTGGCCGGGCCTGGTCGCGATCGAGCCCGGGTCGCGCTGGCGGCAGCCCGGCGATCGCGCCAGATTGTCGCTGCGGCTGATGGGACGCCCCACCGAGCTCGCGATGACCCTTCGGAAGCTCGAGCCCAACAGGCTGGTCTCCTACAGAAGCGAGCAGCGCGGCCTCCCTGCCGCCGAGCACGAGCGGCACTTCTCCGAGGCCGGAGACGGGTTCGACTACCGGCTCATGGTCAGGTACCGGCCACGGCGGGGACCGCGACGCTTGTTCGACCGGACTATCGTCCGCCGCGCGGTGAGGAAGGCTTTGGAGGAGACGGTCGAGAACCTCGAGCGGCGCTTCGAGGATCGGGGGCGCGATGCCCCTGATTGACCTCTCCGCGCCGATCCGACCCGACTCGCCGGAGTACCCGGAGCCGCTGCGTACCGAGATCGAGTTTCAGGACCACGCCCAGGGAGCGGCGGCGATCGAGACCATCTTCGGAGTCGACCGCAAGCTGCTTCGCGACGGCGAGGGCTGGACCACGGAGACCTTCCTCCGGTTCGGCACCCACAACTCGACCCACGTCGACGCGCCCTGGCATTACAACTCCACGATCGCCGGCCGGCCGGCGCAGACGATCGACCAGCTGCCGCTGGAGTGGTTCTACGCGCCGGGGGTCGTGATCGAGGCGACCGATCGCGCCGATGGCGAGGCGCTCTCTGCCGCCGATGTCGAGGAGCGCCTGCCGCGCGAGCTGCGGGAGCTCGACATCGTCCTGGTTCGCACGGGACGCGATCAGTTCTACGACCAGCCCGACTACATCGCCCGTGGCCCCGGCGTCAGCGCCGAGGCGACCCGCTGGCTCTACGAGCGGGGTGTCCGGGTGATGGGGATCGACGCATGGGGCTGGGACGCCCCCCTGCACCTGCAGGCCGAGCGGGCGAAGACGGAGGGCAAAACGGGCATCTTCTGGGCGGCGCACCAGGTGGACCTGGCCTACTCGCAGATCGAGCGCCTCTTCAACCTCGGCTCGCTGCCGGACCAGGGCTTTCAGGTCGCTTGCTTCCCACTCCGGATCGAGGGCGGCAGCGCCGCTCCCGCCCGCGTCGTGGCGATCGTCCCCGACCAGCAGCGGGTCGAAGGGGTTCCGCGTACGTGAACTGCTCGCGCTCGTCCCGCTTGAGCGGCGACGCCGGCGCGTCCTGAGGGATACGGATGGAGCGCTACGGCGAGGACCTGGCCGCGATTCATGCGGCCGGATTCACCGCGATCGCGTCGGCCGCCGCCGCTGAGCTTCTGCCCCGCCTGGCGCCGGGCTCCAGGGTGCTCGAGCTCGGGTGCGGGGACGGAACGACCGCCCGCCTGCTCAGCGAGGCGGGTCACGATGTGCGAGCGCTGGACTCGTCGCCGGCGTTCATCGAACTCGCCCGAGCGCGCGCGCCGCGGGCGAGCTTCGAGATCGGTTCGCTCGTCGACGCCCCGCTGCCGCCCGATTGCGACGCCGCGCTGGCGGTGGGGGAGGTGCTGGGCTACATCGCCCAGACCTCAGGTCGTGCTGCCGATCTCGATCGCGTGCTTGCCCGCATCGCCGGCGCCCTTCGTGTCGGAGGACTGTTCCTGTTCGACCTCGCCACGCCTCGCCGCGCGCCGGTCGCCGCCGAGCGAACCTGGACGGAAGGGGAGGGTTGGGCGGTGATGGTCGAGGTGAGCCGTGCGGGCGACGAGCTCAGGCGTCGAATCGTCAGCTTCCGCGATCGCGGCGGTGGCCGCTTTCGTCGCGGCGAGGAGCTGCACCGGCTGCGCCTTCATCGCCCCGCTGAGGTGCTGGGCGCGCTTCGCGCCGCCGGGTTCGCGGCGCACACCCTTCCCGGCGGCTACGCCGGAGAGCCGCTGCCGCGCGGTCTAACCGCATACCTCGCGCGCAAGCGCTGAGGTCCGAAGCCTCCGGCTAGTCAGCTGCCGCTGTCGGCAAGGCCGCCGGGGTCAGTGGCCTCAGGTGAGACGAAAGTGCCCGGTGTTGTCCTCATCGTCGCGAACCTTCTCCAAGCGACCGGCCTTGCGGGCGCGCACGAAGGCTTGCTTGAGGTCGGGTTTCTCGACCCCGAGCTTCCCGGCGACGTCCGCCCGGGTGAACTCGTCCTGGTCCAGTTGCTGCGCAGCCGTGATCAGCTGCTCTTCGGTGACGTTCAATTGCATCGTTCTCCTTGGTGATCGCTCTCAGTTACTGCGGGCTCGCGTCAGCATCCGCTCCGCGAGCTCCGACTCGCGTTGCAGCTCACGCAGCCGACCGGTGCTGGTCGGCTTCGGCCCGTGGACCCTTGCCCGGTAGAGCCTGTAGCGCTCGGTGGCATGCCGCGCGCTCGCCTCCAGCTCCTCGAGGCTCCGAGCATCGTTCACGAGTTGCGCTCCTCGCCGTTCGCGAGCCGCCGACGCGCGCGAGCGGCGCTCAGCTGGGCTCTGGCGCGCACCGCGCGGGACCCGACATCCGCCCGTCGTTGTTCATCGGAAGGGCTGTCGGATCGGTCGTCGGTATCGGCCTGCTGCGCTCTGTGGCGGGCTACCGCCGCGAGCAGCCGGAGGTGGGAGTCGGTCATCCGAGACGCCAATCTCGATCCCCTCGAGGATCGCTGCCGATGGAGGGAGGGAATCGAAGAGCCCCAGCAACAGTCGCATGACGATGATACCCGGTGGCGGCGGAATGGCGTGGAAGCGGGCTCTGGGCGGAAGCGCGCGCGTTGGCTGCCGACGAGGTTCGGGATATGCTGGCAGCGCCTGGGCTACTTAGACCAAAGGGCCCCATCGAGGTGGCGGACAGGAGGACCACACGCCGGGGATCTTCATCAGCTACCGCCGCGAAGAGACATCGGGTCATGCCGGGCGGCTCTACGACGAAATGGCCAGGCGCTTTGGCGAGGACCAGGTGTTCATGGACCTCGACATCGAACCGGGCGTTGACTTCGTCGAACAGATCAATGACTCGATCGGCTCCTGCCGGCTGCTGATCGCGCTCATCGGCCCCCGATGGACGACCATCGAGGACGCCGACGGCCGGCGCCGGCTCGACGATCCGAGTGACTTCATCGGTGTCGAAATCGAGGCGGCGCTACGGCGGCCCGAGGTTCGCGTGATCCCGGTCCTCGTGCAAGGGGCCCGGATGCCGGCCGTCGCCGAACTCCCTCGATCCCTCGCCGATCTCGCGCGGCGCAACGCGTTCGAGCTCAGCGACGCCCGCTGGAGCTATGACGTCGGGCGCCTGATGTCCACGGTGGAGCGGGTGCTCGACGGGGGCGCGGGTCCATCTGAGGCCGTCGAGCGGCCGAAGCCGCCTGTCGCGGAAGCGGAAACGGGTGCTGGCCCCGCGCGCTCTGAGAGGGCGCCCGGCGATCGTGCGGCCGAGGAGCGCGAGCGGCCCGCCACAGCCCGGCCCTCGAGAGGCCGCTCGCGCCTCGTGATCGCCCTGGCGGTGATCGTCCTGGCCGTCGGCGTCGGGGTCGCGGCGGTCATCCTCTCCGGCTCGTCTGAATCCGGCGGCGAGCTCTACAGCGACAGTGAGGCGCACGTTTCGCCGGAGGGCATCGAGGTCTCGGATCTGCGGGCCACCGCCGACCACGACCCGGCGGAGGTCGGTGACGAAATCCAGGTCGACTTCTCGCTCAAGAACGTCGGCTCCGAGCCGGTCAGGTTCGACGAGACCTTCGTCGGTACCCGCGACCCGAGCGGTGCCCACGAGGACTTCGCGAACGAGAACCAAGGCGAGGTGCTCGACCCCGACGAGGTCCTGGAGATCAGTCGGACCCGCGTCCTCGACGCGCCCGGGACGTGGGAATTCTGGCCCTGTTACACGCTGCCCCGCGGGGAGTGTCCCGACGAGTGGCAGTCGTTTCAAGTCTCGGTCGGGCAATAGCTCGGCCGGCGTCAGATGACCCGGGCGCGACGGGGGCGATCGGCGGATACTCCTCGGGCGATGTCGCAGGAGAACGTCGAAGTCGTCAGGCGCGGGCTCGAAGCGTGGAACCGGCGAGACCTGACGACGTGGTTGGCCCTGTATCGCTCCGATGCCGTGGTCGACTGGTCACGATCGCGAGGTCCGTTCAAGGGGGTCTATCGCGGTCATCGCGAGCTGGAGACCTTCTGCAACGTGTTCTGGTCGACGTTCGAGGAGGTCCAGGTCGAGACGCACGACTTCATCCAGGCGGGCTCCGAAGTCGTGGTCCCGAACACCGTCCACTTTCGAGGGCGCGAGGGGATCGAAGTGACCGCGAGGAGCGCGTTCGTGCACACGGTCGAGAACGGGGAGATCACTTGCCTTCGGCTGTTCCAGGAGCGTGACGAGGCCCTCGAAGCCGCGGGCCTGCGGGGGTAACTCGAGCGGCGCGGGAGCAGCTCGCCGGCCTGGCGCAGCTAGACGTTGCGCGAGGCGGCCAGGTCGACCAGTCGCGCCGGCGGCACCGCCGACGACGCCATGATCACGCAGGTCTGATCTTCCTGAGTCCAGGTGACGATCGTGCGGTCGCCGGCCAGGGCGACGTTGTAGGTCTTGCCCTTGCGCGTCACCTGGCGGCCGGGCGGACTGTCGCCGAGGGCGTCGCCGGAGACGATCGCATAGCCGAGGCGCGCCCCCTCGGGGTTGCGATAGAAGACGGTGGTCACCGGCCGCTCGGAAAGCGTGTCATCGCGACGGCCGACGGCCTTCCAGCCGAACTTCTCCTCCCAGTCCGGGAACTCCAGGTTGCCGACCTCGGCGTCGAGCACCGGCGGCTCGCCGCCGCGCGGCGCCGGAGCGGCCTCGGTCGGGGTGAGTCGCGTGGCGGCGTAGACCTGGGCGAGCGACGGCTCCGTCTGGTCGCCCCCGGTCTCGAGCGTGATCGCGACGGCCGCCAGCGCCGCCGCTGCGGCGCCGGCCGCGACCAGACCCCAGCGGCCGCGGCGCCAGAAGGGCGCTCGCGCCGGGGCCGAGGCGCGTTCGCGCTCGCGCTCGATCGCCTCGCGCAGCGACTGAGGGGCCTGAACGTCAGCCACCGCGGCCGAGATCAGCGCTTTCCCCTCGCGCGCAAGCGCCAGTTCCTCTTCGGTGAGCGGGGTGTCGTTTTCGTCGGTCATCGGTTCAGCCTCTACCCATTCAGACGCCCTGCGGGGACGATCTCATCCCGCGGGCCACCTGCGCCCGCGCCCGGAACAGCCTCGAGGTGATTGTCGCCTCCTTGGTACCGAGTAGGTCGGCCGCCTCCGCGTAGCTGAGGCCGGCCACGTCGACCGCGACGAGGGCGTCGCGAAACGGCTCCGAGAGGCGAGCGATCACCGCGAACACCTCCCGCGCCTCGGCGGCCTGCTCGGGCCTGGTGGCCGACCTCGGGTCGACCGGCTCGAACCTGTCATCCAGCGCCTCGGGCGCCAGCCGCCGGGCGGCCGCGCGGCGCGAGCTGATGAAGGTGTTGCGCAGGACCTGGAGCAGATAGCCGAGATCATCTTCGTTCCGGATCCTCCGCGGCTTGGCGAGCACGCGGGCGAACGTCTCCTGCACGAGGTCCTCGGCCTCGGCGCGCGAACCGGACAGCGCCCACGCAGCGCGAAACAGGCGATCGATGTGATCGCCCAGGGTGTTGGGATCGAGCATCCGATCGCCGGCCGTCACGATGCCGAGCGTAATGCGCCGAGCACCGTTCGAGCCAGCCCGAGCTCGCCTCGTAGAAGCCGGCGCGAACGTCGAACATCTCAATCCTCTCGGAATCGCCATCGCCCGACCCGGAGGACGGGCCCCGGCTCAGTGAGCCGGCGCCCGCCCGCTCCGGACGGTCTTAGACGGACGCGCCGTCGACCAGAACCTGCAGCACTCCGGCGACACCGTTCGCGACCACGTTGTCCGTGCCCGCGAGGGTGTTGACCGAGAGTCCGTCGGTTGACTCCGCGTGCTTGACCGACACGGCCGTGGCCAGCCCGGTCACATCCGCACCGGACCCGTTGCCGTCGATGTTGATGTCGTCGTCGCCATTCGTGGCGTTGACGACCACGCTGTCGATGGCCCCGTCGCCGGCGCTGCCGCCGAGCGTCCCGGCCAGGTCGAGGTTGGTCTGGGTGACGTCGGTGCCCGTGAGGTCGTTGACGGTGATGCTGTCGGCCCCACCGAGCGCGTTGTCATCGACGATCTCGACTCCGTCGGTGTCCATCGTGACGTTGCCCTGCGCGCGGAAGAACGTCAGCCGTCCTTCGTTCGCCGAGATCGTCACAGTCTCGGGCCCCGCCGCGCCGTTGAACACCATCGTGTCGGTGCCGTCCTGGCCCTCGATCACGTCGCTGCCCTCGCCATTGTCCCAACGGAAGGTGTCGTTCCCCCCGCCGAGGCGGGCGCTGTCGTTGCCCTTGCCGCCGTCGACCAGATCGTTGCCGTCGCCGCCAATGAACTTCTCATTCTCGGCTGCGATTTGAACCTGGCCGCCCTGCAGCGAGTCGTTGCCTTCGCCGCCCGCGATCGTGGTCGGGATCGCGTCGGTGAAGGCGCCGTTCGCATCGTCGATGCGGGCGGAATCGTTGCCGTCGCCGGTCTTGACCCTGATCGCCTCGACGTCGCCGCGCGCGAACGAGAGGTCGGCCGAGCCGTCGTCGCCGGCGTCGACCTGGATCGTGCTCGGGTCGCCGGCCTTGAGACGAAGCGCGAGCGCGTCGTTCTGATCGCCGCCCCTGACCTCGAGCGTGCCGCGATTGATCGCGGCCCGCAGGCCGTCGACCTGGTCGGAGCTCGCGCTCGAATGAGTCGGAACAGCGAGCGCCGCGAGCGCCGCGAGCGCGAGGGCGATCGTTGCTGTTGCAATCAGGTGGAGTGGCCGCGTGGGCCGTGAGTCGGTATGCATTTGAAAGCACCTCCGGATTGTGGTTGTCGACCGCTGAATCGCGATCGAGTGCGTCTAAGGGCTAAGACGCCCACAACCCCCCAGTCCTTCCCGCGATCGGAACCGGCGCTCGGCGATCAGCCGCCGAGGCCGCGACCGCCGTCGGCCGCCAGGCGCCGGCCGGCCATACGTTTGGCGTCAGGCGACCGTTTCGCGGCGGTGCTTGGCGAAGAGCGCGAGCGCGTAGCCTCCGGCGGGGTGCGCGCGCATGCGCGAGACGAGCGCGGCCGTGTGGGCGGGCAGGACGTCGGGCTGGGGGAGCGAGACGCCATACACCGGCGGCACGACGACCGAGGCCGAGAGCGACGCGAAGGTGAGGTCGGCGGCGCCGAAGCGCTCGCCGCACAGGTGCTTGCGGCCATCGGCGAGCAGCTCGGCGACGAAGTCCAGCTCGCGCCAGACCGCGGCCTCGTCGTCGGCCTCGATCCCCCGGCGGATGGCAAGCTCGCGCCGCGCCCAGTGCACGGCGAGCGGCCACGCGAGGCGGAGGGCACGATCCTCCCAAGCCGGCACGCCCTGGTTGTTGAAGCGCAGCATCAGCTTGCGCTGGGCAAGCATGTGGATGTACATCAGCCGCCGACCCGTCGGCCCGAGTCCGTCGTCGAACCGCCGGCACAAACGCTCGACCTCGGCGCGCTCCGGGGGCCGATCCGGAAACAGCCGGTGCTCGGGCGCCGTGCGCTCATCGACCCAGACGAGGATCTCCTCCGACTCGCCGAGCGCGCCCTGCGGTGTCACCAGAACCGGGACCGTGGTCCCGCCGCCCGCCCGCCGGGCCGCGATGCGGTGGATGGCCTGAACGTGGCGCTCCTCGCGATATGGGATCCCGGCGCGCTCGAGGGCCCAGCGCGCCTTCTCGCAGTAGTGGCTGATCGGGATCGTGACGAGCCGCAGCACCGAAGGAGGATAGGCCGCGCCTGCGCGGACGGACGCGCTTTCGTAGTCTGCTGAGCCGCGATTCCCGGCGGACCCGACGCGGCGCGCGCCGCCCGCGGCGACATCCGTCCGGCAAGGGAAGTAGACACGCCGTGCGTTTCGCGCGTGGCGTCGGGAATGAAAGGGGGCGACTTGCGCCGTTTGATGATCCTCGTGGCGGGACTGCTCGCGGCGGGCGCGTTGGTGGCATCGCCCGCGGGGGCCCAGGAGGCGCCGATCTGCGTCAAGGTCCAGAAGAAGCTCGACGACGATCGCAACAACTGGATCGGGGCCAACCACGGCGACAGCGTCAGCGGCCTGCGCGGCAAGGACCACCTCTACGGTCGTCACGGCGCTGACCTGCTCAACGGTGGGCGCGACAACGACGTCGTCGAGGGCGGCCAGGGCGACGACGTCCTCTGCGGCGGGCGCAGCGCCGACAAGCTCTACGGCGGCCCCGGCGACGACATCATCTACGGCGAGGAGGAGAACGACACCGTCTTCCCCGGCGCCGGCGACGACAAGGTGCTCGGCAGCGCCGGCGACGACCGGATCCTCGGCTGGGGGATGGAGGATGGCGCCTACACCGAGGACGGGATCGACATCCTCAACGGTGGCCATCACGACGACGTGCTCCAGGCCGGAGGCGCCGACCTGCTCTACGGGCACAACCACTCCGACCTGTTGTTCACCCGGACGCCCGAGATCGCGCCGAGGGTGATGGACGGCGAGGGCAACAACGACACGATCATCGGCTCCGACCTCGCCGACACGCTGATCGGTGGCGAGGGCAGGGACAGGGTCTTCGGCAGCCTCGGCGACGACCTGATCCTCGGGGCGGGCAACGACGACCGGCTCTTCGGCGAGGGCGGCGACGACCGCCTCAACGCCGGCAAGGGCTTCGACTTCCTCGACGGCGGCAGCGGCGGAGACGTCTGCGACGGCGGCGCTCACGACCTCCCGGACGACAAGTTCGACCCGTCCTGCGAGCGGGTCGAGAACCGCCCGCGGCTCAAGCGCGGCGAGCGCCGCGTCAAGTCCCGGATCAAGCTGACGGCGCTGCGCACCAGCGGCGCCAAGGGAAAGGTGACCTCGGCGAGCACCGGGTGCGAGGGCGCGGACCGGAAGATCCGGCTTCAGCGCTACGAAGGTTTCATCACCGGATTGGTGGCGACGACGAAAACGAACGACCGCGGCAGGTGGACGATCAGACGCTCGCTGAGGTCCGGCCGCTACTTCGCCCAGGTCGACGGCGGCTCCGGCTGCCGCTACGACGTCTCGCGCAACAGGCGACTCTGAGGATGCGCGTATTCCGCGTCGGTTGCCATCGGCGCCCGCCTGGGATACGGTCGGAGCTCACACTCAAATGCGGCGAGGGGAGCTTCGATGCCCGAGACCACGGATCCCACGTTCTATCGCTCGCCGGAGGCCGCCATGGCGGCGCCGCCGGAAAGCCTCGCCTACGTCGCGGCGTTCGACCCGGCCCGCGAGCAACGCGACGCAATGACGGTGGTCGATTGCGACGCGGAATCGTCCAGCTACGGACAGGTGGTCGGGTGGACGGAGCTGACAGCGGGCAACGAGCTGCATCACTTCGGCTGGAACGCCTGCTCCAGCGCGCTCTGCCACGAGGGTCACGATGGCGCGCTCGAGCGTCGCTATCTGATCGTGCCGGGCCTGCGATCCTCGCGCACCCACGTGCTCGACACAGGGCCGGACCCACGGCAGCCGCGGGTCGTGCGCACGATCGAGCCCGAGGAGCTCGCCGCCAAGGCCGGCTACTCGCGACCCCACACCGTGCACTGTGGACCGGGCGGCATCTTCATGTCCAACCTCGGCGCCGCCAACGGCGACGACGGACCGGGCGGGGTGGCGCTGATCGACCACGATACCTTCGAGGTCACCGGCGCCTGGGAGACCGACCGTGGCGAGCAGTACTTCGCCTACGACCTCTGGTGGCACCTGAACGACGACGTGGCAGTGACCTCCGAGTGGGCGACGCCGGCGATGATCGAGGACGGCCTCAACCCCGAAGACCTCCTCGGGAAGCGGTTCGGGCACCATCTCGACTTCTGGAGCCTTTCCGAGGGGAAGCTGATCCAGCGCGTCGACCTGGGCGACGAGCAGCAGATGGTGCTCGAGGTGAGGCCCGCTCACGACCCCCGCAAGACCTGGGGCTTCGTCTGCGTGGTGATCAGCGTCGAGGACCTGTCCGCGTCCGTGTGGCTGTGGTATCGCGACGACGACCGCTGGACGGCGAAGAAGGCGATCACGATCCCCGCCGAGCCGGCCGAGGCCGACCAGCTGCCGCCCGCCCTGCAGCCCTTCGGCGCGGTTCCACCGCTGGTCACCGACATCGACCTGTCGGTCGACGATCGCTGGCTCTACGTGTCGTGCTGGGGGACCGGAGAGCTGAAGCAGTACGACGTCAGCGACCCGCATAACCCCAAGGAGACGGGATCGGTGCGCCTGGGTGGCATCGTCGGCCGCACGCGCCATCCGGCGGCCCCCGAGCTGGAGCTGCGGGGCGCGCCTCAGATGATCGAGGTCAGCCGCGACGGGCGGCGGGTGTACGCGACCAATTCGCTCTACGCGTCCTGGGATGAGATCTTCTATCCGGACGGCGTGGGCGCCTGGATGGCCCGCTTCGATGCCGACATCGAGTCCGGCGGCATGAGCCTCGACCAGCGCTTCTTCCCGCACGGCGACGACTTCCGCGGCCTGCGGGTGCACCAGACCCGCCTCCAGGCCGGGGACGCGTCGAGCGACTCGTATTGCTTCGTCGACTAGTGGTGCCCGTCGAGCCGCCAGTCGCCCACCTGCTCGGCATTCCGTTCGAGGAGGCCCTTCTGCCCGGCGCGCTTGGCCTCGGCGCCGCCGTGGTCTACATACGACTGTTGCTCGATTCGTGGCGGAGACCGGGTGGCGAACTCCGTCGTCGGCGCGCTCCGGCCCGGGTCTCCGGTCGAGTCTCGAAATAGGGGGCGCAGCTCAGACTGGTCGGCGCGCCTACCAGGCCTCGCTGCCCGGCTCGCCCTTGATCGGGCCCTGGATCTCGGCGGTGACCCAGCCGCCGTAGAAGCCGCCGGGCTGCGGCTCGACGCGCTCGTCGTCGAGATAGGCGGCGTCCACCCGGCCCGCATAGAAGGCGATCCAGTCGCGCAGCGCCTCGAAGGCCGGCTTCGGCTTCGGATAGCTCCAGGCCGCGCGCGGGCGGACCTTCTGCCCGACGATCGCGTCGAAGTAGGACGCGGTGCCCTTCCACTCGCATTCGGTCGTTCCCTTCGCCGGACGCAGCCTGTCGGTCCGCACGTCCTCGCGCGGCAGATAGACGGTCGGCGCGCCGGCCGTCTCCAGAACGCGCACCGCGCGGTCGGACTCCGCGATCACCTCGCCCCCGAGCTCGATACGCACCCGCCGGTTCAGCGGCTCGATCCGCGGCGGGCGCGGGTAGTCCCAGACCGACTCGAAGGGGCGCCCGTTCTCCGCAGCCATGCTCTCAGATCCTTGCATTCAGCGCCGTTGCTCGACGACGAGCTCGGAGACCGAGCCTCGCGCCTTCACCCGCGGTCGCTTCGCCCGCCGGGGTGCTGCCGGTGGCGTTACCAGCCCGCGTCGGACGAGCTCCTCGAGCGCGTCACCGCCTTTGACCGAGGACAGGCGGGCGATCGGCCGACCTCGCCGGGTGACGACGACGTCGGATCCGCGCTCGACGCGGTCGAGGTACTCGCTCAGCCGGTCGTGAAGCTCGCGGACTCCAACCCAATCGCCGTCGCCGTGTAGCGTCATTGAGTCAAGCCCTAGCGGCTACATCAGCTCCCGCAATCGGGTTTGAGAGGCCGAGCGGGCACCGCCGTCCTCATCGGCCTGGGGCAGTGACCAGACCCTGACCGTGGCGCGCCTGCCGCGCACGGGGACCTCGTCGACGAAGACGAGCGGCACATCGGGCTCGCGCAGCGCCTCACGCGTCGAGTCGGCGATGAAGACCTGATGGCCGGAATCTTTGGTCATCGACTCGAGCCGGGAGGCGGTGTTGACGGTGTCGCCGATCGCCGTGTACTCGAGCCGCCGGTCCGAGCCGACGTTGCCGGCCATCACCGGACCGGTGTTGAGGCCGATCCCCATGCTGAACTCCTCCAGACCCTGCTCGCGCAGCCAGGCGTTGAAGGAGGGGAGCTTCTCCTCGAGCATCTCCCGCGCGGCGGCCACGGCGCGGTCGGCGTGATCGGGCTCGGGCAGGGGCGCTCCGAACAGCGCCATGATCCCGTCGCCGATGTAGGTCGTGATCGTGCCCCCCTGGTCGAGGATCGCATCGCTCATCGCGGACAGGTAGCGGTTGAGGATCTCGATCACTTGCTCGGCGGGTTGGCTCTCCGAGAAGCTCGTGAAGCCGCGGATGTCGCTGAACAGGATCGTCCCCTCGATCCGGACGCCGCCGAGCCGCAGGTCGTCATCGGTCCGCGCGAGCACCTGGTCGACGACCCGTTCCGGGACGAAGCGGGCAAAGAGGTCGTGCACGCGCCGGCGCTCGAAGGCGGTCGCGAGGTACTGCACCGCCAGGGCGCCCGTCGTCGCGACGGCGAGCGTCCCGAGCGGATAGACCGCGGGCAGGATCAGGCCCACGCCGAAGGCGAGCTGGAGCGCGACGAGATAGACGAGCGCCACAGCCAGCGCGATCAGCATCCCGCGCGCGGGAGATGTGAGGGCACTGGCGATCGCCGGCAGCGCCGCGAGCAGGATGATGAGCGCGATCGTCAGCGCGTCGGGTGAGCTCGAGAGCGGGTTGCCGCGATCGATGCTCGAGATCGCGTTCGCCTGGATCTCGGGTCCCGACATCAGCGCATCGCCCGTGACCGAGGTCGAGTGCAGGTCCTGAAGCGACGGCGCCGTGGTACCGACGACGACCACCTTGTCGCGGAAGGTCCCCGGGGCGAACCGGCCGGTCGCGACCCGCCAGAAGGGAATCGACTCGATCGTCCCGGGCGGGCCGCGGAAGTCGATCCAGGCGGATCCCTGCTCGAACGAGCTCGCGTCGACGGGCCGCCCGCGCCACTGCGCCACCGTTGCGGCGGCGAAGCTCGCCAGGCCCCGATCCTCGTAGGGGACCTTGCGGATCACCCCGTCGGACTCGCCCGGCAGCACCGTGCTCGCGGCCTCCGCACCGAGGGAGCGCACGACCCGGTCGCCGCCGAAGACGTTGGTCGATCCGTTCGGCCCAACCTCGGTCGTCGAGAGGACGACGCCGCCGGCGCGGCCAACCGCCCTGATCAGGGCGTTGTCGGCCGCCGGGTCACCGCTCGGCTCGGTGAACTGGATGTCGTAGGCGATCACCGCGGCGCCGTCTCGGCTCAGCGCGTCGATCGCGTCGGCGTGGAACTGGCGCGAGATCGGCCACCTGCTCAGCCCCGGATGGCGAAGCGTCGACGCGTTGATCCCGACGACGACGATGTCGTCAGGCGCCGGCTCCGCGCCGCGGATCGCGAACCGGGTGTCGATCGTGTTGAGCTCCTGCCCGTCGAAGGCGTCGAGCGCCCAGGCGGTGATCCCGAGCGCCGCCGAGATCACCGCGACGGCCGCGAGCTGCCAACGAAGCCGCCCGCGGATGCGCGACAGGCGGACGGCGCTCAGCCGCCCGCGCCGCTCAGCGCGACCGTGGGTTGGCACGCGCCAGGTACCTCTGGCCCGCCTTCACCACCACGTTCTTGTGCGTCCCGAAGTCCCGCACCTTGACGCTGCCCCTCTTGACCTTGGTCAGGGTCCCCTTCGGCAACTCCTCGGTCAGCCACCAGGTCCCGCGAGCGGTCCCCGCGCTGTGACGGCCCCCCGAGCGGCACTTGCAGTGCCCCCGGCCCCAGAGACGATTGCGGCCCCGCCGCTTCAGAGCCTGGCCCGGACGTCCGCTCGCCGAGCCGGAGCCGACCAGCTTCAGGTCGGTGAGCACCTTCTCGCCGTTCGTCTGCGTCACCTTGAACACCCCCGCCCAGAACTCGGCGCTCTGCACGACGCCGGACTCGTTTCGGGCCGTGGCGACGTCGACGTGACCGCCGCTTGCGTCGATGACGGCGCCCAGCGAAACCTGCTCGGGCTCGGTCAGCGGCTGAAACCCTTCGGCGCCCACTTGCTTGACCAGCACCTCGCCGGTTTGCGGGTAGAGGTTCGCGCTCTCGTGCAGCACCGGAGGCGGCAGCGACGCTGGGGTGAACGGCGCCGGGCTGAACGCGTTCTCGTTCACCGTGGCGCTGGTCAGCTCGCCGACCTGGTCACCAAGCCGGCCCGAGTCCAAGACCAGTGAGGCGGCGGTGATCGGGGTGGCGCCGACGAGCGTCACGGGTCTCCTCGTATGTGTGGAAGGCGGAGTCGCCATTCAGCTGCCGGGTGTCGAAGCGTCGGTCGCCGAGCGCGAGCAGGTTGACGCCGCTCTGGGGATTTGGAGGAGTCGATGAATCGTCGCAACCGCCGACCCCTCCGGTGCCGAACTGCGGCGGGGTCCCGTAGTAGACGAAGATGGACGGGTCGTCGCTCGGGTTCGTCGGCGTGCCGTTGACGTCGAAGTTCACTGACCAGCGCAACGAGCCGCCGTAGCAATCCCCGACCGTCAGGTCGTAGATCGCGCTCAGCTCGGTCAGGCCGCTCCACGTGAGCGGGGGGTCGGGAGTGAATCTCGCCGACGAGGAGGCCGGGAACCCGGACTGATACGACGCGAAGACGACGTCCGGCGCGGTGGCGCTCGGAGCCGGCTCGTAGGACCAGGTCCCGTCGGTCGTGGCGCTTGCCGCAGTTGATGGGAGGCCTAGCAGCGCGGCCGCGCAACCTGCGAGGGTGAGGACCCGCTTCACCGGCGCCCCCCTGCGGAGCTCGGCCTCGCAAAGCGCACCGGCGGCGCGGTAGGCGCCGCGGCGACGGCGGGCGAGTTCGGGGTCATCCTGATTCCTTTCTAGGCGCATGGTCCGGCGTAGCGAGGCCGGTTCGTGCTTCCGTCCGTGGAACAATCGGCTCAATAGGGCGGCAGTGGTGGAAGCCCCAATAGGAAAGCCAGGCGAGTCTAGCGTGATTGACGGGGGTTAACCAGATTCGCTCGGGCGTGTGACCGTTCTCACGCTGCGGGCTTCGGATAGGGTCGGCGGGTGCTCGACAAGGATGTCGGCGGGTTCCTCGCGTCGCTGAAGACGCCGCTCGCCGTGTTCGAGAATCCCGATCTGCGCCGCGCGCAGCTCGCCTGGGCCGCGATGTCGTTCGCGACCTGGTCGTACGCGATCGCGATCGCCGTCTACGCGTTCGACATCAGCGGCGCGGCCGGGGTCGGGCTGGTGGCGGTGCTTCGGCTCATGCCCGGAGCGCTCGCGGCGCCGTTCGCCGGGCTCGTCGGCGACACGCACTCTCGCAGGGCGGTCCTGATCGCGAGCGCCGGGGCCGCCACGGTCGTACTCGCCGCATCTGCCGTGGTAACCGCAGCCGACGGCGCGCCTGCGATCGTCTTCTGCGCCGCGATCGCGTTCGCGCTGGCCACGGCCGCCTATCTACCGGTGCAGTCGGCACTGCTGCCCCAACTGGCACGCACTCCGCAGGAGCTGTCCGCCGCGAACGTCGCGCTCAGCGCCATGGACAACGGCGGCTTTCTCGCCGGTGCAATCGGCGCCGGCGTCCTGCTTGCCCTCGAGGGGCCCGCGATCGTGTTCGCACTCGCTGCCGCAACCGCCGCGGGCGCCGCGTTGCTGCTGCTTCGGCTGACGCCGGACGTGCGCCCCGCCTACGTCCATGCAGTGCCCGCCGCGCAGGTGATCCGGCAGACGCTTTCGGGCGCCTCGGCGATCACCGCCGACCGCGGGCTGCGGCTGCTGGTGGCCACGCTGACGATCCTGGTCTTCTTCGAGGGCATGATCGACGTGCTCGTCGTGGTCGCGGCGCTCGACCTCCTCGACCTCCAGGAGAGCAGCGTCGGGTATCTGAACGCGGCCTGGGGAATCGGCGCTCTGGCCGCGGGCGCCGGGTGCGCCGTGCTTCTTCACCGCGGAAAGCTCGCGCTGGGCATCGGCGGCGGTGCTCTCGTCATCGGCGCCGCGGGCGCCCTGATCGCCGGCTGGCCGGTCGCCGGCGCCGCGTACGCCGCCCTGGCGCTCTTCGGGGTCGGCTACACGCTCGTCGAGGTCGCCGGGAAGACCTTCCTGCAGCGACTCGCATCCGACGAGGTGCTCGCGAGGGTGTTCGGGTTTCAGGAGACGTCGCGGCTGATGGCCGCGGCGCTCGGGTCGATCGTGGCCCCGCTGCTCGTCGCCCTGCTCGGCACCAGGGGGGCGCTGTTGGCCGCCTCCGCGGTCGTGCCGCTGTTCGCGGCCGTGCGCTGGAAGACGCTGCACGCGTTCGAGACGGGGGCCTCGGTGGATCACGGCCGCTACGCGCTGCTGCGTAACAACGCGATCTTCCAGCCACTCCCCGTGGCGACGCTCGAGCGCCTCTGCCATGACATGACGGCCCTCGAGGTCGGCGACGGGGTGGAGGTGATCACGCAGGGCGACCGAGGCGACCGCTTCTACATGATCGCCGCGGGCGAGGTGGCGATCTTCCGGGATGGGGTTCGCTGCAACAGCCACTACAGCGGAGAATCGTTCGGTGAGATCGCGCTGATCCGCGACGTACCTCGCACGGCCACGGTTCGCACAATCAGCCCGACGACGCTGTTCGCCCTCGAGCGCGACCAGTTCATCTCCGCGGTGACCGGATATCCGCGAAGTCATCAGCTGACCGAAGAGCTGGTCGATTCTCGCCTGCTGCAGGCGGCCGGGACGGCTTCCGAAGCCGGCAGTTCAACGACCGAATAGGGAGTCCCCGGCCCGGGTCTCGTGGTCGGCCGGACCGGGGAGGTGGCTTGGGCCTCGCCGGTGCTCAGCCGGCGCTGGGCGGGATGTTCTGGTTCAGCCGGAACAGGTTCGTGGGGTCATACCGGTCCTTCAGAGCCTGGAGCCGGGCGAACTTCTCCTCCCCGTAGGCGGCCCGGACGCGGTCGGCACCTTCGGCGGAGAGGTAGTTGATGTAGGCCCCGCCGGTGAGCGAGGGCTCGATGTCGGCATAGAGCCGCTGCGCCCACTCGACGTTTTCGTCGAAGCCCTCCGGTTGGTGCGACAAGGCGATGATGTTGAGGACGTATGGCGCCTGGCGCTCGCCGTAGGCGGTGGCGTCGTCCTTCACCCGAGCGACCGCGCCGCCGAAGTGGTGGATGTGGATCTCCGCCGCGGGTGCCGCCGTCTGGTGGTAGCGCCCCAAGGTCTCGATCGCGTCGTCGTCGAGCGCGGACAGGTAACCCGCCTTGAAGTAGGCCCGGGCGCCGCGCGGATAGAGCGCGTCGACCAGGGCCTGCATCTCCACGTACGGCATCTCACCGATCAGGTCCGCGACCGGATCGCCGAGCTCGCGCATCGGCTGCATCGCCTCGAGGCCCGCATCCACGTCGCCCGCGTAGCAGCCGATGAGGGCGACGAGGCGCTTGCCGTGCCACTCCTCGGGAAGGAATGGGGCGGGGGGCGCGGTGAGCACGTTGGCGAGGAGCGACAGCTGGTCCGGGACCTGCTCGGCGAAGTCGCGGAAGAAGCGCAGGACCTCCTCCGCGCGATCGCCCGGATAGAAGATCGGTCCCGCGGCCACCGTCGGGCCGACGGGATGCAGCCGGTACTCGAGCGATGTCAGGATGCCGAAGTTGCCGCCACCGCCGCGGATGCCCCAGTAGAGGTCGGTGTTCTCGTCGGCGCTGGCGGTCACGACCTGACCGTCGGCCGTCACGACCTCCGCCGAGAGCAGGTTGTCGCAGGCCAGCCCGTGCGCACGCATCAGCCAGCCGACCCCGCCGCCCGTCGTGAAGCCGCCGAGGCCGGTGGTCGAGACGAGTCCTCCGGTGGTGGCGAGTCCGTGGGCCTGGGTTGCCGCATCGAACTCCGCCCAGGTGACGCCGCCGCCCGCCCGGGCGCTGCGGGCGTCCGGATCGACATCGACGGCCTTCATCGGTGTGAGGTCGATCACGATCCCGTCATCGCAGGTGGAGAAGCCGGGGATCGAGTGGCCGCCGCCGCGGACCGCGACGAGCAGGCCCTCGCTGCGAGCGAGCTCGACCGCCCGCACGACATCGGCCGTGTCGGCGCAGCGCACGATCAACGCGGGACGCTTGTCGTGGGCGCCGTTCCAGATCTTGCGGGCCTCGTCGTAGGCCTCGTCGCCCGGTCGGATCAGCTCGCCGGCCAGCGTCTGCTCGAGCTCTGCGACGGTTGCCTCACCGAGCGCGGTGCGGCTGATTTCCTCGGTTGCCATCTCGATCCCCTTTGGTTGGCTTCGATGACGCCAACCTACGCCGGCCGCTCTTAGCGTCGTCTTAGCGGCGACTCAACGCACACCGACGCCTGGCGCCGCCGCCTCCAATTGCGCCTCCGCCCGCTCCAGGCAGCCGATGCCCCGCGCATCCCGCGCCTCGGTGAACAGCCTGCGGGCATCCGCCAGGGCGTCGCGGGCACGGGTGGCCGAATCGCCGTTCACGCCCGCCTCGATCAAGGTCTCGGCGAGGACCAGAAGGGGCCAGGCAACGGGTCGCAGATACCAGTTCGCGCGAAACAGCTCCGCAGATTCCGAGAGCAATGACATCGCTCGCGCGTGGTTCCCGGCCTCGAGCTCGAGGTTGGCGAGATTGAGGGTCACGCCCGCGGCACCGGGCACGTCCTCGGTCTCCCGCATGATCCTGAAGGACCGTTCGATCAGCTCACGACCTCGCTCTGGCTCGCCGGCGCGACCCTCCAGCAGGGCACGGTTGCACAGGGTCAGCGCGATCTCGCGCCGGTCCCCCAGGGACCGCCTGATCTCCAGCGCCTCGTCGAGCCAGTCCCGTCCCAGCTCGAACTGCTCGGTGGAACGAGCCAGGCCGCCCATGAGGGTGAGCGCCACGGCGGCCCCGAACCTGTCGCCACTCGCGTTGAACCGTGAGAGCGCGTCGTCGAGGGCCGTTCCGGCCAGCTCGTGGTCCTGCCGAGTGCGGGCGACGAGGCTCAGGCTGCAGAGGAAGTAGCCCGCGGCCACCGCGGCCGGAACGTGCTGGAACAGAAGCACGGTCTCCTCGAAGTACAGCCGCAGCCGCCCGTGCCGGTCGCGGTCGAGGGGCAGGCCGATCGTCACGACCCAGACGCCGGCGCCGTTCTCGCCGGTGACGGACTCGGCCAGCTCGACGCTCTCGCGCATCTTGCGGATCGCCGCCTCGTCATCGCCACGACAATGTGCCTCGATGCCCTGGGCGTGGTGCACCGCCGCGGCGATCGTGGGATCGTCCTCCTCCGCGGCGATCGCCATGCTCTCCTCATAGGCGCGCTGCGCGGACCGGTAGCCGTCCGCGCCCTCGAGGCGCGACCCGGGGGGAGAGGTCCGGTTCCAGCGCATGAACCCCGAGTGCTGGATGAAGCCCGCGATGTGCAGGGCCTCGGCGGCGGCGCTGCGATCACCGAGCTCGCGATAGATGGCGACGCATTCCTCACCCAGGTCCACGATCCGATCGACGCGCCCGCGGCGCACGTCGAAGGCCTCCGCCGCGAACAGCGCTCGGGCGCGCAGCGCCGAGCGCTCGGGATTGCGGGCGAGGGCGTCGTCGAGCCAGCGCGAGCCCTCGGCGAAGTCACCCTGCGCGCGCCAGAACTCCCACAGGGCGACGGCGAGCCGGAGGGCGGCGGGCGGGTCGTGCTCGAGCGCCGAGGCAAGCGCCGCACGCAGATTGTCGTGTTCGAGCTCGAGCCTCACATAGACAGGCCCGGCATCCGCCTGCGCTTCCCGCTCGGCCTCCTCGGCAAAGGTGAGGCACCATTGCCGCTGGGCCGCCTCCACGAGCTCCTCCTCGCGGGCTTCCCGGAGGCGCTCGCGTGCGTACTGGCGGATCGTCTCCAGCATCCGGTAGCGATTCTCGCCGGCCTCCTCCTCGGTGCCGACCAGGGACTTGTCCACCAGCTGTCCGAGCAGTTGCAGGATCCGGCCCGAGTCGATGTCGGCGCCTGTGCAGACCGTCTCGGCCGCGTCGAGGCGAAAAGATCCCGCGAACACGGCAAGCCTGCGGAACAGGGCACGCTCGTCGGCGTCGAGGAGATCGTGGCTCCACTGCAGCGTCGCGGTGAGCGTCTGCTGGCGGGTCGGGCCCGTTCTGCTGTCACCGAGCACCGCGAGCGACTCGCGCAGGCGCTCGGCGATCTGGATCGGCGAGAGAAGCGCGATTCGTGCGGCCGCCAGCTCGATCGCAAGCGGCATCCCGTCGAGACGACGGCAGATCTCGGCCACCGCCGCGGCGTTCTCGTCGTCGAGGCTGAACCCGGCGACGACGTCCGAGGCACGCTCGCCGAACAGGCGCACGGCCGCGTAGGCGTCGAGCACATCGGGGTCGGGGGCCAAGGCGGCGGCCGGCAGGGCCAGCGACGGCACCCGCCAGGTGACCTCACCCGAGACCCGCAGCGGCTCCCGACTGGTGGCGAGGATCCTCAGGTTCGGACAGGCCCGCAGCAGCGACCCGGCGAGCTCTGCGCAGGCATCGATCAGATGCTCACAGTTGTCGACCACCAACATCAGCTCCCGGTCGCCAATCTGTCCGGCCAGGACGTCGGCCGCGTGCTCAGAGCTGCGCACCAGCAGCTCGAGGACCGCCGCGGTCTCCTGGACGACGAGGGCCGGGTCGAAGACGGAGGCCAGCTCGATCACCCAGACGCCGTCCTCGAAGTCGCCAACCGCTCCCTCGGCGATCTCGAGGGCCAGGCGCGTCTTCCCGCAACCACCGGGGCCCGTGAGGGTGAGCAGGCGGGTGCGGCCCAGCGCCCCGCGCACGTCCTCGAGCTCGCGCCGGCGGCCGATGAAGCTCGTCAGCTGCAGCGGGAGGTTGTGCAGCCGCCGCTTCACCGCCGCACCCTGGCGGCGGGCGGCGGGCCCGCGGTCGGGCGCAGCGGCACGGGCGCCCTGGGCCGGCAAGAAGCGCCCGGCCAGGATGTCCTGGTACAGCTCGCGCGTCTGCGGCTCGGGATCGGCCTCGAGCTCGCGGCGCAGCGTCTGACGCAGCTGCTGGAACTGCCCCAGCGCCTGCTGGCGCCGTCCGCCCTCGGCGAAGAGCTCCATCAGCCGGCGCTGCGCACCCTCATGGAGGGGGTCCTCCGCCACCACCTTCTGGAGCACGTCGATCGCTGTCCCGCCCTCACCCGACGCGCCGTGAACCTCGGCCAGCTCCACCAACAGCCCGAGGCGGAGCTCGCGGACCGTCTCGCGCGCTCCCGCCGTCCAATCCTCGTAGCGGTCTTCCGGCAGCAGCTCGCCTCTGTAGAGCGCCAGCGCCTCGCGGTACGCGTCGGCGGTGCCGGTCGTCCGGGCACGCTCGGCAGCCGCCTCGAAGGCCTCGAGGTCGATCAGCGGCTTATCGCCGTCGCCGAGTGAGAGCGCCTCGTCGCGCAACTGAAGCCATCGGTCAGCATCCGCAGCGGCCGTCTTCAGCGCTCTGCGCGCCGCATGGAGGGCCTGGTGCAGGTTGTTCGCGGCGGAGGCGGAATCACGATCGGGCCAGAGCAGCTCGGCCACCCGATCGCGATGAAGGCGATGCTCAGGGGTGAGCGCGAGCAGCTTGACCACGCCCTTGGCCTTGCGCAGTCGCCATGCGCCATCGGATACGGGGCGCCCCCCTAAAAAGACGACGAACCCGCCGAGTAGGCGAATCTCGAGTTGGTAGCCGGCCATGGAGTCCGCAGGGGGATCCTACGGCTCCGCACCTGCTCACATGGGGATGAGGCGGATCGAAACCCAGCCCGTCGATGCAGGCTTCACCGGGGCGGGCGTCGCCTAGAAGGGCGCCTTCTCGCGACCCTCGCGTCCCTTGGCGGCGCTCTTGTTGGTCGCCTTGCGTGAGCTCGAAAATGGCTTTTGAAGCCATTGGCCGAGCTTCCCGGGCGCGGTGGAGGCGGCACTCTGCCCGGTGCCGAGCGTGCGATCCACGCCCCGCTGAGGATGACGCGAGAGCCGCGGCAGGAGGAAGGCGAGCACCAGGAGGACGATGCAGACGACGACGATGATCGCGATGGTCATGGGTCGGGACGTACCCGCATGGACGCGACTCTAAGCGGGCGCCCGTCGACCTCAGCCGGCGAGAATCCGCGCCTTCTCGGTCGCGAACTCCTGCTCGCTGAGCACGTTGGTGTCGCGCAGTCGAGCGAGCCGCTCCAGGGCGGCGACCCGCTCCTCGCCCGCCGGCGCGGCGGCGGGGGCAGCGGCTGCGCCAACCCGGCGCTCGCGCGCGGTGCGCATCCGCTCGGCGATCGCCTGTGCGACCGCGGCGGGCGAGCGCGCGGTGACGAGGTCCGGAAACTCACGGATCACCTGGCGACGCAGGAGCTCGGTCCCGAGCGCCGCGAAGGCGATCAGCAGCAGCGACGGCACGAGCCGGTGGGTGGCGATCACCGGGTCCCACCAGAAGAGCAGCACCAGCAGCACCGCGAGCCCGCCGTAGGCGAACCGCGGCTGGCGCAGGTAAGGGGTCATCCCCCGGCGGACCGAGGTCGCCAACGCGGTCGGCCCCGCGAGCCAGGCCGCGAGCACGATCACGATCCCGTAGGCGACGATTGACTGCCCGGTCTCGAGCATCAGCGAGGTGCCGACCGTGAACGCGGCTCTGACGGCGTCATCGGAGGAGGCAGCCCCGCTGAGCGAACTGACGACGGCGTCGCCCCCGGCGCTACGGGCGAACAGGACGGCGGCGCCGATCACGATGAAGGAGAAGCCGACGGCGCGCAGCGTCTCGCGGCGCCGGCCGCGCGCGAGCGCGATCGCAGCCGCGTAGAGCAGCAGCGTGATCGCCGTGAGGACGTAGCCCGCGGTCTTTAAGAGTTTGAGGCCCTTCTGCGCTGCGTCGAGCTCGCTCGACTTCATCACCTCGATCGAGGTCGCCGACTCCGGAAGCTTCGCCACCAGCGCCCCTGGGAGGCCGAGTTGCGCGGTCACCGACTCGAGCAGCGATTTGAGGTCGAGCGTCACCACCCCGCCGGTGGTCGAGACGAACTCCCCCTCGTCGTCGATCAGGGCGATCAGCTTGCTCTGCGCCGCTGCGGTCGCCTGCACCCAGAGCTGCTGGACCTTCGGCTGATCGAGCGCCTTCAGGGCGACGTCGCCGGCGGCGCTGCGAAGCGCCCCTGCAATCGGGCCGGCGAGCGGCGCGACCTCTGGTGGCAGGCGCTCGGCGAGCGCCGCCTGAACATCGACGTTGTCGTAGATCGCGGTGACGGCGAAGTTGGAGACCGCGGCCTGGATGTCGGAGTCTTGGATCAGCCGCTCGCTGGTCGTGGTCCAGGTCTCGGTTTCGAGCAGCTGGCGCTTGGCCCACAGCCCGAACACCGAGACGATGCCGATGATCGTCGCGAGGACGATGAGCATGATCGGCAGCGCGCGACGCCGGCCCTTCTCGGTTGCCTGCTGGGTGTTCATGCCTGGGCGGTGCCGCCGCGTCGACGATCAGGTCCGAAGATGACCGAGGCGGGGAGCCCGGCGGTGGGCCGGGCTCCCGCGACGTCAACTACAGCGCTCCTCGGTCTCCTCTCGCCGTGGTCCGATCATCCTCGCCGAAGACCAAGATGCCGTAGACGACGTAGACGCAGAGGGCAAAGACGGCGAGCGACCACCACGGGTTGCCCTGGCCGATCGACAGCAGGGCGCCGATCGCGCCGAGGGTGCCGGCGACGATCCCGATCACCCGGCCATAGGTGTTGCCGGCCATGAGGGAGAATCCCCCGGTCAGCTGGAGCACCCCGAGGATGATCAGCACCCAGCCCAGGGTGTTCAGGTTCGAGAGGATGAACCTCGTGTCGTTGACGAAGATGTTCGCATCGTCGAGCGCGCCGATGCCGTAGATGATGTTGATCGTGCCCACGACCAGCAGCACGATGGCTGCGAACACAACCCGACCTGCACCTCTCACCTGTGCCTCCCTTCTGTGCTCGACCGCGTTCTGCGATCGAGGGTGCGCCCAATGGCCTCGGACAGCACCACCGCAACCCTAACCTGTGCCTCGGCGGGTCGTGCAAGTTTCGGGTCAGCTCTCCCTCGAGGCGCCCACGATTCCTCCAACCAGCACTCCGGAGCCGAGGTGGGTGCCGAGCACCGGGCCCACCTGCGTGCAGAACAGCGGCGCGACGCCGAAGATCGCCGCACCCTCAGAGACCAGAGTCTCGGCGTCCTCGGCAGCTTGGGCGTGCTGGACGATCCATGCCGTGGCGCCGCGGTCGCGAAGCTCCTCGAGGTAGGCAGCCATCCGCTCGAGCGCCCGGCGCCGCGTCCGCACCCGCCCGACTGGGGTGATCTCGGTCCCGAAGGTGAGGATCGGCTTGACGCTCAGCGCGGTCCCGAGCATCGCCCGCGCGGCGCCGATGCGCCCACCGCGGCGAAGGTACTCCAGCGTATCGAGACAGAACCAGAGCTCGAGGCGCTTGCGGGCGTCGCGGGCGGCCGCGACCACGGCGTTCAGCTCCGCGCCTTCTTCGGCGGCCCGCGCGGCGGCCAGGACGAGGCAGCCCAGACCGCCGGCCCCGGTCTGGCCGTCAACGACCTCGACCCGCCCGGGGTGCCCCTTGTCGGCCACGATCCGCGCTGCCTGCGCTGCGCTCTCGCAGGTGCCGGAGATGCCGCCGGCGATGTGGACCGAGATCACGTCGCGGCCCGCGCCGGTGAGCGGCTCAAAGGCGGCGAGGAAGTCTCCGACCGACGGCTGCGAGGTCGTCGGCAACACCGCGGATTCGCGCAACCGCGCGTAGAAGGCATCGAGGTCGTCGTACTCGTGCTCGGGCCGCAGGTCGCCGCCCCAGCCGACGTACAAGCTGACCTCGCGAATCGCCCAGCGCTCGACCAGCTCCCGGGGCAGGTAGGACGTGCTGTCGGTCACCACCGCGACACCCGTCCGCGAGCCGGTCGTTCGAGCGTCGGCGGAGGCGCTCACGTGAGCCCGAGCCTACGCGCCGCGGGTGTGGCCAGGACCTTCTCGTGGAAGGCGTCCTCGGCCTGCAGATAGCCGCGGAGCGCATGCTTGGCCGCGCTCGCCAGCGGCTCGCCGGGCCATGGGATCACCCGCCGGTTCACGAACGGGCATTCTCGTGCCGGCCCTTCGCCGTCGCCGAGCAGCAGCTCCGCCAGCAGCTCGCCGTTGCGGTAGCTCATCGAGACCCCGTGCCCGATGCAACCGAGGCCGTAGACCGCGTTGTGGTCGTCGCCGACGTACCCGAGCGCCGGGGTGAGGTCGGCCGTCACCGAGAACGGGCCACCCCAGCGATGTGTGATCGCCACCTCGGAAAGATGCGGCCAGAGCCAGTGGACGTGGTGCTCGAGGTGTCGCCACGCCCGCTCGTCGCGATCGCGGTCGAGGCCGCCGCCCGCGGTCAAGCCGACCGGGCCTCCGCCGATCACGATCCGCCTGTCCGGTGTCAGCCGGTAGTAGTGGATGAGGTTGCGAGCGTCCTCGACCCCCTGACCGCCCTCCCAGCCGATCGGCCCGAGCTGGTCGTCGGTCAGCGGCTCGGTGGCGATCATGTAGGTGAACGCCGGCACCTGCAGGGGGGCGAGCTCGGTGAACAGATGCGAGTAGGCGTTGGTGGCGAAGACCAGCTTTCGCGAAGTCATCGAACCCTCGGGGGTGAGCAGGCGATAGGCGCGGCCGCGGCCTGCCACGGCGTGGGTCCGCGCGAGGGCGAGGACCGGTGAGCGCTCGAAGACCCGAACCCCTTGGTCGATCGCGTGCCGCCTCTCCTCGCGGACCAACCGGGCGGGGTTGACGAGCACCAGGCGCGGCTCCCACATCGCCCCCAAATAGCGCTCGGAGCCGACCATCGCGCGCGTCGACGCGGCATCGATCCAGCTGATTCCTTCGAACCCGAGCGAGTCCATCAGCTCGACCTGCTTCTGCAATCGCCTGACGTAGCTCGGGGCGGTCGCCACGCGCAGAAAGCCGGGGCGAACCTTGTCGCACTCCAGCCCGGCCTCGTCGATGAACTCCTCCAGTCGGTCGACGCAGCTCTCCATGTAGGAGTGGGCACGCTGGAGGAACCGCTTGCCGCGCATCAACGCCGTCGTGCCGAAGCCGAGTCCGATCACGGTCATCGCGAAGGACCCGTTGCGGCCGCTGGCGCCGTAGCCCACGGTTCTCGCCTCGAGCACGGCGACGTCGAGCGATGGATCGCGGCGCTTGAGCGCGATCGCGGCCGCCATCCCGGTCAAGCCGCCGCCGATGACGGCGACATCGACGTCGACCTCCCCGGCAAGCGGCGCCTCGGGTACGTACTCGCCGTACTCGGCGAGCCACAGCGAGAGCGGTGAATCGGGGAGTTCTCGCACGGGTGCCGCCCCGGAACCTACCTTGTACGCTGCCGCGATCACGGGCTACCTTCCCTGGGAGATCTCGGGCACCTACCTCGAGGCCTGCAACTGCGACCCGATCTGTCCCTGCCGAAGGATCGACGGAGCCGCGGGCGGTCGCTCCACGCACGGGATCTGCATGGGGGTGCTCTCGTGGCGGGTCGAGCGCGGGAAGGCGGGCGGCGTGGAGCTCGCCGGGCTCAATATCGCGCTCGCCCTCAGATACGACGACGACGAGCCGGGTTCTCCCTGGAGCTTTCACCTCTACCTCGACGAGCGCGGCGCCGATCGCCAGCGCGAAGCGCTCCGCGAGATCTTCCTCGGGCGCCTCGGCGGCACCCCGGAAGAACAGTTCCCATGGGTGTGGAAGGCGAGCGACCTGCTCGGGGTCCACACCGTCCCGATCGAGATCGACCATACGCCCGGCAGGGGCTGGCTTCGAGCGGCGGATACCGTCACGGTGCGGATCCGCGCACCCGTCGAAGGCAAGGCGACGGTCACCTGCATCATCCCGGGCCACCACCGCGCCGGCCGCGAGCTCCACGCCGACCTGATCGAGGTCGAGGAAGCCGGCCTCGGGTTCGAGTTCGAGGCCGTCTGCGGCTACGAGTCGAGCTTCGCCTACTCGTCCGCGGGCGACTGACGCCGGTCAGCCGGGAGCGCTGAGCTCGACCTCGCCCTAGTCCCCGCCCCCCGGCAACCGCTGGCGGCTTCGCTCGATTGCGCGGCCGAGTCCGTCCGGGATCCGCGAGCGTAGGTCGAGGGCGCCGGCGCCGAGAACCCTGGCGAGGTGGGCGCCGAGGCGGACGAGCTCGAACCGATCGGCGATCGAGAGGTCCGAGAGCTCGGCGTCACCGCTACGGACCTCGTCGATGTCGTATCGGCGCTTGGACTCGACGAAGGACACCGTGCGGCGGACGATTTCGTCGTCGAGCTCGCACGCGGACAGGCCCTGCTCGAGCCAGGCGATCGTGCTCTGGTAGCCGAGCGCGAAGTCGCTGGCGCGCAGCTCGTGGCTGAGAAAGCCGCCGAAGTCGCCCATGAACTCGCCTGCCAGCAGGCTGCCGACGTCGTCGTCGGAGCCGTCGGCAAGTACCAGCGGGGAGATCACGTCGATCGCGACGCGCTCCTTGCCGACCAGGCCGCCGATCTCACACAGTGCCCGGCGCAGCAGCTCGGTCAGCTCGCCGTCCGCCGCGTCCGTGTCGTCGCGGCCACGGTGACGCTCGTCGGCGCGCATGCCCGCGCGCTCGGATCCCACCTCCGCGACGAACTCCCGCAAGCTGGACGCGGCCTTGTCGTCGAGGTCCTCCGCGAGCCGATCGGCGAGCCGCTCGGCCCACTCGATCCTCGAGTTGTCCTTCTCGATCCGGCGCATGTCGTCGAAGAGGCTCTGCTCGGAGAGGATCGCGAGCGCGCGCGAGGCGCCGGTCTGCCAGCTCGGGTCGGCGTCCGGATCACTCCACCTGTCCAGCGAGGCGTTCTCGGATCGCGGATCGATGAGGACATGAAGGCCCTTGGAGCCCTCGCCCGCGCCATGCAGCGCCCTCGCGGCGGAGATGACCCGTCCGAGCGGTTGTGCGCCGAGCAGCCCCCCGTCGGTGTACCAGAGATGACCGGACTCGGGAAAGTTCTCGATCCCGTGGCGCTCGTAGGCCTCGGCGTCGGGGCGGCGGTCGAGCAGCTGCGGAGCGAAGCCGCCCGGGCTTGCGGCGGAGGCGAGGACGAAGTCGAGGGGCGAGCGGCCGGCGGGCGCGAGCATCTGCTCCACGCCGCCGCCCGGCTCGAGCTCGAAGCGCCCCCAATCGGCGTAGGTCGCGCCGCTCACCGGCGAGTCGCGGCGCAGGCCACGAATCGGATACGTGAGCCCGCGCAGGCCGGTGATCTGCACGTGGAGCGCCAGCGAGCGCTGCTGACGAAAGTCGATGCCGTCCGGGTCGGCTCGCGCCGGCCCGTCAGCGGCGAGCACCTCCGGTACGCGCTCGCGAAGCTCGTCGAAGGTGAGCAGCGCCTTCGAGTCGCTGCCGCGCAGCAGTGGCAGGGTTACGCGCTCGACCCAGGTCTCATGCAGGAGCGCCTCCGGATCGAGTCCGTCGAGCAGTGCGTGGGCGGTGAAGAAGCTCACGAGCGCGCCGGCCGAAGCCCCGCCGATTGCGTCGACGGTGGTCTCCTGACCCTCCTCGGCGTCGAGGTAGCGCGCGGCGAGAACCAGGCCGGCGGCGGCGCCGGCCTCGTAGGCGCCCAGCGAGGCTCCCCCGGAGAGGGTCACGTAGAAGCGGAGCGGACGAATCGTGACTCGGGACTACCCGGCCCGTGGGCTGCTTACCCCGGCGCCCCCGGCCCGGCTCGAGCCGGGGGCGCAGCTCGGCAGTTGACTAACAGCTCCGCTTCGTATCGTCTCCGGACCCGCCGCGGCAGGTGTCGCGACCCGGGCCTCCGAGGAGGTCGTCGTTGCCGCCACCGCCCTTGAGCAGGTCCTTGCCCGAGCCGCCCTTCAGGCGGTCGTTGCCAGACCCGCCCTTGACGGTGTCGTTGCCGCCGCCGGCGCAGACGACGTCGTTGGACGCCAGGCCGCGGATGAGGTCGTTGCCGCCGCGGGCCTTGATCACGTCGCGTGCGGTCGTACCGACGAGCGTGTCGGCGGCGCCGGTGCCGACGATTGTCGCCGCCAGTCCGGCGCAGGTGGCGCCACCGCCGCCACCGCCACCACCGCCGCCGCCGCCGGCCGCGACCACGGTCGTCGTCTCGGTGTCGGTGTCGTTGGCACCGACGGGGTCGGTGTCTCCCTCGCCGACTGCCACCGACGCCGAGTTGGTCAGCTCCCCGGCCTTCGTCGGCCTCACGGTGATCGTCACCGTCGCCTCCTCGTCAGCGGCGAGCGGGACCAGCGCACAGGTGACCTTCTTTCCACTCAACTCGCACGACCCCGGCTCCGCCGAGACGAACTCGACGTGCTGTGGGAGCTGGTCGGTCACGGTCGCGTTGCCGGCCGTTCCCGGGCCGAGGTTGCTGACGGTGATCGTGTAGGTGAGCGCCGCCCCCTCGGTGACCGGATTGGGCCGAGCGGACTTGCTGATCGCCAGGTCGGCCGTGGCCGCCTGGGCGGTCGCCGGTATCAGCATCGCGATCACCAACAACGGCAAGACGCCCAATCCCAACCGGCGCTTCTGTCTGCTCTGCATTTCCCGCCTCCTCGAATCGAATCGATGGTCCCCTGACTAGAACTACCGAGGATGGAGCAGGTTGCGGTCCCGCACTGCCGCATCCTCGAGGCGTGTATTCCCGCTCGGGCTGCCGCTATTCGTCTTGGCTGGAAGGTCCCTTGACCCGCCCGCCGCGATCGCATACGTTCGGCATCGCCAGGGCGAGGAAGGAGCGGACATGGAAGTTCAGCAGCTGGATCCCGTCGAGTTCCGGGAGGGGCAGCGCCAGCAATGGAACGTGGCCGCCGGCGGCTGGCGCAAGTGGTCGGAACTGATCGATAGCGCGGCAGGCGCCGTCAGTCGGCGGCTGGTCGAGCTGGCCGGCATCAAACGCGGGAGCCGCGTGCTCGACGTGGCGGCCGGCTACGGCGAGCCGTCGCTGACGGCGGGTCGGGCCGTCGGACCCGAAGGCGAGGTCGTCGCGACCGATATCTCGGCCGAGATGCTCGCCTTCGGCCGCGCCCGGGCCGAGGCCGCCGGCCTGGACAACATCGAGTTCGTCGAGGCTGCCGCGGCGTCCTTAAGCTTCCCGGAGGCGAGCTTCGATGCCGCCCTCTCTCGCTGGGGAATCATCTTCGAGCCCGACGCGGAGGCTGCCGCAGGCCGCGTCCGTGGCTTCTTGAAGCCGGGCTCGCGGATGGCGATCGCCTCCTGGGGAGCGCCGGAGCGCGTGCCGTTCATCGCGATCCCGATGCAAACCGCGATCCGCCAGCTCGACGTGCCGCCACCGCCGCCGGGGACGCCCGGCCCGCTGTCGAGACCGAGCGCCGACGCGCTGGGCGGACTGCTCGGTGCCGCCGGGTTCTCTGAGGTGGAGGTCGAGGAGATCGAAGTCGACTTCGAGTGGGATTCTGCCGAGGAGTTCACCACCTTCGTCAAGGAGATCGCCCCGCCGATCCGCGCGATCATCGATCCTCATCACCCCGACGTGCAGGAGGAGACGTGGGCGGCGATAACCGAGGCGATCAGACGTCAGGCCGCGGATGACGGCGCGGTGAGACTCCGGAATCTCGCCTTGATGGCGGTCGGACGAACCTAGGTTCCGGTCGCCCGGACGGTGCCCAAGGCTCGGATCTCAGCCACATGAACACGCTCGCCACCGACAGCAAGTTGGACGAAGCCGGACTGCATGAGTTGCAGCGATCGTTTCGTGGGCGCCTGGTCGCCCGCGACGCCTCCGACTACGACGACCAGCGCAAGGTCTGGAACGGCTCCATCGATCGGTCCCCGGCGCTGATCGCGCGTTGCGCCGGCGTCGCGGATGTGATCGCGGCGATCAGCTACGCGAGGAAGGCGAGCCTCCCTGTCGCCGTCCGCAGCGGAGGCCACAGCTTCCCGGGCCTGTCGATCTGCGAGGGCGGCATCGTCATCGACCTGGGGCTGATGAAGGGAATCCGGGTCGACCCCGAAGCACGAACGGCGAGGGCACAGGCCGGCGTCCTCTGGGGCGAGCTCGATCGCGAGACGCAGGCGTTCGGGCTCGCGACCACCGGCGGGATCGTCACCCACACCGGGGTCGCGGGACTGACCCTCGGCGGAGGCATCGGCTGGCTTCAGCGAAAGCACGGCCTGACGATCGACCAGCTGATCTCGGTGGACCTGGTCACCGCCGAGGGCGAGTTCGTGAAGGCCAGTGAGACCGAGAACCCCGACCTCTTCTGGGGGCTGCGCGGCGGCGGCGGCAACTTCGGGATCGTCACCGAGTTCGAGTTCCGTCTGCACCCGGTCGGCCCGATCGTCTTCGCCGGCCCGATCTTCTGGCCGATGACCAAGGCTCCCGCCGTGCTGCGCTTCTATCGCGAGTGGAGCGCCGAGGCGCAAGACGAGCTGATGACGATCGTCGTCCTACGAAAAGCGCCGCCGCTTCCGTTTGTGCCCTCGGAGCTCCACGGGGAGCCGGTCGTCAGCGTCGTCTGCTGTTATGCCGGCCCGGTCGAGGACGGGGAGGCAGCGATCCGACCCCTGAAGGCGTTCGATTCGCCGGTGCTCGACCTCTGCGAGCCGAAGCCCTATGTCGCCCATCAGGCGATGTTCGATCCGTCCTTCCCCCACGACCGCTGGTACTACATGCGCTCCTGCGACGTCGCGACTCTCAACGACGATGTCGTCGACGTCGCCGTCGAGCATTCGCTTGGAATTCGCTCGCCGCTGACCGCTTTCCCGATCTGGCAGCTGGGGGGAGCGGTTTCCCGAGTGCCCGAGGACGCGACGGCGTTCAACGGCCGCGACGCCGGACACACCTTCAACATCACCGGCGTGACGGCGACAGCCGACGGCTTCGACGCCGAGCGCGAGTGGGTCAGGAACTTCTGGTCGGCGCTCGAGCCCCACCACACGAGCGTCTACGTCAACTTCCTCATGGACGAGGGTCAGGAGCGCGTCCGCGAGGCCTACGGGCGCCAGAAGTACGACCGCCTCCAGGCGCTGAAGCGCAAGTACGACCCCGACAACTTCTTCCGTCTCAACCAGAACATCCCGCCGGACCAGTAATCGAACCGGAGTGCTCGTGGTCGGATCGCTCGAGAACCATGACACGGTGGATGGCCTGCTGGCCGAGGCGCGAGCAGGATTGGAACGCCTGTCGCCGTTGGAGGCGAGGGCCGCGAGCGCCGCCGGGGCGACCCTGGTCGACATCCGCTCCGAGAGCCAGCGCCGACGAGACGGCTTCATTCCGGGGGCGGTGTTCATTCCGCGCAACGTTCTCGAATGGCGTTGTGATCCGGCCTCCGCGGACAGAGACGATGCGGTCGCGTGCCGTGACCGACTCATCGTCCTGATCTGTGACGAGGGGTATCAGTCGAGCCTCGCCGCGGCCACGCTCGTTCGCCTCGGGCTTCGTGCCACCGACCTCGTCGGCGGCTTTCAGGCTTGGCGAGCCGCGCAGTTGCCGGTCGAAGCGGCGAAGTAGTGGCCCGGATCGTGGTCATGCGGGCCGCCGTGTAGGTTGGCCGGGCTTGGTTTCTTCGAAAGGACTGCGTCGATGAACGGACCACAGACCGACGTCGAGCGCACGCCGCAGGCGACGCCCGATGCGATCATGCAGCTGGGGTTCGGGTTCTGGGGCTCGAAGGCGCTTCTGAGCGCCGTCGAGCTCGGGGTCTTCTCAGAGCTGGCGGACGCCGGCGCGCTCGACAGCGAGACGCTGCGCGAGCGCCTGGGCCTGCACCCGCGAAGCGCGACGGACTTCTTCGACGCGTTAGTCGCGCTGGGCATGCTCGAGCGCGATGACGGCCGCTATGCCAACACCCCGGCCACCGAGCTGTTTCTCGATCGGGCCAAGCCCTCGTACATCGGCGGCATGCTGGAGATGGCGAACGCCCGCCTCTATGGTTTTTGGGGATCGCTGACGGAGGGGCTTCGCACCGGAACCCCGCAGAACGAGGCAAAGGGCGGCGGGAGCTTCTTCGAGGCCCTCTACGCCGATCCGGCGCGGCTCGCCCAGTTCGCGCGCGCGATGAGCGCCGTGAGCACAGGCGCGGCGCAGGCGATCGCCGCCAGGTTTCCCTGGCGCGACCACGCCAGCGTGATCGACGTCGGCTGCGCCGAGGGCGCCGTGCCGGTTCAGATCGCGCTCGCGCACGAGCACATCACCGGCGGCGGATTCGACCTACCCCCGGTCGAGCCGCTCTTCGAGGCGAACGTCGCCCGCTTCGGGCTCGGCGAACGCCTCAGCTTCACCGCCGGGGACTTCTTCTCAGACCCGCTGCCGAAGGCGGATGTGCTGGTGATGGGCCACATCCTGCATGACTTCGACCTCGACGAGAAGCGGCTGCTCCTTAAAAAGGCCTACGACGCCCTGCCCGAGGGCGGCGCATTGATCGTCTACGAGGCGATCATCGACGACGAGCGGCGCGCCAACGCCTTCGGCCTGCTGATGAGCCTGAACATGCTGATCGAGACGCCCGGGGGCTTCGACTACACGGGCGCCGACTGCCGGGCCTGGATGCAGGAGACGGGCTTCCGCGAAAGCCGCGTCGAACATCTCGTCGGGCCCGACTCGATGGTCGTCGGGACCAAGTAGGTCAGGTTCCGGCGCCCGTCAGCGCCCGTCGCAAGGTCCCGACGACGTAATAGAGGGCGAGGACGAAGAAGAGCGCGCCGACCAAGGCACGCACCTGCTCGTCCGCCAGGCTGGTCCGCTCGGACACCGGCCCGGCGACCCCGGCGGCGGCCTTCTCGCGCCAACCGACCAGTGCTGTCTGACCAAGCTCAGTTGCCTTCATCCCTAACTCCGATCGCTCTCCGGGCGGCGCTTGCTGACGCGTTACCCGATCAGCACAGCGTCCAACAGCTTTTACGGAACTCTTACCCAAGCGCCGCGCCGATCTCGCTAACGTCGTCTCCTCTCTCGCAAGCGATGTCATCCCGAATCGGATGGCGAAAGGAGGAGAGCGAGATGGAAGCAGGGACCCGAACCGCGACGGCGAGGGGCATCGACAACGATCGCGCCCGCGGCGCCTGGCTGCGGGGCGACGCCCCGCGCGAGCTCGTGCTCAGCGACGGCACCCGGTTGGTGCTCGAGCCGGGTGACGGTGGCGGGGTCGAGTGGCGACGCCACGACGAGCTCGAGGGACGAACGCGCACGCTCAGCGTCAGCGAGGCCGAGGAGCTTGCGGGGGAGTTCACCGGCTACGTCGCCGTCCGCACTCGAGCCGAGAGCGAGTGGCTGCGCGCGTTGGCCGAGTGGTGCCAGACCGAGGCGCAGCGGCTGGACGCCGGGCTCGGTCGTCGTCGGGCATGAGCTCGCCCGGCGGCCGCTTGTCCGGGGTCCGGGATCGAGCTGAGCGAGGCCGAGATTGAGCGAGACGAGCGCCCGCGAGCAGGAGATGGCCGTCGCCGGGCAGCTGCCGCAGGCGGACGCCACATCGCTGGTCGACGGCCAACGGCTCGAGTCAGCGGTCAAGGAGATGTACGGGCACGTCGCCCGCGAGGAGAGCGGCGAACTGCACTTCGAGACCGGCCGCGGTCTCGCCGAGCGGCTCGGCTACGACCCCGAACGGCTCGACGACCTACCGGCAGATGCCCTCGCCTCGTTCGCGGGCGTCGGGCACCACTTCGAGCTCGCCGCGCTGCGACCGGGCGAGCGGGTCCTCGACCTCGGCTCGGGTTCCGGGACCGATGTCTTCTACGCGGCGCTCGCCGTCGGGACGGACGGCATGGTCGCGGGCGTCGACTTCACCGAAGCGCAGGTCGCCAAGGCCGAGCGGCTGCGAGATCGCCACGGGTTCGAGCAGGTCGAGTTTCATCGGTCGACGATCGAGGAACTGCCGCTCGACGCGCAGAGCTTCGATTGCGTGATCTCGAACGGCGTCATCAACCTCTCGCTGCGCAAGGATCGCGTCTTCGAGGAGGCGGCCAGGGTGCTGCGGCCGGGGGGACGGCTCGCGATCTCCGACATCGTCAGCGGCCGGCCGCTGCGCGAGACGACGCGTCGCAACGTCGACCTCTGGGCGGCGTGCGTCGCCGGAGCAATCCCGCGCCGCAGCTACCTCGAGACGGTCGAAGCGGCGGGGTTCCAGGTGCGCCGCACGCAGGCGAACCCGTACGAGTTCGTCTCCGATCGCGCGCTCGACGCCTGTAGCACCTACGAGATCGAGAGCATCTCGATCCTCGCCGTGCGCGAGTAGCGACCTCGCCGCATCGCGATCGCGCCGGCCTCGGTGGCGTAGCTCGAGCTGACGAAGGCGGGCGGTGCAAGATCGCGACCGCCGCGACCGGGCGCACCAGTAGGCCGGGGGGCCGACCGGATGACCGGGCCCCCACCGTCCGAATGATTTGTGGCCTTAGCGGGGCGTTTGGCGTCGATCCGAGATTGACGGGCCTGGCCGGGGGTAGAACGAAGCGCGAGGGCCGGGAGGTTTCCCGGGCACCCGAAGCGAGCAAGGAGGCCTTCTGATGGCCCAGACGAAGACGGGCAGCACGCGGTCGAAGAGTTCCAAGAGCCGGTCGGCAGGTTCGAAGAGCGGCAACGGTGCGAGCGCGCAAAGCAAGCGCACGTCCTCGGGCGGCTCACGAAGCACCAGCAGCAGCAGCGCCTCGAGCGCAAGCGTTCGTCGACTCAGCGCTCGTCGAGTCAGCGTCGCTCCCCGAGCGCGGGGCAGCGAGCCTCCAAGCAGTCAAGCTCGGGCGCGGCGGCGAAGGCAGCTCGGGGCGGCGGCGAAGGGCAACGGCGCCGAGAAGTCGAAGCTCGCTGCGTTCGCCGAGAAGGCGAAGGCGCCCGCCGCAGCCGGCGGGGCCGCGCTGGTCGGGCTCGCGGGCGGACTGGCACTGAGCCGCAGCCAGCGGCGCAAGGGAGTCCTCGGGCGGATCGGAAAGCCGAACGTGAAGATGCCCAAGGTCAAGGCGCCGAAGGTCAGCATGCCGAAGATCAAGGCGCCGAACGTCAGCATGCCGAAGCCCGACTCGGCGTTGAAGGCGATCGGCCACGCCGCGGGCGAGGTCGCGCAGCGAAGCGAGCAGGTCGGTCAGGTCGCCTCCCAGGTCCAGAAGGCGAGCGACGCGATCAACAACTCGAAGCGAGGCTGATCGAGCGTGGCCGACGAGAACACAGACAAGCGCCGGGAACGCAACGCAAAGCGCCGGGAGGCGCAGCGTAAGCAGGCGAAGTCGCAGCCGAAGTACGACGACTACGCGATCGTCGATCCGAGCAAGATCGAACCGGGCTCGGATGTGATCGTCGACGTACCGGTGGTCAAGGTCGACAAGCTCGAGGTCGAGGTCGACGACCTGCGCGCTCAGGTGGCGGTTGCCGCCGAGGTACGCAGGCTGGCCCAGCTCAGCGTCGGCGCCGACGTGCGGCTCGAGAAGGTCCTGCTCGAGATCGAGGGAGTGGAGGCCCAGGCCCTTCTCAATGCGCGCCTCGACACCGTGCAAGCGATCGTCGATCGGGTCGCCCTGACGCTCGATCGAAACCCGGAGCTGCTGGCGGGAATCGGACGAGCCGTCGAGGACACAGGCGCCGGAACCGGGGAGCTGCTCGGATCCGCCGGAGATGTCGCCGAGGACGTCGGCGAGGGCGCCGAGATGGCGCTTCCGCAGATCGGCAAGGGCGCCAACCAGGCGCTTTCGGACGTCGGCCAGGGTGCCGGCAAGGGCGTCGGCAAGCTCGGCGAGGGCGCAGGCCAGGGCCTCGGCGAGGCCGGGCAGGGGGTCGGGCAGGGCGTCGGCAAGCTCGGCGAGGGCGCCGGCCAGGGCCTCGGCGAGGCCGGGCAAGGGGTCGGCCAGGGCCTCGGCGAGGCCGGGCAAGGCGTCGGACAGGGCGTCGGACAGGCCGGGCAGGGAGTTGGCCAGGGCCTGGGCCAGGTGGGGCAGGGGGCCGGGCAAGGCCTCGGCAACCTGGCCGGCCAGCAGGGCCAACCGGCTCAGCAGGGCCAGCAGGGCCAACAGGGCCAACCGGCCCAGCAGGGACAGCAGCGCCAACCGGCCCAGCAGGGATCGGGCGGCGGCCAGCAGGGCAAAGGCTGAGGAGAGGGCATGGCGCGAAAGTCGAACAGCCGATCAAGCACACGTTCACGGGGGTCGAAGAACGGTCAGAGCACGTCGACCCCGGCGCGTCGGCGCACCCGCACCTCCGCAAAGAACGATCACGGCGCCTCCTCGAAGAAGAGCAGCGCGCCCGCCAGGACCAAGCGAGCGCTCGCGCGCCAGACCAAGAGCTCTCCGGCGAAGAGCTCCAAGAGCTCCGACGGCGACGGCCGCTCGGCGTCCCAGAAGACCGAGAAGTACCGGTTCGCGCAAAACGTCGAGGGCCAGTTGACCCGCGCCGAACGCGAGTACCGCTCGTACGCGACCGGCGACGGCGAGATCACCAATCCCGATCTCCTGCTCGCGGTGCCGGTCGTCAAGGTCGACCGGATCCATCTCGAGCTCGACCAGCTGGACGCGCACGTCGCGGTCAAGGCGAAGGTGCTCGACCTCCTGAACCTCACGGTCGGGGTCGACGTCCACCTCGGCAAGCTGCGGATCGACATCGAGGGCGTCGAGGCGCAAGCACTCGCCAAGGTGCGGCTCGACCACGTTGCGGCGATGATCGACCGGGTCCTGACCGCGGTCGACCGCAACCCGGAGCTGGTCGAGAACCTCAGCGCCGCCGTCGAACACATCGGCTCGGGCGCCGGCGAGGCCATCGATGAGACCGGCGAGGGAGCCGAGCACGTGGGCGAGGGTGCCAAGCAGGCGGTCGGCGAGGTCGGCGAGGGCGCCGGCCAGGCGGTCGAGGGCGTCGGCCAGGGCGCCGGCCAGGCCGTCGAGAGCGTCGGCGAAGGCGCCGGAGAGGCCGTCGAGGGCGTCGGCCAGGGAGCCGGCCAGGCGGTCGAGGGCGTCGGCGAGGGCGCCGGACAGGCCGTCGAGGGCGTCGGCCAGGGAGCCGGCCAGGCCGTCGAGGGCGTCGGCCAGGGAGCCGGCCAGGCGGTCGAGGGCGTCGGCCAGGGAGCCGGCCAGGCGGTCGAGGGCGTCGGCGAGGGCGCCGGGCAGGCGGTCGGGAATCTCGACCAGACGGTCGGCAATCTCGGGCAGACGGTGGGCCAGGTCGGTGAGGGTGCCGGTGAGGCGGTCGGCGGGCTCGGGGAGGGCGCCGGCCAGGCGGTCGGCGGCGTCGGCCAGGGCGTAGGCGATCTCGGCCAGGGCGTCGGCGACGCGGCCGGCCAGGCGGTCGGCGGCGTCGGCCAGGGCGTCGGCGACGCGGCCGGAGGGGTTGTCGGTGGGGCGGCAGGAGGCCTGCTCGGCGGCGGCGGCGGCAGCGGCGACGGCGGCTCCGAGAGCAACGGCGGAGGCGACGGAGGCGGGCTGCCCGGAATCAGTGCTCCCCAACTGGCCAAGGAAGCGGTCAAGGTCGCCGCCAAGCAGCTCGGCAGCGCCGCGTCCGACGAGGCGAAGGACCTCAGCCTGGCCGCGACGCGCAAGGTGATGGAGATGGGCGAGCGCCGCCGCGAGAAGCGGGCCGACAAGCACAACGGGGCCGACAAGCACAACGCGACCGCGGCCGCGCTGCGCGAGGCGGCCGATGCCGGGCTGGACGTCGAGCAGATCGAGGGCACGGGAGCCGACGGTCGCGTGACCCTGCGAGACGTGCAGAAGGCGCAGCGATCGTGAGCGCCAAGAAGCGCACGGACAAGGAGCCGCTTGCCGATGTCGAAATCGGCGCGGTGGCGAAGATGAAGGCGATCCGCTTCGACGAGGTGCCCGAGACCGAGGTGAGCTTCCCGGGCTCCGACGAGCGGCGCTCCGGCTCCCACACCGAGCGGGAGAACCTGCCCGACGAGATCGAGCCTGGCGTCACCTACCGCGACGCGAAGATTCGCTGGCGCGCCGAGGCCGCCGTGCGGACCGAGGTGTCGCCCGAGCTCGCCGAGGCCTTGGACGACGAGACGAGGACGAGGACGAAGCTTGAGTGTCAAGGAAAAGGCCCGCGACGCCGTTGTCCGTCCGGTTGCCCAGCGTATGCACGGCGACCGGCCCGGGCCGGTTGGCGCGGCCGCGGGGGCGACGGTGGCGGGCGCGGTGACCGGGATCGTGGTCTTCCGGCTGCTTCGCGGCGGCGGTGAGGCCGACGGCAACTAAACGATGAACTGAGGAGAGCGATGGCAGGCACGGGAATCGAGAAGGTGGGCAAGGGCGCCAAGCAGGCGGCGCAGCGCGTCGCGAGCAGCGACAGCGTGGTCAGCGACCCGAAGCGGCTCGCGGTGGCGGGAGTGGCGCTGGCGGCGGTGCCGCTGGCGGCGCAGGGGCTGGCGAAAGTCGGGCTTCCGAAGGTGTCCGGCAAGGTCTCCGAGCTCGGCGACCAGGCCAAGGAGAAGGCCAAGTCACAGGTTCAGGACACGGTCAAGCAGGCGACGCCGGACTCACCGAGCGAGCTGCTCGGCGGCGGACGCCTGAAGGGACTGTTCGGCGGCGGCAGCAAGGACGCCGGCGACGAGGACGACTCCGAGGGCCGCGCCGCGCCCGGTCACGGAAGCGGGCGCCGGATGCCGATCCAGCAGGCGATCGACGTCGCGGTTCCGGTATCGGTCGTCTACGACCATTGGACCCGGTTCGAGGATTGGCCGGAGTTCATGCACCGGATCGAGAGCGCCGAGCAGGTCGACGATGCGACGGTCTCCTTCCACGCGAAGATCTGGGGCATCAACAAGCGCTTCGAGGCCGACATCTTCGAGCAACGGCCCGACGAGCGCATCGAGTGGAACGTGACCGAGGGCTATGCCCACACCGGTCTGGTCACCTTCCATCAGCTGTCGGAGAACCTGACCCGGGTCGACCTGACGCTCGACGTGCAGCCGTCGAACATCATCGACAAGGCGAGCCGGGGAATGCGGTTCGTCAAGCGCGCGGTGCGCGGTGACCTGCACCGGTTCAAGGCCTATGTCGAGCTCGATCACGAGCCCGAGGAGGGGTGGCGCGGCACGATCGAGGAGGGCAAGGTGAAGAAGGCGCGCAGCTCGGGATCGAGCTCCAAGTCGCGCGGCTCCTCGCGTCGGACGAGCCGCAATGGCTCCCGTGCCGAGAACGGCTCGAAGGCAAAGACCGCCTCCTGACCGCGCATCGGCGCCGCACGCGGCGCCCTCGACATCGCTAATACGAGTCCCGTGGGCGAGTGACACCTCGCCCGCGGCGGGAAGGAGTCGACGATGAGAAGCAGAGGACGCGACAAGGCCGGAGGCACCTTCGACAAGGTGCGCGGCCGGGTCAAGGAG
Organism: uncultured Solirubrobacterales bacterium; assembly: GCA_963759295.1. Lineage (GTDB taxonomy): Bacteria > Actinomycetota > Thermoleophilia > Solirubrobacterales > 70-9 > WHSW01. The sequence goes on along the minus strand of CAVWYT010000012.1, from coordinate 32,608 downwards.
GCGGCCGGAGCCCTGTCCGGCCGTGAGCGAAGCAAGGCGAAGGGTCAGGGTCGCCAGGCGAAGGGGTCGGCGCGAAAGAAGCGCGGACACCTGCGAGACGCGCTGCGCAAGTAGGCCGACTGCCGAGAGGGTCGCGATCGCCCGGGCGCGCGGTGCCGTGCGCTCCGGGCATGGGGAAGAGGCTGGATCCCTCCGGCCCTGGTCGCATCTTTCGTGTCACGTATTGGTCGACGGGACGCGACGCGGTAGCGTGGCTGGCGTTCACGTAGCACGTAGCCTGAGCCACATCCCTTTGTTGCAGTCATGACCCAAACCGGGGGATCCGCAATCGAGCGTCGCAGCCTGCGCGCGCGCTCGGTGCCGTCATCGCGATCGGTCCTGGGGATCGCGTCGCTCGGTTTCTTTCTCGCATTTCTCGACGCGACGATCGTCAATATCGCCTTTCCCGACATTGCCCGGTCGTTCCCGGAAACCAGCATCGGCGGGCTCTCCTGGATTCTCAACGGCTACAACGTCGTCTTCGCGGCGTTCCTGCTTCCGTTCGGGCGACTCGCCGACGTCATCGGCCGCAAGCGGGTCTTTTTGGTTGGACTCGCGGTCTTCGGCCTCGGGTCCCTGCTGTGCGCGACCTCCTGGTCGGTCGAGGTGCTGGTCGCCTTCCGCGTCATCCAGGCACTCGGGGCCGCCGCGATGGTCCCCGCCGGGCTGGCGCTGGTGCTGCACGGCTTCGAGGTCGAGCAGCGCTCGCACGCGGTGGCGCTGATCTCCGCGATCGGCGCCCTCGCGGCCGGGCTCGGCCCCGCGATCGGTGGTTTCTTGATCGCGCTCGCCGACTGGCGGCTCGTGTTCGTGATCAACCTGCCGATCGGAGCCGCGGCGTACGTGCTCGCCTCTCGGGAGCTGGTCGAGAGCCGCGAGGCGGGACGCAGGCGGCTTCCGGATATGCCCGGCGCGGCGCTGTTTGCGTTCGCCGTGGCGATCCTCGTGGTCGCGATCGTCAACGGCGGCGACTGGGGTTGGACCTCCGCCGGCGTGATCGCCTGCGTCAGCGTGTCGGCGCTCTGCCTGGCGGCGTTCGTCGCCAGGTCGCGACGGCACCGGGCGCCGGTCGTTGACACTCGGCTGTTCGCCAACCGGACCTTCTCGGTCGCCAACGCAGTCAGCGTGATCGGCGCCGCCGGCTTCTTCGGCTACACGCTGCTCAACGTCCTCTTCCTCACCGGCGTGTGGGATTACACGGTCCTGCAGGCCGGCCTCGCGATCACGCCCGGCCCGTTCGTCGCCGCCGCGATCGCCGGGCCTTTCAGCCGGCTCGCGCTGCGGATCGGCTACCGGCCGGTGGTCGCGATCGGGGGACTGATCTGGGCCGGCGGGGTGATGTGGCTGGTTCTGAGGGTCGGGCCCGAGCCCGCGTACCTGGCGGAATGGCTGCCGGGGGTGATCCTCCTCGGCCTCGGCGCCGGGATCACCTTCCCGAACGTGAGCTCCGCGGCCGTCGCTTCGGCGCCGGGTGAGAGCTTCGCGACCGCGACCGGCGTTTCCTCGGTCGTACGTCAGGTTGGAGCTGCGGTCGGCGTCGCGATGGTGGTCGCCATCCTCGGCACTCCCGAGACCCTCGAGGACGCCGTGGCGGCGTTCGACGACGCCTGGCTGTTCGCCGCCGGTTGCCTGCTCACCGCCGGCATCGGCGGCCTCGCCATGGGCGGGGTCAGTCCGGCGCAGGCGGCGGCGCGGGTACCGGCGCTGGCCGACGCGATGCGGGTCGCGCTCGCCCCACCCCACGTGAGCAGCTTCCAGGCCAAGGCCGCCCCGGTCGCCGAGCTGCCGCTGTCCGTGCAGCCGGGCGACGCCGGCCCGATCCACGAGTCGCTGGCCGACTTCCTCGCCCGGGTGCCACTGTTTTCGACCCTGGACTCGAGCCTGCTGGAGGAGGTCGCCGCAACGGCGAACGAGATCCGGCTCCCGGCCGGCGACTGGCTGTTCAAGGAGGGTGATGCGGGCGACGCCATGTACGTGGTCCGGGCGGGCCGAATCGAGATCGTCGATCAGGACGGAGAGGTGTTTCGCGAGCTGGGCAGGGGCGCGGCACTCGGCGAGCTGGCGCTGATCACCGGTGAGCCGCGTGCCGCCTCGATCAGGGCAGCGCGTGACTGTGAGCTGGTCGAGATCGGAGAGCGGAGCTTCCAGCGCCTGCTCGATTCCTCGCTCGAGCTCTCGCGGGCCTTGAACCTGCAGCTCGCGCGGCAACTGGCGGAGTCGGAGGGCGTCAAGTTCGCAGCCCGGCCGGTGGCCGCAACGATCACGCTCCTCGCCCTGGGCGACGCCGATCGGGCCGACGAACTGGCCGCCGACCTGACCGAATCCCTGCGCCAGTTCGCGCCCGCCGCCCGCCTGCCCGAGGCCCACACTCGCGGCGGGGACGGGGACGTGGCGGCGTTCGGACCGCATCTCGATCGTGCCGAGGCCGAGGCAGGTGTCGTCGTCCTGCCGGTGGGGCCCGATTCCTCGCCGGACTGGCGGCGGTTCTGCGTCCAGCAGGCGGACCGCATCCTCGTGATCGCGGGACCGGGCGACGCGATCGACGGTGAGATCGATCCGGCGCTGCACGGGGCCGATCTCGTGGCCTGCGACGTCCAGCAGGGCTCAGGGGCGCTTGCGGAGCTGGTCGAGATGCTCGAGCCGATCGAGCATCACCTGCTCCGTGTCGAGGACCGCGCCGCCGACGTCGGCAGGTTGGCTCGTCGGCTCTGCGGTCGTTCCGTCGGGCTGGTGCTCTCCGGCGGCGGCGCCAGGGCGTTCGCGCACATCGGCGTGATCGAGCAGCTCGAGGCGGCGGGGATCGTCGTCGATCGGGTCGCGGGCGTGAGCATGGGGGCATTCCTCGGCGGTCTTTACGCGGCGGGGCTCGACCCCGAGGAGATCGACGCGATCGCGTATGAGAGCTGGGTCCGCCGCTACCCGCTCAACGACTGGCGGTTCCCTCGCCACGCGATGATCAGGGGTCAGCGCTTCCTCGAGATGCTGCAGGGCGTGTTCGGGGAGGTGCGCTTCGAGGAGATCGAGCGCTCCTTCTTTTGCGCGAGCGCCGATCTGCGCCGCTCCGAGTTGGTCGTCCACCGCAACGGGCGGCTGGTGGACCACATCGGCACCAGCATGTGCCTGCCCGTCCTTGCCCCGCCGCAGATCCGCGGCGAGCGGCTGCTCGTCGACGGCGGCCTGATCGACAACCTCCCCGTCGCGACGATGGCGGAGCTCGGCGAGGGGCCCGTGATCGCGGTCGACATCCGCGCCAGCAACGGATCATCGTCTCGGACGCATCAGGAGGCTGGAAACGGCCTGCCCGAGGTCGCCGCAGCCGGCTTCACCGATCGCCCACCGCCGGGGCTCGGCGAGACCCTGGGCCGGCTCTTTTTGCTGGCGAGCAGCAACACCGCGCAGGCCTCGCGCAAGTACGCGAACCTCGTCATCGAGCCCCGCGCCCCCGGGGTCGGCCTGCTCGAGTTCCACCAGATGGACGCGGCGGTCGAAGCGGGCCGTCGGGCGACCGAGGCCGCGCTCGAGGCGGCCCCGGCCGAACTGTTCGGCTGAGAATCGAGCTTCGGGTAGCTCCCCCGAGAATTGCGGCCCCGGCCCGGTCGAGGTTTCGCTCAGCCGACCGCGTCGGCGGCAGGCGTCGAGCGGCCCTCCTGTGAGGCGGTCTCGGGATGGATCGGGCCGCTCGTCTCCCGCAGGCTCTCGCCCGTGCGGCCGGTGCGGACGGCGATCACCTCGGCGAGGATCGAGACAGCGGTCTCCGCCGGGGTGCGGGCGCCGACGTCGAGCCCGCAGGGCGCGTGGAGCCTGGCGATCGACCGCTCGTCGAGGCCGGCATCGCGCAGGCGCTCGAGCCGTCGTTCTTGGGTGCGGCGACTGCCGAGCGCGCCGATGTATCCGACCTCGGTGGCCAGCGCGGCGGTCAACGCGGGCTCGTCGAACTTCGGATCGTGGGTGAAGACCAGGACCACGTCGCGCGGCCCGAGCTCCTGCCCGCTCAGGTAGCGGTCGGGCCAGTCGACGACGACCTCCGCGTTGCGCGTGAACCGTGGGCTCTTGACGAACGGCTCGCGGGCATCGCAGATCGTGACCCTGTAGCCGATGTCGGCGGCGACGTTGGCCGTCTCCGCGGAGAAGTCGATCGCACCGAAGATGACCATCCGGGGCGGGGTCGCGAACGCCTGAATGTAGACCGCCAGCTCGGAGCCCATCACCTCGCCCCCCGCGCCGTAGCGGCGGATGCGCGAAACCCCCTCGTCGAGCTGTCCGCGCGCGTCGCGCGCCACCGAGCGATCGAGCAGGTCGGCGATCCCGAGGCTGCCCAGAACGCGGTCTTCGAGGATCGAGATCGAGGCCCCGGCGCGATCTCCGTCGAGGAGCGTGGCCCTGGCCACCGGCCGGTCGGCGGCGCGGGCGACGGCCGCAGCCTCGAGCGTCTCGACCGCATCCTCGTCGTATTCGTGCACGAACACGCGGACCGTGCCCCCACACATGAGCCCGACTCCGAGGGCCTCCTCGTCGGAGACGCCGTAGGTCACGACCCTGGCCTCGCCGCCGGCGAGGATCCGCTGCGCCTCCTCGACGAGCGCGGCCTCCACGCAGCCGCCGGTCACCGATCCCTCGATGTTGCCGCGGTCGTCGATCAGCATCTGAGCCCCGGGGTCGAGCGGCGCCGAGCCGATACGGTCGACGAGCGCGGCGCTGACGACCCGCCGCCCCTGGCGCAGCCACTCGACCGCGGTCCGCTCGGAACTCGACAAGGCGCTCACGTGCTGCTCCGTTTCTCAGGCTAACGCCCCTCGACCGCTGCCCGGGACGTGGTGCACATCGTTGCTAGGGTTGGCAGCGGAGGAGCGGAGTGCAGCAGGAGCAGGTGATCGCAGTCTCCCCGGGTCTCTTCGAGGTCCCTCGATGCTGACGGCGGCATCCACCGGATGGGTGGTGGGGATCATCCTCGGAGTTGTCGTGATCGCGGTCGCCGCGGTGATCGTGATCACGATCGTGGCGCTGGCGACGAGGATCGCCGGTCAGGCGAGAACCGCCGAGGAGGGGGTCGGCGCGGTGCGCCGGCAGACCGCCGAGCTCGGCGGCATCGAGCGGATCAACGACTCGGGCATCAGGATCCTGCACGCCGCTCGCGCTCTTCGAAAGGTGGCGGTCGGGAAATGATCCTCGTCGCGATCTCGGGCACGACCTACTGGACGATCGCGTTGGTCATCGGGCTGGTCGCCGCGCTCGTGGTCGCGGCCCTGTTGGTGATGCTGCTGATGCAGGTCGGCCGGATCAAGCGCTCGGTCGACGGCTTGCTTCAGATCGCCGGTGAGGTCGGCGCGAACACGGCGAACATCCCGCAGCTCGAGGCGACCGCGCCCGTCCTCGCCCAGATCGTCGACGAGGCCGTGATCCAGGACGGCTACATGAACGCGCTCACCGACGGCTTCTCCGAGCAGGCGCAGACGATGAGCACCGACCTCCAGATCGTGCTCAGCGTCGTGCTCGCTCTGGTCGTCGTCGCGGTGCTCGCGATCGCGCTGATCCTGATTCGCCGCGGCCTCGAGGCGATCTCGGAGGGCCTGGGGACCCTCGCCACCGCGCTTGGCGATGTCGAGACACAGCACCTGCGTCCGCTCGAGCCCGCGGTGAAGGCGATCAACGCTCAGTTCGAGGTGATCCTCTCCGCGCTCCCGGGGATCGCGCGCAAGGCCGCGGTCGTCGCCGAGAGGAGGCCGCGATGACCCTGTGGTGGATCGGGAGCATCGTCCTGCTCGTCGCGATCCTCCCCGTGGTCGTCTATCTGCTTCGTGGCGTCCTCGCCGCGGCGCAGAGCATCGTCCCCACGGTCGAGACGATTGCGAGCGTCGCAAGAGCGGGCTCGAAGGACCTCGACGCCACGGCCCTGCTGCTGACCACCCGCGAGCAGGTTGCGCAGACGGTCGCCGGAGTCGCGGACTACGGCGGCTCGCTCGACGTGATCGTCGACGACGCGGAGAAGGAGTAGCCCGAGCATGCTCGTCATCGGGGTCGTCGCGCCGGCGGTGGTGATGATCGTCGCGGTCGTGCTGATCGTGCTCGCGCTCGTCTACTACCTCGTCTCGACGATCATCGCGCTGCGCAGGATCACGGCGGGCCTCGACGAGGTGATCTCTGCAGTCGGTGAGATCGTCTCCAAGACCGCGCCGGTCAACGACGTCGTGGTCGCGATCAACCAGCAACTCGACGCCGGCGTCGACCTGCTCGAGGGGCTGCTGGTGAAGAAGGCGGGCCTCGGCGACGCGGTCGGCCTGATCGAAGGCCTGTATCCCGGGGCCGCCGCGGCGGGATTGCGCAATTTCCCGGACAGCACCGAGGTCATCCCGCCGCGGATCGGCGAGGTCTACACGAAGGGCACGCTGACCCTCGCGCGGCTCGGCCGCGAGGCGCCGATCGCCGCCGCCAGCCCGACACCGGGCGAGGTGCTGAGGAACGTCGAGGGGGGCAGCCTGGCTGCGCGCGAGCTGTACCCGTCCGTCCGTCACGAGAGCCCACCGAACCTGCCGCGATCGCCGGTGATCGGCACCGATTCCCCCGTCCAGTACGAGCAGCGCGAGGACGTTGGTGCGCCTCGCAGGCGGCTTCCGGTCCGCGATTCGAGCCCAGAGGGGTAGCGGTTGCAGACGCCGGCGCCATTCGATTACGAGCGCGCGAGGAGCGTCGAGGGCGCGATCGAGGCGCTCGGGCGGCTCGGCTCGGGCGCCCGGGTGATCGCCGGTGGCCACAGCCTGCTGCCGATGATGAAGCTGCGACTGGCGAGTCCCTCGCACCTCGTCGACATCAACGAGCTCGCCGAGCTCTCCTACATCCGCGAGGCCGACGGCGAGGTCAGGATCGGCGCGCTGACACGGCACGTTGATCTGCTCGAGTCGGAGCTGCTCGCCGAGCGCCTGCCGCTGTTCGCCGACGCGGAGACCGTGATCGCCGACCCCGTCGTCCGCAACCGCGGCACGATCGGCGGCTCTCTCTGCCAGGCCGACGCGGCGGAGGACCTCTCGGCCGTCTGCTCGGCCGCCAAGGCTCGGGTCGTGATCCGCGGAGCCGACGGCGAGCGGGTGGTCGGCATGGAGGACTTCCACATCGGCCCCTACATGACCGCGGTCGGCGCCGGCGAGCTGCTGACCGAGGTCCGCGTCCCGGTGCGGCCCGGGGCGGGCAGCGCGCACGAGAAGGTCGAGCGCCGCGCCGGCGATTGGGCGATCGCCGCGGCTTCGGCGGCCGTTTGGATCGATGGCGGCACGATCGCCGACGCCGGGATCGCGCTCAGCGCCGTCGGCATGACGACGGTCCACCTGTCTCGGGCCGAGGAGACGCTGCGCGGCAAGTCGCCATCGGATGAGCTGTTCGCCGAGGCGGGAGAGATCGCCTCCGCCGACTGCTCGCCGAGCGCCGACGGTCGCGGACCGGTCGAGTACAAGCGCCACCTCGCCGGTGTGCTCACCCGGCGAGCGCTGCGCCGCGCGACGGCCCGTGCCCTGAAGGAGGAGACCTGATCATGGACGTCTCGATGACGGTCAACGGCGAGCGTGTCTCCCGCGAGATCGAGCCGCGCCTGTTGCTCGTCCACTTCATTCGCGAGACCCTCGGCCTGAAGGGCACGCACTGGGGCTGCGACACCTCCAACTGCGGCGCCTGCGTGGTGTTGATGGACGGCCGGCCGGTGAAGTCGTGCACGGTGCTGGCGGCGATGTGCGACGGGCACGAGATCCGGACGGTCGAGTCGCTCGAGGTCGACGGTGAGCTCGATCCGGTCCAGCGGGGATTTCACGAGCTCCACGCGCTGCAGTGCGGCTTCTGCACGCCAGGTATGCAGATGACCGCGCGGGCGCTGCTGGACTCGAACCCTGACCCCAGCGAGGAGGAGATCCGAACGGCGATCTCGGGTTCGATCTGCAGGTGCACGGGCTACAAGAACATCGTCGCCGCCGTCAGGTGGGCAGCCGAGCACGAGGCCGGCGTGAGACAGGAGGCATGAGCATGGCCACGGTCGAGAACCTTCCCAGCCCGGCGGCCGAGCGGCCGATCGGCTTCGGTCGGCTGAAGCGCAAGGAGGACGAGCGCTTCATCCGCGGCCAGGGCACCTATCTGGACGACATCGAGCTGCCGGGGATGGTCCACGGCGCCGTCCTGCGCAGCCCGTACGCGCACGCGAAGATCGTCTCGATCGACACCTCCAAGGCGCTGGCCCACCCGAACGTGGCCGCCGTGATCACCGCCAAGGACCTGGAGACGCTCGGGCTGGCGTGGATGCCGACGATCTCCTACGACACCCAGGCCGTGCTCGCCGGCGACAAGGTCCGCTTCCAGGGCCAGGAGGTCGCCTTCGTGATCGCGACCGACCACTACTCCGCCCACGACGCGCTGTCGCTGATCGACGTCGAGTACGAACCGCTGCCGGCGGTGGTCAACGCACGCACGGCGCTCGACCCCGACGCGCCGCTGATCCGCGACGACAAGTCGGGCCAGCGCGACAACCTCGCGAGCCCGCTGTGGGAGGCCGGCGACGAGGCGGCGACCGATCGCGCCTTCGCCGAGGCCGACACGGTCGTCACCCGCGAGATCATCTACCCGCGCTGTCACCCGGCGCCGCTCGAGACCTGCGGGATCATCGCCGACTTCAACCCGGAGACCGGTCAGCTCGACATCTACAACGGCAACCAGGCCCCGCACGCGCACCGCACGGTCTATGCGCACGTCGCCGGCCTCGCCGAGCACATGATCCGGATCCGCTGCAACGACATCGGCGGCGGATTCGGCAACAAGGTGCCCGTCTACCCGGGATACGTGTGCGCGATCGCCGGCTCGATCGTCGCCGGCGTGCCGGTGAAGTGGGTCGAGAACCGTTCGGAGAACCTGATGTCGACCGGCTTCGCCCGCGACTACATCATGCGCGGCGAGATCTGCTCGAAGGACGGCAAGGTCACCGGCCTTCGGGTCGACGCGATCGCCGATCACGGCGCCTTCGACAGCACCGCCCAGCCGACCAAGTTCCCGGCCGGGTTCTTTCACATCGTCTGCGGCTCCTACGACCTCGAGGCCGCCCACGTCAAGGTCAAGGCCGTCTACACCAACAAGGCCCCGGGCGGGGTCGCCTACCGCTGCTCGTTCCGGATCACCGAGGCCGTCTACCTCGTCGAACGCATGGTCGACGCGCTCGCGCTCGAGGCGCAGACCGACCCGATCGAGCTGCGGATGCGCAGCTTCATCCGGCCCGAGCAGTTCCCGTATGAGACGACCACCGGCTGGACGTATGACTCCGGCGAGTACGCGAAGGCGATGGAGCTGGCGATGGAGATCGCGGGCTACGACGAGCTGCGCCGCGAGCAGGCCGAAAAGCGCGCCCGGGGCGAGCTGATGGGGATCGGCGTCGCCTTCTTCACCGAGGGGGTGGGCGCCGGGCCGCGCAAGCACATGGACATCCTCGGGCTGTCGATGAACGACGGCGCCGACCTGCGCCTGCATCCCTCGGGCAAGGCGGTGGTCAGCATCAGCGCGCAGACCCAGGGCCAGGGACACGAGACGACGTTCGCGCAGATCGTCGCCGAGGAGCTGGGCATCCCGCCGGAGGACGTCGAGGTCCGCCACGGCGACACCGACCGCTCGCCCTATGGCCTCGGTACCTACGGCAGCCGCTCGACGCCGGTGTCCGGCGGGGCCGTGGCGATCGTCTCGCGCAAGGTGCGCGACAAGGCCCGCGAGATCGCGGCGACGATGCTCGAGGCGCGGCCCGAGGACCTGGCCTGGGAGAAGGGGCGCTGGTACGTCAAGGGCGACCCCGAACAGGGCGCGATGATCGAGGAGATCGCGGCGCGGGCCTACAGCGGCGAGCCGATGCCGGAGGGCATGGAGGGTGGGCTCGACGGACAGGTGATCTACGACCCGCCGAACCTCACCTACCCCTATGGCGCCTACATCGCCGTCGTCGACATCGACCCCGACACCGCCCAGGTCACCGTCCGGCGCCTGATCGCGGTCGACGACTGCGGAGTGCGGATCAACCCGATGGTGGTCGAGGGCCAGATCCACGGCGGTCTCGCCGAGGGAGTCGGAATCGCGCTGATGGAGCTGATCTCCTTCGACGAGGAGGGCAACTGCCTGAACTCGTCGTTGATGGATTACCTGATCCCGACCGCGCTCGAGTGCCCGGACTTCGAGCTCGGCGAGACCGTTACGCCCTGCCCCCACCATCCGCTGGGAGCGAAGGGCGTCGGCGAGTCGCCGAACGTCGGATCGCCGCCGGCGATCGTCAACGCGGTTGTCGACGCACTGCACACGACGCACGGGGTCGAGCACATCGACATGCCCTGCACCCCGGCCCGTGTCTGGGCGGCGATGCAGGGGCACCCCGAGCCACCGCAATGATCACTTCGGAGCTGGCGCGGCGATCGCGGGAGCTGGCGGCCGCCCGCGAGCCGTTCGTGACCGCGACCGTGGTCCGGGTGCAGCACCCGACGAGCGTGCAGCCCGGGAGCGTCGCTCTCGTCCTCGGCGACGGGACGCTCGAGGGATTCGTCGGCGGCGTCTGCGCGGAGCAGAGCGTGAAGGCGTACGCGCTGGCGGCGCTGGAGAGCGGCGAGCCGGTTCTGCTGCGGATCCTGCCCGATCCGGTGGCGGGCGACGCGGGGCCCGAGGGCGCCGAGGTCGCGAGCGAGGAGGGGTCGGTCACGGTCAGGAACCCGTGCCTGTCGGGTGGGGCGATCGAGGTCTTCCTCGAGCCGGCCCCGCCTCCGCCGCGAGTCCTGGTCGTGGGTGAGACGCCGATCGCCGACGCCCTGGTGCGGATCGGAGAGCAGCTCGACCTCGAGATGGTTTCCTCTGCCGGCCACGATCCGGAGCCGGCCGGCGGCGATCTCGCACTCGTCGTCGCCGCCCACGGGCGCGACGAGCTGCATGCGCTGCGCCGCGGCCTCGAGGCGGGCGTGCCCTACGTCGGCCTCGTCGCCAGCGAGCGGCGAGGCGCGGGCGTGCTCGACGAGCTGCGAGTCGATGGTGTCGACGATCCACTGCTCGAGCGGATCGACGTCCCCGCGGGTATCCCGATCGGCTCGCATACCCCGGCCGAGACCGCCGTATCGATCCTCGCCAAGATCGTCTCGGCTCGGCGAGCCGCGCCCGCCGCCGCGGTGGCGACGGGGCGCACGACGGCCGGCACCGGCTCGCTGGCGATCGATCCGATCTGCGGGATGACCGTAGCGGCAGTGCAGAGCACTCCCTCGGTGCAGAACGACGGCGAGACCGTCTACTTCTGCAGCGAGGGCTGCAAGGCCGAGTTCGAGGCGCAGGGAGAGCATGCCTCGCTCGCCGGCTGACCCCGACCGCTTCGTTACCGGGCTGGTGCTCGCGGCCGGCGGCTCGCAGCGCCTCGGGCGCCCGAAGCAGCTCCTCGACTACGGAGACGGCACGCTGCTCGGTCACGTCGTCGGCGTCGCCCGCGAATGCCGCTTCGAGCAGACGATCGTGGCAATCGGGGGAGCTGCCGAGCAGGTTCGCGAGGGCGTCGACCTCGATGGCACGGAGGTGGTCGTCAACCGCGGCTACGGGGTCGGCTGCTCGTCGTCGATCGCCGCGGCCCTCGCGGTCGTCGATCCGCGCTGCGACGTCCTGGTCCTGATGCTCGGCGACCAGCCGGGCGTCAGCGCGGAGACCGTCGCGACGTTGCTGGCCGGTCGTGGCGAGGCGCCGCTCGCGGTGTGTCGCTACGACGACGGAAGGGGGCACCCGATCGCGTTCGCGCCCGGCGTGTTCGGCGCGCTCGCCGACCTCCACGGCGACAAGGGAGTGTGGCGGCTGCTCGAGGGGCGCCCCGACGAGGTAGCCGAGGTGATGATCGCGGGTCCGATCCCGCGCGACGTCGACACACCCGACGATTACCGAGCCGTGCTCGACGAGCTGGCCCCCAGATGAGCGGCGCCGAGTCGGAGCAGGTGATGGGCGAGGCGGCCGAGGAGATCCGCCGGCTCGTTCCCGACGTCGAGACCCTGGCCCGGCGGCTCGCCGCCGTCGACTATCTCGTCGACGAGGGTCTGGCGACGTCGATGTTCCTCAGCCTCCGGCTGCCGCAGCCGCTGTTGCTCGAAGGTGAGGCCGGCGTCGGCAAGACCGAGGCCGCCTTGGCGCTGGCGGCCGTGCTCGAGACGCCGTTGATCCGGCTGCAGTGCTACGAGGGGATCGACGCGGCGGAGGCGCTGTACGAGTGGAACTACCCCCGGCAGCTGCTCAGCATCCGGCTCGCGGAATCGGGGGGAGAGTCGCTGGACGAGGAGCGGCTGTTCGGCTCCGAGTATCTGATCCGGCGTCCGCTGCTGCGCGCGCTCGAGCATCCCGGCCCGCGCCCGGCGGTGCTGCTGATCGACGAGATCGATCGCGCCGACGACGACTTCGAGGCGTTCCTGCTCGAGCTGCTGGCGGGGGCCGGCGTGACGATCCCCGAGCTGGGCACGATCCGCGCCACCCACCCGCCGATCATCGTCCTGACCTCTAACCGCACCCGCGATCTGCACGACGCCGTGAAGCGCCGGTGCCTTTACCGCTGGATCGACTATCCGACGCCGGAGCGCGAGGTGGAGATCGTTCGCCGCCGGGTCAAGGGTGCCTCGGAGACGCTCGCGGTCCAGGTCGCGGACGCCGTCTCGCAGATGCGCGACAGCGACGTGCAGAAGCCTCCCGGGATCGCCGAGGCGATCGATTGGCTGGCCGCGCTCGAGGTGCTCGGGATCGAGACCCTCGACGCCGAGGCGGTCGACCTCACCCTCGGATCGGCGCTCAAGTACGACGAGGATCAGCAGGTGATCCGCGCGGCCGGCCTCGACCGGCTCGTGTCCAGCCGTGGCTGAGCGCGCCCCCGAGCGGTCGTTCGGGGTCGAGACGATCCACCTCGACCTGCCGCCGCTCGCCGGCACGCTTGGCCAGCGCCTGCGCGAGGCGGGCGTTCCGGTGACGCCCGAGCGCTCCGCGGATTTCGCCCGCGCGCTGACGCTCGTCCGCCCGGAAAGCCGCGGGCGCCTCTACTGGACCGCGCGCTCGATGTTCGTCTCCGATCGCGCCCACGCCGCCGCCTTCGACGCGGTGTTCGCGGCGACCTTCGGCGGGGGCGCCGCGGCCGAGAGCCCGCGCCCCGATGACGCCCCGACCACGGCCGCGCCGCCCGACGAGCGGCCGAGCTCCGATCGCTCTCCCGCTTCCGCGGAGTCGCCCCGAGAGGGCGGGCGCGCGAACGTGGCGAGCTCGCCCTCACGGACCCGCGACGGCGAGGAGGATCGGGCGGCGGTCGACATCCCGCGTGCGATTGCGAGCGACGAGGAGCGGCTGGCCGGCAAGAGCTTCGACGCTCTGGATCCCGACGAGCTCGCCCGGCTCTACCGGCTGATGTCCCGCCTCGAGCTCGCGACCCCCGTGCGGCGCACCCGTCGCTTCGAGGATGCCCACCACGGCCGACGCGTCGACGTGCGCCGCACCCTGCGGGCCAGCCTTCGCAGCGGAGGGGACCCGATCCGGCTCGCTCGGCGGCGGCGGCGGATCGCCCCGCGCCGGCTCGTGCTGCTGTGCGACATCTCCGGCTCGATGGAGCCCTACGCGCGCGCCTACCTGCAGTTCTTGACCTGCGCGGCGGGGAGCGGCCGGCGCTCGGAGGCATTCGTGTTCGCCACGCGGCTCACTCGCCTCACCCGGGCGCTCGCCTCCCGCCGGCCGGAGTGGGCGATTCAGCGTGCCGCGGCCACGGCTCCGGACTGGTCCAGCGGAACCCGAATCGGCGATGCGCTGAAGGAGTTCAACGACCGCCACGGCCGCCGCGGGATGGCCCGCGGTGCCGTCGTCGTGATCCTCTCCGACGGCTGGGAGCGGGGCGACCCGGCGCTCGTCGGCCGCGAGATGGCGCGCCTCGCGCGCCTGGCTCACCGGATCGTCTGGGTCAACCCCCGGGTCGGCGCGAGGGAGTTCTCGGTTCGGGCCGGCGGGATGGTCGCCGCCCTCGAGCACTGCGACGCCCTGGTCAGCGGCCATAGCTACGAGGCGCTGGGCGAGGTCGTCGAGGCGATTGGGGCGCCGCCGGGCGGGCTCGGGGATCCAACGGCGCCAAGCCTTCGGGCGACGACCCCCGATTCGGAGGGCGAGGACGACGAGCCCTGGGCGAGCGCCACGCCGGTGCCCGGCAGCTCGGTTGCGATGCCGAGCGGCCACGGGCCGAGCAGGGGCAAGACGACGCCGGGTTGGGTGACCGATGACGGCTGAAGAGGCCATCTGCATCTACCCGGGATGCGACCGACCGGCGGCGCCTCCACATCCACTCGGCGGACCCCGGCCCGCCTTCTGCGAATTGGAGGAGCACAACGCGCTCAGCGCCCACCAAGAGCGTCAGCGCCTTGCCTCCGAGCCAAAAGCCGACGAAGACGAGGAGGATCAGTGATGGCGGAACGAGGCCTATCGAGCGGTGTTTCTGCGCGTTCACCCGACCGGCAAGATGGTGCTGAGCCTGACCACCGAATCCGACGGCAAGGAGGCCGAGTACGCGAAGCTCGTCGCCCAAGCGCTCGGCGTCCCGGCGCTCGATGTCAAGGTCGTCCCCTCGGACACCGACCGCTTCGGCGTCGGGCACGGCTACAACACGAGCGCCTCCGAGGGGACCACCGCAGCGGTCACCAGCGCGAGCGGCCGGATCCGCGAGAAGGCGCGACTGCTCGCGGGCGCCGCTCTGGACGCCGAGCCGGACACTCTCTCGTGGGTCAACGGCGCCTGGGTCGCGGGCGACGGCAGCGACCCGGCGCGGGTGAAGACGATCGAGGAGATCGCGCTCTACGCGCACGGCACCGGCCCGCTGCCGGCGGGCGTCGAAGGCGGCCTGGACGCGCAGGCCGTGTACCGGGACTGAGCCGCTAGAGGTGCCCGTCGAGGCCGACCTCGACGTCGTCCTGGACCTTGAGGGCGCCGAGCAGCGCCGAGTAGGGCTTCATGCCCCAGGCCGTCTGGGTGACCACGGCGCCGGCGCTCAGGGCCCCGTCCTCGCCGACCTCGAGCTCGAACGCGATCGGGTTGGTTCGGCCGACGAGCGTCAGCTCCCCCTCGACCGCGAGCCGGCCACCGTCGCCGAGCGGCTCCACCGGATCGAGCGGAATTCGATCCGCTGGCGCTTCAGCACCTCGTCGTCGATCGTCTGCTCGATGTTGGCGAGCAGGCGTCCGACGCCTCGGTCGAGGCGGTCGAGGGCTACGACTCGACCCGCTCGCTCGGCCACGTGCGCTTCTCCGACGCCCCGGCCGTGGTGCTCGACGTCTCGCCGTCGGCCGCCGCGACCGCGTGGTACGTGGCGCAAGCGCTGCTGGCTGCCGAGGCGGTCGGCGCGATCGAGCGGGCGCTCGAGACGAGCGTCGCCTACGCCAAGGAGCGTTTCACGTTCGGCCGCGCGATCGGCTCCTACCAGGCGATCAAGCACGAGCTGGTCGAGATCCTGCGGCGGCTCGAGAACGCCCGCTCGCTCATGTACTACACGGGCTGGGCGGCGGCCGACAAGCCGGAGGAGCTGCCGGTGGCGGCGTCCGCGTTCCGGCTCGTCGCGAGCGAGGCCTACGACCACGCCGCCCGCGCGCAGATCTCCGTGCACGGCGGGATCGGCGCGACCTGGGAGCACGACGCGCCGCTGTTCTTCCGCCGCGCGCAGCTCGCCAAGCGGCTGCTCGGCGGGACCGGCGACGCGGCCGACCGGGTCGCCGACGAGCTGTTCGCGCAGGCGAGGGACGCCGCGGCGGCGTGATCGCTGCCGGCGGCTCGGCCGGACATGGGCCGATGCTGCTCTGGACCCACGACCGGTGGCGCTTCCCATTGCCGGAGCGCCACCGGTTCCCGATCGACAAGTACGCGCTGCTGCGCGAGCGCGTGGTCGCGGACGGGACCGTGGCGGCCGCGGACGTGCTCGAGCCGCCGGCCGTCCCGTGGGCGTGGATCGAGGCGGTGCACGACGGCGCGCTGGTCGCGCGCATCCGCGACGGCGAGCTGACGCTGCGCGAGTCGCGCGGGCTCGGGCTGCCGTGGTCGCCGGAGCTGGTCGAGCGGGGCGGCGGGCGGTCGCCGGCAGCGTCGAGGCGGCGCGGCACGCCGTCGAGCACGGGCTCGGGATGAACCTCGGCGGCGGCACCCACCACGCCGGCCGCGACTTCGCCCGCGGCTACTGCCTGTTCAACGACGTCGGCGTCGCGCTCGCGCGGCTGCGCGCCGAAGGCCTGGCGCGGCGCGCGCTCGTGGTCGACTGCGACGTCCACCAGGGCGACGGCACCGCGCAGCTGTTCGCCGGCGACGCCGAGACCTTCACGCTCTCCCTGCACGGCGCCCGCAACTACCCGTTCCAGCGGATCCCCTCCGACCTGGACGTCGACCTGGCGACCGGCACCGGGGACGCCGACTACCTCGCGGCGCTCGACGAGGCGCTCGACGTCGCGATCCCGGGCGCGCGGCCGGACCTCGCCTTCTACCTCGCCGGCGCCGACCCCTGGGAGGGCGACCGCCTCGGCCGCCTCGCGCTCACCAAGGAGGGCCTGCGCACCCGCGACGAGCTCGTCCTCGACCGCTTGCGCGCGGCGGGCGCCGCCGTCTGCGTCGTCCTGGCCGGCGGCTACGCCGAGGACGTCCGCGACACGGTCGACATCAACGCCGCCACGGCGGCGGCGGTGGCGCGCCGTCTACCCTGACGGGAGTTCCCTGGGGGCGTAGTGGTAATGGGAGCACGCAGGTTTTGCATACCTGAAGTGGGGGTTCGATTCCCCCCGCCTCCATCGTCCGCGCCGTCCGATCACCGCACCCGCTTGAGGTAGCCGCGCGGGTTGAAGGTGAAGAAGAACTTGTGCATGGACTCGTCGACGACGAACCTGTCGTCCTCGGCGAGGAACCGCTCGACGGCCGACCACGGGCCGCCGCGGCGGTGGTTCGTCGTCACCGGGTGCCCGCCGGCGTGGGTGTCCTCGACGACGATGTGCCATCCCACCGGAACCCGCGGGCTCCAGAGCCGCAGCTCGTCGAGCACGTGGTCGCGATTGTGCGAGGAGTCGAGCACGATCAGCGGCTTGCCGCCGCCGACGAGCTCGTCGACGGAGTCCGCGATCGCCGGGTCCGTCGAGGAGCCCGTGAGGTAGGTGATCCGCGGGTGCTCCGGGCGGTTCGGCTGCTCCTCGATGTCGATCGTGATGACCTTCCCGTGGCCGACCAGGTCGAAGAGCCGCGCGAAGTAGTACGCGCTGCCGCCGAACTTCGTGCCCGCCTCGATGATCGCGTCCGGGCGGTACTCGTGGATCATCTCCTGGTAGAGCCAGAGGTCCATCGGGTTCTTCCAGACCCTCGCGCCGAGGAACTCCGTGTTCTTCCAGGTCTGCTTGCTCGAGTGGTAGTAGAGCCGGTGGAACTGCTCGATGACCGCACGGCGGACCGCGGCCGACGGCCGGGCGCGTGAGAGGTCCGCGTCGGCCAGCGCACGGTGGCGGCGGAGGACGAACTCGTCGACGCGCGGGACGACGGCCCGGCGCAGCGCCTGTGGGACCTTCAATCGCATCGCGGCAGGCTTTCACACCGCGCGCGGGCGCTGCGTCGCCGTTCAGCGCGGGCGGTCCAGGGTCGTGTCGGCGAACGAGCGCGGGTCCTCGGCCGGCTCGAGGTGCGTGAAGACGCTCGCGCCGGGCAGGCGGGAGCAGAGCGAGCCCTCGACGTGCTCGACGAGGTCGTGGCCGCGCTGGACGGTCCAGGCGCCCGGGACGAGGACGTGGACCGAGATGAAGCGGCGCGAGCCCGCCTGCCGGGTGCGCAGGGCGTGGAAGCGGACGCCGTCGCGCTCGAACTCCGCGAGCACGTCGCGGATCGCCTCCAGATCGGGCTCCTCGAGCGCGCGGTCCATCAGGCCGCCCGCGGAGCGGCGCAGGAGCCCGCCGCCGGCGACGAGGATGTTCGCCGCGACCGCGAGCGCGACGATCGGGTCCAGGCGCTCCCAGCCCGTGATCGCGACGCCCGCGACGCCGATGATCACGCCGATCGAGGTCCAGACGTCGGTGATCAGGTGCTTGCCGTCGGCCTCCAGGACGATCGAGCGCGCGCGGCGGCCGGACCGCAGCAGCGCGAGGCCGACGGCCAGGTTGATCGCCGTGGCCGCGGCGGTGACGAGCAGGCCGATGCCGACCGACTCGAGCGGCTGCGGGTCGAGCAGCCGCTCGACCGCCGTGACGGCGATGGCCGCCGCCGCGACGAGGATCAGCGCGCCCTCGACGCCCGCGGAGAAGTACTCGGCCTTGGCGTGCCCGTAGGCGTGGTCCTCGTCGGCCGGCTTGACCGCCCAGCGCAGCGCCGCCATCGCGACCAGCGCGGCCACGAGGTTGACCACGGACTCCGCCGCGTCGGAGAGCAGGCCGACCGAGCCGGTCAGCGCCCAGGCGGTCAGCTTGAGCGAGATCGTGGCCACCGCCGCGGCGATCGACAGCCACAGCAGGCGGAAGAGCCGGCGCTGCTCCATGTGCCTAATGCTTAGCGCGTGGTCGGCTCACGGGTCGCGCGGCGGCAACCGCGCGACCCGCGTCGAGCGAGCCGTACCGGGGGAACGGGGGGAGGTTCCGGGGCAGGAGAATCCGTCCCCGCCTGTGCCCGGCAAGCCCCGCCCGGGAGTGAACGGGGGCTGAGTGGAGGAATCGGCGGCCGCGGCGCGCCGCTCAAGCGCGCCTGGACGAACATCCGTCAGAAGTCCAGGCGGGCTACTTGTCCCAGTCGAAGTCGCGCGGCGGCTTCTGCTCGAACCAGAGGCGCTCGTGCTCGGGCGTCTCCTGCAGGAACTCGGGCGTCTCCTCGAGCACGTCCTCGCCCTCCTCGGCGGGCTCGGGCGGCGGCGCGCGGCGCCGGGCTCGGGCCGCCGCGGCGGCTCGGGATCCGCGAGCTCCTCGACCAGCCACGGGTCCTCCTCGGTGCCGGGCTGGGGCTCCGGCTCAGGCTCGGGCTCGCGCGCGGCCGGCGGCGGCTCCACCGGCTCGGGCTCGCGCTCCGGCTCGCCGGGCATCTCCGGCGGCTCGGCGATCTCCGGGACCTCGGCGACCTCGTCGACCGGGGCGTCCTCGAGCTCCTCGCCGGCCTCGGCCGGCGCGTCGGCCGTCGGCTCGCGCCGGGCTTCGCGAACTCGCCGCGCACGGGCGCGCCGAGCGCCTCGCGCTCCTGGCGCGTGACCTCGTCCGGATCGGCGCCGTGGCGCCGCTTGAGCTCCAGATGCTCGCGGATTGCGTCGTCGAGCAGTCCCATGCCCCGGCCCCGAAGGTTACTCGGCCCGCACCGTGCGGTTCTTCCCGGACCGCTTCGCACGGTACAGCGCAGCGTCCGCGGCCGCGACGAGCGCGTCCTTGCCGTCGGTCGCGTTGGCGCTCTTTGCGAGCGACGCCGCGCCGAAGGAGGCGGTGACCTTCAGCGTCCCGTCGCCGTCGAGCAGCGGCAGGTCGAGCGCCTCGATCCGCCGCCGCACGCGCTCGGCGAACCGGTAGGCGCCCTCGAGGTCGGTCTGCGGCAGCGCGACCGCCATCTCCTCGCCGCCGTAGCGGGCGGGCTCGTCGATCTCGCGCGAGGACTGGCGCAGGACGCGCGCGACCTCGCGCAGGACCATGTCGCCCTGGAGGTGGCCGTAGGTGTCGTTGACGCGCTTGAAGTTGTCGATGTCGAGCATGATCAGGCCCATCTCCTGGCGGTAGCGGCGCGCGCGCTCGACCTCCTGGGTCATCACCTCCTGGAAGCGGCGGTGGTTGAAGAGGCCGGTCAGCTCGTCCGTCACCGCCTGGCGCTGCACCGTCTCGTGCAGGTCGACGTTCTCGACCGAGACCGAGGCCTGGTTGGTGAGGTAGGAGAACAGCTCGTGCTCGCCGGCGGTGAAGCGGCGGTCGCCGCGGGCGACGGAGACGATGCCCACGCCGCCGTCGCCGCCCAGCGGGGCCGCGAGCGCGCTGGCGCCGCCGAGCTCGATCTCCGCGATCTGGCCGGCGTCGAGCGCGGCCGCCTCGGCGGCGTGCAGGACGCGCTCGTAGGCGTCCGGGTCGCCGGTGGCGGCGACCTCCTGCGAGGCGGTCCTCGCCGACGTGGCGGATCGTCGCGCGGCCCGCATGCGGCCTCGACGCCGTCGACCGCGGTCTGGACGACGATCTCGAGCAGGCCGACGCGGTCGAGGCTCTTGGTGAACGACTCGCCGACGCGGCGGATCGCCTCGGCCAGGCGCGCGCGCTCGCGCTGGAGCTCCTCGAGCCGCTGCTCGAGCTCCTCGGCCATCGAGTTGAACTCCTTGCCGAGCGCGGCGAACTCGTCGTTGCCCTCGGTCGGGACGCGCTTGGAGAAGTCGCCGCGGCCGATCGCGCGGGCGGCCGCGAGCAGGCTCTGGACCTCGGCCTGGAGCGTGCGCGAGACGGTGATCGCGAACGCGATCGCGAGCAGCAGGAAGCCGGCGAGCGCGCCGATCACGACCCACGACGTGCTCGAGCCGGCGCTCGAGGACTCCGGCATGGTCACGAGCATCGACAGCTCGCGGCCGTCGAAGCCGTCGACGCGCAGCGTGCTGACGCGGATGTCGTCGCCGGCGAGCTCGGCGTCGCCGCTCTCGGGCAGCTCGGCGCGGGCCAGCTCGGGCCGCGAGGCGCCCAGCACCTGGTCGCCCTGCTTGACCACGACGCCGACCTCGGCGATGTCCTCGCAGCTCGGCTCGCGAAGCGTCGCTCGCGGTGTCGACGGCGGTCACGATCCGCCCGAGCGGCTCGCCGTCCTGGTCGACGATCGCGTTGCGCGCGGGCGCGACGCCCGGCTCGTCGCCGTACTCGAACTGCCCGGGCCCGTCGAGCTGCAGCAGCACGCGGCGCGCCCTGGCCTTGCGCGCGGCGTCGTCCAGCCGCGCCTCGATCCGCTCCGGGTCCTCGTCGGCGATCGCCTCGCGCAGCCGCTCGTCGGCCACGATCTCGCGCCCGGCGGCGTTGGCGCGGCCGGCGGACTCGCGGTAGAGGTTCGTCGCGACCCGCTGCGCCTCGGACAGCTGGGCGTCGGTCTGGCTCTCCTCCGAGCGCGTGACGATCTGGAACAGCACCAGCCGCCACGGCGATCATCGGGATCACCACGATGACCACGAAGAACAGCCGCAGCCGATTGCGGAAGGACGGCGTGAAGAGGTTGCGAAGGCGCATGCGAGCGGCGGTGCGACAGGCAATCTAGCCGCAGAGCGGGTTCGCCAGGCCAGGCTCCCCGGCTACAATCGGCGTTTCACGGCGCGCGGGTGAATTCCTGCCGCCGCCCTTGCGGGGCTATAGCTCAGTTGGGAGAGCGCCTGGATCGCACCCAGGAGGTCGGGGGTTCGAGTCCCCCTAGCTCCATCGCCCGGAATTCGCGGCCTCTACGCGGGTTTCGGGCGTTTTGCTGTCCGGGCTGCAGGGCGTTCCCCGGAGCCTCGGGGAACTGAGAGGGAACACGAGCCTCCTGGATCGCCGTCTCCGCGTCGATTCGCGGCTGCTCGTCGAGCTCGTCGATGACGTGGCCGTAGCGGCTCAGGGTCAGGCGGGCGTCGTGGCCGAGCTGGCGCGCGACGTAGATCACGCTGCGGCCCTCGTGGAGCAGCAGCTAGGCGAACGAGTGCCTGAGCGCGTACGGCGTCGTGTGCTCGATGCCGGCGGCCTGCACGGCGCGCCTGAAGGCCCGCCGGCGCCACGACTGGTAGGCCGGCAGCGACCACGGCTCACCGTCGTGGCCGGGGAACACGAGCCTGTTCCCCGGCGCCGATAGGCGCCAGCGCGCGAGGTCATCGCGCAGCGGCGCGAGCAGCCGGACGGTGCGGTGCTGGTGCGTCTTCGTGTCGGCGTCCTCGCCGAGCGAGAGCGCGCGCTGCACGAGGATCGTCTGCGCCCGCACGTCGCTCCAGTGGAGCGCGAGCGCCTCGCTCGGCCGGAGCCCGGCGTACGCGAGTACGGACAGGAGGGTGGCGTCGCGAGGCGACGCCGCGGCGCGCATCGCCTCGACGGTGCGCGGTGCCAGCGGCCGCACCTCCTCCCGTCGCGGCCGCGGTGCGCGACGCACCAGCCGCACGGGGTTCGGCGGGATCCGCTCGCCCTCGACTGCCCGCTGCAGCAGCGTGCTCAGCAGATCGAGCGCCTGCCGGACGGCTACCGGGCCGGCGCCCGCCGCGAGCCGTTCGGCCTGCCAAGAAGCAGAAGTGTGCCCCTGCACTCTTGGTCGTCGTCCGATTCAGGAGCGAGCCGGCAAGCCAGCGGTGGGCCAGAATGCGCCTTCGCAAAGAAGCGCCCCGTGGCAGGCTTCAGCACCCCGCCACCATCACGGATCGCCGGACGGAACCCTCGCGGCGTTCGGCGGGCTTTCGTGCGTACTACCGCTACGGGGTCGACGAATGAGCTCGCTGTGACTCGTTCATCGGGCGAGTGCTTTTAGCTCAGGGTTCGGCCGCCGGTATATGGTCGGTCTCCCCACGTTCCCGGAGAACGCTGTGTCCAGCAGGTCGATTCCCGGAGTCGGTGATCGGCTCAGGTCGTACACGATCGAGAGGTTGCTCGGGCGTGGTGGCATGGGCGTCGTCTACCGGGCCACGGACGTGCGGCTGGGTCGGCCGGTCGCGTTGAAGTTGCTGTCGGACGAGCTCTCCCGCGACGAAAGCTTCCGCGCGCGCTTCGAGCGCGAGTCGCGGCTGGCGGCGGCGATCGATCACGCGCACATCGTTCCGGTCTATGAGGCGGGATCGGCGGGTGGGTTGCTGTTCTTGGCGATGCGCTATGTCGACGGCGGCGATCTCGCCGAGGTCCTTCGCGGGGAGGGGCGGCTGGAGCCCGGGCGCGCGCTGGCGCTCGTCGGCCAGCTCGCCGAGCGCGTTGGACGCCGCCCACGAGCGCGGCCTCATCCACCGCGACGTCAAGCCCAGCAACGCGCTGATCGCTCGCGAGAGCGGGCGTGAGCACGTCTACCTTGCCGACTTCGGCCTGACGAAATCCGCCGGCTCGCACTCGCTGACGGGCACCGGGCAGGTCATGGGCACCGTCCTCTACATGGCGCCGGAGGTCATCCGCGGCGAGGAACCGACCGCTGCCGCGGATCAGTACGCGCTCGGCTGCGTGCTCTATGAATGCCTCACCGGCCGCGTCCCCTACGAGGGCGCCAACGAGGCGGCGGTCATCTACGGCCACCTCGAGACGCCGCCGCCCGCGCCGAGCGAGCGCGTGCCGGACCTACCGCGCGCGCTCGACGCCGTCATCCAGCGCGCACTCGCCAAAGATCCCAGCGCGCGCTGGCCGACCTGCACCGCACTGGTCGACGCCGCCCGTACCGCACTCGACGTCCGGCCCCGCGCCGGCCATCAGGCGCCGGGCGCTGCCACGCCGCCATCTGCTGGTGGCGCTGGCCGTCGCCGCCCTGGCCGTTCTAGGCGCGATGCTGCTTCGGGGCGACGACGGCGCGACCCTCGTCGCTTTGGGCAGCAACGCGGTGGCGGTCGTCGACCCCGGCGGGAAGCTGCAGGGGCAGGTCGATATCGAGGGCACGCCTGGCCGGGTGGCGGCCGCTGGCGAGGCGATCTGGGTGTCGGACGACGATCGCGGCACGGTCTCCCGCCTGGACCCCGAGACGCACACGGTCCGGCAGACGATCTCAGGTCGGCCACGGCCCGAGCGCCCTGGCGGCCGATCGCGACGGCGTGTGGGTGGCGAACCGGCAGGACGGCACGCTGCTGCAGATCGCCGCCTCGACCAACGAGGTCGTGACTGGTCCGATGAAGCTCGCCAGCGCGCCGTCGGACGTTTGCCTGGCCGGCGGCTCGGTTTGGATCGCCGCACCCGCGGCGCGTCGGGTGCTCAGGGTCGCTTCCGACGGCACGCGCCGGAAACCAGTGCGGCTTGAAGTGCAGCCCGACCGGCTGGCGTGCGGGGAGGGCGCTGTCTGGGCGAGCAGTGAGGCCGAGGGTCGTGTCGTCCAGATCAATTCGACGTCGGCACGTGCGGTCCGCACGATCGACGTGGGCGTCGGCGCCGGCGCCCTGGCAGCCGGCGACGGCGTGTGGGTCACGAATCCCCTGACCGGCATCGTGTCGCGCATCGACCCGGAGCGCGGGGTGGTGACAGCCACCGTCCCCGTCGGAAAAGAGGACGCGCCCTCCGAGATCGCCGTCGGCGCCGGCGGTGTCTGGGTGGCCAACCTGCAGGGCGCGACCGTCGCCCGGATCGCGCCGGGACGCGCGCGCAAGCTCAAGCTCGGCAATCCACCGCGTGGACTCGCGACCGTCGACGGCGCGTTGTGGATCGCGGTGACCCGCAGCGGCGCCGCCCATCGCGGTGGCACGCTGCGACAGCTGGGCCTCGGCAACACGCCCTTGTTTGGCACCGACACCGACCCGGCGGCCAGCTACGGCGACCCGACGTTGACGAGCGCGACACGCGACGGCCTGATGGCATTCCGCCGGGACGGGTCAGGGCCATACGGTGCTGTCGTCCCCAACCTGGCGGCGACGCTGCCGGAGGTGTCCGACGCGGGACGGACCTACACGTTCACGATCCGCCGCGACATCCGGTTCTCTGACGGCCGCGCGATGCGGCCGAGCGACGTCGCGGACAGCCTCAACCGCGCCGTTGGACCCGGGGTGCTCGCGACCCAGGTGCTCGACACCGTGCGGCGGGCGGAGGCCGACGACGCGGCCGGCACGGTCACCGTCGAGCTGAGCCGACCGGACCCCGAGATCCTCTTCAAGCTCGCGACGTCCTTCGGCTCGGTCGTGCCGCGCGGGTCGGGCAAGCCACCGGCGCGGCGGGTGCTCCCGGGGACCGGGCCGTACCGCCTCGCGGAATTGGACCCGAAGGGCGGCTTCCGCCTCGAGCGGAACCCCTACTTCAAGGTCTGGTCAGCCGCCGCGCGACCGGACGGATTCCCCGACGCCATCGTCGTCAAGTACATGAAGACCGACAGGGCGGAAGCCGCGGTCCGCGCCGTCGCCACCGGGGCCGCCGACCACGTCGACCTCCCGCTGGTCGCGCAGGCGACCGACCTGCTGCCGGAGCTTCGAAGGCGGCATGGCGACCGGCTGCACGCCTACGTTCCCGCGGGCCTGCAGTGGGTGTGGTTCAACGTCGACTCCCCGCCCTTCAACCGGTTAGACGCGAGGCGCGCCGTGGGCTACGCGCTGGATCGCCGTGCCGTGCTGCGCGCGCAGGGCGGTGCGGACGCGGCGCGGCTGACCTGCCGGATCATCCCGCCGGACCTGGCAGGCCACGAAACCGGTCCGTGCCCCTATCCCGACCGGCCCGATCTCGCCACGGCGCGACGCCTGGTCCGCGAGTCGGGGACGCGCGGCATGCGCGTGACGGTGCTCAGCGGTCACCCGGCCTTCACCGGCGTCATGAAGGTGGTCGTGAACACGCTGCGGGAGATCGGCTACCGCCCAACGTTCCGATCCCAGCCCATCGACAAGTTCTTCCGCGGCCTCACGCGCCCGCGACATGATGGTGACATCGGACCGTTCGGGTGGTTCGCCGACTACCCGGCGGCCTCGAACTTCTTCCTGCCCTTGTTCAAGTGCGGCCGGCCACCGGCGACCACGAACGTCGGGCATTACTGTGACGCTCGTCTCGACGCCCTGATCCGTCAGGCGCAGGACCTCCAGATCAGCCGGCCGGCCGAGGCGAGCCGGCTGTGGGCGGCCGCGGACTCGCGGGTGATCGAGCAGGCGGCGGCCGTGCCGCTCACCAACGGCGTCCACCACGACTTCGTCTCCGAGCGCGTCGGCAACTTCAAGAGCAACCTCCTGTTCGGCTCAAGCGTGGACCAGTGGTGGGTGCGCTGATTACCCGCCGCTCGACCAGGTGAAGTGCGTGAGCGCCTCCGGTGGGGCGAGGCCGCCGGGGCGCAGGCCGCGCCGGACGAGTAGGACGAGGCATGGCGCCTGGCGCACGAGCTGCAGGCGCGCCTTGCCAAGGCCCTCGCTGATCCAGCGTTCCGAGAGGCCGACCACGATGGCTGCGCCCGGGTGCTGGAGCACGCGGCCGCGCCCGCCGGAGCGAGCTGGGTCTCGGCCTGGATGCCGAGGCCGCGCTGCAGGGCGAGCGAGGCGCTGGCGAGCATGCGGCTGGCGTCGCGGCCGGCGCGGCCCTCGCGTACCCCGAGCAGGGTCACCGCGCCGCGGCCGAGCCAGGCACCCACCTCCGCGGCGGTCCAGTCGTGCTCGTGGCCCGAGAACGGCACGAGCACCGGCCCCTCCCCCAGCGCGCCGCCCGCGACGAGCGCCACGTCGCAGGCGGCGCCCCGGAGCACCGCGTCGTCCAGGCTCCCGTCGGGCGCCAAGGACACGAGGAGCAGCGCGGCGTCCTGTTCCGCGGCGAGCCGTACCGTGTCCTCGGCCGGATCGCGGGACGTGAACGCCGCCACGCGTCCCCCGGGGGCGACTTCGCGTAGCCGCCGCGTTGCCGCGCCCACCTCGTCGCCGTCTCGCACCAGTCCCACCGCGACGACTTCGGAGGCGGTGTGGGCGGCCAGCCGGCTCGCCAGCGCCGCTGGCGACGGATCGTCCGTGCAGACGGCGAGCACGGCGCGCGCCGGACGCGCCGTGGCCGCAGCGCCGCCATCCAGCTGCGGATCCTGCGCCAGGATCCGCGCCTCCAGCGCCTGCAGCTGCAGCCCCGGCTCGATACCGATCTCCTCCACGAGCTGGCCCCGCGCCTGTTGATACGCGGCGAGCGCGTCGGCCTGCCGGCCGTCGCGGTAGAGCGCGGTCATCAGCTGCCCCCAAAGGCGCTCGCGCAGCGGGTGCTGCGCGACCAGCGCCTGCAGCTCGCCCACCAGCCGGGCGTGGCGCCCGAGCGCGAGCTGCGGCCTCGACGCGCAACTCGAGGGCGGCGGCGCGCAGCTCCTCGAGCCGCACGACCGGCGCCTGCGCCCACGGCGCGTATGCGAGGTCGTCGAGCGGGCGGCCCCGCCACTCGTCGAGCGCCGCCGTCAGGGATTGCAGCGCGCGTTCCGGATCGCTTGCGAGCGCCCACTCCCCCTCGGCCAGGTGACGCTCGAACCGCCACAGGTCCAGCGCATGGGCGCTCGACCTGCAGGGCGTAACCGCTGCGACGCGTGACCAGCAGCTCGGCGCCGCCCGGGAGTGCCTTGCGCAGCTGCGAGACCCGTACCCGCAGCGCCGTGCGGCCGGCCGACGGCTGGTCGTCACCCCAGAGATCCTCCATCAGCCGCTCGGCGGAGATGACCCGGCCGGCGTCGAGCAGCAGCAGCGCGAGCAGGCTCGCGCTGGCGGGCCCCAGGCAGCGGGACGGCGTGCCCGTCGTGGATCACCTCCAGCGGCCCGAGGATGCGGAAGTCCACCTCGGCGCGAACCTACCAGCGGCCGGTACCGGATTCGCAAGCGGCCGTTACGGCGTCTGCCAACAGCCGTTACGGGGCCGTTACGGCGCGGATACGGCGCCCGCGGAGGCTTGCACCCATGAAGACCACCCAGCGCCTCATCCTCATCACCGCCGCGGTCCTGGCCATCGCCGCCCCGACCGCCTCCGCCCGCCCCGCCGGCGAGCAGCCCGGCGGCTGGAGCAAGCCGGCCGCCGCTCAGAAGAGCGATCACTCCACCATCGCCGCCCACCACGACCAGATCACCCAGCAGCAGTGGGAGGCCGCCGCGGCGGCGCCCGAGGTGGCCCTCGTTGACGGCACCTCCGACGACGGCGGCGGCTTCCCCACCGGCCTCGTGCTGCTGCTCGCCATCGGCGTGCCGCTGGGCGTCGTGCTGATGCAGGCCGTCGGCAAGGCCGCGGCCCGTTTCCGCCGCAGCCACCGGCTGGCGTAGCCGTCTGTGCCTCAGGCCCTGCTCGAACCCGACGGCCCCGCGCACCGCGGGGCCGTCAGCGTGTCCGGCTGCGCGAGGCAGAGCTCGCGCCGCCCCTCATGGAACAACGCCGTGCGCGCCCTTCGGGCAACCACCGCGAACGCGACGATCGTCAAGCGAGCGCCACCAAGGTTGAACGCGGGACTCCTGCTCTGGCCGAGGACCAGGCGCCTGGCGGCCCTCGATCGGACCGCCGCGCCGCTTCTGCATCCGCGAAAAGCGGCGGCGACCGGTTCGATTACTCGACTTCCATGCGCACGAGAACTCCCGGCGTCCCTCGATCGCACGGGTAACGCGCTGCTGCGTTGGGCTGGCGGTCGCGAATCAACGTCGTGCGCGAGCGAGGTGCCGGCTCGCGTGCGGCGGCGGTGGCGGGCGCCGGACGCACGGCTGCTGGCGCGGGAGCACGCTCGGTGCGTCTCCGATTCCCGAGGAGGGGTTATGTCCGAGCTGCTCGATGCCGCCGGCCGCCGTCGCTCACCCGCCACCCTGCCGGAGTTCCACGCCGGGCGGCCGCCGCGCAACAAGGGGATGCGCTACCCCGCGGATCCGCCGACGATCGAGGAGATCGTCAGCGTGATGCGCCACGCCGGTGACGGTGTCCACGGCCACCGGCTGCGCGGGTTGATCGTCGTGCTGTGGCGCGCTGGCCTGCGGATCTGCGAGGCGCTCGCGCTCGCCGAGGCCGACCTCGATCCGCGGCGCGGGTCGCTGCTGGTGCGGCGCGGTAAGGGCGGCCGGCGCCGCGAGGTGGGGATGGACGACTGGGCGTGGGAGCAGCTCCAACCATGGCTCCAGGTCCGGGTCGAGCTGCCGGTCGGACCGCTGTTCTGCATCGTCAACGGTCCGACACGCGGACGGCCGTGGACAGCCGGCGCCGCCCGCTCAGAACTGCGACGCGTCGCCCGCGAGGCCGGGGTGCGTCGGCGCTTCGCGCCGCACCAGCTGCGCCACGCGCACGCCGTCGAAATGGCCCGCGAAGGCGTGCCGCTGATCGTCATCCAACGTCAGCTCGGCCACACCAACCTCGGCATCACCTCGATCTACCTCCAGGGCATCGACAACACCGAGATCATCGACACCGTCCACGCCCGCCGTGCGCCGATGGTCCCCGTAGACAGCTCGCTCGCGCACTGACGCCGCGACCGGCGGCGGGGAAGCTGGCGACTTCCTCGCCGCCGACCATCGTCGAGGTCGCCGGCCACAAACGAACCGGGCGGCGAGCGACTCGGAGAATGCTCCATTCATCGCGGAAGCACCGCTCGTCGCCGGGCGCGTTGCGGGACCTCGAGGAAGTTGCGCCGAGCAGCGCTCCAACTCGTAGGGCGCGACGCTTTCGCCGAACCACATACGCGAGAGCTTGTGCACCATCGTCGGCTCCCAGACACCACGCCCGCCGTCGAACCACGGCTTGTCGTAGAGCGACAGCGTCTGCGTCTCCAACGCGAAGCCGAGCGTCGCGTCGACGACCAGCGACCCGTAGGCGTCGAACGGATACTCGCCGACGCGCGCCTGCATCCAGTCAAGGTGGTCGAGCTCCGTGGGCAGCTTGTCGGACAGCAGCTCAGACAGGATGGGGTGCGATGGCGTTGCGCGTCGCTACGGCGCCTGGCCGGATAGCTCGCCCGGTCAGCGCCCGTCAAGCGCAACGGTTCGCGTCTCGCTGCGCTCGGCCCTGCCGTGCTGCGCTTGACTGCGCACGCGGCTGCGCTGAAGGCAGCGGGTATTTCCCGGCTGCGCCGGAGGAACGGCGAAGAGGTCGCAGCTCACCGCGAGCTTCCACGGGGGGTGTGCCGCGGGTAACGGTCACCGCAGCACCGGACGTGGGTCAGCCGGACGCCTGACAGCGATGTCCTCGCGCAACCGGTGGGCTCGGCCGTCCTGCAGGCCCTGCGTCTGCAGCGTGGTCGCGGCGCAGGGCTCGCCGGCGAAGGCCTCGCGGATGCCCTGCGGGATGAGGAGATCGAGCGGCTCCCACACCGCGGCCGGTGGCCATTGGACATTCATCATCATGCCGAACTGGTGCGTGCCGTCCTCGCTGTTTTGCATGATGTTGAAGTAGCCCGGAATTCCGCCGGTGTGCCCGAACAGTGCGCCCGCACGGCGAGTCGGAAACCTCCAGCCCCAGCCCGTAGCCGAAACCCGGCTCGATCTCGAACGGGGTTTTCATCTCAGCCAGCTGTGCCGGCGGCAGCAGCCGGCCGCCGAGCAGCGCGCGGAAGAAGCGAGCGAGGTCCTTCTCGTCGGAAACGATGTTGCCGGCCGCCCATGCCAGCGATGGGTTGTAGACGGTGAAATCGAGCAACGGCCCTTCGATGACGCCCACCTCGGGATCGAACTCCAGCGAGTAACCCCTCGCGTGCCGGCCGAGCAGGAACGGGAAGTCGGTCGGGAACGAGGTGTCGCGCAGCCGCAGCGGCCGGAAGATCCGCCGCTTGAGCTCGCGACCGAGGCGGTGACCCGTCACCTGCTCGACGATTAGGCCGGCCAGCGCGTAGCCGGTGTTGGAGTACGACCAGGCGGTCCCCGCGGCGAAATCCGGCGGCCGGTCGGCGATCAGCGCGACCAGTTCCCGCGGCTGCCAGGACCGGAACCGGTTGCCGGTGTAGAGCTCGACGATCGGCTCGACGAAGGTGTTGTCGGGCACGCCGCTTGTGTGGTTGAGCAGCTGGCGCACCGTGATCTGATCGCCATACGGCAGGATCCCTGGCAGCCAGCGCTCGACGGTGTCCGAGAGCGACAGCTTGCCCTCCGCGACCAGCTGCAGCACGACGGTCGCCACGAACGGCTTGGTCAGGCTGCCCGCGCGGAACCGGTCGTTCGGACGCATGGGCCGTGCGGTGCGTAGATCGGCTACGCCACTGGCGCTCGTCCATACACGGTCGCCGTGCCGACGCTCTTCCCCGTCGCGGGCCCACCCGTCATCGCCGTGGCCGCCCCGGCCCGACCGGCCGTCATTGACCAGCGCGACCACGCCCGGTGCCCCCGCAGCGACAATTTGGTCTAGCAGCCGCTGCAACTCGGGACGCGCCGCGTCGTCACGCGGCGGCGATCCACTCGACGGTGCAGCGCCGCGAGCCGGCCCCACAAACAACGCGATCAAGATCAGCGCCGCCGCAATCGAGAAGCAGGACACCCGCTGTGCTGACTGAGTCATGGTCGCTCCCTTTCTACGCCGCACGGCGGGCGTTTATGGCTCCGAGGAGACGCTCGCAACCACCTGCGAGGAGTGGCCGAGCCCGAGAATTGCGTCTGCTTCTGGTGTCACGAAGCGAGTGTCACGCCGTACTTGCCTTGGGCGAAGGCGTCGTCGAGATCTTCCTGCCGCGTTCGTTCATGCATGCATGCATCAGCGTCGGTCAGCGAGAACAGAACATCGGCGGCGGGCGGTGACGCCTTGTCGCACGCTGTCGTGACGTGGGGGGCGTCGAGTCTTGCCAGGTTGGTCTTGATCATGGTCGTGTGGGGATGCTCGCTGAGACCATGCTGCTCGAGCAGGTCGAGCGCGCGTGTGTAGAGCTGTCTGGCTTCGTCGTCGTTTCCGTTGCGTCGACAGACGACGCCCAGCGTCCCGAGTGTTGGTACGAGCTCCGGGTGTTGGCTTCCGAGCGTGCGCTCCTTGATCGCGAGCGCGCGGCGTAGGCGTCGCTCGGCGGAGTCGAGGTCCCGCGCGCCGCGCGTCGATCGCGCCGAGGTTCGCCCAGGGTGACGGCGACTTCGTGATGGTCTTTGCCAAGTGCGCGTTCGAAGACCTTGAGCGCGCGCTCGAGCAGCTTCGCGGCCTCCTCGTGGCGTCCTGTGGCGTCGAGAATCGCCGCGAGCGCGGCACGATCGGCGGCGGTGGCGGGATGGTCGTCACCGAGCGCCGCCGCTCGGATCGAGACAGCTGATCGCGCCGCGGGCTCGCCGTCCACGGGGCGCCCGGCGGCGTGCGCCAGCCCGCCGATGTTGTGCAGGACCATGGCGATGTCGGGATGCGCCGGACCCAGCCTGGCAACCAAGACGGCGTGCGCTTGCGCATACAGCTCCGCGGCCTCCGCAAATCCGCCGGTGTACTTGAGCACGACGCCGAGCTCGTTGCGTAGCCGTGCGACGTCGACATCATCGGCCGGCAGATGCTGGTCCGCGATGGTCAGGGCCCGCCGGTAGGCTCGCTCAGCGCCGCGCAGGTCGCCGGCTCGGCGGCGCAGGCCGCCGAGCCGACGCAGCCGGTTGACTCGAGGGGTTTGACTGAGCAGTGTCATCGTCGGTCAGGCGTCGACGAGCAGCGTTTCGTTGTGGTTTTTCCCGCCGAGGGCGAACGCGGAGGCCGCCGGCGCATAGCCGCGACGAAGACGGCCACGGCGAGCAGGACACGATGCGAGGACATGGGTGCTCTCTTTTCAGGTCGGGTGGAAACGTTGCCGGGCGGTCGCCTCAGCGGTCGAGCAACAGCGTTTCGTTGTGGTTGTTCCCGGCGAGGGCGAACGCGGAGGCAGCCGGCGCCTAAGAGGCGGCCACAACGGCCAGGGTCAACAGCACGCGATGCTTGAACATGATCAATCCGTTGATTTGGGTTGTGACCGCCTGGTGTGGTCGATGCGTCGATGATCCGGCGAGCCGGGGAGCGCGACCATGGGCCGCAGGAGGGGAATGCTCTAAGCGCTGGGCAAGCCTGACCTTCCCCTTAAAGCAGGGCGGCGGGACGAAGCCTTGCCGTCGGGCAAGAATCGTCTT
>CAVWYT010000011.1:0-505623 GCA_963759295.1 uncultured Solirubrobacterales bacterium | reverse complement strand
TGACGTGCTCGGGGTGGTTTCCGAGCGTCGCCGGGTGCTTGCCGCGGAGCAGGCTCCCGGCCGGAACCAGGGCTCGTCGGGACGGAGACGACGAGCCGCGCGCCGCTCACCCGGGCGAGCTCGGCGACGGCCTGGCCGGGTGGTCGAGGTGCTCGAGGACCTCGAGGCAGAGCGCGAGCTCGAACTCGGCGTCCGCGAACGGCAGCTCTAGAGGCTCTGTCGGGACACGTCGCCCAGGGGAACCGCCGGGCCGGTGAACGCGACCGCCTCCGGGGTCGATGTCGACGGCGACGACGCGCGACGGCAGGATTGGAGCGAGCCGCGCCAACGTCTCGCCCTCACCGCAGCCCGCGTCGAGCACCGAGCGCGGCCGCGAGCGGCTCCACGAGCGCCGCACTCTCGTAGAAGCGATCGATCAGTCTTGCGCACGACCGGATTCGTGGTCTGAAACTTGGCGTAGTTGCTGCTCTGCGGGGGATCGGAGATGGGCCGGATGTTGACGGATCGGAGCCCGAGGCGAACGGTCTCCCGGCGGGCTTAGAATCCCCGCGCTGTGCGCGAGCGAAACCCGATCACCCTCGAGGAGAAGCTCTCCTACTTGCGCGAGCTGCGCGAGCAGGCCGCGCACTCGGCCTCCTCCGAGGCGGTCTCCAAGCAGCACGCGAAGGGCAAGCTGACGGCGCGGGAGCGAATCGAGAAGCTGCTCGACCCGGGCTCGTTCGAGGAGCTCGACACCTTCGTCCGCCACCGCACGCACGAGTTCCAGATGGACAAGAAGCGGCCGTGGGGCGACGCGGTCGTGACCGGCTACGGGACGATCGACGGGCGGCCGATGTTCGTCTTCTCCCAGGACTTCACGGTCTTCGGCGGCTCGCTGGGCGAGGTGATGGCCGAGAAGATGTGCAAGGTGATGGACCTGGCGGCGAAGGTCGGGGCACCGGTGATCGGGCTCAACGACTCCGGCGGGGCGCGGATCCAGGAGGGCGTCGTCTCGCTCGGCGCCTACGGCGACGTCTTCGTCCGCAACGTCCAGTGCTCCGGGGTGATCCCCCAGATCTCGGCGATCATGGGCCCGTGCGCGGGCGGCGCCGTCTATTCCCCGGCGATGACCGACTTCATCTTCATGGTCAAAGAGACCTCGCACATGTTCATCACCGGGCCCGAGGTGATCAAGACGGTCACCGGCGAGGAGGTCGAGTTCGAGGAGCTCGGCGGGGCGATGACCCACAACTCGAAGTCCGGGGTGGCGCACTTCGCCGCCGAGGACGAGGAGAGGTGCCTGGCGGACATCCGCTATCTGATCAGCTTCCTGCCGTCCAACAACCTCGAGCTGCCCCCCAGGGTCGAGCCCTACGACGACCCCGAGCGCATGGACACGGAGCTCGACACGATCGTCCCTCCCGATTCCCAGAAGCCCTACGACATGCGTGACGTCGTCTCACTGGTGGCCGACGACGGCGAGTTCTTCGAGGTCCAGGAGCACTTCGCGCAGAACATCATCATCGGCTTCTCGCGCCTCGACGGCTATCCGATCGGGATCGTCGGCAACCAGCCGAAGCACCTCGCCGGGGTGCTCGACATCGAGTCGTCGGAGAAGGCGGCTCGCTTCGTGCGCTTCTGCGACGCCTTCAACATCCCGCTGATCACGTTCACCGACGTCCCCGGCTTCCTCCCCGGCACGTCGCAGGAGTGGAACGGGATCATCCGCCACGGCGCGAAGCTGCTCTACGCGTTCACCGAGGCGACGGTGCCGAAGCTGACCGTGGTCACGCGCAAGGCCTACGGCGGCGCCTACGACGTCATGAACTCCAAGCACATGCTCGCCGACTTCAACTTCGCCTGGCCGACGGCCGAGGTCGCGGTGATGGGGCCCGAGGGCGCCGTCAACATCATCTACCGCAAGGACATCGCCCACTCGCCGACGCCGGACGAGCGTCGCCAGAAGCTGATCGACGACTACAAGGCGCACTTCGCCAACCCCTACTCGGCGGCCGAGCGCGGCTACATCGACGACGTGATCGAGCCCCATCAGACGCGGCCGAAGCTGATCCGCGCCCTGCGAACCCTGCAGACCAAGCGCGTCGAGCAGCCGAAGCGCAAGCACGGGAACATCCCGCTGTAGATGCGAACGAAGCCGGTTGGGTAGGGTGGCCGGGATGCCGCCGGCACGAATCAACGCGGGAATCGCGCTGGTCGCGCTCGGCGCCGTCGCGCTGATCATCGGCCTGTTTCTCGATTGGTACGAGCCCGGCGTCACCGCCTGGACGGTGTTCGAGCTCGTCGACCTGCTGCTGGCGCTGCTCGCGGTGGCCGCCCTGCTCGCCGTCGCCGCGGCATCGGGGCTGCTCGGCCGGGCGGTCGATCCGCGCTGGCTGCTGGCGATCTCGGCCCTCGCCCTGATCCTGGTCGCGGAGGCGATGATCAACAACCCGCCGGCGGTGATCGGCGCCGACCTCGAGGGCGGCGCCTGGGTCTCGCTCGGTGGCGCGATCGCGATGCTGATCGGCGCGGTCCTGAGCACCAACCGGGTCTCGGTGGTGATCTCGTTCGCGCCGCGATCGGGGCCCGGCGCCGGGACCGAGCGCGCCGACCCGGACGCCGAGACGCGCCGCCAGCCGACGTCGTTCGACTAGAGCGAGATCGCCGGGACGTCGAGGCGCCCCGCGCGGTGCGCCTCGAGCACCGCGAGCGCGATCGCCAGGTCCTGGATCGCGAGCCCGGTCGAGTCGAAGAGCGTGATCTCCTCCGCGGACTCGCGGCCCGGGGCGCGGCCGAGCAGCACCTCGCCGAGCTCGGTCACCTGCTCGCGCCCGACCTCGCCGGCGGCCACCGGCCCCGAGAGCTCGCCGCCCTTCGACGCCTGGGCCCACTCGTCGCAGAACAGCCGGCAGCGCCGGAGCGCGCGCCGCTCGACCTCGGCCTTGCCGGCGGAGTCGGCCCCGAGGACCGAGAGGTGCTGGCCCGGGCGCGGGTCGGTCGCCTGGATCACCGGTGCGTCCGCGGGCGTCACCGTGACGACGACGTCCTGTGCTGCGGCCTGCTCCCGAGACCCGGGACGCCAGTCGAGCTCGGCCGCCAACGCCTCGGCGGCCTCGGGGCGGGCGTCGGCGCAGACGCCGCGGGAGAAGCCGGCGGCGAGCAGGGAGCGGGCGGCCGCCGCGCCGTTGACGCCGCAGCCGATCAGCCCGGCGGTCGTCGCCCGCGGCGAGGCGAGCGCCTGCGCCGAGACACCCGCGGCGGCCCCGGTGCGCAGCGAGGTGACGGCGGCGCAGTCCATGATCGCCTCGAGCTCACCGGTGGCGGCGCGCGAGACGAGCAGCGCCCCGGCGACCACCGGCAGGCCACGCGCGGGGTTGCGCGGAAACGAGGTCACCCACTTGAGGATCGCGACCCCCTCGCCGCGCGCCGGCATCGCGCGGAAGTCGCCGTCGGGCGGGGCGTCGACGTAGACCTTCGGCGGCATCACCCAGTCGCCGGCGGCGTGGCGCTCGAAGGCGAGACGGGTGCGCTCGAGCGCCTCCGCCGGCGAGACGGCGGCCAGGATCGCGTCCGCGTCGAACACCGGGACCTCCGCCATCACAGCCGGCTCGCGCTTCGCCTCACGCCAATCTCTCTTGTCGTGGCTCCGCGCTCATCGCCGGTGCAGGTTAGATTCCCTCACGATGAGCGGCTCCAACGGCAACCGCAAACCTCCGCGCCCGCGAATCGAGCTGGTCACGGGCGGCGCCTCGGAGACCGAGGCGGCGGCGATCATGGCCGCGCTCGAGCACTTCCTCGCCGACACGGCGCCGACGGCCCGGCCGGCGCCGCGCCGGAGCCCCTGGCAACGCGCCGCCCTCGAGGAGGGGATCGCCGCGCGGCAGCCGAGCGGCTCCTCTTGGGGACAGGCGCGACGCTGACCGCGGCCGCCGCCGTCGGCCGACCCCTTGCCCGCGGGCCCCGAACGGGATAGAACACCCCCACCGGCCGGAGCTCCCGGTCGAGATCACGAGCCAAGGAGGAGAGAGTGGCGGTAGTGAAGATCATCGAGCTGGTCGGCAGCTCGAAGACCTCGACCGACGACGCGGCGAAGCAGGCGCTCAACCAGGCCCAGTCCTCGCTGCGCAACATCCGCGCCGTGGACATCGTCTCGACCGGTATCCGAGGCGAGAACCTCGACGAGTACCGCGCCCACGTCCGGGTCGCGTTCCTGATCGAGAGCAGCGACATCGACTGACCCCGGCGCCCGCCGCGTCCGCGACGGTGGGCTCAGACCGCGTCGGCTAAATACCTAAATCCCAATCGGGATTTGTGTATTATGCGCGCGCATGGAGCCCACCGCCGCGCCGGAGGCGACTTCCGCCGAGCGGCGGATCGCCGCCGAGCACAAGCTCGACGTAGCCGAGGACAAGCCCCAGGAGGGCAAGGGCCGGCTCGGCTCGCTCGCCAACCCCGAGGTCTACGAGAACGTCCCCGGCCACGTGATCCCGATCCTCGAGCGCGAGTTCGACGACTTCGACTCCGAGGCCGCCAAGTTCCTCGACGGCCAGACCGCGGAGGACGAGTTCATCGGCTTCCGCCTCAAGCAGGGCGTCTACGGGCAGCGCCAGCCCGACGTGCAGATGATCAGGGTGAAGCTGCCGATGGGCGGCGTCACGCCGGAGCAGCTCGACGCCTTCGCCTCGGTGATCGACAAGCACGCGCCACTCGACAAGGGCCACATCACCACGCGGCAGAACATCCAGATCCACCACGTCCCCCTGACCCAGGCCGCGGAGCTGATCCGCGAGCTCTCCGAGGCCGGCCTCTCATCGCGCGAGGGCTGCGGCAACACGGTGCGCAACGTCACCGGCGACCCCTACGCCGGGGTCACCGACGGCGAGCTGTTCGACATCACCCCCTACGCGGCCGCCTACGTGCGCTACTTCGTCCGCCACCCGACGACCCAGCTGATGCCGCGCAAGGTGAAGACGGCGTTCACGGCCACCGACGAGGACGTCGCGATCACCGGCATCCACGACATCGGCTTCATCCCGCGCGAGCGCGACGGCGTCCGCGGGGTCGAGGTCCGGGTCGGCGGCGGGACCTCGATCATGCCGCGGATCGCGCCGACGCTCTACGACTTCGTCGAGCTCGACAACGGCGATTACCTGAAGGTCTCCGAGGCCGTGTTCCGGATCTTCGATCGCCAGGAGTGGCTGCGCGTCAACCGCGCCAGGGCGCGGATCAAGGTCCTGATCGACAAGATCGGCATCGACGCCTTCCGCGAGCTGGTCGCCGAGGAGCTCGAGGGCGACTGGGTCACCGAGCGCGACTTCTCGATCGACCACCTCGTCTACGGGATCGACGAGGAGGCGAACGCGCCGGCGCCGCCCGCGACCGCCGCGAGCCCGAACGGCGATCGCAGCGAGTTCGAGCGCTTCCTGGAGGCCAACGTGCGCCGACAGCGCCAGGAGGGCTTCAGCGTGGTCGAGGTCAAGGTCACGCGCGGCGACCTGACCCCGGAGCAGCTGCGCGGGCTGGCGCAGATCATGCGCGCGTACACGGGCGGCTCGGCGCGCACGACGGTGCATCAGAACCTCGTCCTGCGCTGGGTCCGCGACGAGGCCCTCTACGAGGTCTACTCGCGGCTCGGCGAGCTCGGCCTCGACGACGCCGGCGCCGACGAGATCACCGACGTCGTCTCCTGCCCCGGCACCGACAGCTGCAAGCTCGGGATCACCAGCTCGATGGGGCTCAACCGAGCGGTCCAGGAACGGGTCGAGGCGATGGGGATCACCGACCCGCTGACCAGGCGCGTCCACATCAAGATGTCGGGCTGCCCGAACGGCTGCAGCCAGCATCACATCGCGAACATCGGCTTCTACGGCGCCTCGCTGAAGGTCGGCGGTCGCCAGATGCCTGCCTACATCCCCCACCTCGGCGGCAACTACGAGGGTGGCGAGGTCGTCTACGGCCACCGGCTAAAGTCGCGGCTGCCGGCGAAGCGGGTGCCGGAGGCGGTCGAGCGCTGGCTGCGACTCTACGAGGGCGAGCGCGACGGCGGCGAGGCGTTCAACGACTTCGTCGAGCGGATCGGCGTCCCCCGGTTCGAGGCGGAGGTGGCCGACCTCACCCTTCCGGCCGAGTTCGGCCTCGAGACCATGAGCCAATTCATCGACTGGAACCGATCGGAGCCCTACAAGGTCGAGCGCGGCGAGGGCGAGTGCGCGGTCTGATGGGCGGCGCCAACTCGTTCGTGATCGAGACCCCGCTGCCCTCGGCGTCCCCGGACGGGCGGATGCCGGCGCCGGCGCGACTCGACGGCGAGCTCGTCGATCCCGCGGAGCTGGGCGCCGAGGTGGAGCCGCTGGACGCCGAGGCGGCGATCGCATGGGCGATCGAGCGCTTCGGCCGCGACCTGCGGTTCGCGATCTCGTTTCAGAAGACGAGCTCGGTGATCGTCGACATCGCGCAGCGGCTGGACCCGGGAGCTCGCTACTTCTACGTCGACACCGGGCTGCTGTTCCCGGAGACCTACGCCACCCGTGACCGGCTCGTGGAGCGCTACGGAATCGAGCTCGAGCGATTCGCCGAGCTCTCACTCGCGGAGCAGGAGGAGCGCCGCGCCGCTAACCTCCTGCGCCCTGACCAGGACGGCTGCTGCGCCGACCGCAAGGTCGAGTTGATGCGGACGGCCCTCGGCGACGTCGGTTGCTGGGTGTCCGGGATCCGCAGGGTCGACTCCGAGACCCGCGCAAGCGCACCGAAGTTCAGCTGGGACGAGCGTTTCGGGCTCTGGAAGCTGAACCCCCTGGCGGATTGGGACGAAAAGCGAGTCTGGAACTACATAAAGGAACATCACGTGCCCTACAACCCACTTCACGATCAGGGCTACCCGTCGATCGGATGCATGCCCTGCACGACCGTCGCCCCGCTGGGCGCCGACGAGCGCGCCGGCCGCTGGGCCGGAACCGACCGGACCGAGTGCGGCATCCATGGCTAGCGCCGATACGGCGCTGGCGCTCGAGCTGAGCTCGCGCCAGGCGTCGGACTTCGAGCTGCTCGCCAACGGCGGCTTCGCGCCGCTGACGGGCTTCCTCGGCTCGGCCGACCACGGGTCGGTTTGCGAGGACATGCGCCTCGGCTCCGGTGAGATCTGGCCGATCCCGATCACCCTCGCCACCGCGCTGGAGTGCGCGGTCGGTGACGTGGTCGAGCTCAGCGCCCCGAACGGCAAGCCGCTCGGCCGGCTGGCGGTGGAGGAGATCTACGACAAGGACGTCGAGCTCGAGGCCTCCGAGGTCTACCGGACGACCGACAACGAGCACCCCGGGCGTGGCCGCGATCCGCGCCGAGGGCGCCCGCTGCCTGGCCGGCCCGATCGAGGCCGACGCGCTGCCGGATCACGAGCAGGCTTTCATGCGCCGCTACCAGACCCCGGCGGAGTCCAGGCAGGCGTTCGCCGACCGCGGCTGGAGGCGGATCGTCGCCTTCCAGACCCGCAATCCGATCCACCGCGCGCACGAGTATCTGACCAAGGCGGCGCTCGAGATCTGCGACGGCCTCTACATCCACCCGCTGATCGGGGAGACGAAGAAGGGCGACATCCCGGCGGACGTGCGGATGCGCTGCTACGAGGTCCTGATGGAGAGGTACTACCACCCGGACCACGTGATGCTCGGGGTCAACCCGGGCAAGATGCATTACGCCGGTCCGCGGGAGGCGGTCCTGCACGCGATCATCCGCCGCAACTACGGCTGCACGCACTTCATCGTCGGCCGTGACCACGCCGGCGTCGGCGACTACTACGGCACCTACGACGCGCAGCGGATCTTCGACGACATCGACACCGACGAGCTCGGGATCACGCCGCTGTTCTTCGAGCACACGTTCTGGTGTCACGAGTGCGAGGGGATGGGCTCGGCGAAGACCTGCCCGCACCCTCAGGAGTCGCACCTGTTCCTCTCCGGGACCAAGGTGCGGGAAATGCTCGAGGCCGGCGAGAAGCCGCCTCACGAGTTCTCCAGGGATGAGGTTGCAGAGATCCTGATCGACGCATACAGAAAGGAATCAGCGACCAATGGCTGACGACGAGAAGGGCTTCTGCCTCTGGTTCACCGGGCTCTCGGGCTCCGGCAAGTCAACGATCACCACCTACCTGGTGAAGGAGCTGCGCAAGCGCGGCTCGAAGCTCGAGGTGCTCGACGGCGACGTCGTGCGCGAGAACCTCTCCAAGGGGCTCGGGTTCTCGAAGGAGGACCGGGACACGAACATCCGCCGGATCGCCTTCGTCGCCAACCTGCTGTCGCGCAACGGCGTCCCGGTGATCACGGCCGCGATCTCGCCCTACCGCGAGATCCGCGACGAAGCGCGCCAGATGATGGGTGAGCGGTTCGTCGAGGCCTACGTCAAGGCCTCGGTCGAGGTCTGCGAGCAGCGCGACGTCAAGGGCCTGTACGCGAAGGCGCGCTCCGGCGAGATCAAGGAGTTCACCGGCGTCTCGGATCCCTACGAGCCGCCGCAGAACCCGGAGCTCGTGCTCGAGACCGAGCATCAGTCGGCGGAGGAGTCGGCGCGTCAGATCCTCAGCTATCTCGAGGATCGCGGGCTGGTCCCCGCCGCCGTCCCCGCCTGAGCGCAATCGCCGCGGCGCCCGAGCCCTTCACCCGCACCTATCGCGTCGCGATCGGCGCCTGCGCGCCCTGGGCGTCGTGGTGGGGCCGGATGCGCGTCGAGGGACTCGAGACGCTGCCGCGCTCCGGCCCGGTGCTCGTCGCCGGCAACCACGACAGCCAGATGGACCCGGTGGCGGTCGGGGTCGCCGCCCGCGGCCACCGGCAGATCCGGGCGCTCGCCAAGCACTCCCTGTGGGAGGTGAGGCTGCTCGGCCCGGTGCTCAACGGCATGGGCCAGATCCCGATCGAGCGCGGAAGCGGCGACCGCGGCGCGCTCGACAACGCGATCGAGGCGCTGCGGGCCGGTGCCTGCATCGGGATCTTCCCCGAGGGCACCCGCTCCAAGGGCCGCGAGCTGCGGGCCCGCAGCGGCATCGGCCATCTCGCCGCCGCCGTGCCCGAGGCGACGGTCGTCTGCGTCGCCGTCGGCGGAACCACCGACTACGCGCGCTTCCCGAAGCGCCCCCGGGTCAGCGTGCGCTTCTTCCGCCCCGCCGGCGGCGGTTACCGTCCCGGGGAGGACCCGGCCGGGTTCTCCGCCCGGTTGCTCGCCGAGATCCGAGCCCGGGCGCCGATCGCGGCCGCCGGGCGCCGCAGGTGAGGGACCCGAGCGCGGGCTATCGCGGCTTCGGAGGGACGCGCGGCTCGCCGAGGCCGTAGGTGTCGTACGCGCCCCAGCGGCTGAACGTCCTGTGGGTCGGCCCGTGGAAGTCCGACGACGCGGTGGGAACGAGGTCGAACTGCTCGCAGAGCTCGAGGCAGTGCTTGGTCTGCTCGGGCGTGTGGGAGGGGTAGAAGCTCTCGATCCCGTCGAGGCCGACGTCGCGGACGAGGCTCTCGATGAGGTCGCGGACCTGGGCGGGCTCGGCGACGTCCCAGTACGGGTGGGCGACGACCGCCACCCCGCCGGCGTCGTGGATCAACTCGACCGCCTGCTCGGCGCTCGGCCACTTGCGGGAGACGAACGCCTTCGCGCCCGGCACCAGGTACTCCTCGAAGAACGGCCCGAGGTCCGGGCCGGCGCCCGCGGCCTTGGCGATGTGGGGCCGACCGATCGCATCCGCCGCGCCCGCCTCGGCGACCGCGTCCTCGAAGCTCACCTCGACTCCGTGGCGGTTGAGGTTGGCGATGATCTCCCTCGCCCGGTCGACGCGCTCCTGCTGGGCGCGCTCGCAGGCCGGGCCGATGCGCTCCGTGTCGACCCAGTACCCGCAGACGTGAAGGTCCTCGGAGTACTCGTGCACGCACGACATCTCGGCCGCCGGCACGTTGACGATCCCGGCCGCCTCGGCCACGGCGCTCGCCTCGGCAACCCCGGCGACGCCGTCGTGGTCGGTGAGCGCCATCACGGTGACCCCCGCCGCGACCGCCGAGCGGGCGACATCGGCGGGCTCGAGCTGGCCGTCGGAGACGGTGGAGTGAGACTGCAGGTCGATCAGCGGCTCGGTCATCCGAGGCGCGGGATCCTAGCCGTCGCACCGCGACGCGGACCGGCATGGCGACCGGCCATTGTTGAGTCGAATTGCGACAATAGGCGCATGCGGATCTCGGCGAAGGCGGACTACGCGGTCAGGGCGGCGCTCGAGCTCGCCGCGAGCCCCGATCGGGCACCGATCAAGGGCGAGAAGCTCGCCGAGGCCCAGGACATCCCGCTGCAGTTCCTCGAGCACATCCTGCTCGAGCTCAAGCACGCGCGCCTGATCCAGGCTCGCCGCGGCGCCCGAGGCGGGTACTGGCTCGCCCGCGACCCGGCGGAGATCACCGTCGCCGACGTGATCCGCGCGGTCGAGGGACCGCTCGCCAACATCCACGAGCACGCGCCGGAGGAGCTGCACTACGGGGGTCCCGCCGAGCGGCTGCGCGACGTCTGGGTGGCGGTCCGGGCGGCGCTTCGATCGGTGCTCGAGAACGTAACCCTGGAGGAGGT
The DNA here is from genome assembly GCA_963759295.1 of uncultured Solirubrobacterales bacterium. Taxonomy (GTDB): domain Bacteria; phylum Actinomycetota; class Thermoleophilia; order Solirubrobacterales; family 70-9; genus WHSW01. The sequence continues at coordinate 495,060 of CAVWYT010000011.1, read as the reverse complement.
CAGCCGCGGCGGCCTGCCGTGGCGGGTCGAGGCGATCCTCAACGACCCCGAAGCCTGGCTGAAGCGCTGATCTGACCGTGCCGCGAGCCCGGATCGGCTACCATCCTGGGCTCGCATTGAGGACTAAGTTGGTCCACAAAGATTGAAAGCGCGCTCTCGGAGGAGCCTGCACGCGATGGATCCCGTCCTCCACATACTCGGCTTCGGCTTCGACCCGAAGATCATCATCTTCGGGTTCGGCATCGGCCTGCTCGTCGGAATGACCGGGATGGGCGGCGCCTCGCTGATGACACCGATGCTGATCCTCGTCTTCGGGATCCAGCCGGTGACCGCGATCGGAACCGACATCTTCTACGGCGCGGTCACAAAGACGGTCGGTGGCTACAAGCACCTGAAGCTGGGCACGGTGCACAAGGCGCTCGCGCTCTGGCTCGCGGTCGGCAGCGTGCCCTCGGCGATCGCCGGCGTCTGGGTGATCGAGTTGCTTCAGAACCGATACGGCGACGACGTCGGCACGATCGTGCTCGGGATGCTCGGCGGCACGCTGGTCGTGGTCGGCGTCGCGACCCTGCTGCGCTCGCTGTTTCTCGCCGGGGTGATTCAGGAGCGCTCGGCGATGCACCTCTACCGGCGCCACATCATCGCGGCGATCGTCACCGGCTGCCTGACGGGATTCGTGATCGGGCTCACCTCGGCAGGCAGCGGGACGCTGATCGCGATCGCGCTGATCGCGATCTTCCGCCTCGTCCCTCAGCGAGTCGTGGGCACCGACGTCTTCCACGCGGCGGTCCTGCTCTGGGCGGCCGGATTCGCTCACTGGGTCGGGGGGAACGTCGACTTCGCGCTTGCCGGGACGATCCTCGCCGGCTCCATCCCGGGCGTGATCATCGGCACCAACCTCGCCGTCAAGGCGCCGCAGCGGGTGCTGCGCTACGCGCTCGCGGTCGTGCTGATGGCATCGGGCACGACGCTGATCATCAAGGAGGGCACGCCCGACGTCGTGATCCCGGCGATCATCGTCGCCAGCCTCATGGTCGGCGCGCTGTTCGCTGCGCAGGCGATCTCCCGCAACCGGGCGCGAGGGGCACGCGCGCCCGCGGGCGCCGCGGCCTGACCCGAGCGCCCGCCGGCGACGCGGCCTACGTCTCGCCAAGCGCCTCGCGCACCCGCTCGCGTGAGAACGCCGGCTCGCCGCCCTGACGAATCCGCGAGGCGCGCTCGGCGAGCCCGAAGGCGGTGGAGTCGAGCATCGCCCGCAGCAGGGCCTCCTGCTGGCGCCAGCGAGGCATCGCGTCGGCGAGGCCGTAGGCGAGCCGCCAGCGCTCGACCATGTGCACGATCCGGTTCGCCTCCAGCCGCGCGAGGATCGGGTTGCGGTCCCAGGGGTCGAGGACCGCGGCGACCTTCGCGGCCCAGGGCGACCCGAGGTGCCAGAGCACGCCGACGCCGAAGAAGGCGGGGATCACCGCGAGCCGGAGGTCGTCACGTTCGCCGACGAAGTCCTCGATCGCGGTGAGGATGCCGTTGCGCGGCCCTCCCTCGCGTACGGCGACGCAGGCGAACGGCAGGCCCCCGTCGACCAACCCCCGCTCGCCCGGCGCGAGGTAGACGTCGTGGTCCAACGGCTGACGATGCTCGTCGGGAATCCGCTCGGGCGCGTAGTAGGCGTCGCGGCGGGCCAGCGGCCAACCGACGTCGTGCAGGATCAGCAGCGGCAGCGCCGGCCCGGGGGCGTTCTCGGAGATGATCCGCAGCTCCCCGCTGAGCGTGTAGTAGTTGTGGTCGCCGTCGAGGATCACCGCATCGGCGTCGGTGATCGCGGGCAGCGCCTCGTGGCTGGTGCGCTGGACGAGCTCCAGGATCGGTCGACGCCTCGGCCAGGGCCACGAGATCCGGCTCCGGCGCGGGATCGATCGCGGTCAGGCGGGCGCCGGTGCGCTCGGCCCAGTCGAGCAGGTCCCGTGTGCCCTTGCCGTGGAAGGCGCCGACCTCGACCAAATGGCGCGGCGCCACCGCGTCGAGGAGCGCGAACACGATCTCCGAGACGTTGGCCAGCGAGGCGGCGTTCTCGTCGAAGTCTCCATCCCTGGGAACGAGCGGCATCGGGGTCGGCAGTCTAGGGTTCGCGCCGCCCGATCGGTAGGCCGCCGAAGCAGCCTGAGGATGGACGCGCCTTCATGCGCGAGCGGCGTGCGCGTCACCCAGCGGCTGCGCGAGGCGCTCGTCGCCGACGCGCGAGTCACCTCCGCGCACCGCGGCGAGCGCGCGGAGTTCCGCTCGAGGCCGGACACCGCCCTGCAGATCCTGCGCCTGATGTGGGCGAGCGACGCCTTCCTGGCCCAGGCCCTGTACCGAGTCAAGGCCCGTCTTCAGGCCCTCGGCGTCCCCGTCCTGCCGCGCCTCGCCCACCGCCTCGCGATGTCGATCGCCCAGGTCTCGATCGGCGATCCGGTGATCGTCGAGCCCGGGGTCTACGTCGTCCACGGTCAGGTGGTGATCGACGGGATCACCGAGATCCATGCGGGCGCCGTGATCTCGCCGTTCGTCACCATCGGCCTGCGCGCTGGCGACTACGCGGGCCCGACGATCGGCCCGGACGTCCACATCGGCACCGGCGCAAAGGTGATCGGGCCGGTGACCGTGGACGCCCGGGCCCAGATCGGCGCCAACGCCGTGGTCGTGACGACGTGTCCGAGGGCGTCACCGTCGTCGGCGCTCCCGCCCGCGAGGTCTCCCGGGCGCGGGCGTCGTAGGACGCCGGTCCGCCGGACGATGACGCTGCTGCCGCATCGAGCGCCGGTCGAGGTCGAGACCGACCCGGTCCATCCGATGGCCTACTTCTACCCGTACTGGCGCGAGGCCCGCAGGCAGCACTACGAGGGCCGCACGCCTCGGGCGACCACCCGGAGCGCGGTGCTGACCATGGTCCACGACGAGTCGGTCTTCCTGCCGATCTGGCTCGGCTATTACTCCCGCTACTTCGGGCCCGAGGACATCTACGTTCTCGATCACCAGACGACCGACGGCTCGACCGACGCCGGCGGCTTCGTGCGGATACCGGTCAGCCACGAGGGCGTCGACCACACGTGGATGGTGAGGACGATCGAGGGTCATCAGCGTGAGCTGCTCGATGACTACGACGTGGTGCTGACCGTCGACGTCGACGAGATCGTCACGCCCCTGCCCGAGTGGGGGACGCTCGACGAGTACCTGAATCGGATCGACGAGGACTTCGTCAACCCGATGGGTTACGAGGTCATTCACCTCGCCGACCGCGAGCCGCCCTTCCGACCCGGCCTTCCGATCCTCGATCAGCGCGGTTACTGGTTCGCCAACGACGCCTACAGCAAACCGGTGCTCGCCACCGAGCCGTTGCGCTGGGTCCCGGGCTTTCACATGCTCGCAGGACGGACGCCAGAACTGGGACCCGGACCTGAGGCTGATCCACCTGCACCGGATGGATTACGAGATCTGCCGCGCCCGTCATCGGCTGCGCAGCCGCCGGAAGTGGAACGAGACCGATCTCGACGCCGGCTGGGCGGCCTACAACCGGATCGCCGGCGGCCGCGAATTCAAGCGCTGGTTCTACGAGGACAGCTCCTTCGAGGACATCGAGGTCCACGTCGAGCCGATCCCGGAGACGTGGAGGGGGCTGTTTTGAGGCGCGCGCTGCGCCGACCCGTGTCCTGGGTGCTGGGACGCGCCGACGAAATCGCCTACCCGGAGGCGAGCTCGGCCCCCGAGCAGTGGCAGCGCGTGGTCATGAACGGGGCGATCGAGGAGCGGATCGCGACCGCCGATCCGCGTCGCCGCACCGCCGTGGAGATCAGCGGCGACCTGCACGCCGGCCGGCCGTGGAAGGAATACGCGAGCGCTCAATTACCCGGAGTTCGACCTCTGCGCGCCCCTGGCCGAGGAGCGGCGGTTCGACGTCGTCATCTGCGAGCAGGTGATCGAGCACGTTCCCGATCCAGCCGCCGCGATGGTGAACCTGCGCGAGCTCTGCGCTTCCGGGGGCCTGGTGATCGTCTCCACCCCGTTCTTGATCAAGATCCACGAGCTCTGGGGGATGCGCGACTACTGGCGCTTCACCCCCGCGGGCCTCGCCACGCTGCGTCGAGTCGGCGGGGCTGGAGCTGGAGTCGGTCGGATCGTGGGGCAACCGGCAGTGCGTGGTCGGCAACCTGAGCCGCTGGTCGGCGTTCAGGCCGCGCCGGCACTCGCTTCGAAACGAGCCCGATCTCCCGGTCCAGGTCTGGGCGTTTGCCCGACGTTCGTAGCTCCTTGCTACCGTCCCCGCCGATGCTGTTTCGGCGACGCAGGGAAGCCGGCCCGGCGGGAGCGGCCACGCTGGTCCGAGAGGACGGCGACGCGCAGGAGCTCCTCGCCCAGGTCGAGGAGCTGGTCGACGTCGAATCGCGACAACCGCAACCCCGAGCAGCGACCGCGAGATCCTGAGGCTGCGCCACACCGCGGGCGCGAGGATGGTCGACTCGAGCGCCGAGCCGCCGAGCCATCCCGAGCCCGCCCCGGCCCCCGCGGCCGCCGAATCCGGGCTCCCCGAGGTCTCGCCCGCCGAGCTCGACGCCCGAGCTGCTGCGCGCCGGGATGCTCCAGTACGGCTGCCTGATCATCCGCGGAGTGATCGACCGCTCCGAGGCCGAGGACGATGATCGCCGAGATGGAGCGCGCCTTCGAGGCCCGCGACCGGGTCGGCGAGGACGGCACCGACGACCGGCCTACTGGCAGTCGCTTCGATCCCGACCCGCCCTTCGAGCTCGCGGACCGCGACTGGGTCAGCGCAACCGGCTCGATCTGGGCCGCCGACTCGCCCCGGCTGATGTTCGACATGCTCGACATGTTCGAGCGCGTCGGCCTGCGCGAGGTGATCACCGGGTACCTCGGCGAGCGTCCGGCGATCTCCGTCAACAAGTGCACCCTGCGCAAGGTCGATGCGAGCGCGGGCACGGCCTGGCACCAGGACGGAGCCTTCCTCGGCGACGGCGTGAGGGCGCTGAACGTCTGGATGTCGCTCTCGCGACTGCGGACGTCGACGCGCCCGGCCTCGACATCGTCCCGCGACGGCTCGACTACATCGTCGGCCACCGGCACCGAGGGCGCGATCTTCGAATGGTCGGTCGCCGACCAGGTCGCGCGCGAGGCCGCCGGTGAGGCCGGGCATCGTCCGGCCGATCATTCGAGCCGGGCGACGTCGTCCTCTTCGACGACCTCTTCCTGCACCGCACGGCGGTCGAGCCCGACATGCCGAACACGCGCTACGCGATCGAGAGCTGGTTCTTCGGACCGTCCGGCTTCCCGGACGATTACATCGCCGATCGCCTTCTAGCGGCCAGGCGGCCATGGACTTCGAGCTCAGCCCGCGAGTCTCGGAGCTTCGCGATCGGATCCGCGAGTTCATGGACGCGCACGTCTACCCGAACGAGGCCGAGGCGCTGCGCGCGCTCGACGAGGAGGTCACGGTCGAGTCCGGCCGGCGCCTACCCCGAGATCCTGGTCGAGATCCGCGAGCGGGCGAAGGCCGAGGGGCTGTGGAACCTGTTCATGCCCGACTCCGAGCACGGCGTCGGGCTCACCAACTGGGAGTACGGCGTCCTCTGCGAGGAGATGGGCCGCAGCCCGGCGGTCGCGCCGATGGCGTTCAACTGCTCCGCCCCCGACACCGGCAACATCGGAGATCCTCGCCGAGCACGGCACGCCCGAGCAGCAGCGAGCGCTGGCTCGAGCCGCTGCTCGAAGGGCGAGATCCGCTCCTGCTTCTCGATGACCGAGCCGGATGTCGCCGGCTCGGACCCGACCACGCTTCAGACCCGCGCCGAGCTCGACGGCGACGAGTGGGTGATCAACGGCCACAAGTGGTTCACCTCGGGCGCGGTCGGCGCCTCGGTCGCGATCGCGATGGTGGTCACCGACCCCGACGCCCATCCCTACGCCCGCGCCTCGATGATCCTCGTGCCGACCGACGCCGCCCGGCTTCGACCTCGTCCGCGCCGTCCCGGTGATGGGCCACGACGGCGGGCCGGGGCACTGCGAGATCCTCTACGAGGACTGCCGCGTGCCGGCCGCCAACCTGCTCGGCCCGCGCCAGGCCGGCTTCGTGATCGCCCAGGACCGGCTCGGCCCCGGCCGCATCCACCACTGCATGCGGGCGATCGGGACCTGCGAGCGGGCGATCGAGATGATGTGCGAGCGCGCCAACACTCGGGAGGCGTTCGGCGGCACGCTCGCCGAGAAGCAGTTCGTCCAGGACTTCATCGCCAAGTCGCGGATCGAGACCGAGCAGGCGCGGCTGCTGACCCTGATGGCCGCCTGGAAGATGGACGCCTACGGCAAGAAGGAGGCGCGCCGCGAGATCTCGATGATCAAGGTCGTGGCGGCGAACGTGGTCATGGACGTGCTCGATCGCGCGATCCAGGTGCACGGCTCGCTGGGGATGTCCGACGACACTGCCGCTGGCCGGGATGTGGCGGTTCTCGCGCATGCTCAAGGTCGCCGACGGGCCCGACGAGGTCCACAAGATGGTGGTCGCGCGCCGCGAGCTGAACCGGGCCGCGAAGCGGGCCGAGGAACGGTCGCCGGCGCCCGCCGCCGACACGGTCTCCTAGCCGAGCCGTCGCTCGGCGTCGGATGCCGCGACCGCGAGCTGCTCGACGACGTCGCCCTCGCGGGCCTCGACGGCGTCGCCGTACTGGCCGGCGCGGAAGCGGGCGAAGACGCCCTCGAGCACGATCGCCAGCTTCCAGAGGCCGAGGGCGACGTAGAAGTCGATCTCGGAGACGTCGCGGCCGCAGCGCCGCGCATAGAGCCCGGCGACCTCCGAGCGCGCGGGAAAGCCCGGCGCGAGGGTCGGTGGCTCGAGCAGCGGGGTCAGCTCGTCGCCCTCCTCCCCCCAGTAGACGAGCAGCAGCCCGAGGTCGGCCAGCGGGTCGCCGAGCGTGCACAGCTCCCAGTCGACGACCGCCGCAACCTCGCCGGAGTCGGTGAGGATCATGTTGTCGATCCGGTAGTCGCCGTGAACGATCGCGGCCTGGCCCTGGGCCGGAATCCGGGCTGCGAGGCGGTCGTGGACCTCGTCGATCAGCGGCAGCTCGCGCGTCCTCGACTTCTCCCACTGGCCCTGCCAGCGATGCAGCTGGCGGGCGACGTAATCCTCCTTCTTCGCCAGGTCGCCGAGGCCGACCTGGTCGGGGTCGAGCGAGTGGATCTCGACCAGCGTGTCGATCACCCGCTCGCCGATCGCGCGCCGGTCGGCCTCGTCGGGGAAGGCCTCGGCGTCGGCCTTCGTGCGCATGATCGGGCCCTCGACCCAGCCCATGACGTAGAACGGCGCCTGGTTGACCGACTCGTCGCGGCAGATCCCGACCACGGGCGCGACCGGGACGGGCGTCGGCCCGAGCGCGGAAACGATCCTGTGCTCCCGGGCCATGTCGTGCGCGGAGGCGAGCCGCTTGCCGAGCGGCGGGCGGCGCAGGGCCCAGCGCGCCCCCGCCGAGTCGGTGACCGCGTAGGTGAGGTTGGAGCGGCCGCCGGAGACGCGCTCGAAGGCGAGCGGTGGGCGCGACGCCGCCGACGTTGGCCTCGAACCAGGCCTCGACGCGCTCGGCTTCGATGCCGTCGACCTCCGCGCCCCGGATAGCCTCCTCGCCCATGGCGCGCAAGCATATGGCAGCCCTTCTCGTCGACTTCGGCGGGGTGCTGACGACGAGCATCTGGCCGGCGTTCGCGGCCTTCTGCGAGTCCGAGGGCCTCGCTCCCGAGACCGGTGCGCGAACTGTTCCGCGGCGATGCCGAGGCGCTGCGGCTGCTGCGCGGCCTCGAAACGGGCGAGCTCACCGACCAGGAGTTCGAGGCTCGGTTCGGCGCCCTGCTCGGGATCGCCGAGCACGAGGGCCTGATAGCCAGGATGTTCGCCGACCTGCGACCGGACGAGACGATGGTCGGCGCGGTCCGAGCCGCGCATCAGGCCGGCCTCAAGACCGGCCTGATCTCCAACTCCTGGGGGCTCGGGATCTATGACCGCGCCCTCGACCGGCCTCTTCGACGCCGCGGTGATCTCGGGCGAGGTCGGCATGCACAAGCCGCAGCCGGGGATCTACATGCTCGCCTGCGAGCGGCTCGAGGTCGAGCCCGAGGCGGCGGTGTTCGTCGACGACCTGCGCGAGAACTGCGACGGCGCCGAGGCGGTCGGGATGACCGCGGTCCTTCACCGCGACGCCGAGCGCACCATCGAGCGGCTCGAGACGCTGCTCGCGGTGCCCCTGCGCCGGGCTCGGGGCTAGGAGCCGGCGGCGATCATCGCCACCCCGGCGAGCGCCACCACCACGCCCACCTGGCGCGGGCGCGCGAGCCGCTCGCCGAGCACCAAACGGGCCAGCAGCACGGTGACCGCCGAGTACAGCGACCCCGCGACCGAGACCAGCGACAGGAGGCCGTGGTTGGTGGCGACGGCGAACAGCGAGTTGGCGGTCACGTCGCAGACTCCGATCACGACCAGCCACGGCGCCACCGTCGCGCGGGATCGCCATCGAGGGCCGGGCCCACAACGCGCCGACGAGCAGCACGGCGACACCGCCGGTGCGCGCCACGACGATCGTCCACGCCGGCTCGGGTCCGGAGCTGACGTCGAGCAGCCAGAAGAACGTCCCGAAGCCGAGCGCCGCCAGCGCCGCGAGGCCGACCGAGGCCCTCCCGGCGGCGCGCCACTCCGGATCGGGCTCGCGGGAGACGAGCACCACGCCGGCGATCGCGACCGCGGCACCGAGGGCCTGGATCGCCGCGGGATCGTCGCCCTGCGCGAGCCCGGCGACGACCGGGACGATGACGCCGAGCGCCCCGATCGTCGCGACCACGCTCACCGAGCCGAGCGCCATCGCCCGGTAGAAGGCGCCGAGCGCGAGCACGACCACCGCCCCGGCGGCGATCGCGAGAGCCGCGTCGCTCGCCGCTGAGCGCCGTGCCGCCGAAGGCGAGCGCGACCGCGAGCGCGAGCACCAGCCCGACCGGCTGGCTGACGAGGAGCACGCTGAGCGCGGCGATCCGCCGGCTCTGCAGCCCACCGAGGAAGTCCGAGACGCCCCAGGCGACGCTCGAGGCGAGCGCCGAGGGCTATTCCGAGCACGGGTCTCCGCCGATTCGGCGTGGCGACCGTGACCGTCCCGGGCGAGCGGACCTCGACCTCCGTCGCCCCGTCGTCGGTCTCCCGCAGGCAGGCGTCGCCCGCGGTCACGTCCCAATAGCGGTTCCAGCTGAACGGCAGCGCCCCGGACCTCGGGCGTGTGAGCGTGAACGCATCCGGCCCAGTCCTCGGTGGCCCCCATCGCCGTCGAGGCTCCATTCGCGCTCGCCGCGCGACCCGGTACAGGCGCCAGTTCGAGTCGCTCCAGACCGGGACCAGGTACGCGAGGCCCCGGTCGATCAGCGCCACCTCGTCGTCGGACATGTAGTCGAGCTTCGCGTCCGGGACGGCGACGTAGCTGACCCCGTGTCGACGTAGCCAGTCCAGGTAGGCGCCCGCGGTCAGGTTGCCGTCGGTGAACAGGTCGAAGTCGTCGGACTCGAGCTGGCGCAGCCAGCCGCGGGCGATCGGGTAGCTCGGGTGCGACGTAGGCCGCCTCCCAGCGGTTCTGGGTCGGCGGGATCTCGATCCGGAACGAGCCCGCCGGTCGCCCGATCCGGTCGAGCTCGGCGAGCAGCGGCTCGTAGAAGGCGCGCTCGGTCGACGGATCGCCGATCGCCTTGTGAGCGTCGCGGACCGGCGCGACCAGCTGCCAGTAGAGCAGCGGAACCGACACCGCGACGATCGACCAGGCGGCCCCGCGGCCACAGCACCAGCGCCAGCACCGGACCGGCGAGCAGCGCCCCGAGCCGGGTGACGTTGCCGCCGAGGGCGTTCGGGGCGGCGAAGACGAGCGACGGCGAGGGCCGCGTAGAGCACCGCCCCGATCCGCAGCGCCCGGTACTCGGCAGGGCACCAGCCAGAGCACGCCGAGGGCGAGGATCGGGACGGCGATGAAGGCCGAGAACACGAACGGCTCGTCGCCCCCGGTCGGAAACGCGAGGTTGAGGGCGACGATCGGCACCGCCGCGCCGAGGGCGAGCCAGGCGCCGCGCGGCCCGCTCCCCGGCGATCGCCAGGGCCACCCCGGCGAGCCCGACGAACAGCCCGACGACCGGGCTCGCGAGGCTGGACATCGCCGCCAGGGCGCCGGCGAGCGCCAGCCGCGGACCTGCGGTCGGGAGCATCGCCGCGAGCCCGAACGGCAGCGCGAGCAGGAACGTCATCCGGCCGGTGAGCAGCCAGATCGAGGCCGCGGCGGCGAACCACAGCGACGGCACCAGCGCCGCGGTCGCCGAAGCGCCGGCGCGCGAGCAGCGCGAACAGCGCCGCCGCCGCGACCGCGGCGACGGCGCCGGCCTCGCCGGACGCCGAGCAGCGCGCCGAGCGGCGGGTACAGGACGCTGTAGGAGAGGAGGTAGTGGCCCGAGTACCAGGCGTTGTTCCAGAGCACGAATCCGTGCGTCGGCGAACAGATCGGCGCGAAAGGTCGCGGCGGCGAGGTCCTGGCTCGGCGGAGCCCAGATCAGGTAGGCGACGGCGAGCGCCGCCGCGAGCAGCGGTCGGGAGCGCGATCGAGCGGTCGGCCGGCATCGGGCCGCAGCTTATGGGCGGGCTAGCTTGTGACGGTGAGCCGCCCCTCGCCGCGATCGACCTCGGCGGGCAGATCGACCGCGTCTTCGACGCGATTTCGCAACTTCGCCGACGACCTCGCCCGCATCGACCTCCCGTACCTGGCCGCGGCGCTGCTGCTGTCGCTGGGGCTGCAGCTCTGCCGCGCGCACGGCTGGGCGAACGCGCTGCGCGCCGCCTATCCGCGGGACGCGGTCAGCGAGCGCGGCGTCGTCGGCGCCTTCCTGGTCGGCGCCGGGCTGAACGGGATCCTCCCGGCCCGCGGCGGCGACGCGCTCAAGATCGTGCTCGCGAAGCGCAGCGTCCGCGGCTCGTCCTACCCGGCGATCATCTCCTCGTTCGCGGTCCTGGCGCCGTTCGACACCGCGATCGGCCTCCTGGTCCTGCTGTACGCGATCACCCAGGGCCTGCTGCCGGCGGCGCCGCGACTGCCCGAGCTGCCGGCGTTCGAGATCTCCTTCTGGGCGGCGCACCCGCAGCTGCTGCTGCTGACCCTGACCGTGATCGGGATCGGGATCGTCGTCCTGATCGCGGTCCTCGCGCGCCGTGTCGAGTCGTTCTGGGCGCACCTGAAGCAGGGCGTGGCGATCTTCCGCCAGCCGCGCCGGTACCTGCGCGAGGTGTTCGCCTGGCAGGCGGCCGGGTGGCTGCTGCGCTTCGCCTCCTTCTGGCTCTTTCTCGACGCGTTCAACATCGGCGGCTCGTTCGACAACGTGCTGCTCGTGATGTCGCGTGCAGGCGATCACCGGGGCGCTGCCGTTCACCCCCGGCGGCGCCGGCGCCCAGCAGGCGCTGCTCGTCGTCGCCCTCAACGGGCCCACCTACGCGGCGGTGCTCGCCTACTCGGTCGGCCAGCAGGTCGCGGTCACCGTCTGGTCGGTGGCGATCGCCTTCCTCACGCTCGGGCTCGTGTTCCGGGCCTGGGACCTGCGACGGCTGATCCGCGAGGGCCGCGCCGCGCAGACCAAGACGGGCTGAGGGCGCCTGGCGGGCGCGACCACGGCGCCCGGCGAGCCGTTCAGTCCTTCGCGTACTCGACCCGGATCTGCTTGCCCTCGAGCTTCGTCCCGTCGAGGCGCTCGAGCGCGAGCTTGGCGTGCTCGTCCGGGAGCTCGACGAACGAGAAGCGCTCGAGCACGCGGATCGCGCCGATCTGCTCGTCCGGGATCACGGCGCCCTCGGTGAGCGCCCAGCGCAGGTTGTCCTCGGTGATCCCGCTGCGCTGACCGCGGTTGACGAACAGCTTCACGTGGCCGTTGACCGGCTCCGCGACCTCGGCCTCGCCCGGCGCCGCCCCATCGGTCGCCGCGACCGGCGCGGCCTCGGGGCGCGGCTCGCGCTCGCGCCGCGGGCGCTCGCGGTCGTGGTCGCGACGGCGGGGGCGCGGCGCGTGCTCGATCCGCTCCTCGGGCGGCTCCCACTCGCCGATCGCGGTCTTCGCCTCGCGCTCGATCCGCGGGATCTCGTGACGCTGCTTGGCGGTCACGAAGGTGATCGCCCGGCCGGTGCGCCCGACCCGTCCCGTGCGCCCGATCCGGTGCACGTAGATCTCGGTGTTGTTGGGCAGGTCGTAGTTGATCACGTGGGTGACGTGCTCGATGTCGAGCCCGCGGGCGGCGACGTCGGTGGCGACCAGCAGCGGCAGGTTGTGGTCCTTGAACTGGATCATCACCCCGTCGCGCTGGCCCTGGCTCATGTCGCCGTGCAGCGCCTTGTTGCGAAAGCCCTTGTCGCGGAGCTCGCGGTCGAGGCGCGCCGCGCCGATCTTCGTGCGGCAGAAGATGATCGCCTGCTCGGGCTCCTCGGCCCGCAGCACCTCGATCAGCCGCTCGGTCTTGTTGCGCGGCTCGACCTCGACGTACGCCTGCTCGATCGCGTCGACGGTGAGCTGCTTCGGGGTCACCTTGATCGTCACCGGGTCGTACATGTACTGCTCGGCGAGCCGGGCGATCGGCGGCGGTATGGTCGCCGAGAACAGCATCGTCTGGCGTCCCGAGGGGCACATCCGGAGGATCTTCTCGACGTCCTCGATGAACCCCAGGTCGAGCATCTCGTCGGCCTCGTCGAGGACGACGTAGCGCGCCGAGGTGAGGACCAGCGAGCGGCGCGAGATCAGGTCCATCATCCGCCCGACGGTGGCGACGACGAGGTGCGCACCCTTGCGCAGCCGCGACTGCTGGGTCGCGATCGGCGCGCCGCCGAAGACGGCGACCACCTCGATGTCGACGTGCTCGGCGTAGGCGCGCAGCGCCTGGGTGACCTGGATGCAGAGCTCGCGGGTCGGGGTGAGGACGATCGCCTGCGTCTCCTTCCAGGAGGGATCGAGGTACTGGAGCAGCGGCAGCCCGAAGGCGGCCGTCTTGCCGGTCCCGGTCTGCGCCTGGCCGATCACGTCGTGGCCGGCGAGCAGCGCGGGGATCGCCTGCTCCTGAATCGCGGTCGGCTCCGTGTAGCCGAGCTCGTCGAGCGCCCGCAGGACGTCCTGCTCGAGCCCGAGTTCCTTGAAGGTGGTCATCGTGATGGGTCCAGCAACAGCTTGCCGGTCGTGCGCCTCGCGGCCAGGTCCTCGTGGGCGCGGCGGACGTCCGAGAGCGCGTAGACATCGCCGACGACGACCTCGAGCTCGCCGGCGGCGACCGCGCCGTAAAGGTCAGCGATCATCGTAGCTACCTCGGCGCGGCGCGGGATCAAGTGCATGAGCCAGAATCCGATCACGGCCCGCGAATGGCGCATCAGATGGCCGGTCGCGACCTGGTTCTGCTCCCGCGACGCGATCCCGAAGGTGACCATGCGCCCGAACGGCGCCAGGGTCCGCAGGCAGGCCTCGAAGCTGGCGCCGCCGGTCATCTCGAGCACCGCGTCGACCGGCCGGCCCTGGTTGGCGTCGACGATCGCCGCGCCGAGGTCCTCGGCGCGCGAGTCGACCGTGGCGTCGGCGCCGAGCCTGCTCGCCAGGGCCCGCTTGTCGGCGGTCGAGGCGAGCGCGATCACCCGCGCCCCGGCACGCTTCGCGAGCTGCACCGCCAAGGTGCCGGTGCCGCCGGCCGCCGCCTCGACGACAACGGCCTCGCCCGGCTCGAGCCGGGCGCAGCGGTGGACCAGCGCGTGGGCGGTCAGCCCCTGGAGCAGCAGCGCCGCCGCCTGGTCGTCGTCGACGCCGTCGGACACCGGAACCAGCCACGATTCCGGGACCGCCACCTTCTGCGCATAGCCGCCGGTGGGCAGGATCGCGGCCACGCGGCGCCCGTCGGGCGTCCGTCCCGAGACCTCGCCGCCCGGCGTCAGCGGCAGGGTCTGCTCGGCGAGGTAGTCGTTGCGGGTGGCGTGGGTGTCGGCGAAGTTGATCCCGCAGCGCGCGACCTCGACCAGCACCTCGGCGTCGGCGGGGACCGGATCGGGCAGCTCGACCAGCTCCATCACCTCGGGCCCGCCGAACCGCTCGATCCGAATCGCCCTCATCGCCGGGGCGCCGCCGGCAGGGCGCGATCGCAGAACTCGGGGCTGACCTGATGGGTGCCGTTCACGTTGCCTCCCTGCGTCGAGCGGAATCGCTTTGCCCTAGTCTGCCGCACCATCATGGCGCTCACCGTCGTCGGATCGATCGCCTTCGACAGCGTGCGCACGCCGTTCGGGGAGCGGGAGCGCATGCTCGGGGGCTCCGCGGTGCATTTCGCGCTCGCGGCGAGCATGTTCACCGACGTCCGCGTCGTCGGGCCGGTCGGCGACGACTTCGGCGATGAGCACATCAGGGCTCTCTCAGAGCGCGGGATCGCGACCGACGACATCGAGCACGTCGCCGGCGGCGAGACGTTCTTCTGGCGTGGCCACTACGACCACGACATGAACGTCGCCCACACCGACGAGACCCGGCTGAACGTGTTCGCCGACTTTCACCCGAAGCTGTCGCCGGACTCGTGCGAGTCGCAGATGCTGTTCTTGGGCAACATCCAGCCCGACCTGCAGCGCGACGTCCGGCGCCAGTCGTCCGCCAGCTTCGCGGCGCTGGACTCGATGAACCTGTGGATCGAGACGGCGCGCGAGGCGCTCGCCGCGGCGATCGGCGAGGTCGACTGCCTGATGCTCAACGACGCCGAGCTGCGGATGCTGACCGGCCACCCGAACCTGGTCACCGCGGCCCATGCGGCGAAGGAGCTCGGCCCGGAGGCGGTGGTCGCGAAGCGCGGCGAGTACGGAGCCGCGCTGTTCACCGACGACGGCGTGTTCGCGATCCCGGGCCTGCCGCTCGAGGACGTCCGCGACCCCACCGGCGCCGGCGACAGCTTCGCCGGCGGCTTCTTCGGCTACCTCGACGCGGTGCGCGTCACCGGCGCCCACGACGACCGCGCCCTGCGCCAGGCGATGGCATACGGCTCGGTGATGGCCTCCTTCAACGTCGAGTCGTTTGGAACCGAGCGCGTCGGCGAGCTCAGCGAAACGGAGATCGCCGAGCGTCTCGGCGAGTTCAAGCGACTCACCCACTTCGAGGAGACCCCGGTCGCCACCCCGCCCCGGGCGTAGGCGCGGCCTCGCGGTCCGCGCTCGGCCCCGGCGGAGGTTTGCGAGCGCCCGTCGCGTGGCATAGCTCGACCGAGACCAGGGCAGGGCTCGCCAGGTGCGAGAATGCGGCGAGAAATCAAGAGAGCGAGCTAGGAGAGGCGATGGCGACTCAGCAGGAGACTTCGCAGGACGGCGTCGTGAGCGCCGGGGCCGCCAAGGACACCTTGACGGTCACCGACAACCGGACCGGCGAGACGTACGAGCTCGAGATCGACCAGGGGACGATCAAGGCGCTCGACCTGCGCCAGATCAAGGTCTCCGACGGCGACTTCGGGATGATGACCTACGACCCGGCGTTCACCAACACGGCGTCGTGTCGCTCGACGATCACCTTCATCGACGGCGAGGCCGGGATCCTGGAGCACCGCGGCATCCCGATCGACCAGCTGACCGAGAAGTCGAGCTTCCTCGAGGTCGCGTTCATGCTCATCTACGGCGAGCTGCCGACCCAGCCGCAGCTCGAGCGCTGGGTGTTCGACATCACCCACCACACCTTCGTCCACGAGGACATCAAGCAGTTCCTGCAGGGGTTCCGCTACGACGCCCATCCGATGGGCATGCTGCTCGCGGGCGTCGGCGCGCTCTCGACCTTCTACCCGCAGGCCAAGCAGATCGACGATCCCGAGGAGCGCTACATGGCCGCGGTGCGGCTGATCGCAAAGATGCCGACCCTGGCCGCGTTCGCCTACCGCCACAACATGGGACTGCCCTACGTCTACCCCGACAACGACCTCTCCTACTCCGAGAACTTCCTCTCGATGATGTTCAAGAAGACCGAGGTCAAGTACGAGCCCGATGCGCGGCTCGCCAAGGCGCTCGACGTGCTGTTCATCCTCCACGCCGACCACGAGCAGAACTGCTCGACCAACGCCGTGCGCGGCGTCGGCTCCTCGGAGGTCGATCCCTACTCGGCGGTCGCGGCCGGCGTCGCGGCGCTGTACGGGCCGCTGCACGGCGGCGCCAACGAGGCCGTGCTGCGGATGCTGCGCCGGATCGACAAGGTCGAGAACGTCCCGGACTTCCTCGAGGGGGTCAAGAACCGCGAGGAGAAGCTGATGGGCTTCGGCCATCGCGTCTACAAGAACTACGACCCGCGGGCGCGGATCATCAAGAAGCACGTCGACGAGGTGCTCGAGGCGACCGAGTACAACCCGCTGATCGAGATCGCCACCGAGCTCGAGAAGCGCGCCCTCGACGACGAGTACTTCACCTCGCGAAAGCTCTACCCGAACGTCGACTTCTTCTCGGGCCTGATCTACGAGGCGCTCGAGATCCCAACCGAGATGTTCACGGTGATCTTCGCGATCCCCCGCACCGCTGGCTGGGTCGCGCAGTGGCTGGAGATGGTCGGGGACCCGGAGACGAAGATCGCCCGCCCGCGTCAGATCTACACCGGTCCGCGCGACGTCGACTACACCCCGATCGAGCGGCGCGACGGACCCGAGAAGATCACCAACGACGCGCTTCGCCGGCCGGTTCGCCAGCGCCGGGGCGCCTGACCCGGCGCTTGAGCCGCTACCGGCTCACGGTCAGAGCCGGGCCGAAGGTGAGGCGCGAGCGCTTCGACGACCTCGGCGAAGCGGTCGCGGCGATGGAGCGCGAGGCGACCGAGGTGCGGCGCGCCGGCCGGCTGCCGGCGGTCAAGGCGCTGCGCGACTTCGACGCCGGCGCCCGCGTGGCCGCCAGGCTCGAGCTCTCGAGCGGTGGCTGGCGGGGCGGACGAGCCGCCGGGATCGACGTCATGGGCGACGGCGAGCTGGTCGCGTTCACGGGCGGGATTCGCCGCGCGAAGCTCGCGCCGCGCCAGGGCGAGACGCCTTTCGACGCGGTCCGCGAGGCCATCCGTAGCCTATGAGCGCCATGGAGCGGCGTGAGATCGAGATTCCGAAGGGCAGCTACGCGGCCGGCCGTCGGGTTCGGCTTCCGCGCGGCGCGCAGGAGCCGATCACGGTCTACGTCAGCGGCGTCGAGCAGCAGCGCGACGTCGATTACGAGCTGCGCGGTGACGAGGTCGTGTTCGCGCGCCCGATCCTCAAGGAGGAGAAGCTGAGCGGCCTGCGATGGGCTTCGATGTTGATCGGCGTCGTCGGCACATACCGAACCGACGAGACGGTCGACCTCGAGTACGCGGTCAACGGCCGGACGCAACTCGCCAGCGACGCCGAGGTGCTCCCGGATCCCTGATCCCGGGCCGCTCCCGCGACACCGGTAGGTAGGCGTCAGGCGGCGGCCGGCTGGGAGGCGCCCATCCCGATCAGCTCGGCGACTCGCTCGCGATGCCGTCGCGGGCTGCCGAGCAGCTCGGTGGAGACCCGTGCGCGCTTGAGCAGGAAGTGGATGTCGTGCTCCCAGGTGAAGCCGATCCCGCCGAGGGTCTGGATCGCGTCGTGGGTGACCGCGCCGGCGCTGTCGGACGCTCGCGCCTTGACCATCGACGCGGCCAGCGGCAGCGACTCGGGCTCGGCGTCGGCGACCCAGGCCGCGTAGTAGAGGAGCGACCGCGCCTCCTCGACCTCCCAGAGCATTCCGGCGAGCCGATGGGAGACCGCCTGGTAGGCGCCGATCGGCCGCCCGAACTGCTCGCGCTCCTTGGCGTAGGAGACGGCGATGTCGAGCGCCCGCTGGGCGACGCCGACGAGCTCGGCGGCGAGCGCCACCGTGCCGACGTCGACGGCGCGGGAGACGTCGCCGGGCAGCGAATCACCCCCCTCCGCGGAGACTCTGAAGTAGGCGCGCGTCGTGTCGATCAAATCGAGGCGCTCGAGCTCGGCGGCGGCGGGCTCGACGAGCCTTGCCCCGTCGCCCTCGGCAAGCACGAGGATCGACGCTCCGGAAGCGGCGCCGACGATCGCGCCGTCGTCGTTGGCGAGCTCGGCCGCGCCGCGCTGCCCTCCCGAGGCGATCCCGGGCAGCCAGCGGCTGCGCTGATCGTCGGAGCCGGCATCCTCGATCACCGCGCCGGCGTAGGCGTTGGAGATCATCGGCGACGGGGCGCAGGCGTAGCCCAGCTCCTCTTGGAGGATGACCAGCTCGACGACGCCGAGTCCCTGGCCTCCGTACTCCTCGGCGATCGCGATCCCCGGCCAGCCGAGCTCGCACATCTCCGCCCAGATCGCCTCGTCGTAAGGGCTCTCGGCCTCGGCCAGCTCGCGCACCTTCTCGGGCTTGAAGCGGGCCGCGACGAACTCCTTCGCGGTCGACTTGATCTCGCGCTGCTCGTCGTTGAAGTCGAAGTCCATCCCGTGCCTCCTACCTGAGCTTCGGCAACCCGAGCACGCGCTCGGCGACGATGTTCTTGAGCACGTCGCTGGTCCCGCCCTCGATCGAGTTGGCCCGCGAGCGCAGGAAGCGGTACGACCACAGCGAGTCCCTCGAGAGCGTCTCGATCTGACCGAGCTCGAGCGCGAGCTCGGTCAGCGCCTGGTTGGTCGACGACCACTGCAGCTTCGAGATCGATCCCTCCGGCCCGGGGATCCCGACCTTCATCGTCGTCGTCAGCGCGCGCAGGGCGCCGAGCCGCAGCCCCTCGATCCCGATCTTCAGCCGCGCGAGCTTGTCGCGGACGAGCGGGTCGTCGGCGCGCCCGCGTCGCCGGGCGAGCTCGATCAGCTCGTCGAGCGCGATCGCGAGCCCGAGCGCGGCCGACGCGCCGAGCCCGGCGCGCTCGTTCATCAGGGTCGTGATCGCGACCATCCAGCCGTTGCCCTCGCCGCCGATGACGTTCTCGTCGGCAACGTAGGCGCCCTCTATGAAGAGCTCGTTGAACTCGGCCTCGCCGGTGATCTGGCGCAGCGGCCGGACCTCGATCTCGTCCTGCTCCATGTCCATCAAGAAGTAGGTCAGGCCCTTGTGCTTGGGCACATCCGGATCGGAGCGGGCGACGAGCATGCACCACTTCGCCTCGTGGGCGAAGGTGGTCCACACCTTCTGGCCGGTGATCCGCCAGCCGCCGTCGTCCTTCACCGCCCGCGTCTTCAGCGAGGCGAGGTCGGAGCCCGACTCCGGCTCGGAGAAGCCCTGGCACCAGATCTCCTCGGCGGAGAGGATCGGCTCGAGAAAGCGCTCCTTCTGCTCGGTGGACCCGTGGGCGATGACCACCGGGCCGCCCATCACGAGGCCGAGCACGTTCGCCGGCCGCGGCGCCTTCGCGCGCGCCAGCTCCTCGCCGAAGATCGACTGCTCGACCAGGGTCGCGCCGCGGCCGCCGTACTCCTTCGGCCACGAGACGCCCGCCCAGCCGGCCGCGTGGAGCTCGCGCTGCCAGCGGCGCTCGAACTCGAACTGCGCCTGATCGCCGCCCCGCGGGGCCGGCCCCGGGTGGTTCTCCTCGATCCAGGCCCGGAGCTCGTCGCGAAATGCTCGTTCGGAGTCGCTCAGCGTCAGATCCATCGCGCGAAACCTAGCGGGCCGCCCGCGGCCGGGCCCCGCCGCTAGCGTCTCGGCCGTGGAGCTCATCCTCACCGGGCTCGGGATCGCGCTGATCGCGGTCGCGCTGCGCGACATCTTCGAGACCCTCTTTCACCCTTCCGGCCGCGGCGTCCTCGGGCGCAGCGTCGCGCGGGGAGTGTGGTCGCTCGGGCGCCGGCTCGGGCGCGGCGGCGACTCGGCGCCGCTCGTCGCCGGGCCGCTCGGCTACATCGCCGTGCTCACCACCTGGACGGCGATGCTGGTGCTCGGCTGGGCGCTGATCTTCCTCCCGCACATGCCGGAGGGCTTCACCTACCAGGCGAGCCTCTCGCCCGAGGATCACGACTCGATCCTCGACGCGGTCTACGTCTCGCTCGTCAACATCACCAGCCTCGGCTACGGCGACATCGCCCCCCAGGCGTGGGGGCTCCGGATCCTGGGGCCGGTGGAGACGCTGTTCGGGCTCGGGCTGCTGACCGCGAGCATCTCGTGGCTGATCTCGATCCACGGCACGCTGGCGCGCCGCGACGCGCTCGCGCACGAGGTCCACCTCGTCCGCCTCGCCGAGGAGCGTCTCGGCGAGCGGCTCGCGGACGCCGACCCCGCGCTCCTGGAGCGCATGCTGACCTCGTTCACGACCCAGCTGATCGTCGCCCGCCGGGACGTGATCCACTTTCCGATCACCTACTACTTCCGCTCCGAGGACGATCGGCTCGAGTTCGCGGACCTGGTGCCGTTCCTGCGCCGGCTGATCGAGGATGCGCGCGAGGACGGAGCCCCGCACGCGCTCAAGGTGCGCGCCGAGACGCTCCGGATGGCGCTCGACGACTACGACGAGACGATGCGCATGAGGCTCGGGATCCCCGACCCGACCGAGCCGTCGTCAGGGCCTCAGTCGACCACGTAGAGCATCACCAGGGCCGCCCCGACCCAGGTCACCGCGGCGAACACCATCCCCGGGTCCTCGGTGAGGATCGCGGCGGTCGAGCGCGTGTCGCGGCGGTCGTAGATCAGGTACAGGTAGCGGAAGATCCCGTAGAGGACCGAGGGGGCGGTGGCGAGCATCTTCGAGCCGATCCGCGGCGAGTCGACCGCGTAGATCACGTAGGTGATGATCGACGAGGCGGTCACCATCGCGATCATCTGGTCGAGGAAGGGGAGCGAGTAGTGCTCGAGCACGGGGCGCGTCGCCGGCGCCCCGGCCACCTCGATCGGGTCCGCCTCCTCGAGCATCGCCTCCTGGCGGCGCTTGGTGAAGCCGAGGAACAGCGCCAGCATCCCGGTGCAGATGAGCAGGAACTCCGAGGCGTGGGCGCCGACCGCGACGGCGCCGGCGACGACCCGGAGGATGAACAGCGAGGAGATCGTCATCACGTCGATGATCACCAGCCGCTTGAGACCGAGCGAGTAGGCGGCGGTGACGGCCCCGTAGAGGGCGACGAACCCGGCGACCTCGGCGTCGACCGCGAAACCGACCGCGATCCCCGCCGCCGCCAAGAGCACCGCGAGCGCGCCGGCGGTCGCCGGCGAAACGGCGCCGCTGGCGATCGGGCGGTCGCGCTTCTCGGGATGATGGCGGTCGTGCTCGCGGTCGCGGAGGTCATTGACCAGATAACCGGCGCTCGAGATCGCGCAGAAGGCGGCGAAGGTGAGCGTCGCGTCGGCGACCGCGGCGCCGTCGTCGAGCCGCCCGCTGAACAGCAGGCCGGCGAACACGAGCAGGTTCTTGATCCACTCCGACGGGCGCAGGGCCCGGATCAGCGGCGGCATGGCCGCAACAGGTTAGGGGCGCGGATCGAGCCGGCGCCGGCTCAGATCTGCTCGGGGATCATCTCGATCGCCCCGCACGGGCACTCGGCGACGCAGATGCCGCAGCCCTTGCAGTAGTCGTAATCGATCTCGTAGAGCTCGCCGGGCGCGCCCAGCTTCAGCACCGCGTTGTCGGGGCAGACGCCGTAGCAGTTGTCGCAGGAGAAGCAGTTGCCACACGACATGCAGCGGCGAGCCTCATACAGGGCGTTGGACTCATCGAGCCCCTTGACGACCTCCTCGAAGTTGGTCTGCCGGCGCACCGCCTCCAGCCGGGACCGGTGCGCTCGCGGCGCGTCGGCGTAGTACCAGGTGTTGAGGTCCTCGAACTCCGCGATCGCGTGCTTGCGCGGGCGCTCGAGCTCGACCCCGCGCAGCCAGGCGTCGATGTTGCGAGCGGCCTTCTTGCCGTGCCCGACCCCGACCGTCACCGAGCGCTCGGCGGGCACCATGTCGCCGCCCGCGAAGATGCCGTCGCAGCCGGTCATCATGTTCGGCCCGACCTCGACCACGCCGTCGGTGACCGTGAGCCCGGGGACGCCGTCGAGCAGCGAGAGGTCGGTCTCCTGGCCGAGAGCGAGGATCAGCGAGTCGGCCTCGAGCTCCTCGAGCTCGCCGGTCGGCTGCGGAAAGCCGGTCTCGTCGAGCTCCATGCGCTCGATCAAGAGCTTGTCCTCGTCGACGTGCTTGATCGTCGACAGCCACTTGATCAGCACCCCCTCCTCCTCGGCCTCGGCGACCTCGAAGTCGTGCGCCGGCATGCGGTCGCGGTTGCGGCGGTAGACGACGACCGCGTCGGAGGCGCCGAGCCGCTTGGCGGTCCGCGCCGCGTCCATCGCCGTGTTGCCGCCGCCGTAGATCGCGACCCGGCGGCCGAGCAGCGGCGTCTCGCCCTCCTCGAGCCCATGAAGCATCGAGACCGCGTCGATGACGTGCGCGGCGCTGCCGGCCGGGACGTAGGCGCGCTTGCCGATCTGCGCGCCGACGGCGAGAAAGACCGCGTCGAAGCCACCGTCGCGCATCGACGTCGATCAGGTCGGTGACCTTGGCGTCGAGCTCGAGCGTCACCCCGAGGTCGACGATCCGCTGCACCTCGGCGTCGAGGACGTCGCGCGGCAGGCGGTACTTCGGGATCCCGAAGCGCATCATCCCGCCGGCCATCGGCCCGGCCTCGCGGATCGTCACCTCGTGGCCGCGCCGCGCCAGGTGGTAGGCGGCGGAGAGGCCGGACGGGCCGGCGCCGACGATCAGCACCCGCTTGCCGGTCGGCTCGGCTTCGACCTCGACCCGCCATCCGTTGCGGATCGCCTCGTCGCCGACGAAGCCCTCGATCGAGTTGATCCCGACCGCCTCGTCGAGCTGCGCGCGGTTGCAAGAGGTCTCGCAGGGGTGATAACAGACCCGTCCCATGATCGCCGGGAACGGGTTCTCCTCCATGATCTTGCGCCACGCCCGCTCGTAGCCCTCGCCGCCCTCCTCGGCCTCGTACAGCCACGCCTGGATGTTCTCCCCAGCCGGGCAGGCGTGGTTGCACGGCGGCAGCCGGTCGACGTAGACGGCGCGCTCGGTCCGCCACGAGCCGGTCTTGTTGGCGCGGCTGGTGCCGACGTCGAGCGTGATCGCGAACGGCTTCTCCATCAGCGCGGGCTCCCGTGGGTCTCCTCGAGCAGCCGCGTGAGGTTGCTCTCCGCCTCGGTGTCCGGGGCCCCGCGCGGATGCGCGGCGGGGATCCCGGCTCGATCGGCCGCCTCGCCGGGCATGTGGGCGGCCTCCTCGGCGTCGGTGAGCAGCCCGAAGCGCTCGACGTTGCGGTCGGCGATCGCCTGCAGGCGGTCGATCACATCCGGATGCCCGTGCTCGCCGAACAGGTGCGCGTAGCGACGCTGGAGCTTCAGGTACTCGGTGACCGGGACCCGACGGCGGATCTTCGACACCGAGACGACCTCGCCGTGCTCGGCCGAGAAGACGGGGAACAGGCCGGTCTCCTTGACCAGCCGCGCCAGCCTGATCGTGTCCTGCGACGCCGACCCCCAGCCGAGCGGGCAGGGGACGAAGACGTGGAGGTAGCGCGGCCCGCGCAGCTCCATCGCCCGGTTGACCTTCTCCTCCAGGTCCCTCGGCTCGGCCACCGTCCCGGTCGCGACGTAGGGGATCTCGTGCGCCATCGCGATCAGTGGCACGTTCTTGCCCTGTCCGAAGACGTTTCCGGGCTCCTTCCCGACCGGCTTCGTGTTCGCGGTCCGCGCGCCCGGCGGCGTCGCCCCCGAGCGCTGCACGCCGGTGTTCATGTACGCCTCGTTGTCGTAACAGACGAAGAGCACGTCGTCGCCGCGCTCGAACATGCCCGAGAGGCAGGCGAAGCCGATGTCGACCGTGCCGCCGTCGCCGGCCTGCCCGACGACGCGAACGTCCTCGCGCCCCTTCGCCCGCAGCGCCGCGGCGACGCCGCTGGCGACCGCGGGGGCGTTGCCGAACAGCGAGTGAATCCAGGGAAGCTGCCAAGAGGACTCCGGATACGGGGTCGAGAACACCTCCAGGCACCCGGTCGCGTTGGCGGCGACCATGCTGCCGCCCGTCGCTCGCATCGCGGCGTCGAGCACGTAGCGCGCGCCGAGCGCCTCGCCGCAGCCCTGGCAGGCGCGGTGGCCCGAGGTCAGCGTGTTGGAGCGCTCCATGCGCGCCTGGACCGAGCGCTGATCCGGGTCGAGCAGGCGATTGCCGACCGCGTAGGTCCCGACCTGGTAGTGCTTGATCTTCTGCTCGGCCATCGGATCTCCTCAGTGTGAGCGGGCGGCGACGACCCCGAGGTCGCGAAGGATGTTCTCGGCGTGCGGGCCGTGGCGATGGCCCGCGGTCATGCGCTCGATCTCGCGCTCGACGACATCGCGTTTCAGGTCGAGGAAGTGCATTCGGCCGGGCTCGAGCTCGCCGCTGAGCACGTCGGCGAACAGCGCGTGCAGCGAGCGCGTCGTGATCGGACGGCCGCCGAGCCCGGCGACCACGTCGTAGACCCGCGACACGAGCCCCGAAAGCGCCAGGCGCACGTTCTGGCCGACGATCCCGCCGGCGCCGACCGCGAACGCCTTCTCGATCACCACCACCCGGGTCGCGCCCGCGAGCGCCTCCCGGACCTCCTCGAGCGGATAGGGCCGGAAGCACTTGAGCCCGACGGCGCCGATCTTGACGCCCTGCTCGCGCAGCTCGTCGACGACGTCCTCGATCGTGCCCAGCACCGAGCCGAGGGCGACGACCACCGTCTCGGCGTCCTCGGTCTTGTAGGTGCGCAGCAGCCCTCCCGACTCGCGGCCGAACGCGGTCGAGAAGTCGGCAGCGATCTCGGGGATCTCGTCGAGCGCCTGCAACTGCTTGGCGTGCATCAGGTACTTGACCTCGGTGAACGCCTCCGGGCCGACCATCGCCCCGATCGTCACCGGCTCGGCGGGGTCGAGCACCTGCCGGGGCTCGAACGGCGGCAGGAAGTCGTCGACCTGCTCGGCGCCCGGCACGTCGACCTCCTCGAAGGCGTGGGTGAGGATGAACCCGTCCATGCAGACCATCACCGGGAGCGACAGCCGCTCGGCGAGGACGAACGCCTGCACGTGCATGTCGGCGGCCTCCTGGTTGGTCTCCGCGTAGATCTGGATCCAGCCGGAGTCGCGCTGCGACATCGAGTCGGAGTGGTCGTTCCAGATGTTGATCGGCGCTCCGATCGCCCGGTTGGCGACCGTCATCACGATCGGCAGCCCGAGGCCCGAGGCGTTGAAGAGCGCCTCGGCCATGTAGAGCAGGCCCTGGCTCGCGGTCGCGGTGTAGGTGCGCGCGCCGGCCGCCGACGCGCCGATACACGCCGACATCGCGGCGAACTCGGACTCGACCATCATGTACTCGCACGGCTCCAGCGCGCCGGTCCGCACCATGTCGGAGAGGCCCTCGACGATATGCGTCTGGGGGGAGATCGGATAGGCGGAGATCACCTCGGGGCGGCAGCGGGCGACCGTCCGGGCGATCGCCTCCGATCCCTCGAGCTGCTCAAGCATTCGTCGTCGCTCGTTCCTGCTCGCTGCTCGCCGCGCCGAGGCGGTCGAGCTCGCCGCGGACGAAATCGAAGGCGGCGCGCGCCCCGGCGATGTTGCCGTCTCCGAGCTTGCCGGGAAACCGGTCCCTGATCGCCTTGACCACCGAGTCGATCGAGACGACGCCGGTGAGCCCGGCGAAGCCGCCGAGCAGGACGGCGTTCGGCAGCGGGCGGCCGAGGTGCTCGCGGGCGAGGTCGGTCGCCGGGACGGTGAGCAGGCGCCGGCGCCGAAAGCCGGCCGCGAAGTCGCCGAGGCCGAGCTCGTCGAAGCTGCGGGCGGTATTGATCAGCAGGTAGCCGTCGGCCCCGAGACCGTCGAACAGATCGACCTGATGAAGCAGCGTCGGCTCCTGGACGATCACCGCGTCCGGCTCGGCGATCGGCTCGCGAACGCGAATCGGCTCGTCGTCGATACGGCAGAACGAGACGACCGGCGCACCGGTGCGCTCGGAGCCGAAGGTCGGAAACGCCTGCGCGTGGCGGCCCTCGTCGAAGCCGGCGACCGAGAGCATCTCGGCCGCGGTGACGACGCCCTGCCCGCCTCGTCCATGGATCCGAATCTGGAACATCCCGTGTACTCCTCTCACCGCAGGCTACGCCTCGATGCCATCCGGGGGCATGAGCCGGGGCACTCCGTGTCCGCTACGGGTCGACCAGCACACCCGGGTTGAGGATCGACGACGGATCGACGGCGCGCTTCGCGGCCCGGAGCGCCGCGGCGAACGGGCCCGGGCGCTGGCGGTCGTAGAACGGTCGGTGGTCGCGGCCGACCGCGTGATGGTGGGTGATCGTGCCGCCCGCTTCGATCACCGTCTCGGAGACCGCCGCCTTGATCTCGTCCCACTGCTCGACCTCCGAGCCGCGGCGCGCCGGCGCGAGGATCGTGAAGTACGGGGCCGGACCATCGGGATAGACGTGGGTGAACCGGCAGGTCAGCTTCGGCGCGCCGTCGCCCTCGGCTTCGACCCCCGTCGAGCGCGCCACGGCGCGGTGCGCGGTCTCGCTGACCGCAGCATGAAACTCTGCGAACCGATCCCAGGTGATCGCGGTCTCGAAGGTCTCGGAGAGGACTCCGCAGGCGACCAGGGTGTCGCGCAGATAGGGCGCCCCGAGGAACGCCCGGCGCCAGGAGGAGACGGCGTCGCGTGCTCCGTCGGCGGCCGATCGTCGCTCGCTCACCGGCTTGCCGCCGTGGTCGTGGACCAGCTCGAGCGCCTGGTCCATGAGCGTGTCGACCGGCTGGTGCGCGGCCTCGAAGCCGAGCACGAGCGTGGCCCGCTCGCCTGTGCCGGTGAGCCTCGACTCGGCCTCGTCGAGCAGGCGGCAGTTGGCCGGATTGAGGCCGGACTGGGCCAGCGCGCGCACCGCCTCGGCGCCGGCGGCGAACGACTCGAACTCGATCCCGGCCGAGCGCTTGTGCTCGGGGCGCTCGTGCACCCGCACCCAGGCCTCGGTGATCACCCCGAGGATCCCCTCGGAGCCGATCAGCATCCGATCGGGGCTCGGTCCGGCGCCCGAGCCGGGAAGCCTCCGGCTCTCCCAGGCGCCCGTCGGCGTGATCGCTCGCACCGATTCGACCAGATCGTCGATGTGGGTCCAGACGGTGGCGAAATGCCCGCCGGCGCGGGTGGCGATCCAACCGCCGAGGCTCGAGTACTCGAACGACTGCGGGAAGTGCCGGAGGGTGAGGCCACGCTCGGCGAGCTGGGCGTTGAGCGCCGGACCGAGCACGCCCGCCTGGATCCGCGCCGCGCGCGAGACCGGGTCGACCTCGAGCACTCGATCGAGCGCACCGAGGTCGATCGAGACGGCGCCCGCGTACCCGTCACCGACTCGGGGCTCGATCCCGCCGACCACGCTCGTGCCTCCCCCGTAAGGAATCGCCGCCGCACGGGCGTCGGCGCACCAGGAGAGCAGCGCCTCGAGCTCGGCCTCCTCGCGCGGGCGGGCGACCACGTCCGGGGGGTTGTCGACCCGGCCGCGAAAGCCACGGACGACGTCGCGGTAGGCCTTGCCGAGCGCGTGCGAGACGCGGTCGTGGCGATCGCTCGAGCAGATCGCCGCCAGCGTGCCCGGGGGCGCCAGCCGCGGCGCCGGCAGCCCGATCGCCTCCAGCGCCACCGGCTGCTCGGGGGCGGCGCCGAACCCGAGCCGCTCGTGGATCTCCGCGGCCGCGGCGTCCAGCGCGGCCGGCGCCGGCGCTTGATCGGCGTAGCCCCAGCCCCAGTGCTTGCGCGCTCGCCCGCCTACCAGTAGATCCCCTTGGTCGCGCGGGCGAACGCCTTCTGCTCGGCGGTTGGGGCCTCGGCCTCGGCGCCATCGGCCGCGGGCCGATCGCGGGCCTGGGTCGGCCCGCCGGTCTCGGGGAAGAGCTTGTAGCCGGCGTTGACGATCGCGTCCTGGACTCGGGGGACGGTCGCGTAGCTGACCTCGGCGAATCGCCCGGCGACGGTCGACGCCTTCTTCGGCCGGTGGACGATCGCGTCGCAGACCATCCCCGCCGCCTGCTCGGGCGAGAGCGCCGGAAAGTACCGGTAATGGTCGGTCGGCTCGATCATCGGCGTGCGGACCAGCGGCATGTATACGGTCGAGATCGCGACCCGGTCGTCGACGATCTCCGAGGCGATCGAGCGCGAGAAGGCGTCGAGCGCCGCCTTCGAGGCGATGTAGGCGGAGAAGCGCGGCACGTTGGTCTGCACGCCCATGGTCGAGACGTTGACGATCTGGCCACTGCGGCGCTCGCGCATCGGCGGCAGCAGCTTCAGGATCAGCTGCACCGGCCCCAGGTAGTTGAGCTGCATCGTGCGCTCGAAGTCGTGGATGCGCTCGTACGAGCGCGCGATCGAGCGTCGGATCGAGCGGCCGGCGTTGTTGACGAGGATGTCGACGTGTCCGTGCTCGGCGAGCACCTCGTCGGCCATCGAGCCGGTCGCCTCGAGATCAGACAGGTCACACGGGTTGACGTGCGCTGCTCCCCCCGAGCCGCGGATCCGCTCGGCGACCTCCTCGAGCCGCTCGCGGGTGCGTGCGACCAGCACCACCTCGCCGCCGGCCTCGCCGACCTGGAGCGCCAGCGCTCGGCCGATCCCCGACGACGCCCCGGTGATCAGGACGACCTTGCCCCCGACCGCTCGCTCGAGGGTGCGGCGCTGCAGCGGGTTCGGGATCGGCAGGTTGCGCGGCAGCTCGCGGGCAACGCGCGCGAACGCGGAGACGTGGCTCGACAGCGACGGCGACCCGCTCGATTCGGAACGCTGCTCGTCGCTGGACGGTGGCATCCGTCAGACGAGCCGCGCGGGCGCGGCTACCAATGCACGCCCCGCATCAGGTTCGCGAACAGGACCTGCTGGCGGTTGGCCTGCTCGTCGGTCGACGATCCCGGCGCCGCCTTCGTCGCCTCCTTCGGGTCGCCCTTGGCGGCCGCGGAGTCGGGGAACAGGTGGTAGGCCGTGTTGAGGATGTAGTCGATCGACTTCGGGTTGAGCGCGTAGAGGATCTGTCCCAGGGTCCCCATCGGGGTCGCGATCCGCTTCGGCTTGTGGATGATCGCCTCGCAGATCATGTCGGCGGCCTCGTCGGGCGTGATCGTCGGGAACCGGTCGTACATCTTGGTCGGCGCGATCATCGGTGTGCGGACGAGCGGCATGTTGATCGTCGTGATGTGGACGCCGTCGTCGACGATCTCCGACGCGATGCAGCGGCTGAACGCGTCCAGGGCCGCCTTCGAGGCGACGTAGGCCGAGAACCGCGGCATGTTCGTCTGCACGCCGATCGAGCTGATGTTGACGATCTGACCCGAGCGACGCTGGCGCATCGACGGCAGGACCTTGAGGATCAGCCGCACCGCGCCCAGATAGTTGAGCTGGATCGTGCGCTCGAAGTCGTGGGGACGATCGTAGGAGAGCGCGATCGAGCGCCGGATCGAGCGGCCGGCGTTGTTGACGAGGACGTCGACGTGGCCGTGCTCGGCGAGCACCTCCTCCGCCATCCGGTCGATGTCGTCGAAATCCGAGAGGTCGCAGCGGTGGATGTAGGCGGTCCCGCCTCCGGCCTCGATCTGCTGCTGCGTCGCCTCGAGCTTCTCCGGCGTCCGGGCGACGAGCAGCACGATGCCGCCCGCGTCGGCGATCTTGAGCGCCGCCGACTTGCCGATCCCCGAGGAGGCGCCGGTGACCATCACGACTCGCCCCCGGACCGCCTTCTGCAGCGAGACGTTGCCCTGCAGGCGTCGGCCGAGCCGCATCAGCTCATCGGGGATCTGCTGCTCGATGATCTGGCTGATGCCCCCGATCAGGCCGGCGCGGCCGCGGGCCGCGCCCATCAGCGTCCGGTCACGGAACAGGTCGGGGTCGAGGTGGCGCTCCCAGTAGTCCCAGAGCTTGCCGGCGTAAGCCTCCAAAGGCGGCACGCCGATGTCGGTTCCGGCGAGCGCCGCCTGCGTCTGGCGCGAGTCGAAATGGGTCGGGTAGTTGACGTAGAGCAGGACCTGGCGCGGGATCCCGAGGTCGGCGAGCACGCGATCGGCCAGCGCGTCCCCGAGCGGGACCGCGGTGAGGCCGAGCTTGACCAGCGGCTCGAGCGCGTCGACGGCGCCCGCCGGCAGGCGGACCGACGCCTGGGGACCATGCGCCGCGGCCGCGAAAGTGTCGATCACCTCGCCGGCGGTCGGCGGGTTCGGATCGGTGAGGCTGAACGCCCGGCCGTCGAGCCCCTCGGTGTGCGCGATGTGGTCGATCGCGCGGACGACGAAATCGACCGGGACGATGTTGATCTCCCTGCCCTCGATCCCGAGCATCGGCATCCACTGCGGCACCGTGTTGCGGATCCGGCGGATCAGCTTGAAGAAGTAGTAGGGGCCGTCGACCTTGTCCATCTCGCCGGTCTCGGAGTTGCCGACCACGATCCCGGGCCGGTAGACGCGCCATGGGCGCGAGCACTCGGTGCGGACCACGCCCTCGGACTCGTGCTTGGTCCGGAAGTAGGGATGGACGTCGAGGTCCTGGGCCTCCTCGAACATGTCCTCGCGCCACACCCCCCGGTAGAGGCCGGCGGCGGCGATCGAGCTGACCATGTGGACGCAGCCGGCGCCGGCCGCCTCCGCGAACTCGACCATGTGCCTGGTGCCCTCGACGTTGGCGACCCGCTGCGAGATCGCGTCTGCGGTCATGTCGTAGATCGCGGCGAGGTGGAAGAGGTGATCGATTCGTCCCTCGAGCTCCTCCATGTCGGCGTCGGAGACGCCGAGCCGCGGCTGGGAGAGATCCCCGACGATGCCGACGACGCGCGTCTCGTCCGCCCCCCAGCGGTTGCGCAGCTCCTCGAGCCGGCCCTTGGAGCCCTCGCGGACGAGAACGTAGATCGTCCCCTCGCGCTCGAGCAGGAGCTCGACGAGGTTACGACCGATGAAGCCCGTCGCCCCGGTTACGAAGTAGCTCATTGACTCTCCTTCAGCTACGACTCGCTCCAACCGGACCCTACTATTAGCCGGGTGAACCGATGCCCCGGCGATCGGAGTGGCTGATGGCGTTTGAGGTCGCACCCGATCCGGGCGATCGCGGCGAGCCCGACGTCAAGCTCGGCCGCACCGGCGGCTCGGCCGTCGGCGAGGATCGGCGCCTGGTCGAAAGCGGCGTCCAGGTCCTCGCCCGCGGAGCGCTCGTCTGCCCGTCGTGCTCGCTGCCGCTCTCCCCGGCGCCGCGGATCCGGCCGCGGGCCGTGCTGCGCTGCGGGTTCTGCTCGCACTCGGCCCCGGCGCTCACGTTCCTCGAACGCGACATCCGCGACACGCTGCTCAACGACGTCGTGCTCGTCGCGCGGATCGCCTGATCGGCAGAGTTCGGGTCTCGCGGAGCCCGGCGACGGCGATCGGTGCGCTCCGCCGGGAAGTCGCGTGCGGGAACGGGAAAAGCGACGCGCCTCCGAGGGCCAACCTCATAGACTCAGAGGAACCGATGCACACCCCGCCTTCGCCGCCAGCGCGACCGTTCGAACCGATGCACGCGCCGCTTTCGTCGCCAGGGCGATCCTTCTGATGGCGGAGGGCGTGGTCGAGGTCCAGATGCCCCAGATGGGGGAGTCGGTGACCGAGGGCACGATCCTCGAGTGGCACGTCTCCGAGGGCCAGGAGGTCGCCGAGGGCGACACGGTGGTCGAGGTCTCGACCGACAAGATCGACGCCGAGGTGCCGGCGCCGACGAGCGGCGTGATCACCAAGCTGCTCGCCCAGCCCGACGACACGGTCGAGGTCGGCCAGGCGCTGGCGCAGATCGACCCGAACGGAGCCGGCTCCGGCAACGGGGCGTCGGCCGATCCGTCGCCGCTCGAGGAGACCAAGGCGGGCCTCGTGATGGGCGGTGGAGAGGGCGACGCGGACCTCGGCGACGAGTCGGTGGACTCCGACTCCGCGCAGCCCGGGGTGATCGAGACCGCCATCGAGCACGACGGCGCCGAGTGAGCCCGCGGCTGACCCGTCCGCCCCCGGACGCGGAGCGGAGGAGGCGGACGGGACGTCGGTCGTTCCACGGGGCGAGACGGTGGTCATCTCGATGCCGGAGATGGGCGAGTCGGTGACCGAGGGCACGATCCTCGAGTGGCACGTCTCCGAGGGCCGGCAGGTCGCCGAGGGCGACACGGTGGTCGAGGTCTCGACCGACAAGATCGACGCCGAGGTGCCGGCGCCGGCCGCCGGGACGATCACCAAGCTTCTGGTCCAGCCCGACGACACGGTCCAGGTCGGCCAGGGACTGGCGGAGATGACCGCGGGGGCGGATGCCGCCGCCGGCGCCGCCCGCCGAAGCCGCTCCTGCCCCGGCCGCGCCCGAGGCGCCGGTCGCCGGCGACGGCGCCGACTCTCACGCCTCGCCGGTGGCGCGCCGGGTCGCCGCCGCCAAGGGCGTCGACCTCGGCGGGGTCAGTGGCAGCGGGCTCGGCGGCAAGATCGTCAAGGCCGACGTGCTCGCCGCGGCCGACGGCGGCGTCGCGCCCACCGTCGCGGAGACCGGAGAGGCGAAGCCGCTGCGTGGCCCCGCCGGGACGCTCGCCACGGCTGATGAACGAGAGCCGCGAGATGCCGACCGCGACCTCGTTCCGGACCCTGGCGGTGGACACGCTCGACGCGAAGCGCAAGGCGATCAACGAGGCGCTCGAGGAGCGCGGGATGAAGGTCTCGTTCACGCACCTGATCGCTTGGGCGATCGTCAAGGCCGCGACCGAGTGGCCGGTGATGAGGCGCGGCTACGAGGAGCGCGACGGCAAGGCGTTCGTCGTCGAGCCGGCCCACGTCAACCTCGGGATCGCCGTCGACGTCGAGCGCAAGGACGGCTCGCGCAGCCTGATGGTCCCGTGCATGAAGGCCGCGGAGACGCTCGACTTCTCGGGCTTCCACGCCTACTACGAGGACCTGATCACGAAGACGCGCGAGAACGCTCTCTCGACCGACGACTTCCAGGGGACGAACATCACGCTCACCAACCCGGGCGGGCTCGGAACCGTCGCCTCGGTGCCGCGGCTGATGCGCGGGCAGGGGACGATCGTCGCGGTGCGGCTCGCTCGCCTACCCGGTCGAGTGGGCGCACGCCCCCGCCGACAAGGTCAAGGCGCTGGGCATCTCGAAGGTGATGACGACCAGCTCGACCTACGACCACCGGATCATCCAGGGGGCGGAGTCGGGGTCGTTCTTGCGACGCCTCGACCAGCTCCTGCAGGGCGACGACGGCTTCTACGAGAGCGTCGCGGAGGAGCTGCGGATCGCGACCAACGTGGTCACCAGCGCGCATCCGGCCTCCGCCTCCGCGCCGCCGCTCGGCGCCCCGAGCACGGCCGAGCCAGCGCGGTCGCGGCCGAGCCGGAGCTGCAGCTGCTTCAGGCCGTGCAGGCGGCGACCTCGCTGCTCAAGGCGTACCGCACCCACGGCCACCTGGCCGCGAACGTCAACCCGCTCGGCGCCGAGCCGAAGGGCGATCCGGCGCTCGATCCCGAGAACGTCAACCTGACGCCCGATCTGATGTCGCAGATCCCGGCCTCGATCCTGCGGATCGGGGTCGAGGGCGAGACGCTGCTCGACGCGCTGCCTCGGATGCGCGAGGCTTACTGCGGCACGATCGCCTACCAGATCGAGCACCTGTCCTCCCATCAGCAGCGCGTCTGGCTGCGGGAGATGATCGAGACCGGCTGGCACCGGGCCCCGCTGCGATCCCGACGAGAAGCTCGGCCTGCTCTCGCGCCTGATCGAGGTCTTCCAGTTCGAGCGCTTCCTCCAGAAGGCCTACCTGGGCCAGAAGATGTTCTCGATCGAGGGCCTCGACGCGACGTGCCGATGCTCGACGAGATCGCGACCCTGGCGCGGCAGAACGGCGCCGAGGAGGTCGTGATCGGGATGGCCCACCGCGGCCGGCTCAGCGTCCTCGCCCACAACCTCGGCCGCTCCGTCGAATCGATCCTGGCCGAGTTCGAGGGCGCGAAGGCGCTCGACCAGGTGAAGGCGATCGCCGCGATCCCGCACTCGGGCACCGGCGACGTCAAGTACCACCACGGCGCCGAGGGCCTTCTCGAGACTCGCGACGGCGAGCAGGTGAAGATGCGGCTGCACCCGAACCCGAGCCACCTCGAGTTCGTCGACCCGGTGGTCACCGGCGGCGCCCGCGCGGCGCAGACCGAGCACTCGGGGCCGAAGCTGCATCACAACCCGCACGTCGCCGTGCCGGTGCTGCTGCACGGCGACGCCGCCTTCCCCGGCCAGGGCGTGGTCGCCGAGACGCTCAACCTGCAGTCGCTGCGGGGCTACTCGACCGGCGGCACGATCCACCTGATCACCGACAACCAGGTCGGCTTCACGACCGACCCGAGCGAGGAGCGCTCGACACCCTACGCCGGCGACATGGCGAAGGGCTTCAACTGCCCGATCATCCACGTCAACGCCGACGACGTCGAGGCCTGCATCTCGGCGGTCCGGCTGGCGATGGCCTACCGCGAGCAGTGGGGCCGCGACGTGGTCATCGACCTGATCGGCTACCGCCGCTACGGCCACAACGAGACCGACGAGCCCGCCTACACGCAGCCGAGGATGGCGGCGCAGATCAAGGACCACGCGCCGGTCTCGGAGATCTACGCCAGGCAGCTGGTCGCTGAGGGCGTCGTCGACGATCAACAGGTCGAGGCCGAGGGAAAGCAGCGGCTCGAGCGGCTCCAGAGCGACCTGAACGCGCTGCGCGCGAAGATGGAGGCGGGCGAGTACGAGGACCCGAGCTCGACCGCTGTCGGCACCGGCGAGCTCGACCGCACCAAGAGCCCCGAGGTCGAGACCGCGGTCTCGGAGAAGCGACTGCGCTCGCTCAACGAGGAGCTGCTCACGGTCCCGGACAGCTTCGCGATCCACCGCAAGCTGCGCAAGCCGCTGACCTCGCGGATCGAGAAGCTCGACTCCGGCGAGATCGAGTTCGGTCACGCCGAGGCGTTGGCCTTCGCCTCCCTGCTGACCGAGGGCACCCACATCCGGCTCACCGGCCAGGACACCGAGCGCGGCACGTTCTCGCACCGCCACCTCGCCCTGCACGACGAGAAGACCGGCCTCAGGTACGTGCCGATCCAGAACCTCTCCAACGCCCTGGCGCCGTTCGAGCTCCACAACAGCCCGCTCTCGGAGGCCGGCTGCCTCGGGTTCGAGTACGGCTACTCGGCCGCCTCGCCGGAGAGCCTGATCGTCTGGGAGGCGCAGTTCGGCGACTTCGCGAACTCCGCGCAGGTGATCATCGACAGCTTCATCGTCGCCGGCGAGTCGAAGTGGGGCCAGACGACTCGCCTCACCCTGCTGCTGCCGCACGGCTACGAGGGCGCCGGCCCGGAGCATTCGAGCGCCCGCATCGAGCGTTTCATCCAGCTCGGCTCGGAGGGCAACATCCGGCTCGCAAATCCGACCACGGCCGCCCAGTACTTCCACCTCCTGCGCCGCCAGGCGCGGATCGCGAAGCCGCGCCCCCTGGTCGTCTTCACACCGAAGGGCCTGCTGCGCCTGCGCGCCGCGGCATCCTCGCTCGAGGACCTGATCGGCGGCAGCTTCCAGTTCGTCCTCGACGACCCGCGAGCCGCGAGCCGCCGCGAGGAGATCGACCGGCTCGTCCTCTGTAACGGCAAGGTCTTCTACGACATCGACGGGCACGAGCGCCGCGCCGACGCGAGCTCGGTCGCGGTCGCGCGGGTCGAGCTGCTCTACCCGTTCGCGCGCAACGAGCTCGAGAAGCTGATCGCCTCCTATCCCGGGATCAAAAAGGTCGTCTGGGCCCAGGAGGAGCCGAAGAACATGGGAGCCTGGAGCGTGATGGCCCGCCGCCTGCCCGAGCTCGTGCCGGACGGCGTCGAGCTCCAGTACGTCGGTCGCCCGCAGCGCTCGAGCCCGAGCGAGGGCTACCCGGCCGCGCACCGCCTCGAGCAGGAGCGCATCGTGCTCACGGCGCTCGAGGGCTGAGCCGGGCGCGTTCGAGCCGCGCCGGGAGGTCGAGCCCGCGCAAGGATCGGACGTTGCCGGGGAGGCGGTGCAAGCGGCGCTCAGCAGGAACGCAGGCGATCGCGGCC
Organism: uncultured Solirubrobacterales bacterium; assembly: GCA_963759295.1. Classification (GTDB taxonomy): domain Bacteria; phylum Actinomycetota; class Thermoleophilia; order Solirubrobacterales; family 70-9; genus WHSW01. The sequence continues at coordinate 458,941 of CAVWYT010000011.1, read as the reverse complement.
GGCGCCGCCGCGGCAGCGGTCGTCGCCGCGGCCGCCGCGGATCCGATCGCCGCCGCCGCCGCCGCGGATCCGATCATCGCCGCCGCCGCCGCAGATGACGTCGTCTCCGCCCTTGGCCCGGATCCGGTTTCCCCGCCCGTCGGCGACGATCACGTCCTCGCCGCCTGTGCCGATCATCGGGCCCGCCAGGGCCGCCGTGAGCGTGGCGAGGCGGCCGGCGCAGCTCGGCCGCGCAGGGGGCGGGGCCGGATTCCCCGGCGGGGGCGGGGGGCTGCAATCCGCCGGAGTCGAGCCCGCGAATCGCAGGACCTGGTCGGCGCCCAGCGAGGCGACGTAGATCCGGCCGCAGGAGTCCTCGCCGAAGCTGGACGGCCCGCTCACCGAGAGGCCCTCGGAGCGCACGTCCGCCGCCCGCGGCGTCGCGGGCGCCAGCGAGAGGATCTGGCCGACGCACTCGTCGGCGAACAGGTAACGCCCGTACAGGTCGCCGAGGCTGGCGTCGCGGACCACGTAGCCGCCGGTGATCGCGCAGTTGCCGCCGGAGTGGTCGTAGTCGTGGATCGGGTCGACGAAGCCGCTCGCCGAGGCGCAGCTCGCCGGCGCCCCCGCATAGGCGCTCAGCCCCTCGCGACAATTCCAGCCGAAGTTGTCGCCGCGACCCGCCATCGGCGCCGTCCGGTAGTCGACCTCCTCGCGCGCTCCCTGGCCGACCTCGCCGATCAGCAGGGCGCCGGTTGAGCGATCGAACGAGAATCGCCACGGGTTGCGCAGGCCGTAGCTCCAGATCTCGTCGAGCCCGGCGGTCGGGCCGGCGTATGGGTTGTCGGGCGGAATCGAGTAGGCCGCCGCGCCCGAGGGATGCGGATCGATCCGCAGCAGCTTGCCGAGCAGCGTGTCCAGCGACTGGGCGTTTCCGCTCACATCGCCGGCCCCGCCCCCGTCCCCGGTGGCGAGATAGAGGTAACCGTCCGGGCCGAACTGCAGCTGGCCGCCGTTGTGGTTGCCGGCGGGATGATCGATGGTCAGGATCGGGCGCCGGCTGGATAGCGGCGTGGCATCTCCGGTCGCGGTGAACTCGTCGACCTGGAGGTCGCCGAGCTCGGCGGGCGACCCGCTGCGCGTGTAGTAGACGTAGAAGCGACCGGAGGTCGCGAAGTCGGGAGCGGGAGCCATCGAGAGCAGGCCGCGCTCCCCGCCCGCCGCGACCATGCCGGCGCCGGCGAGGTCGAGGAAGGTGCTCGCGACCCCATTCTCGGAGACCTGGATACGCCCTGCCTGCTCGACCACGAACAGTCGGTCCGGGTTCGAGGGGTCGGAGGTGACGAACACCGGGTCGGCGAAGTCGCCGACCGGCGTCAGGGTCGCGCCCGACGCCGGAGAAGCCAAGTAAAGCGCAGCGAGCGCGCAGGCTGCGAGCGAGATCCGTCGCATCACGCAATTGTGCCGGGACGACGGCTCGAGCCCGATCGGCCCGGTGCGCCCGGGGGCGGCGACGGTCGGAGCGCGACGCGCGTGTGGGACCGGGCGCGCCACCGCGCTGCGCTATCAATCGCCCATGAGCATCGACGAGGCAGCGGTGCTGCGGACGCCCGTCCCGGGGCCGATGTTCGCCTGGGTGAAGCGGGCGTCGTACGTGGAGCTGGCCCTGTTCGCCGCCCTGATCGTCGTCTGGCTCGCCCCCGGCCTCGACGGGCCGACCGCGATCCTCGGCCTCTCCCACGGCATCGGCTTCATCGCCCTGGCGCTGCTGATCTGGCTCGCGGTCCTTCGCCACGAGGCGCCGTACACGCTGCTCGCCGCGACCCTGACGCCGGTCGGGCCGGTGGGTAGCGTGATCGCGATCCACTACATCGAGCGCAAGGGGCGTGGACCCGTTGCGGCGAGCCGCCCCTTCCACGCCGCGCGATGAAGCTCGCGCTCGCCGGTGACACGATGCTCGGCAGGCTGGTGGGCGATGCGATCCTCCGCTCGGGCGCGGACACGGTGGTCTCGGACGGTGTCGTCGCCGTCGTGGAGGAGGCGGACTTGTTCGTGCTCAACCTCGAGTGCTGCATCTCCGAGCGGGGCGAGCGGTGGCCGGAGCCGAACAAGCCGTTCTTCTTCCGGGCGCCCCCGGTCGCGACCGAGGTGTTGGCGAAGCTCGGGGTCGACTGCGTCACGCTGGCCAACAATCACGCGCTCGACTTCGGCGCTGACGCCCTGCTCGACACCGTCGGGTACGTCGAGGCCGCAGGGGTGCGCTGCGTCGGCGCAGGGCCGAACCGGGACGCCGCCCGCGCTCCGGTGATCCTGGAGGCGGCCGGCGCGAGGCTGGCCGTGATCGGCTGCAGCGATCATCCGCCGACCTACGCGGCGGGCGAGAACCAGCCCGGCATCGCCTACGGCCTCGGCTGGGTGAGGGAGGCGATCGCGCGGGTCGAGGCCGACTGGATCCTGGTGACGCCCCACTGGGGTCCGAACATGGTGGCCGAGCCGATCCCGGCGGTTCGAGAGTCGGCCGCAGGTCTCGTGACGGCTGGAGCGACCTTGGTCGCCGGCCATTCCGCGCACGTCTTCCACGGCGTCTGCGCTCCGATCCTTTACGACCTCGGCGACTTCGTCGACGACTACGCGACGGACCCAGGTCTGCGAAACGACCTCGGGCTGCTCTTTTTCGTCGACCTCCATGATCGTGGACCGACGCGGGTGGAGGCGGTCCCGCTCGCGATCGACTGCTGCCACACGCGGCTCGCGGACGCCGATGAGGCGACCTGGATTCGCGATCGCTTCACCGCCGCCTGCGCGTCGCTTGGCACCGAGGTGCGCGAGCACCGCGATCGTCTGGTGATCGACCTCAGCTGACTCCGCCCGCATCGATGCCGACGCGCCGACCCTTCGATCGCCAATAGGGTGTGGAGACCGCGAGAAGCGACCGAAGGAGCGCGCAATGCCCGAGCGAGACGGATACATCCCCGGTGTCCCCTGCTGGGTGGACACGAGCCAGCCCGACCCGGAGGTCGCGGTCGACTTCTACGGCGATCTCTTCGGCTGGGAGTTCGAGGACGTGATGCCGCCGGGATCGGAGGGCAAGTACTTCATCGCCCGCGTGCGCGGCGGCGACGTCGCCGCGGTCGGCTCCGTTCCCGAGGGCGCGCCGCCGATGGCGATGTGGAACACCTACGTCTGGGTCGAGAGCGCCGACGAGACGGCGGCGAAGGTCCGCGACGCCGGCGGCCGCGTCCTCACCGAGCCCTTCGACGTCATGGACGCCGGGCGGATGGCCGTCTTCACCGATCCCGAGGGAGCCGCGTTCTGCGCATGGCAGGCGAAGGAGCACAGGGGCGCGCGAGTCGTCAACGAGCCGGTCTCGGTGACCTTCAACGGCCTCAACACCCGCGACCTGGAGAGCGCCAGGCCCTTCTACGGCTCGGTCTTCGGCTGGACCACGCTGGCGCTCGGAGGCGGCGCCGAGATGTGGACGCTGCCGGGCTACGGCGACTACCTCGAGCGCGACAACCCCGACCTGCGCAAGCAGATCGCGGCGGTGGGCGGACCGGCCGGCTTCGAGGACGTCGTCGCCAGCATCAATCCGATCCCGGACGACCAGCCCGACACGCCGCCACATTGGAGCGTGACCTTTGCGGTCGACGATCCCGACGCCACGGCGGCGAAGGCCGCCGAGCTGGGCGGAACCGCGATCGTCCCGCCATTCGACGCTCCGTGGACCCGGCTGACGATCCTCAGCGACCCCCAGGGCGCGACCTTCATCGCCAGCAAGTTCGTGCCCGAGAACAAGGACCTCGACGGGTCGTCGAGCTGACCGTGGCCGGGCGGCCCGAGAAATAGGCGGGGCGGGACCGCGAAGGGGGTCACGCGGCCCGCCCCATGTCAAGGGCCCCCTCTACTTCTCCCCTGATCCGTAAGTTCTGAGTACCCCGTTCGATCGGGCAATTAACACCCCTCCGATCGTACATACATTCGGCCCTATTCGCGCCGCTTCGATCGGCGCGGGCACACCGTCGTCGTGGGTATTGGCGGGGCGGGGCCGCGGGAGGCAGGGGGTCCACACGGCCCGCGCCACCACCAGCGCGCCGGTAGCCAGGGAGGGATGCCGACGCGATCGTCCCCGGAGGCGGGACTGGCCGGGGACGAGTCTTGAAGATTTCTCCCTCCCGCGGGCGAACCTCATTCTGACCCATCCCTCGACCCGGTGTCAACCGCGAAGGCCCGCAGCCCCGAAGCGGTCGGGACGGACTCCTGCGGCCGCGGGGGCTACGCCGAGCGCAGGTCGCGCAGCACGCGGTGCAGGATCCCGCCGTTCTGGAAGTAGCGGACCTCGTTCGGCGTGTCGAGTCGGACGCGCGCCTCGAACTCCATCGGCTCACCGCCGTCGCGCGTCGCCGTCACCACGACCGACTTCGCCTCACCCTCGGCGAGATCGCCGACCTCGAAGGTCTCCTCGCCCGTGAGCCCGAGCGACTCGACGGTCTCGCCATCGGGAAGCTCGAGCGGCAGCACCCCCATCCCGATCAGGTTCGAGCGATGGATGCGCTCGAAGCTCTCGGCGAACACCGCCCGGACTCCGAGGAGAGCGGTGCCCTTGGCGGCCCAGTCGCGCGAGGAGCCCGAGCCGTACTCCTTGCCGGCGAGGACGACCAGGGGCGACCCCTCCGACGCGTATGCCATCGCCGCCTCGTAGATCGTCGTCTCCTCACCGTCGGGGAAGTGACGGGTGAAGCCCCCCTCGCGCTCGACGAGGCGGTTGCGCAAGCGGACGTTGGCGAACGTGCCGCGGATCATCACCTCGTGGTTTCCGCGGCGGGAGCCGTAGGAGTTGAAGTCGCGTGGCTCGACGCCGTGGTCGATCAGCCACCGGCCCGCCGGACTGTCCTTCTTGATCGCCCCGGCGGGAGAGATGTGGTCGGTCGTGACACTGTCGCCGAGCACCGCGAGGACGCGCGCTCCGGTGATCGGCTCGATCGGCTCCGGCTCGGCGTCCATGCCCTCGAAGAAGCTCGGCTTGCGCACGTAGGTGGAGTCGGGCCAGGTGTAGCGGTCCCCCGACGGGATCTCGAGCTCGCGCCAGCGCTCGTCACCCGTGAACACGTCGTCATAGCTGCGCGTGAACATCTCCCGGCGGACCGCGTCGGCGATCGTCCGCTTGATCTCCTCGGAGCTGGGCCAGATGTCGCTGAGGTGGACCGGGTTGCCGTCGCGGTCCTCGCCGATCGCGTCGGTGGTCAGGTCGACGTCCATCCGCCCGGCGAGGGCGTAGGCGACGCAAAGCGGCGGCGACGCGAGGTAGTTGTTGCGCACGTCCTGGTTGATGCGCCCCTCGAAGTTGCGATTGCCCGAGAGCACCGAGCAGACGACGAGGTCGTGCTCGTTGACCGCGGCGGAGATCGCCTCGGGCAGCGGCCCGGAGTTGCCGATGCAGGTCGTGCAGCCGTAGCCGACCAGGTTGAAGCCGAGCCGGTCCAGGTACTCGTCCAGGCCGGCCTGCTTCAGGTAGTCGGTGACCACCGTCGAGCCCGGCGCCAGCGAGGTCTTCACCCAGGGCCTCGACTCGAGACCTCGCTCGACCGCGTTCTTGGCCAGCAGTCCCGCGCCGATCATCACCGACGGGTTCGACGTGTTCGTGCAGCTGGTGATCGCGGCGATGACCACGTCGCCGTGGTCGAGCTGGACCTCGGTGCCGTCCTCGAGCGTCACCGGAACGAGGTCGTCGGCGCGCACCTCGGCGACCGCGGTGGCCGCGTCACGGTCGATGCGGCGCGGGCGCCCGCTCTCGTCGCTGTGGTCCTCGGCCGGGGGGTCGGAGGCCGGGAACGACTCCTCGACCGCCGCGTCGTAGTTGTTGCCGAGCTCCTCGGCGGCCTCGGGATCGTGCTCGCGCAGCGACTCCAGGAAGGCGATCCGGGCGTCGGCGAGCGCGATCCTGTCCTGAGGGCGCTTCGGGCCCGCGATCGAGGGCTCGACCTCCGACAGGTCGAGCTCGAGCGTGTCGGTGAAGGTCGGATCCTCGGAGTCGGGCTCGTGGAACATCCCCTGCTCGTGCGCGTACGCGTCGACGAGCTCGATCAGCTCGGTCGGCCTGCCGGTGAACTCGAGGTAGCGAAGCGTCTCCCGATCGACGGGGAAGATCGCGCAGGTGGAACCGAACTCGGGCGACATGTTGCCGATCGTCGCCCGGTCCGCGAGCCCGAGCGTGTGCAGGCCGGGGCCGAAGAACTCGACGAACGTGCCGACGACGCCGCGCTCGCGCAGCATCTCGGTCACGGTCAGCACGAGGTCGGTCGCGGTCGCGCCCTCGGGCAGCTCGCCGTCGAGCTTGAACCCGATCACCTGCGGCAGCAGCATCGAGACCGGCTGTCCGAGCATCGCCGCCTCGGCCTCGATCCCGCCCACTCCCCAGCCGAGCACGCCGAGGCCGTTGACCATGGTCGTGTGCGAGTCGGTCCCCACCAGGGTGTCGGGATACGCCTGGGTGACGCCGTCGCGCTCGCGCGTGAACACGACCCGGCTCAGGTACTCGAGGTTCACCTGATGGCAGATGCCGGTGGCCGGCGGCACGACGCGGAAGTTGTCGAACGCCTGCTGGCCCCAGCGCAGGAACGCGTAGCGCTCGCGGTTGCGCTCGTAGTCGCGGTCCGCGTTGATGTCGAAGGCGCGGGCGCTGCCGAACGCATCGACCTGAACCGAGTGGTCGATGACGAGGTCGACCGGGACCAGCGGGTTGATCTTCGCCGGATCGCTGCCGAGCTCGTCGATCGCGTCTCGCATCGCGGCCAGGTCGACGATCGCCGGCACCCCGGTGAAGTCCTGCATCAGCACCCGCGCGGGCTGGTAGGGGATCTCATCGCTCGGCTCCGCGTTGGCGTCCCAGGAGGCGATCGTCTCGACGTCGCGCGCGGTCACCGATTGCCCGTCCTCGAGCCGAAGCGCGTTCTCGAGCAGCACCTTGAGCGAGTACGGCAGCCGGGCGACGTCGAATCTGTCCTGCAGCGCGTCGAGACGGAAGACCTCGAACTCGCCTGCGGATACCGACAGCGTCGATTTCGCCGAAAAGGAATCGCTCATGTATCCAGTATTCCCTACGGCGGCCGAGTTCCTCGCCGCGGCGAGCCGGCATCCGGCGATCGGCTCAGCGCTTGTCGGTCTGACCGGCGGCGATCTCGTCCGCCACCCTTGCGGCCAGCTCGCCGGCGACCTTCGCCGAGAGCTCCGGGGCGTTGATCGCGATCCGCGACATCAGCCGCTGGCGCAGTGGGGCGACGGTGATCTCGCCGCGGTCGTCTTCGATCGCGCGGACGACCGCGGCGCCGACCTGCTCGGGCCTGCCGGTGCCCAGGAGCGGCGATGCGGCCGCACCGGAATCGGCGAACATGCCGGCGTCGCGGATCAGCCCGGGGCTGATCACCGAGACGCCGACCCCGGTGCCGCGCAGATCGTCGCGCAGGCACAAGGCGAAGCCCCTGAGCCCGAACTTGGTCGCCGCGTACAGCGAGGCGCGTGCGGTCGCGGCCTTGCCCGAGATCGATGAGACGAAGACCAGGTGGCCCGAGCCCCGCTCGGTGAGCCGCGGCACGAGCTCCCGCGCCATCCGCACCGGCGATTCGAGGTTGACCCGCAGCGCCCGGGTGATCTGCTCCTCGCTGAAGTCGTCGAGCCGACCCGAGGCGGGCAGCCCGGCGTTGGCCACCAGGGCGTCGATCTCGCCGGCGGCGTCGAGCAGCCGAACCGCCTCGCCGTCGGTGGCGAGATCGCTGACAATCGTCCGATGGCCCTCGCCGGGGAGCGTTCCGGCCAATGCCGCGAGCTCCGTCGCCTGGCGCGAGCTGAGCACCAGCGATGCGCCGCGCCCCGCCAACGCCGCCGCGATCGCGCGCCCCAATCCCCCCGTGGCGCCGGTGAGCAGCGCCGTCTTTCCGGACAGTTCCACGCGTCGCGCAAACTACCAGCGCCCGGCAATCCGGAGGGGTAGATTGGCGCCGTGAAGCTATACGTCTGCTGGACCACCGCTCAGACCCCGCGACCCGGCGGCCATCCGTGTGCGAACGCCCATACGGCGCTCAAGCGCGCCGGCTATGACCCCGAGGTGACGAAGGTGCACGGGCTCGGGGTCGGGCCGGGATTTCTGCACCTGATGACCTCCGGGCGCAAGGAGGTCGAACGGCTCACCGGCCAGCACGCCGTTCCGGTCCTGATCACCGACTCGGGCGAGGTGATCCACGACTCGAAGCGAATCGTCGCCTGGGCGGAGGCGAACCCGGCGCCGTGAAGCGGTCCTGCGGGCCGAGCGGCGAGGCGCGCCGCTGCGAGCGTTTCGTGAGCATTGCTTGTGCGTATTTACACTTTTCTGTGAGCAGGTCTTTGCATCCCGGCGTCGAAGTGTGTAAGCTGCCGCAACTCGATAACCGGTAAAGCCGAATCCCGGGCCGCGTGCCCGGGAGCGGGGGAACCAACTTTGGGGCTAACCCGCCGCGATCGCGGCGGGGGCGCAGGCTCTTTCAGCGCCAGCCCGTCAGCTAACCCCGTAGGCCGACGAAGGAGACCGTCAGTTGACGTACAAGAAGTCAGGACCCAGAAGGAAGCTGAGCTTCGCGCTCGGCCTCGCGAGCGCAGCGGCCCTGATCGCCCTTCCGAGCCAGGCCTTCGCGGCCACCAGCGGCGGGATCGGTCCCGGCGGGACCGACGAAACCGCGCCGACCAGCGGACAGACGACGGCCGGGTCGAAGGCGAAGCTCAAGGACGGCTACGCGATCCCTCCGGCCAGCGCGCCGCGCAAGGTGGTGCGGGCGATCGAGGCGGCGAACGAGATCGTCAAGGGCAAGCCCTACTGCATGGGCGGCGGCCACGCCCGCCGCGTCGATCGCTGCTACGACTGCTCGGGCTCGGTCAGCTACGCGCTCACCGGCGCCGGGCTGCTCGACTCGGCGATGCCGTCCGGGTCGTTCATGCGCTGGGAGTCCCCCGGCAAGGGCAAGTGGATCACCACCTACGCGAACGAGGGCCACATCTACGCGGTGATCGCCGGCCTGCGCCTCGACACCTCGATGACCGTCGGTGACGGGCCCGGCTGGAGCACGGAGATGCGCTCGAGCAGGAGCTACGTCGCCCGCCATCCGACCGGCTTCTGAGCGCGTAAGAGTTCTGAGCGCGTAAGAGGTTCGAATAGCCTCGCGCCGACACGGCCCGCCAGAATGGCGGGCCGTGTCGCTCGATGGGCGGGCATCGCAGGAGCGGGGAGAGCTCGAACGCGGGTTTCGCGCCGGCGTGCCGTTCGCGGTCGCGGCGCTGATGCTCGCGATCTCCTTCGGCGTGCTCGCCGAGCCGCTGATGGGCAAGGCGGCGCCGATAGTGATGTCGATTTCGGTCTTCGCCGGGTCGGCGCAGTTCGCGTCGACCGCCGTCCTCAACGCGGGTGGCGGCGCGGTCGCGGCGATCGCCGCCGGGCTTTTGCTCAACCTGCGCTACGTCCCGATGGGCATCGCCCTCGCACCCTCGTTGCGCGGCGGCAGGATGCGGCGCGCCGCCACCGGGCAGGCGATGATCGACTTCTCTTGGGCGGCCGCCAGTCGTGGCGGAGGGCGGTTCTCCGTTCCGTACATGCTCGGCGCCACCGCCCCGTCGTATCCCTGCTGGGTCGGCGGGACGGCGATCGGCGTCTTCGCCGGGGACCTGATCGGCGACCCCGGGGCGCTCGGCCTGGACGCGCTGTTTCCGGCCTTCTTCCTCTGTCTTCTGGTCGAGGGGGAGCTGCGCCCGGGCCTGCCGACGGTGGTCGCGGGTCTCGGCAGCGCGATCGCCCTGGCGCTGATCCCGTTCACCCCGGCCGGGGTGCCGGTGATCGCCGCGACCGGGGCCGCGCTGCTCGGCCTCCGGGCGCCGCGACGGATCGCGGAGGCGCGATGAGCGCGGCCTGGGTCACCATCGCCGTGCTCGCCGTGGCGACGGCGGGGATACGCGCGTCCGGGCCGGTGCTGCTCGGCGGCCGCGACCTGCCGCCGCGACTGCAGGGGGTGATCGCCTTGGTCGCGCCCGCGCTGCTCGCCGCCCTGGTCGTGGCAGAGACCGTCGGCGCGCCCGAGGGCGGGGCGCTCGAGCTCGACGCCCGGATCGCGGGGGTGGCGGCGGCGGGCGGCGCGCTCGCCGTCGGGCTCTCGACCCTGCCGGTGGTCGCGCTCGCGGCACTCGTCACCGCGCTCGTGCGGCTGCTCGTCTGACCGCCTCCGCCGCCCTGACTTGACAGTCCGGCGAATCGGATCACCGATCTTTGTCCACGGATCTGGTGGCACGCGTCGTACGGTTCGCATAAGGTCGTCACTCGTGACGCCGTCATCCCGTTGTACGCAGTGGAGCAGTTGACCCCGGCCGCGGAGAGCGCGCCGGCCGGCGCCGCCCCGGCGGCGGACATCCGCCTGCGCGGGGTTCGCAAGTCGTACGGCGATGTGGTCGCGGTCGCCGGCGTCGACCTCGATGTCGAGCACGGCGAGTTCTTCACCCTGCTCGGCCCCTCGGGCTCAGGCAAGACGACGACGCTGCGGATGATCGCCGGTTTCGAGCTGCCCGACGCCGGGACGGTCGAGCTCGGCGGCCGAGACGTCGGCGACCTCCCCGCCTACGACCGCGAGGTGAACACCGTCTTCCAGGACTATGCGTTGTTCCCGCACATGACCGTCGCCGAGAACGTCGAGTACGGGATGCGCGTGCGCAAGGTGAACAAGGCCGAGCGGGTCCGCCGTCGAGCGGATGCCCTGGCGATGGTTCGGCTGGGCGAGTACGGCGATCGCAGGCCCGCCGAGCTCTCCGGCGGCCAGCGCCAACGAGTCGCCCTCGCGCGCTCGATCGTCAACCGCCCGCGCGTGCTGCTGCTCGACGAGCCGCTGGGAGCCCTCGACCTGAAGCTGCGCGAGCAGATGCAGGTCGAGCTGAAGCAGATCCAGCACGAGGTCGGGATCACCTTCGTCTATGTGACGCACGATCAGGAGGAGGCGCTGACGATGTCCGACCGGATCGCGGTCTTCAACGAGGGCCGGATCGAGCAGGTCGGCACCCCGGCCGAGGTCTACGAGAAGCCCGCGAGCCGCTTCGTCTCGGGCTTCGTCGGCGCCTCGAACGTGCTCTCACGCGAGGGGCGCGAGTTCACGGTCCGGCCGGAGAAGATCCGCATCGTCGAGCCCGGCTCGCCAACGGACGGGTTCGTGACCGAAAAGGGGCAGGTGCGCGACGTCGCCTACGCGGGAATGATCACGCGCTACTTGGTCGCACTGGACGCCGGCGGGGAACTTCAAGTCATCCACCAGAATCTGGAAACGTCCTCCGCGGAGGCGCTCGCCCAGGTCGGTCGGGAAGTGGTCGTCGCTTGGCGGCCGGAAACCACGGTCGCGGTCTCGTCCGCGAGCGAGAGAGGAGCACACTAAATGCACAACTTGGGAGCCAATCCGGCGCGAGTCGCGTGGCTGGTGGTCGTCGGGCTGCTCGCGTTCATGGTCGCGTTCGCGGCCGGATGCGGCGGCGACGACGACTCCGGCGACTCGGGCGACGGCGCGGCCCTGACCGAGCTCGGCGACGGAGAGGGCGAGGTCGACCTCGTCGGCTGGGCCGGCTACGTCGAGGACGGTTCCAGCGATCCGGACGTCGACTGGGTATCGGACTTCGAGAAACAGACCGGGTGCAAGGTCAACTTCAAGATCGGCAACACCTCCGACGAGATGGTGCAGCTGATGCGGACGGGCCAGTACGACGCCGTCTCCGCCTCCGGTGATGCGACCCTGCGGCTGATCGAGGGCGGTGACGTCGACCCGGTGAATACGGACCTGGTCCCGAACTACGCCGACGTCTTCCCCGGCCTCAAGGACCAGCCCTACAACTCCGTCGACGGCCAGATGTACGGGATCCCGCACGGACGTGGCGCGAACCTGCTCGTCTACAACTCCGACGTCGTCCAACCCGACCCGACCTCGTGGGACGTGGTCTTCGACAAGTCCTCGGAGTACTCGGGCCACGTGACGGCCTACGACAACCCGATCTACATCGCGGACGCGGCGCTGTATCTGATGGCGCACGAGCCAGACCTCGGGATCACCAACCCGTACGAGCTCGACGACGAGCAGCTCGACGCGGCCGTCGAGCTGCTCAAGCAGCAGAACGAGAACATCGGCGAGTACTGGGCCGACTACTCGAAGAACATCCAGGCGCTGGTGAACGGCGACACGGTGGTCGGCACGGCGTGGCCGTACAACTGGATCGCGGCCGCCGCCGAGAATCCGGCGATCAAGCAGACGATCCCCGACGAGGGATCGACCGGCTGGTCGGACACCTGGATGATCAGCTCGGGGTCCGAGCACCCGAACTGCACCTACATGTGGTTCGACCACATCCTCGAACCGCAGGTGCAGGCGGACGTCGCCGAATGGTTCGGCGAGGCGCCGGCCAACAGCAAGGCATGCGAGCCGCAGTACCTGAAGAAGGGGCCGTACCCCGACGTCAACCACTGCAAGACGTACGACGCGGCCGGCGAGAAGTACCTCGACGACCTCTATTTCTGGACGACGCCGGTGTCGGACTGCGGCGACGACCGCGGCGACGTCTGCACTACCTACGACGATTGGGTCCAGGCCTGGACCGAGGTCAAGGGTTAGTGAGCAACGCGTGGAAGCCGGTGTAGCGACACCGGCACCGAAGAGGTCGGCGGGCCGCAGGCTCGCCGACCTCTTCCACGGACGCGAGCGCCTCCAGGCCGGGGCGCTTCTCGCCGGCCCGGTGGGCTGGCTGGTGATCGGCTATTTGGGCTCGCTCGCGGTGATGCTGATCACCGCCTTCTGGGGCCTCGGCGAGCTCAGCGGGGAGATCGAGCACACGCTGACGCTCGACAACTTCCGCCAGATCATCGAGGAGCCGGTCTACCGCGAGATCGCGCTGCGGACGATCGGCATGGCGGCGCTGGTCACGCTCACCTGCGCCCTGCTCGCCTTTCCGATCGCCTTCTTCATGGCCAAGGTGGCGAGCGCGAGGACGAAGGCCTTCCTCGTGATCGCCGTGCTGATGCCGCTGTGGTCGGGCTACCTGGTGAAGGTCTACACCTGGCGCACGATCATGGGAGGCGGCGGGCCGATCGACTGGGTCCTGGAGCCGTTCGGGCTCGGCGCCCCGAGCAGCGACATCGTCCGAATCTGGCTGGTGATGACCTTTCTCTGGCTGCCGTACATGATCATCCCCGTCTACGCCGGGCTCGAGCGGATCCCGGACTCGCTGCTCAGCGCCTCGAACGATCTCGGAGCGAAGCCCGGCTACACGTTCCGGCGGGTGATCATGCCGCTCGTCTTCCCCGCGATCGTCGCCGGGTCGATCTTCACCTTCTCCCTCACGCTCGGCGACTTCATCACCCCGCTGCTCGTCTCGAAGACCCAGTTCATCGGCAACGTCGTCTACTCGAACTTCAGCAACGACCTCCCGCTTGCGGCGGCGTTCGCGACGGTTCCGATCGTGGTCATGATCGTCTACCTCCTGGTCGCCCGGCGGCTGGGAGCGTTCGAGCACCTGTAGATGCGCCTCTCGCGCAGAACGGACATCCTGCTGCGGGTCGGCGTCGGGCTCACCCTCGCCTTCATCTACGTGCCCCTGATGGTGATCGGGATCTACGCCTTCAGCTCGGCGACCACGCTCGAGTGGCCGCCGCCGGGCTTCACCCTCGAATGGTTCGAGAAGGCCTTTGAGAACGCGGGCGCCCGCGATGCCTTCCTCACCTCGGTCAAGGTCGGGCTGCTCGCGACCGCGGTCGCGCTGGTGCTCGGGACGCTCGCCTCACTCGCCGTCGCCCGCCACCGCTTCTTCGGCCGCGAGACGATCTCGTTCTTGGTCATCCTCCCGATCGCGCTGCCGGGCATCGTCACCGGGATCGCGCTCAACTCGACCTTCACCCAGATCTTCGGGATCTCGCTGAGCCTGTTCACGATCGTCGTCGGCCACGCGACCTTCTGCATCGTCGTCGTCTACAACAACGTGATCGCCCGCCTGCGGCGGGTGTCGGCGAACTTCGAGGAGGCGTCCGCGGACCTCGGCGCACACACGTGGCAGACGTTCCGCTACGTGACCCTGCCCAACCTCCGTGGCGCACTCGTTGCCGGCGCTCTGCTCGCGTTCGCGCTCTCCTTCGACGAGATCATCGTCACCACGTTCACGATCTCGGCCGGCGACCAGACGCTGCCGATCTGGTTCTTCAACAACTTCGCCCGTCCGAACAATCTGCCGATCGTCAACGCCGTCGCCGTGCTCGTGATCGTGCTCTCGATCATCCCGGTCTATTTGGCTCACCGTCTCACCCAGGACGAATCGATCGCCGGCGGGCGCGGGGCGGGCCGAGCGCCAGCCGGCGACGCCGCCACCGAGGTCGCGGCGCCCTGAGGCGCGTGAACGCTTACGGACGCGCGCACCCGGGTAACCGCTCACCCCGTGTTCGTCTTCTTCTCGAACAACCTCGGCTGCGCCGGGTCGCTGCTGGTCTCGGCCGTCGTGACGCTCATATTGCTGCTTGTGACCGGCGTCGTCGAGCTCAACTGACAGCCTGAGGACCCCTAGCCCCGCAGGACCTCGGCCGCCACGCGCCGCCCGCTGCGGATCGCACCCTCCATGAGGCCGCTGAAGGGGCCGGCGGTGTGCTCACCGGCGAAGGCGAGCGGGCCGACCCGCTCGGCGAGCGCAACGGCAACGTCGGGCGGCGGCGAGATCGAGTAGGCGGCGCCGACCCACGGATCGTCGTCCCAGCTGCAGAGCACGGCGGCGTCGGGCTCGAGCGCGAGGTCGGGGCGAAGGCGCGCGAGCGACTCGAGCCACGTCCGCGGCCCGTTCGCAACGCGCAGGCCCTCGAGGGCCGCCGCGGAGCCGCTGAAGCAGGAGACGAGCGGCACCGACTTTCCGCCGTCGCCGGTCGCCGTCCAGCACCAGTAGCGCTCGGGGACGTTCATCACCGCGCTCGCCGGCGCGGGCTTCGCGAGCGGCACGAACAGCTTCGCCGCGCGCGCATAGCGGACCGAGGCGAGCGCCGCGGTCTTCGACGCCGGGAGCGGAGGGTCGAACTCGATCCGGCCGATCACGCTCGCGGGCACGGCGACGACGCAGCCGTCCCCCGCGACCACGTAGCCGGACGCGGTGGCGCAGCGAACGCCCTCGCCCGCTCCCCACTCGATCCGCACGACGGGGTCGGCCAGCCGCACCGAGTCGCCGAGGCGCGCGGCGAGGCCGAGCGACAGCCGCTGGTTGCCGCCCGCGACGCTCGGGGCCGGCTCGGTGTCGATGTGGGCCAGGCCGGCGAGGTCGGTGGCGGGGATCTCGTCGGCGGAGCCGCCCGACGAGATCTCCGCACGGGCGAGGATCGCCTCGCGGGCGCCCGGGTCGATCACCAGCGAGTCGAGGAGCTCGCGGATCGAGGGTCGCTCGCCAAGGCCTTCGAGACCGGCGGCGACAGCCGCATCGGCAGCGCGGACCGCGTTCGCGAGCCCTTCGGTGTCCGTCCCGATCCCGCCGCGCGGCTCGCGATCGCCGTAACGCATGCCCTTGTCGCAGAGCCCGAGGCCAAGGTCCTCGGCGAGCTCTCGAACCGCGGTGTTGCCGGCGAGGATGAACTCGGCCCCCATCTCGGCCATCGCTCCGTTGTCCAGCCTGCGCGACCAGGTGCGCCCGCCGACCCGATCGCGGGCCTCGAGGACCGTCACCTGCCAACCGGCGGCGGCGAGCTCGGCCGCGGCCACCAGGCCGCCGAGGCCGGCGCCGACGACGAGCGCGCTGCGGCTCAGCGCAGCACCACGCAGTGCTCCGGGTGCCAGCCGATTCGCACCGCCATCCCCGGCTCCCAGCGCTCGTCCGCGCGGGCGCGGTGCCATGCCTGCTCGAGCGCGACCAGCCGCGCCGAGTCGCCGAGGGCGACGGTGAGCTGGGTCATCACCCCGAGGTATACGCGGGACTCGATCGTGCCCTCGAGCGTGACCATGCCGTCCTCGATCTCCTCCTCGATCGCGATCTTCTCCGGCCGGACCGAGAGGCTGACGGCGTCGCCGCGCTCGACCCCGTCGGGCAGGGGCGCCGGGACCGCAGGCCCCGTTCGCGATCCGGATTTGTCCGTCCTCGACGACGCCCTCGATCAGGTTCGAGATCGCCGATGAAGCCGGCGACGAACTCTTCGCGCGGGCTGCTCGTAGATCTCCTCGGGCTGGCCGCACTGCTGGACGACGCGGCCGTCGTCCATGACCGCGATCCGGTCCGACATCGCCAGCGCCTCCTCCTGGTCGTGGGTGACGTAGAGGAACGTGATCCCGACCTCGCGCTGGATCTGCTTCAGCTCGACCTGCATCTGCTTGCGCAGCTTCAGGTCGAGCGCGCCGAGCGGCTCGTCGAGCAGCAGCACCGCGGGGCGGTTGACGAGCGCGCGGGCGAGCGCCACCCGCTGCATCTGCCCGCCCGAGAGCTGCCGCGGCTTGGCGCGCTCGCGGCCCGTGAGCTGGACGAGCTCGAGCGCCTCCGCCACGCGGCTGCGGATCTCGTCCCCGGGCACCTTGCGTCGCTTGAGCCCGAAGGCGACGTTCCCCTCGACGTCGAGGTGCTCGAACAGGGCATAGCTCTGGAACACGGTGTTGACGTTGCGCTCGTACGGCGGGACGTCGTCCACCGGCTCGCCCTCGAGGTAGACGCTGCCCCTCGGTCGGCTGCTCGAAGCCGGCGACCATCCGCAGGGTGGTCGTCTTTCCGCACCCGGAGGGCCCGAGCAGCGAGAAGAACTCGCCGCGCCGGACCGACAGGCTGAGGTCTGTCGACGGCGAGCGTGGGGCCGAAGCGCTTGGTCACGCCCTCGAAGCGGATCGCTTCCTCGCCCGCGACGTCGCCGCGAGTGGCGCCGGGGCCGGTCGTGTCGGTCGTTTGGTTCGCGGTCATGCGGCCTCCCCTCCGATCAACACGTTCTCTCCCTCATGTCGCCCCAGCAGCCGGGGCAGCGCGATCGCCAGGGCGACGATCAGGAACGAGACCACCAGCATCAAGGTCCCGATCGCGTTGATCGTCGGCCTGACGCCGAAGCGAATCGAGGAGTAGATCTGCACCGGCAGCGGCGTCGGGGACTCGCCGGTGGTGAAGAACGCGATCACGAAGTCGTCGAAGCTGAGCGCGAAGATCAGCAGCGCCGAGGCGATGATCGCCGGCCAGAGCGCGGGCAGCACGACCAGGCGGAGCGTCTGCATCCGGGTGGCGCCGAGGTCCATTGCCGCCTCCTCCACCTCGCGGTTCAATGCCGACAGCCGCGCTCGCACGATCACGGTCACGAACGAGATCGAGAAGGTGATCTCGGCGATCATGATCGTCAGCAGCGAGAGGTCCATGCCGATCTGCGTGAACAGCAGCAGCGCGGAGACGCCGGCGACGATCTCCGGAGTGACGAGCGGGACCAGCATCAGCACGTTGCTCGCCTGTGCGATCCGCGACCGGGCGCGGACCAGCGCGAACGCGAGGGTGGTGCCGAGCACGGTCCCGACGACCATCGTCACCAGCCCGATCTCGATGCTGGCGATCAGCGACTCGCGCAGCGTCACGCTGCTGAAGAACTCGTCGTACCACTGCAGGCTGAAGCCGGAGAAGTTCTGCAGCGAGGGAGTGGAGTTGAACGAGAACAGCGCCACGATCACCAGCGGCGCGAAGGTGAAGAACACGAAGACGAAGAAGAACACGCGCAGGAAGCGGGGGCGGTCGAAGTCGCGCCGGCGCCGCGCGCTCGCGCGCAGCCAGCGGCATCCTCGCGGCCCATCCCTGCGCGCTCATGCCGTCGCCTCCCGGGACGCCCTCGCCGCGGAGCGCAGGTAGATCAGCATCCAGATCAGCAGGAAGGCCATCATCACGATCGTGAGCGCGGCTCCGAAGGGCCAGTTCTGGGCCTCGAGGAACTGCTGCTGGATCAGGTTGCCGACCATGTAGGTGTCCGGGCCGCCGAGCAGCTGGGCGGAGATGAAGTCGCCGACCGCGGGGAGGAAGACGAGCACGCAACCGGCGGCCACCCCCTGGAAGGCCGCCGGCCAGGTGACGTGCCAGAACGTCTGCCAGCGAGTCCCGTAGAGGTCCTTGCCGGCCTCGATCAGGGACGGGTCCATGCGGTCGAGCGCCGCGTACAGCGGCAGGATCATGAACGCCAGGTAGCCGTAGACGAGGCCGCCGATCACGGCCCACGGGGTGTTGACGAACCGGACCCCGTTCTCGGTCGATGCCGGATGTCGGCGAGGATCCCGTTCACGAGCCCCTCGTCGGAGAGGATCGCCACCCAGGCGTAGGTGCGAACCAGGTAGTTGACCAGGAACGGGCAGCACCACGACCGCGATCAGCAGCGTCTTCCAGCGGCCGCCGAAGCGGGCGATGTAGTAGGCGATCGGGTAGCCGATCAGCAGGCAGAGGGCGACCGTGGCGAGCGCGTAGGCGACCGAGCGCAGCAGCACCGGCGCGAACAGCGGGTCGAACACGTCGGCGAAGTTCTCCGGGTGCCAGCCGTAGATCGCCTGGTACACCGGGTCCGTCGTCCCCAGCGAGACCGCGAGGACGATGCCCATCGGGACCGCGAACAGCAGCAGCAGCCACACCGCCGCCGGGAGCAGCATCAGGTGGGCGAAGCGGTTCTCGCTCACGATGCCTTGACCTCGAGGAAGGTGGTGGTCCACAGCTCGCGGTCCTCCTGGGGGAGGTTGGCGAACTGCTCGCCGCCCTCGAGGTCGTCGACGGTGACGACGATGTTCGGGTCGCCCTTCGCCAGCTCCGCGAACGTCTCGTCCTGGCCTCGGTTGGGCATCGGGTAGCCGTTCCAGCTGACGTTCTTGCGCGGCGTTCTTCGGATCGAGCATGAAGTCGATGAACAGCAGCGCAGTGCCCGGGTGCTCGGCGTTGACCGGGATCACGAAAGTGTCGCTGCCGACCGGGAAACCCGTCCTGCTCGATCTTCTCGAACTGGTAGGCATCGGGGTCGTCGACGCGGTAGCGGATGTTGACGATGTCGCCGTTCCACAGGTGCTGGATCCAGGCGTTGCCGCTCGACATGTTCGTGATCGTGTCGACCGAGAAGCCGCGCAGAAGCGGCTTCAGGCCGACCAGCCAGTCCTCGGTCGTCGTCCAGCTCCGACTCCACGACCGTGTTCATGTCGTAGCCGTTGCGCAGGTTGCCCGCGGCGAGCGCCTCCTGATAGTCGTCGAGCACGTAGATCCGCCCCGCCGCCTCCTCGTTGGCGAGGTCGTCCCAGGAGCCGGTCATGTTGTCGAGCAGGTCCGCCCGGTAGCCGATCCCGGTGATGTAGAGCGAGTACGGGACCGAGTGCGCCGAGTCGGGGTCGTACCAGGGATCGTCGAAGTAGCTGTAGATGTTGTCGAGGTTCTCGAGCTTGTCGCGCGGAATCCGCAGCACCTGCTCCTGCTGGATCAGCCGCTGCACGTACTCGGCGGTGGGGAACATCACGTCGTAGGCGTTGCCGGCCCTCAGCTTCGCCAGCATCCCCTCCATCGAGTCGAAGTAGGACTCGATCACGCGCACGTCGTAGCGCTCCTCGAACTCCTTCACGAGCGCCGGGTTGATGTACTGCGAGTAGTTGAAGTAGAAGAGGTCGCCGTCCACCTTCGGCTCGATGACTCGGTTGACGTCCCCCGGATGCCGCGCCCGATGCCGCAGCCCGCGAGCCCGGCGAGCCCGTAGGCGCCGAGCGCCGCGCCGGCGCCCGCCCGCAGGAGCTGGCGCCTGGAGAGCAGTCCGGCGCCCGTCGTCTCGCCGACCCGACTCATCGCATCGTCGCCGTCGGCGTCGCCGCGCGGCGCGACGGCGGCCTGCAGGTCGACGTCGAGCAGGCTGTTGGCCGCGGTGATGCACAGCTCCAGCATCCGTTCCTGGGGAACGGTGCCGTCGCCGAGCGTGACCTGGACCGCGAGGCCGTCGATCAGCGCCGCCAGCGTGTGCGCCGCCCGGTCGGCATCGCCGGGGGCGAACTCGCCGCTTCTGGCGCCGGCCGCGACGATCCGCGACAGCATCGCGCGCCAGTTGTCGTCGAGCCGCTCGCGGGCCGCGCGCACGGAGGGGTCCCGAAGCGCGCGGGTCCAGAGCTCGATCCACAGGGTCCAGTCATACTCGTTCGCGCACGCCTCGAGCAGCTCGAGCAGGCGCCTGGACGGGCGGTCCAGCCGCGCCAGCCGGCTCGACATCTCCTCGTCGAAGCGGTGCTCATCGGCGATCAGCGCCTCGGCGAGGAGGACGTCCTTCGACGGGAACCAGTACAGGACCGTGGCGGAGCTGGTGCCGGCGCGTTCGGCGACGTCGGAGATTCGTGTACCCGAGATGCCGCGCTCGGCGATCACCTCTCCCGCCGCGGCGAGGATCTGCGGCTTGCGGATGTGCTCGATCTGCGGGCGCGGGCTCAACCCTGGCTCCCTCTCCAACCCTCAAACCTGAACGGCGAGTCAAATTACTATCACCGACACGATCCCTGTCAAGAGGGTCGGCCAGCCGTTCAGGGTACGGCGCTCCCGCCGACCGGCACGCCGGAGGAGGGCCCGACGAGCTCCCCGACCTCGACGCCGAGCTCGGCGGCGAGGCGCTCCGCGATCTCCGTCCGCGCCCGGACCAGGTCGACGCTTGGATCGCCGAGCATCATCCTGATCCCGAGCCCGTCGAGCAGGGCCATCGCGTAGTCGGCGACCGCCGCCGGGTCACGGTCGCGAAACTCGCCGCTCGAGATCCCGGCCCGGATCCCGTCCGCGAGCCAGTCCCGGTAGCGCTCGTAGAGCCGCGCTGCGACCGGGCGCAACGCCGGGTCCCGAACCGCCCGCAGCCAGAGCTCCACCCACAGGACCCATTCCCGCTCCTTTGGCCCGGGCTCGGGCAGGCAGTCTCGGATCATCCGCGCCAGCCTCGCGGTCGCGGACCTCGCGCCGGCCGGGAGGTCGGCGAAGCGCTCGTCGCCCGCGGCCTCGAAGGAGTGAAGGAGGGCCTGCTCGAGCAGCTCCTCGCGGGTGGAGAAGTAGTGGTGGACGAGGGCCGTCGAGGCGCCGGCCCGCATCGCCACCCGGGCGATCCGCACCTCGTCGATGCCCTCGGCGGCGATCAGGTCGCAGGCCGCCTCGAGGATCCGCTCCCGGGCGTCGGTGGCCACCGCGATCGAATCTACTCCCGGTCGGGGACGCCCGCCGCCGCCACGGCCGCACCCTGGTCGGCGAGCACGGCCGCGGCCGCGTTGCGCCCGTTGAGGGCGATCACGCTGCCCGCCGGATGGGTCGCGGCGCCGCACAGGTAGAGGCCCGGCACCGGCGTCCGCGCCGCCAGCCTCCCCTCCCACATCTGATCGGGCGTCACCTCGCCCTGGAAGATGTTGCCGCCGGTGAGCCCGATTCGCGACTCGATGTCGGGCGGGCCGAGCACCTCGTGGTCGATCAGGCAGTCCTCGAGGTCGGGCGCGAAGCGCGAGATCAGGTCGATGAACTGTCGCGCGACTCCGGCGCGCGCCGAGTCCCAGTCGCCGTCGGAGATGTCGTAGGGCGCGTACTGGCCGAAGACGCTCAGCAGGTGCTTGCCCTCGGGCGCCGGGCTCGGGTCGTAGCCGGTCTGGATGTAGATCTCGCCGAACGCCACCGCGGGCTCGCCGCGCTCGCAGGCCTCGAACGCCGCCTGCGCCTCGGCCATCGTCCCGGTGGCGTCGATCGTCGCCCTCGCCGGCCAGCTCTCGCCGGGCGCCGCGGTCCAGCTCGGCAGGCGCTCGAGCGACGCGTTCAACTTGACCACCGGGCTGCGCACCTTCCACGCCTCGAGCCGCTCGCGAAACTCGCCCGCGACGTCCTGGCCGTCGAGCATTCCGAGCAGCCGCTTCGGGTCGGCGTTGCAGATCACCGTCGCCGCCCGAAGCCGCGTCCCGTCCTCGAGCGCGACCCCCTCCCCGGGGTTGATCTCGGCGACGGGGACGCCGCAGGCGAGCACCGCGCCCGCCTCGGCGGCGGCGTCGGCGATCGCGAACGAGCACATCCCCATGCCGCCCTCGACGTAGCCCCACACCGGGCCCTGGCCGTCGAGGTCGCCCTGGTAGTGCATGAGCTTGATCGAGGCGGTCCCGTGGTCGTAGGGCCCGCCCCAGGTGCCGATGATCCCCTGGCCGAAGAGCGCCGTCTTCAGCGCGCTCGTCGGAGAGGTGGGCGTCGAGCACCTCGGCGATCGAGGCCTCGAAGACGAGGTCGATCATCTCCCGCGAGCCGCCGAGCATCGCCTCGATCTGCTCGCGGCTCGGGCTGTCGCCGACCCAGGCGTCGCGCTCGCCCTTGCGCAGCTTGCGGCGGACCTCGTCGAAGAGCTCCTCGTAGGCCCAGTAGCCGGCGATGTCCTTCTCGGAGACGCCGAGCTCGCGCAGGCTGGCGTCGGTTCTCTGATCGTCGAGCCATTGGCCGAAGGCGGTGCCGTCCTCGAACGGCACCCAGAGGTTCGGGTCTGCGACCCAGTAGCGAAGGCCGCGGCGCTCGAGCTCGAGCTCGCGGATCACGAGCTCGTCGAGCAGCCCGACCACGTACGCGCACGGGCTGACGACGAAGCGCTCGTCGGCGAACGGACGCTCCAGCGTGGCCGCCCCGCCGAGGCGCTCGCGGCGTTCGAGCACGAGCACCCGGCGCCCGGCGCGGGCCAGGTAGGCGGCGGCGGTGAGCCCGTTGTGACCGCCCCCGACGACGATCGCGTCCCAGTCGCGCTTGGCGAGCTCGGCGACCGGCTCGGGAAGGCCGACCTCGCCGAGCCTGGCCGCGATCTCGTTCATGCGGGCACCCGGCTTCCGGCGCGCAGTGCCTCCATGTAGCGGTCGGCGACCATACGGTCGAAGGCGTGGACGTCGGCCTCCTGCGCGGAGTAGCGGCCGGCGGGGTAGTTGCGCGTCCCGACGCCCTTCTGGGCCAGCTCGCACACGTGCCAGTCCTGCCTGTTGACCATGTCCCAGAACCCGACCGCGTCGGAGGGGTCGAAGTCATCCCGCGCCATCGTCGCCGGCTCGAAGAACCACTCGCAGGTCACATGCGTCCCCCCGGCCGACCGCGGCCAGAGGGTGTGGAGCATCACGTAGTCCGGGTGCAGCGAGACGAGGCCGTTGGGGAAGAGGGCGATGTAGAGGACGGTCCGGGCCTCCTCGTCGGTCAGCCCGGCGATCGGCGGCCGGTCGGAGTGATGCGCGGACCCCGCGGACCCCCCGGCGCCTCGAACAGAGCCCTGCTCAAGAGCCATGGTCGCGGCGTCGTCTCGGAGGATCATCGAGCCACCGCACCAGGCCCCGGCGCCGAGCACCTCCTCGCCGCTCATGTAGTCGCTGAGGGCGTTGAGCTCCGGGTGCACGCCGGGGCAGTGCAGGCACTCGTTGTAGTTCTCGGCGATCCCCTTCCAGTTCGCCGCGACCTCGTAGGCGCGCTCGCCGCCCCGCCGCAGCTCGGCCACGCGGTAGCGCTCGAGATGCGCGCGCAGCTCGCCGACGTGCTCGAGCGGGTCGGGGGCGCGACCGGAGAGATCGATCAGCACGAGGCCGCCGACGACCTCGAGGCGCACGCCGAGCAAGCCGCTGCAGCCGAAGTCGAAGTCCTCCACCTCGTCCATGTGGGGCGCCGCGCGCAGCTCGCCGGAGAGGTCGTAGGACCAGGCGTGATACGGGCAACGCAGCCGCTTGCGCACCCTCCCCGCGGGCTCCTCGACGATCCGCGCGCCGCGATGCCGGCAGACGTTGAGGAAGGCTCGCGGCCGGCCGTCCTCGCCGCCGACGATGACGACGCTGTCGGCGCCGAGCTCGCGCACCACGAACCTGCCGGGCTCGTCGACGGCGCTGACGTGTGCGGCACAGACCCAGCCGCGGAAGATCTCCTCGAGCTCCCACTCGAACACGTTGCGGTCGACGAACGCCGCGGGCGGCAGCATCGTCGCCCGCTCGACGGGTTGCTGGGTGAGGGCGACGTCGCGGGGGTCGAGGTCGAGCTCGATCGACGAATTCCCGTACCTGCTCACGGCTCGGCCTCCTGACCTCGACCGGGCCCTGGTCAGGCCCGTTGACCTTGTAGTCAATCGCATGTTAGTCTGCCGGGCAGATGGAGGTCAACTCGGCTCCCTCGCCCGCCCTCGAGGCCTCCCCGGCACTCGAGCCGAGCCCGCGGGCGCTCGAGATCCAGGAGCGGGCACGGCGGTTCGCCGAGCAGGTGCTGATGCCGCTCGAGCAGGAGGCCGAGCGCCGCCACGGAAGGCTCGACCCGGAGACGATCGCGACCGTGAAGCGGGAGGCGACCGCGGCCGGGCTGGCGGGCGGGCTCCACGCCGTCGAGCACGGCGGCCAGGGCTGGAGCCAGGTCGAGTGGGCGCTGGTCGAGGAGCAGTACGGCCGCACCACCAACGCGATCCACTGGCACGTGCCGCAGGCCTACAACGTGTGGGCGCACGCCTCCGAAGAGCACATCGACCGCTACCTGCGCCCGGCTCTTCGCGGCGAGCTGAAGGACGCCTACGCGGTGACCGAGCGCGACGCCGGCTCGGATCCCTCGCGGATCGCCGCCACCGCCGAGCGCAGCGACGGGGGGTTTCGGATCAGCGCGGAGAAGTGGTTCGTCACCGGCGGCGATCACGCCGCCGTCTACGTGGTGATGGCGAACCTGATCGACGACGGCGCACGGTTGCCGACGCTGTTCGTCGTCGACGCCGACCTCGACGGGATCGAGATCATCGACGACCCTGCGTTCACGCACAGCTATCCCGACGGCCACCCGACGATCCGCTTCAACGAGGTCGAGGTCGCAGAGACCGACGTGATCGGCGGCGTCGGGGGCGGCGACGAGCTCCAGCGCACCTGGTTCACCGAGGAGCGGCTGGCGATCGCCGCCCGCTGCAGCGGTGCGATGTGGCGCCTCCTCGACGAGACGGTCGCCTGGGCGACCGCCCGCGAGCAGGGCGGCGGCCGGATCTACGACCATCAGGGGGTGTCGTTCCCGCTCGCGGACTCCGCGGCCGACGCCGCCGCCGGCCGGGCGCTGACCTTTGCGGTCGCGGAGCTCGCCGACGCGGGCGCCGATCCGAAGATCGTTCACCACAAGGCGTCGATGGCGAAGCTGTTCATGAGCGAGGCCGCGTGGCGCTGCGCCGACCGCTGCGTGCAGGCCTTCGGCGGGCGCGGGTACCTGCGCTCGAACGTCGCCGAGCGGCTGCTGCGGGAGCTGCGTGTCGACCGGATCTGGGAGGGCACGAGCGAGATCCAGCGGCTGATCGTGACCAGGGGGTTGGAGCGCCGCGGCGTGGAGCGCATGCTTCATTAGCTTTAGACGCTCGCCGCTCTTCTCTCGTCACCAGTCATGGACCTGAGCCCTCTGCTCGCGCCCCGGTCGATCGCGGTGGTCGGGGCCACCGACCGCGAGGATTCCTACGGCGGCAACGTTCTGCGGAACCTTGAGCGCGCCGGGTTCCCGGGAGACGTCTGGGGCGTGAACCCGAACCGCGAGCGGGTCCTCGGCCGCCCCTGCGTACCCGACGTCGCAGCGCTTCCCGGCCCGGTCGACGCGCTCGTGGTCGCGATCCCGGCGGCCGGGGTGGCGGACGCGGTCGAGGCCGGCGCCGAGCGCGGCTGCGGCGGCGCCGTCGTCCTCTCGGCCGGCTTCGCGGAGGTCGAGTCGGGCCGCGAGCACGAGGCGCGGCTGCGCGAGGTCGCGCTCGAACATGGACTGCCGCTGTGCGGGCCGAACGGCAACGGGATCGTCGCGGTGGCCGAGCGGGCGGCGATCTGGGGTGACGGCCTTCCGGCGCTCGAGCCCGGCGCGGTGGCGATGATCACGCAAAGCGGCAACGTCGGGGTGAACGCGCTCGGGTCGCGCCGCGGGATCCGCTGGCACACGGTGATCTCGACGGGCAACCAGGCGGTCTGCGACGCCAGCGACTGGCTCGAAGCCCTCGCCGAGCGCGATGGGATCCGCTCGGTCGCGCTCTTCCTCGAGTCCGACGGCGACGGCGCCAAGCTGGCCGCGGCGCTGGGGCGCTGTGCGGAGCGCGAAATCGGTGTGGCCGCGCTCAAGGTCGGCTCCTCGGACGCGGGGTCGCGAGCCGCCTCAGCGCACACGGGAGCGCTCGCAGGGGACCAGCGCGTGTTCAGGGCGCTGGTCGAGGAAGCCGGCGGCGCCTGGGCCGAGGACTTCCACGAGCTGCTCGAGCTGGCCAAGGCGCTCGCCGAACGCCGGGCGCGGCCCTCCGGCGCCGGCGGGCTCGCGGTGCTCACCTGCTCGGGAGGCGATTCGGGCGTCGCGGGCGACCTCGCCGCCGCCGGAGACGTCGAGCTCCCGGCGCTCGGCAGCTCGACCCGAGAGAGGCTCGCGGAGCTGCTCCCCGATGCGGCGACGATCGCCAACCCGCTCGACTACACGGCGTTGATCTGGGGCGACGCGCCGCTGCTGCGGGAGATCGTGCGCACCGTCGGCGACGACGAGGCGATCGACCAGCTGCTGCTGCTCTACGACCAGCCGGAGGACGCCGACCGCTCCTGGGACGCGGTCAGGCAGGGGCTCGCCGCCGGGGCCGTGGAGACCCGGGCGGCCGCGCTCGTCGCCTCGACCCTCCCCGATCTGCTCGACCACGAGGCCGCGCTCGAGTTCTCGGCCGCGGGCCTGCCGGCGATCGCGGGCCTTCGCACCGCGCTCGCCTGTGCGCGTGCGCTCCGCACCGCCGCCGCGCGATCCGGACCGGCTGCGCGAGATCGCCGCCGCGACAGCCGGACTTCGCGGAGGTGCAACGGAGGGCGAGTGGCTCGCAGAGACGGGGGCGAAGGCGCTCCTGCGCGCCTCGGGAATCCCGGTGCCCGCTGCCGGGACCGCGGACGACGAGGCGAGCTGTCTCGCCGTCGCGCGCGAGATCGGGTGGCCGGTGGCGCTGAAGCTCTCGGCGCCAGGGCTGCTGCACAAGAGCGAGTCGGGAGCGCTGGCCCTCGGTCTGGGCGACGAGGAGGCGCTGCGGCAGGCGTATGCCCGGCTTCGCGCGACCGCGGTCGGCGAAGACGCCAGCCTCCTGGTCGAGGAGATGGTCCCGGCCGGCGCGGAGATCCTCGTCTCGGCACGCGCGGACGCGGTCGTGCCGGCGCTCGTCATCGGTCTGGGAGGGATCTGGGCGGAGGCGCTCGCGGAGGTCGCGGTGATCCCCCTGCCGGCCTCACCCGCACGCGCGGAGCAGGCGCTGCGCTCACTGCGCGGCGCGCCGCTGCTCGCCGGCGGCCGAGGCGGCCCGCCGCTCGCGATCGGGGCCGCGGCGGAGCTCGCGGCGGCGGTCGGGGAGCTCCTGCTGCGAGAGCGGCTTTCGCTGCTCGAGCTCAACCCGGTCGCGGTCACCGCCGACCGGGCGGTGGCGCTCGACGCCGTCGCCCGGCGTTGATCCGCACCCAGGGCCATTGACCTTGTAGTCAACCGGACAACCTGTTAGATTGCCGGCGATCGAGCCGACCGCAACAGCCCCATCGCCACCGGAAGCGAAGCCGTCCGCGCCGCGGGCCGGCGGCGGCGACTACGACGCGATCGTCGTCGGCGGGGGCCACAACGGGCTCACCGCGACCGCGTACCTCGCCCGCGCGGGCCTTCGCGTCGTCTGCCTGGAGCGCCGGCCGATCCTCGGCGGCGCCTGCGTCACCGAGGAGCTCTGGCCCGGCGCGCGCGTCTCGCGCGCCTCCTACGTCGTCTCGATGCTCCAGCCCAAGGTCGTCGCCGACCTGGAGCTGGAGCGGTTCGGCTACCGCGCGATCCCGCTCGACCCGGCCTACGTGTCGCTCACCGAGCGCGGCCCGATCTTCTTCTTCAACGAGGTCGAGCGCACCGCCGAGTCGATCGCGCGCTACTCGCGCACCGACGCCGAGGCGTATCCGCGCTTCGAGGAGCTGTTCTCGCGCGCGGCGCAATTCGTCAAGCCGATGATGCTCCGCGAGCCGCCCGCGCTCGGGTCGAAGCATCCCGCGGATCTGGGGGCGCTGGTGCGCGAAGCGGCGCGGATGGCGGGCTTCGGCAAGCGCGAGATCCACGAGCTCGTGCGCGTGTTCACGATGTCGGTCGGAGACCTGCTCGACGACTACTTCGAGCTCGACGGCCTCAAGGGCTCGACCGCCTCGAGCGGCGTGGTCGGCGTCTGGGCCGGACCGCGGACGCCCGGCACCGCCTACAACCTGCTGCATCACGCGCTCGGCCAGTGCGCCGGGATCGAGGGCGCGTGGGGCCAGGTCGTCGGCGGCATGGGAGCGATCAGTGAGGCGATCGCGGGCTCGGCGGCGAGCGCCGGCGCGGAGATCCGCACCGACGCCGAGGTCTCGTCGATCGAAGTCCGTGACGGGTCGGCCGTCGGCGTCACGCTCGCGGACGGCACCGAGCTGCGGGCGCCGATCGTCGCTTCCGGGGCGCACCCGAAGACCACCGTGCTCGAGCTCGCGGGCGCGCAGCATTTCCCGGCCGAGGTCGGCGAGGAGATGCGGCGCTATCGGACCCGCGGCGGGTCGGTGAAGGTCAACCTGCTGCTCTCCGAGCCCCCCCGCTACGAGGGCGTGAGCGAGGACGAGCAGCGGCTGATGATGACGGCCGGCGTCAACGTCTGCCCGTCGATCGACTACCTGGAGCGGGCGTGGCAGGACGCGACGCTGGGCAGGCCCGCGGAGCATCCCTACGTCGAGGCCGAGCTGCCGTCCGCCGTCGACACGACGCTCACTGACGACGGGCGGTGGGTGATGACGATGTTCACCCAGTACGGGCCGCCCGACGAGGAGGCATGGCCCGAGGGGGCCCGCGAGCGCTACGGCGACGCGTGCGTCGATCAGCTCGGCCGCTTCGCCCCCAACCTGCCCGGCGCCGTGATCGAGCGGGAGGTGCTCGCCCCGCCCGACCTCGAGCGGATCTTCGGCCTCCAGGGCGGCTCGATCTTCCAGGGCGAGCAGGGCCTCGACCAGATGGCGTTCATGCGGCCGCATCCCGAGATGGCCCAGTACGCGACCCCCGTCCGCGGCCTCTATCTGTGCGGCGCGGGCACCCATCCGGGCGGCGGCGTCACGGGGTGCTCGGGGCACAACGCCGCGCAACGGATCCTCAAGGACCGGCGCCGCGCCCGGCGTCCGTGGCGACGCCTGGCCGACGCGCGCTAGGCCGCACCCGGATCACACTCGTCCCCGGACGCCGCGGATATCGTCCCCGGCCATGCCCAGCTTCGACGAGGAAACCGCGCTCGAGCCCGCCGGGGAGGGGGTCTGGAGCGGCGAGATCGCTCCCGGATGGGAGACACCGCGCGGCCCGCTCGGCGGCTACGTGATGGCGATCATGCTCCGCGGCCTCGAGCTGACGGTCGCCGACCCCGCGCGGACCGCGCGCTCGGTGACGATGCATTTCCTCCGCGCGCCCGAGGACGGCCCGGTCACGGTGCGCGCGGGCGTCGAGCGCCGGGGGCGATCGCTGACCTCGGTCGGCGGACGCCTCGAGCAGTCCGGGAAGCTGATCGGGATCGCGGTCGGGGCATGGTCGGCGCCGTGGCCCGGGCCCGAGCTGCAGGCCGGGCCGATGCCGGAGGTCGAGCCGGCGCAGCCCCGGGAGCCGCTCGCCGGCGACTTCCCGCGCGCGAACCCGCCCGCGTTCACCTCCCGGCTGACGATGCAACGCCGCTTCGGCGACGCTCCATTCACCGGCTCCGATCGTGGCGAGGTCGGAGGCTGGCTCGGGCTGCTCGAGCGTCGGCCGCTCGACGCCCTCGCGATCGCCGTCCTCGCCGACGCCTGGTACCCGGCCCCGTGGCCGCGCCTGTCCGCGCTGGCCCCCGCGCCGACCATCGACCTCACGATCCACTTCCGCGCGGCGCTGCCCCTGCCGGACTCCGTCCTCCTCGGCCGCTTCCGCAACCAGGTCGTCCGCGACGGGTTCTTCGACGAGGACGGCGAGCTCTGGGCACCCGACGGCACCCTCGTCGCCCAATCTCGCCAACTCGGCCTGCTGATCGGGGCGGAGGTCTAGCCCGACTCGCCTACGGTTCGATGTTCACCATCACGTGCTTGACCTCGGTGTAGTCCTCCACCGAATACATCGACATGTCCCTGCCGTAGCCGGACTGCTTGTAGCCGCCGTGAGGCATCTCCGACGCCATCGTGATGTGGTTGTTGATCCAAACGGCGCCGAAGCGGATCGCATGCGCGACCCTCATCGCCCGCCCGATGTCGCGCGTCCAGACCGAGGCGGCGAGCCCGTAGCGCGTCCCGTTCGCCCACTCGATCGCCTTCGCCTCGTCCTCGAAGCGCTGCACGGTCATCACCGGCCCGAAGATCTCGTTCTGGACCATCTCGTCGTCCTGCTCGAGGTTCGCGACCACGGTCGGCTCGTAGTAGAACCCCGGCAGCTCGGGCTCCTTGCCGCCCGTGACCACCTCCGCGTGGCCGGGCTTGCGCTCGATGAAACCCTCGATCCGCTCGCGCTGGCGGGACGAGATCACCGGGCCGAGGGTCGTCTCGGGATCGTTGAGGTCGCCCATCTTGTAGCCCTGCGCCTCGGAGGCGAGACTGGAGACGACGTCGTCGTAGACCTTCGAGGAGGCGAGGATCCGGGTCGCCGCGGTGCAGTCCTGACCGGCGTTGAAGAGCCCGGTCGCGGCGACGAACTCCGCCGTCGCCGGGATATCGGCGTCGTCGAAGATGATCACCGGCGCCTTGCCGCCGAGCTCGAGGTGGACCCGCTTCAGGGTGTCCGCGGCGTGCTTGGCGATCCACTTGCCGGTGTCCGGGGAGCCGGTCAGCGAGACGAAGTCGACGTCCGGGTGGGTGACCAGCGACGAGCCTGCGGGATCGCCGTGACCGGCGACCACGTTGAGGACCCCGGGGGGCAGGATCTCGGCCGCGATCTCGGCCAGCTTGAAGGTCGACAGCGGGGTGTTCTCGGCCGGCTTCAGCACCGACGTGCAACCGGCGGCGAACGCGGGGCCGAGCTTCCAGATCGCCATCATCAGCGGGTAGTTCCAGGGCGTGATCTGGCCGCAGACCCCGACCGGCTCGCGGCGAACGTATGAGGTGTGGCCCTCGACGTACTCGCCGGCCGCCTTGCCCTCCAGGTTGCGAGCGGCGCCGGCGAAGAAGCGCAGGTTGTCGGCGCACATCTCGAGCTCCTCGTCGACGAACGCCTGGCGCGGCTTGCCGGCGTCGGCGGACTCGAGGTCGGCGAACTCGTCGCCGTGCTCGATGATCGCGTCGGCGAGCGCGAGCAGCGCCTCGGAGCGCTGCCGTGGCGTGGTCACGCCCCAGGTCTCGAACGCCCTGCGGGCCGCGCCGACGGCGCGGTCGACGTCCTCGGCTGTGGATACCGGGGCCTGGGCGATCACCTCGCCGGTCGATGGGTTGACCACGTCCTCGGTCCGCCCGTCGGCCGGGTCGACGAACTCGCCGTTGATGAAGTTCTGAAGCTTGGTTGCGGTTGCGGTGGCCATGTCGTTTCTTAAGATTCGTCTTCGACGTTCGCAAACGGCTCGCGGTCAGTTCCCACCGTTGGGGACCGCGCGGCTCGCGGTCGCGCCGGCCCCGTCCGAGCCCGGCGTGCCGGCCTCCGGCTCGCCGATCTCGAGCAGCTGCTCGGGCGGCACGTAGTCCATCTGGACCCCGGCGGCGACGGCCGCGTGGGTGACCTGGCCGCGGGCTACGTTGATGCCCAGCCTGAGCCCCGGGTCGCGCCGCGCCGCCTCGGCCAGCCCGAGGTCCGCGAGCGCCAGCACGTAGGGAAGCGTCGCGTTGGTGAGCGCGTAAGTCGAGGTGATCGGGACGGCCCCGGGCATGTTCGTGACGCAGTAGTGGATGATCCCGTCGACCTCGTAGGTCGGGTCGCCGTGCGTGGTCGGGCGCGAGCTCTCGAAGCAGCCGCCCTGGTCGATCGCCACGTCGACGAGCACCGTACGGTCCTTCATCAGACCGAGCTGCGGGCGGGTGATCACGTGCGGCGCTCGCGCCCCGTGGACGAGCACGGCGCCGATCACGAGGTCCATCTCCGGCAGCTTCTCCTCGATCGAGAGCCGCGAGCTGAACACGGTCGAGGCCCGCCCGCCGAAGGCGACGTCGAGCTCGCGCAGCTTGTCGAGCGAGACGTCGTAGATGAACACGTCGGCCTCCATCCCGATCGCGATGAAGGCAGCGTGCATGCCGACGGCGCCGCCGCCGATGATCATCACGTTGGCCGGTGGGACGCCGGGGACGCCGCCGAGCAGGATGCCCCGCCCGCCGAGCGGCCGCTCGAGCATGAACGCGCCCGCCTGGGTGGCGATCTTGCCGGCGACCTCCGACATCGGGGCGAGCAGCGGCAGCCGGCCCTGGCGATCCTCGACGGTCTCGTAGGCGACGCAGATCGCGCCCGACTCGCAGAGCCCGCGGGTGAGGTCCGGAGCCGGCGCCAGGTGCAGGTAGGTGAACAGGGTCTGCCCCTCGCGCAGCAGCGGCACCTCCTCCGGCTGCGGTTCCTTGACGCCGAGCACCAGCTCCGCCTCGGCGAACACGTCCTCGGCCGAGGCCAGGATCCGCGCGCCCTGCGCCTCATACGCGGCGTCGGAGATCGCGCTGCCCTCGCCGGCGCCTCGCTCGATCAGCACCTCGTGGCCGTGCTCGGTCAGCTCGCGAACCCCGATCGGTGTGATCGCGACGCGGTATTCGTCGGACTTGATCTCGGTCGGTACGCCTACTTTCATCTCACCAACTCCCGGGCTCTCATTGCCAGCCACAGCTCGATCCGATCGGTCGCGTTGCCGAGGTTCCGGCCCGTGAGCTCCTCGATCCTGCGGATCCGGTAGCGCAGCGTGTGCCGGTGGCAGTAGAGCTGGCGCGCGGCCCGCTCCCAATTGCCGTTGTTGTCGATGAACGCCTCCAGCGAGCGCAGCAGCTCACCGCCGTACTCACCCTCGGTGTGATCGATCGGCTCCAGCAGCCCGTCGCTGTACAGCCGCAGCGCATCGTCGTCCTGGAGCGCGAGCAGGAGCGTGAACGCACCGAGGTCGCGGTGCGAGGCGACGTCGGAGTGCCCCTCGGCGACCGAGGTCGCCTCGAGCGCGCACCGCGCTTCGTGAAAGGCGCGCCGCAGCGAGCCGACGCCGGCCGGCCGGCTGGCGGCGGCCCGGACCCCGTTGCGCCCCGCCCCCCCGGTGAGCGTCTCGAGCGCCCGCCGCGCGGTGCCGATCGGGTCGGTGGCCGCATCGACGACCGCGCAGAGCAGCGGCCGTCCGGCGGCGGCGCTGGTCGCGACCAGGGCGGGGACGCCCGCCGCGGCGAGCGCGCCCTCGAGCGTCGCCTCGGCGGCCGGCGGATCGTCGAGATCGAAGATCAGCACCGCCGCCTCGGCGCCGATCCCGAACGGCCGCAGCCTGCCGCGCAGCTCGTCGGGGTCGAGGCGATCGCCGAGCGCGTCGGCGAGCAGGTCGCCGGCGAGGCGGCGCTCGGTCTCGCGCACGACCCGCTCGCGCATCAGCTCGAGCCCGACGACCATCGACGCCTGGCGCGCGCACAGCCGCTCGAAGTCGCCGAGCGGCTCGTCGTCGGAGACCACGACGAGCCAGGCGACCGGCTCGCCGCCGCGGCGCCCCGGTACCGGGACCGCGAGCGCGCGCCCCGCGAGCGCCGGATGCTC
Organism: uncultured Solirubrobacterales bacterium; assembly: GCA_963759295.1. GTDB lineage: Bacteria > Actinomycetota > Thermoleophilia > Solirubrobacterales > 70-9 > WHSW01. The sequence continues at coordinate 425,338 of CAVWYT010000011.1, read as the reverse complement.
GGGCGCGTACGGGGCGCGAGCGCCGGCCGGCGACTGAGCGGCGAGCTCGGTGGCCAGGGCTGCGATCGCGTCCGGATCCGGCTCGCGGCCGCTCGAGCGCCGGCCGAGCTCGCGGCCGCCGGCGTCGATCACGATCGCGGCGCCGCCGACCGCTGCGGCGGTGGAGGCGAGCACCTCGCCCAGCCCCCGGTCCTCGATCACCAGCCGCTCGAGCCGCTGGTGGACCTGGACGCCGCGCTCGAGCGCGTCGAACTGCTCGTTGACCAGGTGCGATGCGGCGCGCTCGGTGATCGCGATGAACGGCATCTCATACGGCACCTCGAACAGGGGCAGCTCCCGTTCGCGGGCCCCGTCGACGATCCCCTTCGGCAACCGCTTGTGGTCGAACCCGGTCCCGAACCCGAGCCCCGCGAGGCCGTGGTCGGCGAGCCGCTCGACGTAGCGGCGCTGGCGCGGCCCGCCCGCGAGGGTGTAGCCGGTGGTCAGCAGCAGCTCCCCGCCCGACAGCCACGGGGTCGGGTCCTCCTGCTCGGAGATGTGGACCCAGCGCACCGGCCGCCCGGCGCCGCCCTGGCCGGCGGCGAGCTCGAGGCCGCAATCGGCGATCAACCTGCCTACCGTGAGCATCGAGCTCTCCGAGGGGTCAGAGATCCTCCGTGCGGAAGCCGCTCTCCATCCGGTCCGCGGCCTCGTTGAGCACCGACCGCAGCACCGCCTCGATCTCCTCGAACTGCTCGGTGTCGCAGACCAGCGGCGGGGCGAGCTGGACCACGGGGTCGCCGCGATCGTCGGCGCGGCAGATCAGCCCGCGTCGGTACAGCTCACCGGAGAGGAAGCCGCGCAGCAAGTGCTCGGACTCCTCGTCGGTGAACGTCTCCTTGGTCGCCTGGTCGCGGACGAGCTCGATCGCGTGGAAGTACCCGTCGCCTCGCACGTCGCCGACGATGGGGATGTCGCGGAGCCCTTCGAGCAGGCCGCGGAACTCGCCCTCCTTGCGCAGCACGTGCCCGCAGAGGTCCTCACGCTCGTAGATGTCGAGGTTCGCCATCGCGGCTGCCGCGGCGACCGGATGCCCGCCGAAGGTGAACCCATGCGTGAACGACGCCTTGCCCGTGGCGAAGGGCTCGTAGACGCGGTCGGAGGCGATCATCGCTCCCATCGGCGCGTACGCCGAGGTCAGCGCCTTGGCGGTGGTGATGATGTCGGGGACGTAGCCGTAACGGTCGCATCCGAAGTAGTGCCCGAGCCGGCCCCAGGAGCAGATCACCTCGTCGGAGATCAGCAACACGTGGTGGCGGTCGCAGATCTCGCGTACGCGCTGGAAGTAGCCGTCCTGCGGCGGGATGCAGCCGCCCGCGTTCTGGAGCGGCTCGAGGATCACGGCGGCGACCGTCTCCGGGCCCTCGAAGAGGATCTTCTCCTCGATCTGATCGGCAGCCCACAGCGGGTCGCGGTCATCGGGCCAGTGGTAGCTGTTGGTGTTCGGGGCCTTGATCCCGCCGGGCACGAGGGGCTCGAAGTCGGTGCGCAGCGCGGTGATCCCCGTCGCCTGCAGCGCCCCCAGCGTGGTCCCGTGGTAGGCCACCTCGCGGCTCAGGAACTTGATCTTGCGCGGGTTGCCGGTCCGCTGGTGGTAGGCGCGGGCGAGCTTGATCGCCGATTCGACGGCCTCCGAGCCCCCGGAGGTGAAGAACACCCGGTTGAGGTCGGCCGGGGCGAGCGAGGCGATTCGCTCGGCGAGCTCGATCGCGCGGGGATGGGCGTAGCTCCAGACGGTGACGAAATCGAGTTCGGCGACCTGGGCGGCCATCGCCTCGCCGATCTCGGTGCGCCCGTGGCCGGCGTTGACGCAGAACAGAGCCGAGAGCCCGTCCAGATAGCGCTTGCCGTGTTCGTCGTAGACGTACGGCCCCTCGCCCCGAACGATGATCGGGACGTGGTTGACGTGGTCGTAGGAGCCCATGCGGGTGAAGTGCATCCAGAGATGCCGGCGCGCGACCGCCTGAAGGTCGCTTCCCACGCGCTGCTCGGTTACCGTGTCGGTCGACGCCATCTTTCCTCCTGCGACTTCTGGTCCATCCAGTCTCGACGTTCCGTACAACCGTACTCCGCGATCATGGCGAGCACAACCGGGATTAGGTTCAATATCAGGCTAGATCATTGGCCTCTGCGTATAAGCTCCGTTGGACGTTTTGGGGCTTTCGCCACTTGCGTCCGGATCAGTGGATACTTAGCCTGAACGGCGTTGTCGGCGGGAGAGCATTGTCAGTTGAGGAGAGCGATCGCGTGAACACAGTTGAGGAGAGCGATCGCGTGGACACGTCGACCAGCGTGCAGTTGGAGGGCGTGAGCAAGGCGTTCGGCGACTTCCTCGCCGTTCGCGAGCTCGACCTCGAGATCGCCGAGGGGGAGTTCTTCACCTTGCTCGGCCCCTCCGGCTGCGGCAAGACGACGACGCTGCGGGTGATCGCCGGCTTCGAGCAACCGACCGCGGGGCGGATCCTGATCGAGGGCAGCGACGTCGCCGGGCTGCCTGCCCACAAGCGCCCGACGAATACGGTCTTTCAGAGCTACGCGCTCTTCCCCCACCTCAACGTCCGCGAGAACGTCGCCTTCGGGCTCGAGCGCAAGCGCGTCGACAAGGGCGAGATCGAGCGCCGCGTGCGCAGCGAGCTGGAGCGGGTCGGGCTCGCCTCCGAACTCAACCGGCGTCCGAACCAGCTCTCGGGCGGCATGCAGCAGCGGGTCGCGCTCGCCCGGGCGCTCGTCAACCTCCCCAAGGTCCTGCTCCTCGACGAGCCGCTGGGCGCGCTCGACCTGAAGCTGCGCAAGGGCCTACAGATCGAGCTCAAGCGAATCCAGCGCGAGGTCGGGATCACGTTCATCTACGTCACCCACGACCAGGAGGAGGCGCTGACGATGTCGGACCGGATCGCGGTCATGAACCGCGGCCGCTTCGAGCAGGTGGACGTCCCCGAGGAGGTCTACGAACGGCCCGCGACCACCTTCGTCGCCGGGTTCATAGGCGTCTCGAACCTGATGCCCGGCGAGGTGGTGCACGCCAATGGCGGGCGATCGCGCGTCCGCCTCGATGCGGGGCTGGAGTTCGAGACGACCGCGGACGGGATCCCAACCGGTGAGCGCTGCCATGCCGTCGTCCGCCCCGAGAAGCTCCACGTCACCCGGCCGGCCGACGAGGCGCCCGGCGGTGGCTCCTGGCCCTCGGTCGAGGGCCAGGTCGAGAGCTCGGTCTATCTCGGCACCGCGACCCAACTGGTGGTCCGCTTGCCCGGCGACGTGGCGATCACCGTGCTGGTCCCGAACGCCGATGAAGGTGAACGTTCCCGGCTGCCGGGAGGCGGCGCTCCGGTGCGCCTGACATGGGCACCCGAGCACACCCATGTAGTCAGAGAGTCGAGAGCGCCCGAAGCGGCGCCAACCCAAGAAGGAGCGCCCGAAGCGGCGCCAACCCAAGGAGGCGGGCAGAAATGACGAAGACGAAGCTTCTGGGCGCGGCGGTCGCGCTGTTGGCGGCGCTCGTGCTGGTGGCGTGCGGCGGCGATGACGACGAGATCGGCGGCGGCAACACGAGCGACATCGCCACGGTAGACGCCTCGGGCGAGCCCTCCGGGGATCTCACGATCTCGAACTGGCCCTTGTACATCGACAAGCAGACGGTCCCGGACTTCGAGAAGGAGAGCGGCGTCTCGGTCAAGTACATCGAGGACGTCAACGACAACGCCGAGTTCTTCGGCAAGCTGCAGCCGCAGCTCGACCAGGGCGAGGCGGGCGGCCGCTCGATCGTCGTCGTCACCGACTGGATGGCGGGCAAGATGTACGAGCTCGGCTACCTGCAGAACCTCGACAAGGCGGCGCTCCCGAACGTCGAGAAGAACCTCGTGCCCAGCCTCCAGCATCCGTCCTTCGACCAGAACCGCGACTTCTCGGTGCCGTGGCAGAGCGGGATGACCGGGGTCATCGTGCGAAAGGACCTGGCCCCCGACGTGACCTCGATCGAGGACCTGTTCGACCCCAAGTACAAGGGCAAGGTCGAGATGCTGACCGAGATGCGCGACACGGTGCCACTGGTGATGAAGTCGATGGGGGTCGACGTCGCCAACGCCACCGAGGAGGACTGGATGGCGGCGATCGACAAGATCGACGAGGCGGTCAGCTCCGGCCAGATCCGGCGCTTCACCGGCAACGACTACGCCCGCGATCTGACCTCGGGCGACGCGGTCGCGGTGATCGGCTGGTCGGGCGACGCCGTGCAGCTGCAGGCCGACAACCCCGACATCGAGTGGCGCATGCCCGACGAGGGCTGCATGCTGTGGTCGGACAACATGGTGATCCCGGTGGGGGCGCCGAACCCGACGGCGGCCGAGGCGTTCATGGACTACGTCTACGAGCCGAAGAACCAGGCGCAGATCGAGGCCTACGTCAATTACGTCTCGCCGGTGGCGGGGACCAAGGAGGCCCTCGTCAAGCAGGACCCGGAGATCGCCAACAACCCGCTGATCTTCCCCGACGACAAGTTCACCGCCAAGTGCGATTCGGCGCCGGTGATCTCGGGCGAGGAGGAGCAGAAGATCACTGCGGCGTTCGAAGCGGTGGTCAGCGGCTAGCGCGCACCGATTAGGGACATGGCAGCCAGACGACGCCTGACCCCGTACTTCCTGCTCGGGCCGGGGATCGTCTGGCTGCTCCTCTTCTTCCTCGTGCCGATGTACTTCATGGCACGGATCTCGCTGTACGAGGGCGCCAGCCTCGAGGAGGGGTTCAGTCCGGGGTTGGATTTCGCCAACTTCAGCGACAGCCTGACCCTCTACGACACCCAGTTCCTGCGCTCGCTGCTCTACGCCGGGGCGGCGACGGTGCTCTGCCTGCTGATCGGCTACCCGCTCGCCTACGCGATCGCATTCAAGGCGGGCCGGTGGCGAAACGTCCTCCTGTTCGCGGTCATCGCCCCGTTCTTCACCACCTACCTGATCCGCACCCTGGCCTGGGAGACGATCCTCTCCGACGAGAGCCCACTCGTCGACGCACTGCGGACCGTCGGCGTGATCGGCGACGATGGCCGGATCCTGGCCACCGGCGCGGCGGTGATCGCCGGGCTCACCTACAACTTCCTCCCGTTCATGGTCCTGCCGCTCTACGCCAGCCTCGAGCGGATCGACGAAAGCCTGATCGAGGCGGCCAACGACCTTTACGCCTCGGCCAGCACGACGTTTCGCAAGGTGACTCTGCCGCTCACCGCCCCGGGGATCGTCGCCGGAACGCTGCTCACCTTCATCCCGGCCGTCGGCGACTACATCAACGCCTTCTTCCTCGGCAGCCCGAGCAACAGGATGATCGGTAACACGATCCAGTCGCTCTATCTCACGCAGCGCGACTACCCGTCCGCGGCGGCGCTCTCGTTCGTGCTCCTGCTGGTGATCATGGTCGTGGTCGTGATCTACATTCGCTTCGCCGGCTCGGAGGCGCTGATGGGCGAGGAGGCGGAGCCGGCCAGATGAGCTGGCTGCGGCGCAACGGGGTCAGCATCTTCGCCGGCGCGGCGGTCGCCTACATGCTGCTGCCGATCGCGATCATCATCGCCTTCTCGTTCAACGATCCCGAGGGTCGCTACAACTTCACGTGGTCGGGGTTCACGCTCGACCACTGGTCCAACGCCTTCGGCATCCCGGAGCTCAACGACGCGATGCTGACCAGCCTCGAACTGGCGGCGCTCGCGACGTTGATCTCGACCATCCTCGGGACCCTGATCGCCCTCGCCCTGGTCCGCTATGAGTTCTTCGGCCGCGGTCCAGCCAACTTCCTGATCGTGATCCCGATGGCGACCCCCGAGGTGGTGATCGGCGCCGCACTGCTCTCGATGTTCGTCACCTACAACGTCTCGCTCGGCTTCAGCACGTTGCTGATCGCCCACGTGATGTTCTCGATCAGCTTCGTGGTCGTCGTCGTTCGCTCGCGGCTGATCGGCTTCGACCGCAGTCTCGAGGAGGCGGCGCGTGATCTCGGCGCCGACGCGTTCACCACCTTTCGCAAGGTGACGCTGCCCCTGTTGATGCCGGGCATCGTCGGCGCGGCGCTGCTCGCCTTCGCGCTCTCGATCGACGACTTCGTGATCTCCAACTTCAACTCCGGGACCACCGTCACCTTCCCGCTCTACATCTTCGGCGCCGCGCAGCGCGGGATCCCGGTCGAGGTCAACGTGATGGCGACCATCCTGTTCGCGGTCACCGTCCTCGCGATGGCGTTCACCGTCTGGCAGCAGCAACGGGCCGAGCAGCTGGCCTCGGTGCGCCCCGAGCAGGAGGGCGAGCCGTACAGCGGGACGGCGGCGTTCCCGCCGGCACCGGGCGCGGCCGGCGGCTGAAACCCGGCTAGCGGCCGGCGGCTGAAACCCGGCTACCGCTCGCCCGGACCTCGCCCCTGCGTCGGCGTGCGCAGGTCGCGGACCATCGGCGCTGCGAACCAGAACCAGCCGATCGCGACCGCGAACACCGCGACGACGATCGCCGTCAGCGCGCTGTCGTAGACGGTGTGCGTGATCAGCATCAGCACGCCGCAGATCGCGCCGCCGAGAAACGCGACCCCGGCGATCGCGAGGCGGTTGGACGTGAACACGACCCACTTCTTGTCGAGCTCGCGAAACCGCATCCGGTGGCGGACCGTGGGCGCGATCAGGCAGGTCGAGGCCGCAGCCGTGAGCAGCAGGGTGACGTAGTAGACGGTCTTCTCGAAATCCGTCACCTGCGTCCAGCCCTGCTGGAACGGGACCACGAGCAGGAAAGCGAACAGGACCTGGATGCCGGTGAGCACGACACGCAGCTCCTGCGTCAACTCCATCAGGTTGCGATCGAGTCGCTCCTCCTCGCTCTCCCCGCGGCGCCCGGCCTGCTCTGAGGTGCCCCCGTCGCCCATTGCGGACAACGGTACCCGCTCGACCGCTGCGTATAGCATCGCGATCGTGGGCGAGATCGAGACCCGGCTCGTGATCGGCGGCGAGCGCGTCGAGGGCGAGGGCGTGAAGCTCGAGGTGGAGAATCCCTACAACGAGGAGAGGGTCGCGACCCTGCGCGCACCCTCGGACGCCCAGCTGGACGCCGCGCTCGCCGCCGCGACCGATGCCCAGCGGTCCTGGGAGCGGACGCCCGCGGTCGAGCGTGGCGAGATGCTCCACGAGGTCGCGGGCCGCCTGCGCGAGCGCACCGACGAGCTCGCGCGGCTGATGACCCTCGAGGGCGGCAAGCCGCTGATCGAGAACTCGGACGAGATCGGATGGACCGCGGCGGCGTTCGACTACTACGCCGAGATCGGCCGCGACGAGGGCGGGCGGGTGATCCCGTCGATCGAATCGACCCAGCTTTCGATGGTGGTCAAGGACCCGGTCGGGGTAACCGCCTGCATCGTGCCCTGGAACTACCCGTTGCTGCTGCTCGCCTGGAAGCTCGCGCCGGCGCTCGCGGCCGGCAACGCGACCGTCTGCAAGCCCTCGGAGCTGACCCCGCTGTCGACGCTCGCCGCCGCCGACTGCTTCTCGGACCTTCCCGGAGGGGTGGTCAACGTGCTCTGCGGTGCGGGCGAGGTTGGCGCCGCGATCGTCGCCGATCAGCGGGTCGAGTGCGTCGCGTTCACCGGCTCGGTCGAGACCGGCAAGCGGATCGCCGCCGCGTGTGCCGAGCGCGTCGCCCGCGTCAACCTCGAGATGGGCGGCAAGGATCCGTTCATCGTCTGTGCCGACGTCGCCGACCGGCTCGACGTCGCCGCGCGCGGGGGCGCCTGGGCCGCGTTTCTGAACGCCGGCCAGGTGTGCACGTCGGCGGAGCGCTTCTACGTCGCCGGCGAGCTCTATGACGACTACCTGGCCGCGTTCGTCGACCACACCCGTGGGCTGGTGCTCGGTGACCCGATGGATCCGGCCACCGACGTCGGCCCGATGGTCTCCGCCTCCCAGCGCGAGAAGGTCGCCGCCCAGGTCGCGGCGGCCGTCGACGCCGGCGCCGAGATCGTGATCGGCGGCGATGGCGCGGGCCATGATCGCGGTCACTTCTTCGCCCCCACCGTGGTCACCGGGGCCCCGGCGGAGACCGAGCTGCTGCGCGAGGAGACCTTCGGCCCGGTGGCCCCGCTGGTTCCGGTCGGATCGCTGGACGAGGCGATCGCGCTCGCCAACTCGACCCGGTTCGGCCTCGGCGCGAACGTCTACACCTCCGAGCTGAAGACGATGGTCCGCTGCATGCGCGAGCTGAAGGCGGGAACGGTGTGGTTCAACGACCCGCTCACCGACAACGACGCGGGCCCGTTCGGCGGCTTCAAGCAGTCGGGCCTCGGGCGCGAGCTCGGCCGTGAGGGGCTGGAGGCGTTTCAGGAGACCAAGCACGTCCACATCGAGACCGAGATCGCGCCCAAGGACTGGTGGTACCCGTACAGCAGCGCGGACCGGTCGCCGCGCGAGGGGGCGGGTGCGTGAGCCGAGCGGCGCGCGGCCGATGAGCCTGCGCGAGGTCGAGGGCCCGGTCGGCGTCCCGTGGCAGCGGCCGTTGGACGGGACGCTGGATTCGCTCGCGGTCGAGTCCGAGCTGCTCGAGGCCAACCCGCTCGGCGATCCGACGACGCGACCGCTCTACGTCTACCGCTCGCCCGGCGTCGAGCTCGACCATCCGAAGCCGTTGCCAACCGTCTACTTCATCCAGGGATTCACCGGCCAGCTCGACATGCTTGGAAATCGCGACGCGTTCGAGCCGACGGTGATCGAGCGGATCGACGCGATGTTCGCCGGCGGCGACTGCCCCGCGGCGATCGTCGTCTTCGTCGACTGCTGGACCACGTATGGAGGCTCGCAGTTCCTCAACTCGACCAGCACCGGCCGCTACCAGGACTACCTCTGCGACGAGGTGGTCCCGTACATCGACGGGCGCTACCCGACCGCCGCCGATCGCGACCACCGTGGCCTGACCGGCAAGTCGTCGGGCGGCTACGGGGCGATGGTGGTGCCGATGATGCGCCCCGACGTCTTCGGTGCGCTCGCCTCGCACGCCGGCGACGCGCTGTTCGAGGTCTGCTACGCGCCCGGATTTCGCGAAACGGCCCGGGTGCTGCGCGACGAGTTCGCGGGCTCGCTCGAGGTCTTCTTCGAGCGGCTCGCCGAGGCCGACGGGTTCGACTTCGCCCGGTTCGCGCGGCCGCTGGAGGACTACGCGTACGCGGCCTGCTACTCGCCCGACCCCGACCGCCCGGGCAAGGCCCTGCTGCCGTATGAGATCGAGACCGGACGCCTGATCGACGAGGTCTGGGAGCGATGGCTCGCCCGCGACCCGGTTCGGATGGCGCCGGGCCACGGCGAGGCGCTGCGCTCGATGCGCCGCATCTACCTCGACGCCGGCAAGTCCGACGAGTACTTCCTCGACCTCGGCGCCCGGGCGTTCGCCGGGGCGCTGGAGAAGCTCGGCGTCGATCACACGCTCGAGCTCTTCGACGGCCGACACGGCGGGATCACCTGGCGCTATCCGGGCGCGGTGCGCGAGCTCGTGATCGCGCTGTCGGATAGCCGGTGACCGACGAGCAGCGCAAGCGCCGCAACACGATCCTCGCCGCCTCGGTGGGATCCTTCCTGCTGCCGCTGGTCGGTGTCGTCGGCACGCTGCTGTTCCTGTCGCGCGACGATCGCGAGGCGGCGACGGCGCTGATCGGCGCGACGATCGCCGGCGTCGTCTTCTACGCGCTCGTGTTCGGCATCCTGTAGCGATGCCCGAGGAGCGCATCCCGGCCGCGAACGCGATTCAGGCGTGCCGGCGAAAGCGCCGCTTCGAGACCGAGCGCGAGGCCGACGACGCGGCCTACCGCGCCCGGATGGAGGGCCGCCGGCTCGGCATCTATCACTGTGATCTCTGCGGCGGCTGGCATCTGACCAGCCGCCAGTGATCGTCAGGCGGCGGGTAGCAGGGTCAGCGCCTGCGGGCCGGCGGCGGCGCGCGGCTCGGGGTCGCCGAATGAGGCGACGCGAACCCCGAGCAGCCGCACGGGGCGCGGCGGATCGTAGGCTCGCAAGAGCTCGCGGGCGGTCGCCTCGATCAACCCCGGATCGTTCGTCGGCGCGGCGATCGTCTGCGCCCGGGTCACCGTCGTCCAGTCGTCGAGGCGGACCTTGATCGCGATCGTCCGTCCGGCGAGGCCGCGCTTGCGAAGCCCGTCGGCGAGTCGCCTCGACTGCTCGGCGAGGATGCCCCCGAGCCGGTCGAGGTCCGAGATGTCGTAGTCGAAGGTCGTCTCGACCGACTGCGACTTGACCTCGCCGTCGGCGACCGGCGAGTCGTCGCGGAAGTGAGCCCGGTCGTGGAGCGCCGCGCCGTGGCTCGGCCCGAAGCGGCGCACGAGGTCGTCCTTGGGATGGCGCTGCAGGGCCCCGATCGTCTCGATCCCGATCTCGGCGAGGCGCTCCGCCGTCTTCGGACCCACTCCCGGGATCAGCCGCGGCGGCTGGTCGGCGAACCGCCGCGCGGCCTGCACGCGGGTGAGGACGACGAAGCCACGCGGCTTCTCGGCGTCGGAGGCGACCTTGGCGACCAGCTTGTTGGGCCCGATCCCCAACGAGGCGTCGAGCTCGAGGCGCTCGCGGATCGCGCGCACGAGGCCGCTCATCCGCGCCACCGGATCCGGAAGCCCGGAGAGGTCCAGGTAGACCTCGTCGAGCGAGACCCGCTGGGTCGGGACGTCGAGCTCGGCGACCAGCGCCATCACCTCGCCGGAGCGCTGCCGGTAGTGCGCCATGTCGACCGGCAGATGCACCAGCTCGGGACAGCGGCGCCTCGCGTGGGCGACCGGGATCGCCGAGCCGACCCCGAACGGGCGCGCCTCATAGGAGGCCGTGGTGACCACCGCCCGTGGCCCGCGCCCGGCGACGATTACCGGTTTGCCGCGCAGCTCCGGCCGCCGCAGCAGCTCGACCGCGACGTAGAACGCGTCCATGTCGAGGTGGGCGATCGTGCGACGCGCGGCCACCAAGGCATCGTAGGCCCCGCTGCGGCCGGGTCCACGGCGCCGGGCAAGCTGAGACCCTCAGGGAATGTCGGATGCGAGCTGGCCGAGGGCCGAGCCGATGCTGACCGAGCGGCTGAGCCTCGAGCCGCTGCGAGCCGACCACGCGCGTGAGATGGCGCCTGTGCTCGCCGACCCGACGGTCTACCGGTACACGGGAGGCTCGCCACCGTCGGTGGCCGAGCTCGAGCTCAGCTACGCGCGCCGGGCGCGCGGGGTGTCGCCAGACGGCTGCCGCGGCTGGTTGAACTGGGTGCTGCGGCTGCGCGCCGAGGGCCGGCCGGCCGGCTTCATTCAGGCGACGCTGAGCGCCGGCGATCGAGGCCTCGACGCGGAGCTCGCCTGGGTGATCGCCTCGCGGGACCGTGGAGCCGGGCTGGCGGCCGAGGCCGCGGCCGCGGTGATCGCGTGGCTGCGGACGGTGGACGTCGCCACGTTCAGCGCGTACATCGATCCGCACAACCGCGCCTCAATCGCCGTCGCCCGACGCCTGGGGCTGGCCCCGACCGCGGCGCGGAAGGGCGCCGAGACCCGGTGGGCCGGCGGCTGACGCCGGCCTGCCGCGAGACCGGGCGGGCTGGCCCGCGAGCGGCCCACAGATGCCTCAGCGACCGACGTGAATCCCGATCCGCTCAGGGATCCCGGCGAGGATCCGCGTCGCGAGCCCCGGCCGCTCGGCGCGCTCGCCGGCGTCCTCCTTGCGCATGATCGCGCGGCGGATTATCGAGCCGCCGACGAACCTGAACGGCTCCGGGGGGACGCGGAGCGGCGGCGGGTCGACGAAGGCGAGGCGGCTGGCGTCGTCACGGCGATCGAGCGCCAGCGACGCGAGCGACCGACCCAGCAGCTGCGACGGGCCGACGCCGTGGCCCGTGTAGCCGAAGGCGCAGTGCACGCCCGGCTCGAGCTCTGCGATCTGCGGCAGGTGACTCGGCGACACGTCGATCGGCCCTCCCCAGCCGTGCGCGATCCGACGCCCGGTGAGGCCGGGGAAGAAGCGCAGCAGATGGCGCTCGACCTCGGCGATCACCGTGGGGTCGATCTCGGCGCGGCCCCGGGTGCGGGCAGCGAAGCTGACCCGGCCCGCGCCCCAGCCGAACGCGATCCGGCCGTCGGGAGTGGTTCGGAAGTAGTGGATCATCGCCCGCGAGTCGGTGATGCACTCACCGCCGGTCCAGCCGATCTCCTCGAGCAGGTCTCCGACCGGCTCGGTGATCACGATGTGACTCGAGGTCAGGGTCAGCCGCCGTCGCATCCCCGCGATCCCCGCGATCGCGCCGCCGGTCGCCAGAACCGCCGTCTTCGCCCGAACTCGGCCGCGCTCCCCCTCGGCGATGATCTCCTCGCCGCGGCGCCGCACCCGCCCGATCGCGCTGCGCTCGAACACGGTGATCCCGCTTTCGCGGACCCGGGCGGCAAGGCCGCGGGCGAGGCGCGCCGGCTGCACGGTCGCGGCGCCGGGGTAGAACGCCCCGCCGCGAAAGATCGGCGAGGCGCAGCGACGCTCGACCTCGGCGGCGTCGAGGGCGGTGCAGGCATCAGGCTCGTCGAGCGCCACGCACGAGGCGAGCGCCTCGTCCCAGGCCCCGTCCCAGCCGGGCGCCGTGGAGACCTGGAGGTATCCCGCCTGTCGGTACCAGGCGTCGACTCCCTGCTCGGCGCAGAACTCGCCGATCTCGTCGACCGACCGCTGCGCCGCGCGCGCGACGGCGATCGCCGCCTGGTCGCCGAACCGCCGACGAAGGCTGGGAAGGCTGAACCAGAGCCCGTTGACGAAGCCGCCGTTGCGACCGCTGGGCCCCTCCCCGCAGCGGCCGCTCTCGCAGACGACCACGCGCGCCGCGGGGTCGAGCCGCTTGATATGCCACGCCGCCCACAGGCCCGTGTAACCGCCGCCGACGACGAGAACGTCGGCGCTCTGGTCGCCCTCGAGCAACGGCGCGGGCGCCACCGGCGGCGCCTCCTCGAGCCAGTATCCGGAGGCGGTGTGCCGCTCGGGCATCGCCGGAGGCTCGTCGACGCCCGGGCTAGACGACCGGCGTCTCGACCGCGGCGCCTGAGGCGGCGCGCTCGATGTGACGCTCGATCAGCTCGCGCTGGACGCTGCGCGGGCTGCCGTCGGGCCGCCTGCGTGTCCAGCGGCCGTCCTCGGCCAGCTCCCAGGAGTTCGTGTTGTCCGCCAGCGAGCGGTCGAGCACGTCGACGAGCTCGGCGCGGACCTTCGCGTCGCTGACCGGCGTCACGAGCTCGACCCGGTTGTAGAGATTGCGAGGCATGAGGTCGGCGGAACCGATATAGACGCTCTCCGGCTCGCCGTGGCGCTCGAACGAGTAGATCCGCGAGTGCTCGAGGAAGCGGTCGACGACCGAGGTCACGGTGATCTTGTCCGAGACCCCGGGCACGCCCGGACGCAGCGCGCAGATCCCGCGGACGTTGAGCTGCACGTCGACGCCCGCCTGCGAAGCGCGGTACAGCGCCCGGATCGAGGGCGCGTCGAGCAGCGAGTTCATCTTCAGCCGGATCCGCGCCGGGGTCCGCTCGGAGTGCGAGCCGATCGTGCGATCGATCTCCTCGAGGATGCCCTTCTGGAGGTTGAACGGGGCGACGAGAACCTTGCGGTAGCTGCGCGGGCGGGCGTAACCGGTCAGCGAGTTGAACATCTCCGCGATGTCGGCGCCGATCTCCTGATCGCAGGTGAACAGCCCCAGGTCGGTGTAGATGCGGGCGGTCTTCGGGTTGTAGTTGCCGGTGCCGATGTGCACGTAGTGGCGCACGCCGTCGCCCTCACGGCGCACGACGAGCACGCACTTGACGTGCGTCTTCAGCGCCGGGATCCCGTAGACGACATGGACGCCCGCCTGCTCGAGCTTCTTCGCCCAGCTGATGTTGGCGCGCTCGTCGAAGCGCGCCTTGAGCTCAACCATGCAGACAGCCTGCTTGCCGCGCTCGGCGGCGTCGATCAACCCCGGGACCAGCGGCGAATCGGCGCTCGTCCGGTACACGGTCTGCTTGATCGCCAACACGTTCGGGTCGGCGACCGCCTGGTTGACGAACCTCTCGACCGAGGAGGTGAACGAGTCATAGGGGTGGTGGACCAACAGGTCGGCCTCGCGGATCGCGGTGAACACGTTGCCCTCCTTGCCGTCCTCCCCGAAGATCAGCCGCGGCGGCGTCACCGGCGTGAACGGCGGATCACGCAGCTCCTTGTGGCCCGTCAGCCCGACGAGGTCCCAGAGGTCGGAGAGGTCGAGCAGACCGTCGACGTCGTAGACCTCGTCGTCGGAGACGCCGAGCGCGCTGACCAACTGGTCGCGAAGCCGCGGGCTCATCGCCGCATCCACCTCGAGCCGCACGAGCTCGCCGAAGCGCCGGCGACGGAGCTCCTCCTCGACCGCCTGGAGGACGTCGTCCGCCTCGTCGGAGACGTCGTAGTCGGTGTCGCGGGTGACGCGGAAGAGCGAGTGCTCGATCACCTGCATCCCCGGGAACAACGAGCCGAGGTGCCCGGCGATCAGCGCGTCGAGCGGCACCAGCGTCGTCCCGCTCCCGTTGCCGACGCTCAAGAACCGTCCCAGCAGCTCCTTCGGCACCTTGACGCGGGCCAGGATCTGGTTCTCCTTCTCGGGGTCGAAGAGGACGACGGCCAGCGAGAGGGAGAGGTTGGAGATGTAGGGAAACGGGCGGCCGCGGCCGATCACCAGCGGGGTGAGCACAGGGAACACCTGTCGCTCGAACAGCTGATCGAGCTCGTGGCGCTCCTCCGCGGAAGCCTGCTCGACCGAGATCATCCGGATCCCGTGCTCCGCGAGCGTCGGGCGCAGCTCGCGCTCGAAGCAACCGGAGACGCGCGCGCGCTGGCTCGCGACACGGCTGTGGATCGCGGCCAGCTGCGCGGCGGGGCTCATCCCGTCGGCGCCGCGCCCGGGCGTCCCGGCCTCGACCTGATCCTGGAGGTTCGGGACCCGGACCATGAAGAACTCGTCGAGGTTGGACTCCCAGATCGCCGCGAACTTCGCCCGCTCGAGCAGCGGCACCGACGGATCCTCGGCGAGCTGGAGGACGCGGTCGTTGAAGTCGAGCCAGGAGAGCTCGCGGTTGAAGTAGAGCTCGGGCCGCTCGAGATCGGAGGCGCCGAGGGCGGCCACGGCGGCCGGCGTCTCCTCGACGCCGGTAACGGTCGGAGTTTGGGTCTCGAACGTGCTCACGGCCTCGCCGACAGGCTACAGCCGCGTCGCGCTCGGGCCGGCTCGCGAAACCGGGCTGGGCTGAGGCTTGCCGTGGCGCCGCCCGAACGGCGGCTCAAATTGGCTTGCCGACCTCGTAGAGCCAGGTCTCGAACAGCGAGTCGAGCGGCTGTCCGGATTGCGCCTCGGCCAGCGCGATGAACTCCTCGATCGTCGCGTTGCCGTAGGCGTGCTCGGTCGCCCAGGTGCGCATGGTCGCGTAGAACGCCTGGTCGCCGACCCGCTGGCGCAGCGCCTCGAGCGCCATCGCGCCGCGGACGTAGACCGAGGTCGCGAAGAGCTTCTCCGGGCTCGGAATCACGGCCGGGGGCGGACCCCAGAGCTGCTTGCGGCTCGCGGGCTCGCGCTTGAGCTCGCGGAACTGCCGAGCGGTTGTCAGTCCGCCTTGGGCCTGCGTCCAGCGCCACTCCGACCAGGTGGCGAAGCCCTCGTTGAGCCACATCTGCGGCCAGCTCTGGAGGCTGACGCTGTCACCGAACCACTGGTGCGAGGTCTCATGCGCGAGGGTGACGTCGTCGACCGGGCGGTCGAAGCTTGGGCGGGTCTGGGTCTCGAGCGCGTAGCCCACCTGGGGGGCGTGATCGACGACTGCGCCGGTGTCGCCGAACGGGTAAGGCCCGTACAGCGATCTGAACAGCTTGATGATCTTCGGCAGCTTCGCCGAGCGCGGAACGCGACTTTTTCACGACCCGCGGATCCATGGCGACCACCGACTTCACGCCGGCGGCGGTCGAGCGCTCGAGCTTGAACCTTCCGACGCTCGCGGTGACGAGGTAGGTCGCCATCGGCTGCTTCTCGACCCAGTGCCACGTGGTCTGGTGGCGGCGGCGGTCGACCTCCGCGAGACGCCCGTTGCCGATCGCCTTCAGCCCCTTGGGCACCGTGACCTCGATCGAGAACTGGGCCTTGTCGGTCGGATAGTCGTTGCAGGGAAACCAGGTCGGCGCCCCTTGGGGCTCGCCGACCACGAAGGCGCCGTCGTCGGTCTGCACCCATCCGTCCTTCGATCCGTCGGGGTCCTGGACGTAGTGAGGATGGCCTCGGTACTCGACCGCGACGGTGAACACGGTGCCGCTCGCGATCGGCGCCGCGGGCGTGATCGCCAGCTCCTGGCCGTCGCGCTCGAATCGGGCCTTCGCGCCCGCGACCTTCACCGAGCCGATCCGAGGGCCACGGTAATCGAGGTCGAAGCTGCTCAGGTCCTGGGTCGCCGTGGCGGTCAGCCGCGTGCGGCCGCCGAGCAGGTTGGACTTCGGGGTGTAGTCGAGCGCGATGTCGTACTTGGAGACGTCGTAGCCGCCGTTGCCGGCGCGCGGGAAGAAGGGGTCGCCCAGCCCGGGCGCCCCCGGGGTGAAATCGGCGTGCGCGGTCGCGGCCGTGGCGAGCCACGGCATCGGTGCGATCAGCGCGAGCGCGGCCGCGCGTCGCACGATCATGCAGGGTCCCGCCACTCGCTGCAATCTACCCGCAGGGTGCGGTCGCGACTCAGAGCACAGCGGGTCGGGGCGCAGCGTTCGTCGGCGAGGCGCCTGATTCGCTCGAGCCGCGCCGCTCGCGCGCCTCGTCGCGCTTGCGCGCGGTCGCCCGCCGCAGCCGCCTGAGATCACCGTCGCGCTCGATCCCTGCCCAGAGCTCGGTGAACCGGTCGAAGAGCACGGCCCGACGAGCGGCCGTGTGGACGGCGAGCACCTCGAGGCCCCGATACGCGGTCCGGTTGGGGGCCTGCGCCGCGAGCGCCGGGTCAAGGTCCAGCGCCTGGCCGGCCCGCTCGCGAACTGCCTCGGCGTCCTGTGCCCGCAACCGCTCGACGTGCGCGGCGATCCGCGGCAACATCACGTCGCAATCGTGGATCTCGCCCAGCACCTCCTGAAGCTCCTTCGCGCGCCGGCGGGCGATCACGGCCGGTCGCCCGAAGCAGAAGCCGGTTGCCTCGAGCACGTATCGCAACCGCTTGGCGGCAATCCGCATGTCGTGCTGAGCCGACGAGCCATCGGGCTCGAGCGCCGCCGGGGCGAAGGAACGCAGCTCGTCGGCTCGCGTCTCGACGATCCTCGCCGCGTTCTCGGCCAGGCTGCGCTCGGGATCGAGCTTCTTGATCGACCTCGCCCTCATCCGACGGCCGCCTCGCGGCCGACCGGTCGGCCGTCGCCCGCCGCGCCGACGGCCGCCCCGTCGTCATCGGCGGCCGCCGCGACCAAGTCGTGCAACCGCCCGTCGAGCGCTCGCAGCCGCTCTCGCGTCACCAACGGCGCCAGCGCCTCGTTGGCCCGCGCCTGCTCGGCGCGGAGCTCGCGGATCAGGCTGGCGAGGCCCGGCGCCTCGGCCCGACCGACGCGGGCCCCGAAGCCGGTCAGGGCGACGATCGCGACATCGCGGTCGCGACGTTCGCCGAGCGCGGCGGCCAACGCCTTGACCTCCCCGAGCGCGGCCCGGTAGCGCTTGCGAGGGAAGCAGGGCTCGAACACCTCGAGCGCCGCGCGCAGCCGCCGCGTCGCGACCCGCATGTCGTGCAGACGCTCGATGTCGGTCGTGTCGAGCACCCCCTCGGCATGGTCGGCCAGCTCCCGGGCGCGGGTGGCGACGACCTTGGCGGCCCCCGACGCGTAGGAGTCGTCCTCTCCCAGCCCGGGGATCGGACGTGCCTTCGACATGCGAATCAGCCTAACGCGAGCCGCATGCCCGATGCGGCGGGCCGCTCAGGCGGCGACCGCGGTCGTGGCGCCGTTGGTGAGCAGGTCGAGGATGACTCCCTCGCGCAGTCCGCCCTTGCCGATCTGAAGCGGCTGGCCGAGCAGCTCGGAGAGCTTCTCGAGGATCAGCACCCCCGCCGGCAGGATCCGAACCCGCCGCGCGTCGAGCTCGAACCGCTTCGCGACCTCACCGATCTCCGCCCCGGTCAGCACCCGCACCGCCCGCTCCAAGGTCTCGTACTCGAGCACCGCACCCACCAGGGTCCGCAGGGAGGTCGCGCTGCCGCCGACCGCCACCGCCTGATCGGGATGCGGCACCTCGACCCCGGCGAAAAAATCGTCGATGTAGTCGCGCAGCGCCCGGATCTCCGATGCCGACGGGGGATCCCTGGTGAAGAACTCCTCGGCGACCGCCCCCGAGCCGATCTTGAACGACCGCACCTCGCTGACCCCGCCGGCCGCCGTGCCGAGGATGATCTCCGATGACCCTCCGCCGACGTCGACGACGCCGATCCGACCCTCCACCGGGTGGCCGAGCGTCTTCGTCGCGCCGAGGAAGGCGAGCCGGCCCTCCTCCTCCTCGCTCAGCACCTCCACCGGCATCGCCGGCGCGCTCGGCGATCCTCGCGGCGACCTCGTCGGCGTTCTTCGCCTCACGAATCGCCGCGGTGGCAACGATCCGGATTGCCTCGGCGCCGAGCTCCTCGGCGAGCCTGACCTGGGTCGTGACGACTTCGGCCAGCTCGGCGATCTTCTCGTCGACGATCCGGTTCTTGCGCTTCGAGGACTTCTCGAACCTCGTGTAGGCGCGCTGCTCCATCACCTTGCGAAGCTGGCCCTCCTGGGGCTCGGCGACGAGCACGCGCGTGGTGTTCGACCCGATGTCGACCGCCGCGCAAAGCATCGCCTCGATCATGCCAAACCACGCGGATGAGGCGGGTAGCGGGCTGCATGCCTAGTCGGTCGCCTCGGTGTCGCCCTCGACCGTGACCAGGCGGTAGGCGTGATCGAGGCGCACGTCGACGGTCCGGCCGTCGGGCTCGGTGACCTCGACCTCCCAGGTGGCGCCGTCCTCGGAGTCGCGCTCGACCGCGTTCGCGGTGCCGCCGCCTGTGATCCGCAGCGCCGCCGCTTGCGCCCGATCGGCGCCCGGGCCGGTGGCGCTCGCGTCGCCGTCATCGCCGCCGCCGGCGAGGGCGGCAGCCGACCCACCGGCGCCGACGGCCAGGACCGCTACCCCCGCGATCACGTACATCCGGTGCTTGCTCATCGATTCCTCCTCTCGGTGTCCAGTGCCAAGTTGTAGGAGCGGGCGATGAAACGACCGTGAAAGGCGCTCACGAGCCGTTGGGCAGCTCGATCCATACGTCGGCGCCCGTGGGCTGGAGGTTGCGCGCTCCCACCGATCCGCGATGCGCGCTCGCGATCGTCCCGACGATCGCCAGGCCGAGCCCGGTGCCGCCGCTGACGCGAGCCACGTCGGCGCGCGTGAAGCGCTCGAAGGCGCGGTCGGCGAGGCCCTCCGGGAAGCCGGGCCCCCGATCGCGAACGCCCAGGCGCACCGAGCTGTCCACGGCGCGAGCGCTGAGCACGACCTCGCCCTCCCCGTACCGCAGCGCGTTGTCGATCAGGTTCGTCAGCGCCTGCTCGAGCCGCAGGCGGTCGGCCTCGAGCACCTCGATCTCGACGTCGCCGACGAGCAGCTCGCGTCCGGATTCCCGCGCCCGCGACGAGAACCGCTCGCGCAGATCCGCGAACAGGCCCCGCACGTCGATTCGCTGCGACTCGATCGCCAGCCTGCCCTTCTCCGAGCGAGCGACGACGAGCAGGTCCTCGGCGAGCCCGATCAGACGGTCGACCTCCTCGATCGCCGAGGCGATCGCGGCCCGTAGCGCGGCCGGCTCGTCGGCATAGCGCAGCGCGAGCTCGAGCTCGGTCTTGTGAAGGGCCAGCGGGGTGCGCAGCTCGTGGCTGGCGTCGTCGACGAACGTGCGCTCGCGCTCGATCGCCGTCTCCAGCCGGTCGAGCATCCGGTTCAGCGTCTCACCCAGCCGCCGGAGCTCGTCGTCGGCCGCCGGCAGTGGGAGCCGCTCGTCGAGCTGATCGGCGGAGATCGCCGCCGCGCGCCGCCGCATCGCCTCGACCGGTCGGAGGGCGAGCCCGGCCGCGCCGTAGCCGAGCAGCGTGGCGAGCGCGAGCGCCACCGGGCCCCCGATCAAGATCACGGCTGCGAGGTTGTGCAGCGCATCGTCGCGGTCGTCGAGGGCGGCGCCGACGACGACGATCAGGCTGCGCCCGCGCGCGACGGTGGGCGAGGCAAGTAGCCGCGCCGGGCCGGCGTCGGCCGCGGGCTCGCTCGCCACGTCGACGAGCACCGGCGCCGATCGAGCCGCGACCAGCGCCTCGGCGGGCAGCGCGGAACGATCGCCGAGCTGGGGCGTGGTGTCGAGCAACCGGCCGCTCGGGGAGAGCAGCTGCGCGAAGCTGTCGTCGCTCTCCGACAGCGCGCCCGGATTGCTGTCGCGCAGACCCGAGTCGCGCTCGTCCGCCAGCGCCGCGACCTCGTCCGCGCGCGACCGCAGACCCTGGTCGATTGTCGCGTTGAGGTGCGCCTCGAATCGCAGGTAGACGAACGTCCCGAGACCGGCGAGCAGCACCGCCATCGCACCGCCGAAGGCCACGGTCACCCGAGCCCGGATCGGCAGCCGGCTCACCGCCCGCCGTCCTCTCGCAGGCGATATCCAGCCCCACGCACGGTCTCGATCGACTCGGTCCCGAACGGCCGGTCGACCTTCTTGCGCAGCAGGCGGATGTAGGACTCGACCACGTTGGAGCGGTTCTCATAGTCGTAGTCCCAGGCGTGCTCGAGCAGGGCGAACCGCGACAGCACCTCCCCGGGCCGGCGCATGAATACCTGGAGGATCGAGAACTCCTTCGGCGAGAGCTCGATCTCCGTCTCTCCCCGCCAGGCGCGCCGGCGAGCCGGGTCGAGGCGCAGCGACCCGACGGTGAGCTCGGCGGGGCGCTCGACCGGACCTCGTCGCACCAGCGCCCGCAGGCGCGCGAGCAGCTCGGCGTAGGAGAACGGCTTCACCAGGTAGTCGTCGGCGCCGCTGTCGAGGCCGGCGACCCGGTCGCGGACCGCGTCACGGGCGGTCAGGATCAGGATCGGCGCCCAGGCCTCGTTCGCGCGCAGCCGGCGACAGACCTCGAAGCCGTCGATCCCCGGGAGCATCACGTCGAGGACGATCGCGTCGTACTCGGTCGCCTCCGCCATCCAGAGCGCGTCCTCGCCCCTGATGGCGACGTCGGCGGCGATCCCCTCCTTGCGCAGCCCCCGACGAATCAAGGCCGCCATCTTCACCTGGTCCTCGACGATCAGAACTCGCATCGCAGCCTCGCGAGTCAGCCTCGCTTCCGGACATGAAAGCGAGATGAAAGGCTCGGTGCGACCCGGGTCGGCTTTCACGAGGCTTTCATCGCCGCGCGAGATAACGACGACGACCAACGAAGGGAGCCTCGATGAGACCGACCACCAACCCGCTGGCGATCGCCGCCGCGCTCGCAATCGCCGCCGGGGCCGCCGGATGCGGCTCGGAGGACGAGCCCGCCACCGCTCTGCCGCAGGGTGGCGAGCACGTCGAGCTCGATCCGGCCGAGTTCAGCGCCGCGATCGACAACCGCTGGTGGCCGATGGCGCCCGGCAGCCGCTGGGTCTATCGCGAGCGATCCGGCGCCGGGCCGGCGCAGCGTGTCGTCGTCACGGTCACCGATCGAACCCGGACGATCGCCGGGATCGAGGCGCGCGTGGTCCGCGACGTGGTCAGCGAGTCGGGCGCTCCGGTGGAGGTGACCAGCGACTACTACGCCCAGGACTCGGACGGCAACATCTGGTACATGGGCGAGGACACGGCCGAATACGAGAACGGAAAGGTGGCGACGCGCGAGGGCTCCTTCCACGCCGGCGTCGACGGCGCCGAGGCCGGGATCATCATGCCCGCCGACCCGCAGCCGGGGCTCGGTTACCGGCAGGAGTACTACGCGGGCGAGGCGGAGGACCAGGGCGAGGTCCTGAGTACCGAGGAGCAGGTCGAGGTCCCGTTCGGCCACTTCGACGGTGCGTTGATGACCCGCGACACCAACCCGCTCGAGCCCCGGGTGTCTGAGCTGAAGCTCTACGCGCCGGGCGTCGGGCCGGCGCTCACGGTCAACGTCTCCGGTGGCGACGAGCGCGAGGAGCTGCTCGACTATCGGCCCGGTTAGAAGCCTCGGCGGCGCGCGCCTAGGAGGGGACCGGCTGGCCGGGGTGCGAGGCGTCCTGGAACTCTCGAAACAATCCGGTGACGACGAACGCGACCTGCTCGCCGATGTCCACCGTGTTGTCGCCGATCCGCTCGATCGCGCGGGCGACGAGGATCATCGTCATCGCCCACTCGCGGCGGTCGTGGTCGTCGCCGATCTCGAGCGCGATCCGGAAGATCTCCTTGTTCAGGTTGTCGACCAGATCGTCCTGGCGGACCAGGTCGCGGGCCATCTCGACGTCGCGCTCGGCGAATGCCCGCCTCGCTTGCGAGAGCTGGGTCTTGACCTGCTTGCCCATCGTCACCACGTCCTTGACGATGCGCTCGTCGGCGGGCGGCTCGTGCCCGGCGATCGGGATCAGCTTGGCGATGTTCACGCACTGATCTCCCATCCGCTCGATCGCCTTCATCAGGTGCAGCAGCGCTGCGATCAATCGCAGGTCGGTGGCGACCGGCGCCTGGGTGGCGAGCAGGGTGAGGATCGACTGGTGGATCTCCAGGTAGCGGCCGTCGATGACGTCGTCGTTGGCGATCACCAGCTCGGCGAGCTCGGTGTCCTGGTGCTCGACCGCCTCGACCGCCCTGTCGAGCTGACCCGAGACGAGGTCGAGCCCGTCGAGGGCGCGGGCCTCGAGCGCTCTGGAGCTCCTCCTGGTACTGGACCCGGACTCCCTCGGGCATCAGCCGACCTTCCCGGTCACGTAATCCTCCGTTCGCGAGTCGCGCGGGGTTGGTGAAGATCTTCTCGGTCACGTCGTACTCGACCAGCCGCCCCTGGCGATGCTTCTCGTCGGCGTCGAGCTTGACGATCAGGAAGGCGGTCATGTCCGAGACCCGCGCGGCCTGCTGCATGTTGTGGGTGACGATCACGATCGAGTAGTCGCTCTTCAGCTCCAGCATCAGGTCCTCGATCTTCCCGGTCGAGATCGGGTCGAGCGCCGAGCAGGGCTCGTCCATCAGGATCACGTCGGGGTTCGACCGCGAGGCAGCGGGCGATGCAGAGGCGCTGCTGCTGGCCGCCCGACATGCCGAACGCGTTCGTCTCGAGCCGGTCCTTGACCTCGTCCCAGAGCGCCGCGCGGCGCAGGGCGCGCTCGACGATCTCGTCCATGTCCCCGTCCATGTCCGAGGATCCGCGGGCCGAAGGCGATGTTGTCGTAGATCGACTTCGGGAACGGGTTCGGCTTCTGGAACACCATCCCGATCCGCTTGCGGACCTCGACCGGGTCGACCTGCTCGCCGTAGATGTCCTCGCCGTGGTAGAGGACCTTGCCGTCGACCGCGCGCCGAGGGGATCAGGTCGTTCATCCGGTTGAGGCAGCGGATCAGCGTCGACTTGCCGCAGCCCGAGGGACCGATCAGCGCGGTGATCGCGTTCCTGTACATCGCCATCGAGACGTCGGAGACCGCCGGCTTGCCGCCGTAGGAGACGGTCACGTCCTCGAGCTCGAACACCGCCTCGCGCGTCGGTGAGCGTTCTCACCGACCGGCCGTCCGCGTGCGCCTCGCTGACCGTCTCGCCGAGGTCGATTCCGGGAACGCCGCGTTCCTGCTCTGTGTCTCTCTGGGTCGGTCACGATTCTGCCTTCCAAGCTAATCACCTACCACTTCTTTCTCGTACCTGTTGCGCAGCCAGATCGCGACCGCGTTCATCGCCAGCAGGATCACCATCAGGACGATGATCCCCGCGGCTGCGAGCGCCTTGTACTCGTCCTGGGGATCGGAGATCCAGCTGAAGATCTGGATCGGCAGCGCGGTGACGTCGCTCGAAGATCCCGCTCGGCGAGGTGGTCGCGAAGGCGGCGGCGCCGATCACGATCAGCGGCGCCGTCTCGCCGATCGCCCGCGAGAGCGAGAGGATCGCCCCGGTCGCGATCCCGGGCAGCGACGCCGGCAGCACCTGCTTCCAGATCGTCTGCCACTTGGTCGCCCCGAGCGCCATCGAGCCCTCGCGGATCGAGGGCGGCACGGCGCGGATCGCCTCGCGGCCGGCGACGATCAGCACCGGCAGCACGAGCAGCCCGAGCGTCAGGCCGCCGGCGAGCAGCACGTGGCCGAGCGACAGCGGACCGCGGACGAGGAAGGCGAGGCCGAGGACGCCGTAGACGATCGAAGGGACCGCGGCGAGGTTCTGGATGTTGACCTCGATGAAGCGGTTGAACCAGCGGTCGCGGTCGGCGTACTCCTCGAGGTAGACGGCGGTCGCGACCCCGACCGGGATGATGAACGCGGTGCAGACGAGCATCAGCCACAGCGTCCCGGCGAGCGCGGGGCCGATCCCCGAGCTCGCCGGGTCGATCCGCGACGGGGTCGTCGGTGAGGAAGTCGAGACTGAGCGAGCCGACGCCTTCGACGAGCACCTGGCCGAGCAGCACCACGAGGACGATCGAGGCGACGCCAGGATGCACGAGGCGAGACAGCCCTTGAAAGCCAGCTCCCAGACTCGAGTCGAACGACCCGACTCGAACCGGGTGCGGACGGCGCCGGCGACCGCGGCCTCGGGAACGGCGCTCACTCGTAGACCTCCCGGTACTTGCGCACGAAGCGGATCGCGACCATGTTCATCAGCAGCGTGAGCACGAACAGGGTCAGGCCGCAGGCGAAGATCGACTGGTAGCCGATCGTCCCGGCGGGGTTGTCGCCCTTCGCGGTCGCGCCCATGAAGGCGGTGATCGTCGCGTGCGGCTCGAGCGGGTTGAGGCTCGAGCTCGGCGCCAGCCCGGCGGCGATCAGGACGATCATCGTCTCGCCGACGCCGCGCGAGATCCCGAGCACGATCGAGGCGACGATGCCCGAGATCGCCGCCGGGAAGACGACCTTGGTCGCGACCTGGCGCTTGGTCGCGCCGAGCCCGTAGGCGCCCTCGCGCAGGCCCTGGGGGACGGCCGACATCGCGTCCTCGGAGATCGAGGCGATCGTCGGCACGATCATGAAGCCCATGATCAGCCCGGCCGCGAGCGCGTTGAAGACCTGGACGTCGAGGTGGAGGATGTCCTGGAGGATCGTCGGGGTGATGAAGGTGAGCGCGAAGTAGCCGAAGACGATCGTCGGCACCCCGACCAGGACCTCGAGGATCGGCTTGACGATCCGGCGCGTCCGCGGCGAGGCGTACTCGGAGAGGTAGATCGCCGAGCCGATCCCGATCGGGACCGCGACCACGATCGCGATCCCGGTGACCAGGAAGGTCCCGATCAGCAGCTGGCGGATGCCGAACTCGGGGTCGCTGAACAGCGGCGACCACTCGGCGTCGCTGAAGAAGGCGGCGCCGACGTCCTTGAAGAAGGGGATCGACTCCTTCAGCAGCGCGACGACGATCAGGATCGTCGTCAGGACCGAGATCGCCGCCGCGAGAAACAGCAGCGCCCGGATCAGCCTCCTCGCCCCAGCGGCGGCGGCGGACGCCGAGGGCTCTCGCCCCCGGCGTCCGCGCCTGCCGCCTGAGTGCCGGCTTCCACCGTGTGCTCCCGTGTCGGCCGGCGGCCCCTCGAGGGGTCTTAGCCGACCGCCTTCTGCCACCGCCGCCTGCGCCTTGCTGCCCTGCTCGGAGTCCATCGGGACGATCAGCGCCGCCTCGGCGATCTGCGTCGTAGTTGTCGGCGACGAACTGCACGAACGCCGGCGACCTCCGGCTTCGCGAGCGCCTCCGTCGGACGGGTACATGAACAGCGGCCGCGAGAGCGGCGTGTACGAGCCGTCCTGGATCGTGTCGGCGCTCGGCGCGACGCAGCCGTCACCGCCGTCGACCGAGACCAGGTTGAGCGCGTCCTGATTCTGCTCGTAGTAGGAGAACCCGAAGTAGCCGAGCCCGCTCTGCGTCCCCCTCGACGCCCTGGACGAGCACGTTGTCGTCCTCGGACGGCTGGTAGTCCTTGCGGCTGACGCCCTCCTCACCGTTGATCGACGTCGGTGAAGTAGTCGAACGTGCCCGAGTCGGTGCCGGGGCCGTAGAGGCTGACCTCGGCGTCGGGCAGCGGATCGCCGGTGTCGGCGTCGTTGCCCAGCTGGCTGTAGTTGGTGACCTCGTCGTTCGACCCACAGCTGCTCGAGCTGGTCCGTGGTCAGGCAGCTGATCTCCAGCGACGGGTTGGTGACCACCGAGATGCCGTCGTTGGCGACCTGGAAGTCCGTGTAGGAGACCCCGCCCTCCTTGCAGGCGTCGACCTCCTCCGGCTCGATCGGCCGCGAGGCGTCGGAGATGTCGGTCTCACCGGCGCAGAACTTCTCGAAGCCGCCGCTGGTGCCGGCGGCGCCGACGGTGATGTTGACGTCCGGGTTGTCCTCGTTGAAGAGCTCGGCGGCCGCCTCGGCGAACGGCTGCACGGTGCTCGAGCCGTCGATCGTGATCGAGCCCGAGAGGCCGGAGGCGCTGCCGCCACCGCTCGAGTCGTCGCTTGCAGTCGTCGTCGCCGCATGCCGCGACGCCGAGGGCGAGCACCGCGCCGGCGCCGGCGGCGAGCAGCCACTGCTTAGAGATCACTTGCTTGGGTCTCCTTCTGGATTCGGTTGGAATGAGGGGGCCGAGCACACGTGCGGCTGCCCCTCTCGATGCGTTCGAGCACATTCGCACCGCTCGCAGGCCAGCTTGTTATGCCGGCGTCGTGCTGGTGTGAAAAGGGTGTGAACCGGCGCCGCGGGAGGCGACGATCAGGCGACGGCTGGGAGTCGCGCGGCCCGCTCGGTCTCGTCGGCGACCGAGCTCCCCGGCTCCGGCGGCTCGGCTGCCGAGCGGTCATCGAGCGCCTGCGGCTCGAACCGATAGCCGACCCCGAAGTGGGTGTGGATGTACTCCCAGCCCGGCGAGTATCGGTGCAGCTTCGCGCCGCAGCTTGCGAACGAAGACGTCGACCGAGCGGTCGCCGTGGGCCATCGCGTAGCCCCAGACGCGCTGGTAGATCTCCTCGCGCTCGATCACCCGCCCGCTCGCCTCGGCGAGCACCTGCACGAGCTCGAACTCGCGCCGGGTCAGCTCGAGGCTGCGCCCGGAGACGAAGGCCTGGTACTGGTCCGGCGCGGATCTCGACCTCGCCGGCGACGAGCGGGCCCGCCTCGGCGCTTCGGGCGGCTGCGCCGGCGGCGGCGCACGACCGCCTCGATCCGCGCCATCACCTCCTCGGGGTGCGACGGCTTGACGATCCAGTCGTCGGCACCGAGCCGCAGGCCGCGGACGCGCTGGGCGACGGTCGAGCCCTGGGTGCAGACGATGACCCCGAGGTCGGGGAGCATCCCGCAGACTCGCTCGAGGAACTCCCAGCCCGTCGGCCCGAGGACCGAGAGGTCGACCAGGAGCGCGTTCAGCTTCATCGCCACCAGCTCGGTCTGCCGGAACGCCGGCGGCGTGGACGCGGTACTCCCAGCCGGCCGCGTCGAAGCGTCGGGTGAGCACACGCACGAAGGCGCTGTCGGTGTCGATGACGGCTAGGCGGACTGCCCCGGAGTCTGAGTTCATCATGCCGGCCGGGCCAGGATGCTGGTCGGCGGACCCTGCCCCGGTCCTCTGAGCTGACCCCATGGTAGATGCCGCGCCCGCTCGGTCAAGCGGCGTTCACAGGACTTTCACACGCAATTTCTCAGCTTTTTCACGCCTCGGTCGCCCGGCGTCCGGCAGACTGCGTCGCAACGAGATCCTCTCTCGTGCAGCGCGCGGCCCTCACTCCCTGCCCCGGGGCGCCGCGCGCTCCTTAGTTCTCCTTCGTCCGGCGCTCAGAACGTCGCCTCGCGGATCCCGGTCGCGATCAGCGCCAGGATCAGCACCCCGACGACCACGCGGTAGACGACGAAGACGTCGTAGCTGTGGGTGCGCACGAAGCGCAGCAGTCCCGCGATCGCGAGATAGCCGGAGATCGCCGATGCCGCGATCCCGGCGATCATCGGCCCGGCGACCCCGTCGGGGAGCCCGTCGCTGAGCGCCTGGTAGCCCTTGAACACGACCGCGCCGGCGGTGGCGGGGACGAGCAGCAAGAACGAGACCTTGGCGGCCGCGTCGCGGGTCAGGCCGAGGAAGCGCCCGGCGGTGATCGTGATCCCCGAGCGCGAGGTGCCCGGGGCCAGCGACAGGGCCTGGGCGACCCCGATCGCGAGTCCCTGGCGGATGGTGACGTCCTCGGTCTCGCGGCGCTGCGGCAGCCGGTCGGCGGCGCCGAGCAGGAGGCCGAAGAGGATCAGCTGGATCCCGATCATCCACGGCTCGCCGAGGTGCTCGTCGATCCAGTCGGCGCCGAGCCCGCCGACCAGGACGGCGGGGATCGTGCCGACCAGGACGACCCAGGCGAGCCGCCCGTCGGCGTCGTCGATCGAGCGCGCGCGCACGCTTCGCACCAACCCGCCGACCATCGCCCAGAGCTCGTGCCGGAAGTAGACGACGACCCCGACCAGGGTGCCGACGTGGAGGGCGACGTCGAAGGTCTTGTTGAACTGGTCGTGCTGCTCGAGGAAGGTGTAGTCCTGAAGCCACGGGACGACGATCAGATGCCCGGAGGAGGAGATCGGCAGGAACTCGGTCAGGCCCTGCACGATCCCCAGCAGGATCGCCTCGAGTATCGACATCGGCCGCGTGAGGTTAGTGGCGCCGCGTTAGAGCCCGCTTATCCTCTTCCGCGGCACGGGCGATAGAGTTCGCGCCGTGAAGCGATCCAGCCGGATGCTCGCCGCGCTCGCATGCGCCGCGCTCGCGCTGCTCGCGATGGCGCCAGCCGCGCTCGCGGCCGACGGCGTCGGGCTCTACGGCCGCACCGACGACAAGGTCGTCACCTACTTCGCGTTCGGCACCATGGCCTTCTTCACCATCCTCGTGATCACCTTCTCGATCATCCAGATGCGCCTCGACAGCCGCAAGGAGCGCGCCCGCGAGGAGCTCGAGCGGCTGCGGCGCCCGTAGCGCACACCGGTGTCGAGGACCAGCTACGAGCGCCGCGACTCGGCGGCGGTGCTGACGATCACCCGCCCCGAGCGCCGCAACGCGGTCGACGAGGAGACCGCCGCCGAGCTGCTCGCCGGCTTCGAGCGCTTCGAGTCCGACGACGCGGCCCGCGTGCTCGTGCTCAGCGGGCAGGGACCGGAGGCGTTCTGCGCCGGCGCCGACCTGAAGGCATTCGCGGAGCGTGCCGCGAGCTTCGCCGGCGATGACCCCGAGGCCGAGGTCGGCGCCTGGCTCGACCGGCGCCCCGCCGGGCCGCTCGGGTTCACGCGGCTCGCAGCCTCGAAGCCGACGATCGCGGCGATCTCGGGGTGGTGTCTGGCCGGCGGGCTCGAGCTCGCGCTCTGGTGCGATTTGCGGATCGCGACCTCGGACGCGCGCCTCGGGTTCACCGAGCGACGCTTCGGCGTCCCGCTGATCGACGGCGGCACCCAGCGCCTGCCGCGGATCGTCGGCACCGGCCGAGCCCTCGAGATGATCCTCACCGGCCGCGTCGTCGAGGCTGACGAAGCGCTCGCCTGGGGGCTGGTCAACGAGCTCGTCGACCCGGGCGCCGAGCTCGAGCGGGCGCTTGCGATCGCCGAGGGCCTGGCGCGCTTCCCGCAGCGGACGATGCTCTCGGACCGGCGCGCCGCGGTCGAGGGGATCGGGCTACCGCTGACCGAGGGGCTCGAGCTCGAGGCGCGCCTCGGGCGCGCCACGGCGGTCACCGGGGCCGCCGGCGCCGCGCGCTTCGCCTCCGGCGAGGGTCGCGGCGCCGAGGGCGCCGGCGTCTAGGCGATCCGGAACTCGGTCAGCAGGCGCTTCTCGGACTCCCCCGCGACCGAGGCGACGACCTCGACCTGGCCGTCCAGCGGCGTCCCGCGGAGCTTGGTCGCGAGCAGGTCGTCGACCTGGAAGATCCCCGCCGAGTTGTTCATCGAGATCTCGATCCTCACGGCGCGCTCCTCGCCGGCGCGGATCTCGACCCGGTCGATCGCGGCGGCCGAGATCGAGTGGATGCCCTGATGGCCCGAGTCGACCGGCAACCGGGAGCGGCCGTGGGCCATGTCGAGCGCGTCCGCGACCCGGACCACGCCCGCCTCGACCGTGTAAGGCTCGCCGCGGCGACGGTGGCCGATGACCGCGTGCAGCGCCTCGGCGATCACGACGGCCCGCTCGGCGGGATCCCGGTAGACATCGGCGAGCAGCTCGCGGAGCTTGCGCTCGGCCAAGAAGAGGCTGTAGGCCTCGTGATCGGCGCGGTGGATCGACATCCCGACGTCGTGCAGCAGCGCTCCGGCGGCGACCACGACCTCGGCGTCGCGCTCGCGCATCGCGTGGTCGGCGACGGTCGCGGGCTGCAGCCCTCCCTTGACCAGCAGCCGCAGCATCCGCAGCGCGATGTTGAGCACCACCTGCACGTGGACCCAGGAGTGATCGGACATCCCGAGGCGCTCGGACTGGACCTGGGCCATGTGCCACCAGGCGCGCACCTCGGCGTCGGCGTTGAGCCCGGCGAGCAGCGCCTCGAGCCGGCGGTTGCCCCGGGTCGGCGCGCTGACGTGCGCGGCCGCCGTCGCCTCGGAGGGGTTGCGGCCGCGCTCCCCCGGGCCGCTGGAGGTCTCGCCTCCGGGCGGGCTTTCGGCCTCCGACGCCATCCGACGGCGACTCTACCCTGGCGTCCGTGGGTGACGACGGATCGGGTAGCCCCAGGTGCCCGGACACCGGTCTCGCCGTGCCGGAATGCAGCTGCAAGCGCTGTCTGGAGGCGATGCTGCACCGGTTCTCCCCGCATCTGCTCGGCGGCCGGTTCCGGGTGCGGCGCCTGCGCACCCGCGGCGAGCCACCCGAGCGGCACGAGGCGGCGTAGCCGCCGGGTCCGGCGGTTCGCGCTCATCGATCCACGCTCGCGCTGGCGAGACGGCCGAAGCGCACGTACAATCGCCGCCGATGCCGGGCCTGCTCTCGCTCGAACGAATCGACCAGGTCGCGGTGGTCACGCTGCGCCGGCCGGAGAAGCGCAACGCGCTCTCGATCGAGCTTCGGCTCGAGCTCGCCGACGCCTTCCGCTCGCTCTCCGACGACGAGGGGGTGGGCTGCGTGGTGCTCACCGGTGCGGGTAGCGTCTTCTGCTCGGGCATGGACACGAGCCAGTTCGGCGGCGACCGCGCGCACCGGCGGCGCCTGGTCGAGACCAGCACGCTCGCCTTCCAGGCGGTCGGCGACTGCCGGCGCCCGGTGGTCGCCGCCGTCAACGGCCCCGCGCTCGCCGGTGGGTTCGCGCTCGCGCTGCTCTGCGACCTGCGGGTAGCCTCCTCGACCGCGAGCTTCGGCTATCCGGAGCTGCCGCGCGGAATCCCGCCGAGTTACGCCGCGGCCCGCGCTGTGCTCCCGGCGACGGTTGCCCAGGAGCTCTGCCTCACGGGCCGGATCGTCTCGGCGACCGAAGCGCAGAAGCTCGGCATCGTTCGCGAGGTCGTCTCCGGCGAGGTGCTCCCGCGCGCGGTCGAGCTCGCACGCGCGGATCGCCGGCCTCCCGCGCCGCGCCGTGCTCGAGACGAAGCGCAAGACGCTGCTCGAGCGAACGCACCTGTGGGGCTTCTTGTTCGACGAGGAGGAGCGCGTCTTCCGCCGCGCCCTGCTCGGCGAGTCGGAGGACGAGGAGCGCGGTGTCGCGTGAACGGCGCCGGGTCGCTTCGCTGCTAACCGCAGACCGGCCACGGGCTGGAGCCGGCGCGGCTGTAGAGGAGGGAGGCGCGGTAATCCTGCTCGGCCTCCGGCGCCTGCGCCGGGTTGCCGCTGCCCCCGACCGAGGCCCAGGTGCCGAGGTCGAACTGGTACTTGCCGTAGTAGGTGCCAGAGGAGTCGACGGCCGTCGGATCGCCGCCGGACTCGCAGGCGCCGATCGCATCCAGGGTGGCCTGCGAGACGCCCGAGACCGGGACGTAATCCGGCTTCGCCGCCGCGCGCCGCGCGCGATCGACGCGCCGGTCGAGCTCCTCGATCCCGTCCCGAAGCTGGTCCGGAGACAGATCCGCTCGCCGCAGCAGGGACCGCTCGGGGGCGGCGTCGAGCCGCCTCGCGGGGCCGAGCAGGGCCAGATAGCGCTGCTCGAGCGTGTGCGTGGTGATCGAGCGCTGGAAGCGTTCGACGGGTCGATCGAGCAGGCTCAGCTTCGGCGCCGCCTGCGCCAGCGTCGCCGCGCCGAGCGCCAGGGCGCACGCGGCCATCGTCAGTCCGATCCTTCGGTACACGGGAAAACCACCTCCGTTTCGGGCGCCCGGTCGGCGTGAATCGCCTCGATCTGTTCGGGGTCGTGGGCCGGGCGGCCGTGGGTCCCGCGGACGGCGGTACGCTCGAATGGCGCACGCAAGAAGCCTGTTCGGCGACCGCGGGAAATCCGTGTGCGGCGCGCAGGGTCGCAGCCCGGCAGGGAAATATGTGTGACGGCGGTCACATTTGCAAGCAAACGCTCACAATCGCCAGCGGCCCCTCCTACGCCTGATCAGGCAGGGATTTCCCGAGCGCCCGGCATACGGGACGGCGGTCTCGGAGGCGGTCCTGCGGCGGGTCGCCGCCGGTGAGCTCCCCGACACGCTGCGCCTGCACCGGCCCGCCCGGGAGCTCGCGTTCTCGAAGCAGGATCGCGCCGCCGCCGGATTCGCCGCCGCCGTCGAGCACGCACGGCGGACCGGGTTCGAGCCGGTGATCCGCCTCGCCGGCGGGCGGGCCGCGGCCTTTCACGAGGGCTCGCTCGCGCTCGCCTGGGCGAGCGCTCAGGCGCGCCCCGTCGAGGGCACCCGTGATCGCTTCGAGCTCCTCGCCGAGATCATCGTCGGGGCGCTTCGGCGGCTCGGGGTCGACGCGCGGGTGGGCGAGGTGCCGGGCGAGTACTGCCCGGGCGCATGGAGCGTCAACGCGCGCGGCGAGTCCAAGCTCGCCGGCCTCGGACAGCGGATGATCGCCGGCGGCGCGCACGTCGGCGGGGTCCTCGTGGTCAGCGACTCGACGCTGCTGCGCACGGCGCTCGAGCCCGCCTACGCGGCGCTCGGGCTCGACTGGAATCCCGCGACGGCCGGCAGCGTCGTCGACGAGGCCCCCGGGGTGGGGCTGGACGAGGCCGAGCGCGCGCTGGTCGCGCAGCTCGGGGAATCGTTCGAGCTGATCGAGGCCGAGCTCGACCGCGACACGCTCGAGCTCGCGACCGAGCTCGAGGCGGCGCACCGCCCCGGCTGAGCCACCCCGAGGGCCGACTCGCGCGTCCGGGCCGGGCGGCGGCGCTGGCATGATCTCAGCGGATGGGGGCGACGAGCACGCTCGACGGCACTACACCGGATCGTCACGTCGAGGTCGAGCACGCCGTCACCCCGCTCGAGCTCTTCTTCGACCTCGTGTTCGTGTTCGCGTTCACGCAGGTGACCGGCCTGATGTCGGTCACCCCGACCTGGGAGGGGGTCGGCGAGGGCATGCTCGTGCTGGCAGCGATCTGGTTCGCGTGGGCCGCCTACGCGTGGCTCACCAACGACGTCGACCCCGACGAGGAGCTGGCCCGGGTCGTCGTCTTCTTGACGATGGCGGCGATGCTGGTCGCCGGGCTCGCGATACCCGGCGCCTTCGACGACACCGGTCTGATCTTCGGCTGCGCCTACTTTCTGGTCCGCGTCCTCCACATCCTCTTCTACGCCTACGCGACCGACGACGTCAGCGTCCAGCAGGCGGTCCGCTCGCTGGCGCTGACCGCGATCCCCGGGCCGGCGCTGCTGATCGTTGCGGGAGCGCTCGACGACGGCCCGCGCGCCGCGCTCTGGGGGCTGGCGCTGGTGATCGACTACTCAGGTCCCTACGTCAACGGCGTCGAGGGCTTCCGGATCTCCCCCTCCCACTTCGCCGAGCGCTTCGGGCTGATCGTGATGATCGCGCTCGGGGAGTCGATCGTGGCGATCGGAGTCGGCGCCGCGGGGATCGCGCTCGACGCGGCGGTGATCGCGGCGGCGGTCGCCGGCGTCGCGATCGCGGTCTCGCTGTGGTGGGCGTACTTCGACGTCGTCGCGATCGTCGCGGCGCGCAAGCTCGGCCAGGCGACCGGCGCGGCTCGCAACAGGCTCGCCCGCGATTCCTACAGCTACATCCACCTGCTGATGATCGCCGGGATCGTGCTCGTCGCCCTCGGGATCAAGAAGGCGATCGGACACGTCGACGAGCCGCTGGCCGCGGTCCCGGCGGCCGCGCTCTGCGGCGGCGCGGCCCTCTACCTGTTCGGGCACGTGCTCTTCCGACTGCGCAATGTCGGAACCTGGAACGCCCAGCGCGTGCTCGCGGCGCTGATCTGCTGCGCGCTGATCCCGCTCGCGACGTCGACCGACGCGCTGGTCGCCGTGGTCTCGATCGCCGCCGTCCTGGTGGCCCTGATCGCCTACGAGGCGGTGCGCTTCCGCGAGGCGCGGGAGCGGATCCGCTCCGGCGGGCCGACCGCCGGGGAGATGCGCGAGCGGGCGTAGGATGCCCTCGATGCGCATCCTCGCCTTCTCCGACCTGCATCGCGATCTCGACGGCGCCGCCAAGCTCGTCGAGCTGAGCGCCGACGCCGACGTCGTCATCGGTGCCGGGGACTTCGCCTCCGTGCACGAGGGCCTCGAGCAGACGATCGCGGCCCTGAACGCGATCGAGGCGCCCACCGTCCTCGTCCCGGGCAACAACGAGACGGACGCGGCTCTGCGCGAGGCGGCCGCCTCGTGGCCGGCCGCGACGGTCCTCCACGGCGAGGCGACCGAGCTCGACGGAGTCGCCTTCTTCGGGCTCGGCGCCGGGGTCCCGATCACGCCCTGGGACTGGAGCTTCGACCTCTCTGACGAGGCGGCCTCCGAGCTGCTCGCCGGCTGCCCGCCCGGCTGCGTGCTCATCGTGCACTCCCCGCCGTTGGGTCATGCCGACGCCTCGAGCGCCGGCGATCACCTCGGCAGCGTCGCGATCCGCGACGCGATCGAGGCCAAGCGACCCCGGCTCGCGGTATGCGGACACATCCACGACAGCTGGGGGGAGCGCTCGACGCTGGGGCCGACCGAGATCGCGAACCTCGGGCCCGGCGGCGCCTGGTTCGACCTCTGAGCAGGCCGCCGCGAGGCGATCGGAATCGAGGCACAAAGAGGACGCCACCACAAACCCTCACGCGGGGCGCAGAGCACCCCCCATTTGGTGACGTCCTCTTCGCTCGCCGGCACACCGCCGGCTGACCGACTATCTCACCACCTCGTCCTCCTGGCAAGCGTGGATGCCCGCAGCGGAGCTGCGGGCAACTACCGACCCCGGCGCGCCGAGCTCAAGCCAGAGCGGCTCGGTAGCCCCGCGCGCGGCCGACGAGCGCGAGGCCGGCAAGCGCGGGGAGGATCAGCGGCTGCGGACCCGCGAGCCGGATCACGTCCCGGTACTCGGTCAAGAGAACGCCGAACGCCAGCGGGCCGGGGAGGCCGTTGTCGCCCACCCTTCCCTTCTCTTGGAGGGCGTCGAGCTCCCTGAACCAGCGCTCGGTCCTGCCGCCGGGGCTCGTCACCCACCTCACCCGCGCGGGCGCGTCGCCCGGGTTCCACATCTGATGCACGGTCCCGCGCGGGATCTCGAGCTCGTCCCCGGCGCCGAGCTCGCGCCGCTCGCCCGCGACCCGTACCGTCAGCCGACCCTCGAGGACACGAAAGCGCTCGTCCTGACCGGGGTGAAGGTGCTTCGGCGGGGCCTCGCCGTGGGTCGCGTAGGTCGCCTCGACCTCCAGCGCCTCGGGCGTGCTGCTCCGAATCTCCACCGACTCGCTCGCGGTCAGCTTCAGTACCTCGTTCATCTCCATGCATCCCTCCTGGGCTTCATATCGCTAGCACTTCTCCACCTGCTTGGCGACCCTACGCGGATCGAGGGGCCGCGCGCCGAGGTCGCGGTCAGCGTCCCGGCGCCGTCGGGCCGGCCGACGCCGCCTCCGGCTGTGCGCGCGCGAGCAGGCCCCCGGGCGCTTTCAGGGCGATGCCCGCGAGCGTGAGCGCGAACAGGCCGCCGATCACCAGATAGGAGACCGCGTCGCTGCTGGCGTCCGCCAGGCCGGCGAGCCCCGAACCGCCGAGCACCTGGCCCCCCGCCCACGCGAAGCTGACCAGGGCGGCGGCAAACCCGAGGTCGAGGCCGACACCCTCGGCCTGGTCGGAGAGCAGCGCCATCGCCGGCGTCCAGATCAGGCTCATCGCGAGCACCGCGACGATCAGCATGATCGCGACCAGCAGCGCCGTGCCGGGCACGGGCAAGAGCAGCGCCGCGACGGTCGAGGCCGCGAGGCCGGCGCGGATCGGAGCCATTCGCCCGCGACGGTCTGAGAGCCGACCGATCGCCCTGCTCAGGAACGCCTCGATCGCCGCGGCGGCGAAGAAGGCGGCGCCGATCGCGATCCCGCCGGCGCCGAGGACGTCCATCCGCAACGGGACGAGGACGTCGAAGGCGCCGGAGAAGACCGAGGGCAGGACCACGAGCCAGAACGCGACCAGCACCGGGGCGGAGAGGATCGCTCGGGCGACGTCGCGCACGCGGGGGACGGTTCGCCGGCCCCCGCCCGGGGTCGAGAGCACCCAGGCGACGAGCAGCGCGGAGATCACGCCGACGGCGCTGAACACCGGCTCCGGCCCGGCCACGGACGCGACGCCGCCGATCACCGGCCCGAGCAGGATCCCGAAGATCGCCGCCGCGAGCGCGGAGCCGATCATCTCGCCGCGGCGCTCGTCCGGCGCCGCCGCCATCAGCCAGGCGAGCCCGCCGGTCCAGGCGCAGGCGCCGCCGACGCCCTCGGCGAAGCGCGCCAGATCGAGGACGACGATCGAGCCGGCAAACGCGAAGGCGAAGCTCGAGGCGCCGAGCAGCGCCAGCCCCGCCAGCATCGAGGCGCGGAACCCGATCCGCGCCGCCAGCCATCCGGACGGCAGCGCCGCGATCAGCGTCCCGGCGGCGTAGGAGGCGCTGAGCAAGCCGGCGGAGGTCTTCGAGAGCCCGAAGTCGTCGGCGTAGGAGGCGAGCAGCGGCGTGATCGCCGCGTAGAACATCGTGTCGAGGAGGATCACCGCCGCGATCAGCGGGAAGAGGCGCCTCATGCCTCCAAGCTACTGCGGCCGCGCGAGAGCCCGCCGGCGGCGGGCGCCGAAGATCGCCGGCTCAACGCCACCTCTGAAACGGCATTTTCGGGTGTAGGGTCAGCTGGAGGCGCACATCGACAGGGCCTCGGAAATCACCGGGAGGCGAAACCATGCCGTTCAGTCAGCTGCTCAACGCTCAACAGGTTGATGCTTCGATCGGTGGCCCGGACGGCGCCAATCACCTCTACCTGTGTAGCGGCCTGGCCCAGGGTTACTTCTCCCTCACGGCTCAACCGGGCCAGTGGCAGAACGCAAGCGACATCTGGCAGTTCGGGGTAGGGCCGCAGCTCGACTCGGGGGAGTTCCGCCGCGCAATCGCGACCGCCGGCTTCGCGGGCCTTCAGGAGTCCGACCCAGGGCCTGGCTTTACCAACTGGGCCATCCAGATGGTGTTCGCCGACTTCGACGACGACTCGGGCAAGGTGCGGGTCAGCGTCCAGAACACGGTGCAGGTCTATAACCAAATGCCTCTTGGCGGGAGCGAATACTCGTCAGCTGGGGTGTCCACGCTCGCCTACAGCGTCAGCATTCTCGCCGCGATCTCCGAATAGCCGTATCCGCTCAGGCGATGAGCCCGTCTCCCGAACAGGGTCAGCGCAAGTCCCGGTGGGAGCCTCCGCCCGACTCGGACGTGATCGGCATCCCCCTGATTCTGGGCATGGCCGTCGCCCTTGTTGCGATCACGTTGGCGTTCGTCTTCCTCGGCGGCCTGGGCGGACTGATCGTGATCGGCGTCGTCTTGATCGCCGCCCTCGCAATTAGCTATCGCGTCGTTTCCGGTTCAGAAGACGGAGGACCGGGTCGGGCCTAGCCCGGCGCCACCGCTTCGCGCGCTGTATCCGCGAGCGCGTCCATCGCCGCGATTCGACCGTTGAGGGCGATCACCGAGCCGCCCGGATGCGTGGCGGCGCCGCAGAGGTAGAGGCCCTCGATCGGGGTCCTGGCCGCGAGGCGCCGATCCCACATCTGCCCGGGCAGCGCCTGGCCCTGGAAGATGTGGCCGCCGCTGAGCCCGAGCCGCTCCTCGATGTCCGGCGGGCCGAGGACCTGGGCCTCGACGACGCAGGCGCGGACGTCGGGCGCGTGCGCCTCGATCAGGTCGAGCGCCAGCTCGCCGATCTCCGCCCGGCGCGCGGACCAGTCGCCCTCGGCGAGCTCGTAGGGCGCGTACTGGCAGAACACGCTCATCACGTGGTGTCCGGGTGGAGCGGCGGTTGGGTCGTAGACGGACTGGAAGTAGATCTCGCAGAAGCCGATCGACGGCTCGCCCGCGCCGCGCCGCCTCGCACGCCTCCTGGAGCGCGTCTGCCCCTGGCGACAGGCAGACCATCGCCTGGCAGGGTTCGAGCTCGCCCGCGGCGGTGAAGGTCGGCATCGCTCGCAGGGCGACGTTCAGCTTCACCACCGGTGAGCTCACGTCCCAGTCCTCGAGTCGCTCGCGGTAGGCGCTCGGCACCGCTTCGGCGCCCTCGAGCATGCCGAGAAGGCGCTTGGGGTCGGCGTTGCAGACGACGACGGGGGCGCGCAACCGCTCGCCGCTCTCGAGCTCGACCCCCTCGCCGGGCACGATCCGCGCCACCGGCACGCCGGCGGCGATCACGGCGCCGGCCTCGATCGCGGCATCGGCGATCGCGAACGAGACCATCCCCATTCCACCGTCGACGTAGCCCCAGACCGAGCCGAGGCCGTCGAGGTCGCCCTGGTGGTGCATGAGCCGGATCGAGGCCGTGCCGGGGTCGCGCGGGCCGGCGAAGGTGCCGATCACGCCCTGCGGCGCGATCGCGTCGAGCAGGCGCGCGTCCTCGACGTAGCGGCCGAAGGCGTCGGCGATCGACTCCTCGAAGACGATCGAGACGAGGTCTGGGTCACCGCCGAGCAGCTCCTCGACCCGCTCGCGGCTCGGCGAGTCCGCCTGCCAGGTGTCCCCTCCGGCGCCGCGGCGCAGGTGGTCACGCAATCGGTCGAAGACCGCGCCGAACTCCGCGACCCCGCGGATGTCGCGCTCGGCGAACCCCTGGGCGCGCAGGTGCGCGGCCGTGCGCTCGCCGTCGATGAACGCCGCGTAGCTCGTGCCGTCGGCGAGCGGGCACCAGAGGTTGGGATCCGCGGGCGTCACCCGGTAGCCGCGGCGCACGAGCTCGAGCTCCTCGATCACCAACGGGTCGAGCAGCCCGACGACGTAGGCGCAGGGGCTGATCGCGAAGCGCTGGTCCTCGAACGGCCGCTCGAGCGTGCAGGCGCCGCCGATCCGCTCGCTGCGCTCGAGCACCAGCACCCGCCGGCCCGCGCGCGCGAGGTAGGCGGCTGCGGTGAGGCCGTTGTGGCCGGCCCCGACGACGATCGCGTCCCATTCGCGGCCGGCGAGCTCGGATATCGGGGCCGGGAGCCCGACCCTGCCGAGCACGGATCTGAGGTCGGCGAGCGACATCGCGGCCGCCCACGCTATCTCGGCGAACAGCCAGCGCGTAGGATTGCGCGGTCCCGCCACCCAGCCGAGGTCGATTCATCGTGTCCAAGCTCCGTATCGCGCTCATCTCCCTTGCCGTGCTCGCGCTCGCCGCCCTCGTCGGTTGCGGCGGCGACGACGAGGGCTCGGAGGACAGCACCTCGACCGCCGCCGTGTCGCTCGAGGACTGCACCCCCGACCAGCTCGAGACGAAGACGGCAGGCGAGCTCACGATCGCCACCGACAAGCCCGCCTACCCGCCGTACTTCGAGGACAACGACCCGACCAACGGCAAGGGCTTCGAGAGCGCGACCGCGTACGCGATCGCCGACACGCTCGGCTACGACTCCGCCGACGTCCGCTGGACGGTGGTCCCGTTCAACGCCTCCTACGCGCCGGGCCCGAAGGACTTCGACTTCGACCTCAACCAGATCTCGATCACGCCCAAGCGCGCCGAGCAGGTGGACTTCTCGAGCCCGTACTACGAGGCCGACCAAGCGGTGGTCGCGCTCAAGGGCTCCGACGCGGCGAGCGCGACCTCGCTGGCCGACCTCCAGAACGCCAACATCGGCGTCCAGATCGGCACCACCAGCCTCGACGCGGTCAACGAGCAGATCCAGCCGTCGAACGATCCGCAGGTCTTCGACACCTCCAACGACGTGGTCAGCGCGCTCAAGAACGGCCAGGTCGACGCGGTCGTCGTTGACGTCCCGACGGCCTTCTACCTGACCGCGGCCCAGGTCACCGAGGCGGCGGTCGTCGGCCAGTTCTCGGCCCCGGGCGGCGACCAGTGGGGCGCCCTGCTCGAAAAGGACTCGCCGCTCACCGGCTGCATCTCGGCCGCGATCGACGAGCTCCAGTCCTCGGGCGAGCTGCCCTCGATCGAGAAGCAGTGGATGAGCGACGCCACGGACGCCCCCGTCCTCCAGTAGCGCGGGCGCAGAAGGCGGGGCCGTGAGCGCGCCGGACCGGCGCGCCGAGCGCGCCGCGGCGCGGCGCCGTCGGGATCGGCGCGGGTTCGCGATCGCGGCGGTCTCGACCGTGGTCGTGCTCGGCGGCCTCGCCGCGCTGATCCTCACCAGTCCGGGCTGGCCGGAGGTGCGGGAGAAGTTCTTCAACCCGGAGGTCTTTCGCGACACCTTCCCGGACATCGCCAGGGCCTTCTGGCTCGACGTCCGCGTGTTCTGCATCGTCGAGGTCGCGGTGCTGATCCTCGGCCTCGTGGTCGCACTCGTGCGGACGATCGAGGCGCCGGCGCTGTTCCCGGTGCGGCTGCTCGCGATCGGCTTCACCGACCTCTTCCGCGGCATACCGGTGATCCTGCTCGTCTACTTGATCGGGTTCGGGATCCCCGCCCTCGACCTCGAGGGGCTGCCGACCGAGCCGGTGGTGTTGGGCGGGATCGCGCTCACCCTCTCCTACACCGCCTACGTGAGCGAGGTCTACAGGGCGGGGCTCCGGTCGGTGCACCGCGGCCAGCGCGACGCCGCGCTCGCGATCGGGCTCACCGAGCGCCAGGCGACCCGACACGTGATCCTGCCCCAGGCCGTGCGCCGCGTCGGCCCGCCGCTGCTCAACGACTTCATCGCGCTGCAGAAGGACGTCGCCCTGATCGCGATCATCGGCGTCGCCGGGGAGGCCTTCCGGGTCGCGCAGATCGACGCCGCCGCAGACTTCAACTACACGCCGCTGATCGGCGCCGCGATCCTCTACCTCGCGGTGACGATCCCGCTCGCGCGCCTGCTCGACCGCTGGGCGCCCGGCTACACCGGGGCGACGATCTGATGGGGCTGCATGCGGCGGGCGCTCCGGTGCTGGAGATCCGCGGGGTGACGAAGGCGTTCGGGGAGCGCGAGGTGCTGCGGGGCATCGAGCTCGAGATCGCCGAGCACGAGGCGGTCGCCGTGATCGGCGCCTCGGGCTCCGGCAAGTCGACGCTCCTGCGGTGCATCGACCTGCTCGAGGAGATCGACGACGGCGACATCTTCCTCGACGGCAGCGTGATCACCGATCCCTCCGTCGACGCGCCGGCGGTGAGACGGCGCCTCGGCTTGGTCTTCCAGGCCTACAACCTGTTCCCGCACCTCTCGGTGCTCGACAACGTCACCCTCGGCATCGTCCGCGCCCAGGACGTCGAGCGGCCCGAGGCCGAGCGCACGGCGCGAACCCTGCTCGCCAAGTTCGGCCTCGAGGGCCGCGAGGAGGACGACCCCGATCGCCTCTCCGGCGGACAGCAGCAGCGGGTGGCGATCGCGCGCGCCTTCGCGGCGCGTCCGCGGGCGATGCTCCTCGACGAGATCACGAGCGCGCTCGACCCGGAGTTGGTCGGCGAGGTGCTGGCGGCGGTGCGCGACCTCAAGGAGGCGGGAGCGACGATGCTGATCGCCACCCACGAGATGGGGTTCGCGCGCGAGGTCGCCGACCGGGTCGGGTTCCTGCACGAGGGCAGGCTGATCGAGATCGGGTCGCCCGAGCAGGTGCTCGGGGCGCCGCGGCGGCCCGAGACGCAGCATTTCCTGCGCCGGCTGCTCGAGGCCGGCCGGGCGTAGATCGCTCGCGACGAGGCGCTCCTCGATGCGCGCGACGAGCTCGCCGGGGCGGCTCACCCGGGGCGACGATCAGATTTGCCCGAGTCCGGCCGCGGCGACCGCGAGCGCGATCTCGGCGCGCGGCAGCAGCGACTCGGCGAGCACGAACTCGTCCGGATGATGGGCGTGGCCGCCCCGCGGTCCGAGGCCGTCGACCGTCAGCGCGACGTGCGCGGCCATGTGGCTCGCGTCGCTCGCCCCGCCCCGCTCCCCGGCGAGGATCGTCCGCCCGAGCAGCTTGCCGGCCGGCTCCAGCAGGCGCTCGGAGACCGCGGCTTGGGTGTCCATCCCCGGCCACCGGCGGACCAGCGCGGCCTCGAGCGCGACGCCCTCATGCTCGTCGGGGACCGACTCGAGCACCGGGGCGAACGCCTCCAGGCGATCGGCTCGCAAATCACAGGTCAGCGTTCCCTGGGCGGGGACGACGTTGAACGCCTCGCCGGCGGCGATCACGGTGGGGACGGCGGTCAGCCGATCGGGCCCCTTGGCGTCGCTGAGCCTGGCGACCCTGCGCGCCGCCTCGCCGAGCGCGAGCAGCGCGTTGCGCCCGCGCTCGGGGGCCGAGCCGGAGTGGGCGGCGACGCCGTGGGCGACCACGCTCAGGGTCGAGGCCGCCTTGCGACGCGCGACCACCGCCTCCTCGCCGGCCTGGCCCAGTTGCGCGGCCTCGAAGCAGAGGCAGGCGTCGAAGCCCGCGAACCGGGCACCGTGGTTGAAGCCGCCGGTCCGCCACTCCTCGTCGACGACCGCGAGCAGCGCAAGCTCGGCGAACGCCTTCGGGGTCGCCGCGAGGGCTCGCATCACCCCGAGCGCGAGCGCGATCCCGCCCTTCATGTCGATCGACCCCGAGCCGACGAGCCGCCCGGCGCCCGCACGCAGCGGGCGGTGCTCGCCGTGGGCGATCACCGTGTCCAGGTGGCCGAGCAGCAGCAGTCGGCGCGAGCCGCTCCCGGCGATCGTCGCCAGCAGGTCGGGGGCGTAGCCCGGGGTCGAGCACTCGGGGCGCTCGATCCGCGCCTGCGCGGGGACCAGCGCGGCGACCAGCGAGCAGACCTCCTCGGCGGCCTCGAGGTCGCCGGACGGCGAGGAGATCGCGACCAGCGCCTCGAGCTCGCGCTCGGCATGGTCGGCGATCTCGGCCGCGGCCCCTCTCACCCACTCCCCCGAGAACGGCGGCGCGTCGGCCATCAGGCAAGCTCGGGGATGTGGCGCTCGAGGTGCTCGGAGATCGTCCGCCTCACCCAGCGCTGGGTTTCGGAGTCGGCCATCCGGTAGCGGCCGAGCAGCAGCTTCTGGTCGTCGAGCGGCAGCCCGGCGATCTCCCAGCGAACCGCCAGTCGCTCGAACAACAGCTCGCTCCGCCGCCGCCACTCGTCCTCGGTCGAGGCCGCGGCTCCTTGTTGTCGGTCGCGCAGCTTGCGGACCGTCCCGGGGCTGAGCTCGCCACGCAGCGTGAGCACGTTGCCCTCCGGGTCGGTGTAGTCGAAGGTCGGCGCCCGTTCGCGCTTGGCGCGACGCTTGCCTCGCTTGGCCATGCCGGGATCCTTCCACGCCCCTGCGCTTCCTGATTCGCGGGCCCGGGGCTATCATCTTCAGACCGGGGGCGAACCAGATTCGACGTGGAATCGTTCGTTCCGGTGTTGCGAGTCGAGGATCTCGGGTTGGCCTCGTTAAAAAAACCCGGGAAAACCATAAATGCGGACTCCAATCACGAGTTCGCCCTCGCCGCTTAATTAGGTGAGGGAGTCGCCCCGGGAAGCCCGCGTCCCGGTCAAGCGGCTTCAGCAAGCGGGCTCACCCCGAAGGTAGGACCTTCGACCCGAGGGGGACACCTTGCAGGAAGGTATGGCGCCGGGGACGTGCCCCGCGGATCGACCGAACCGGAGGCCGAGAT
Source organism: uncultured Solirubrobacterales bacterium (assembly GCA_963759295.1). Taxonomy (GTDB): domain Bacteria; phylum Actinomycetota; class Thermoleophilia; order Solirubrobacterales; family 70-9; genus WHSW01. Next base: position 381,084 of record CAVWYT010000011.1, on the reverse strand, counting down.
CAGACTCCGTCGGGAACGCTCGTAGACGCATCGGAACAGGTACCGCGGACGTGGGTGCAATTCCCACCGCCTCCATCAAAGCGCACACCCGGCGAGCTCTATCCTGATGTCGATGAGTGACGAGCTTCCAGCCCCCGGCTGGGGCACCCGGGCGCCGGCCACGGTGCCCCCCGCCGCGGAGCAAGATTACGAGCCGATCCACCCGGGCTCCGGGCGCGGCGACTGGCGTGATCGCCTGAAGCGCTTGTTGGGGCCGATCGGGGCGGCGGCGCTGCTGCTTGCGACGAAGCTCAAGGCGCTGCTCCTGCTGCTGCCGAAGATCAAGTTCCTGACCACGTCGGCGTCGATGGTGGTCTCGATCGCCGCCTACGCCCTGCTCTGGGGATGGTCGTTCGCGGTCGGGTTCGTGTTGCTGCTGCTCGTCCACGAGATGGGCCACGTGATCCAGCTGCGGCGCGAGGGGATCAAGGCCTCGGCGCCGATGTTCATCCCCTTCTTGGGCGCGGTGGTCGCCGCGAAGTCGCTCGGCGACGACGCCGCGGCCGAGGCGCGGGTCGGGCTTGCCGGGCCGGTGCTCGGGACGCTCGGCACGCTTGTCCCCCTCGTCATCTGGCTGGTGACCGGCGAGGCGTTCTGGCAGGCGCTCGCCTACGTCGGCTTCTTCATCAACCTCTTCAACCTGCTGCCGGTGCTGCCGCTCGACGGCGGCCGGGCGATGGCGGCGCTGTCGCCGTGGATCTGGTTCGCGGGCTACGCCGCCCTGATCGCGCTGACGGTGTTCTTCACCAGCCCGATCCTGCTCCTGATCCTCGTCTTCGGCGGGATCGAGAGCTGGCGGCGGTGGAAGGCCCGCAAGACGCCCGAGGGACGCGCCTACCACGCGGTGCCGGCGCGCACCCGGACGCTGGTCGCTGCCGTCTACCTCGGCCTCGCGGCGCTGCTCTCGATCGGGATGGTCGAGACCTTCCTCGAGAAGAGCATCGGCGACGTCTGAGCCTAGGCAGCGGGCTCCTCGCGGACCACCTCCGCGGCCGGCTTGTCGTCGCGCAGTCCCTTGAACGACGGATGGCGAAGCGTGCCCGCGTTCGTCCACTCGCCGAAGTCGATCTCGGCGACCAGCTTCGGGTCGACGAACCGCGCGCCGCGCTCCGGCTGGCGGCCCTCGAAGGGGCTGGCGTCCGACTCCAGCCGGGCCAGGCGCTCGCGCAGCAGCTTCAAATCCGCTGCGTCGAACCCCGTTCCGACCTTGCCCGCGTAGCGCAGCCTGCCCTCGTCGTGATAGCCGACGAGCAGCGCGCCGAGCTCGCCCTCGCGCCGGCCCTTGCCCGGCAGCCAGCCGCCGATCACCAGCTCCTGGCTGCGGACGTTCTTGATCTTCAGCCAGTCGCGCCCGCGCTTGCCCGGACGGTAGGGTGAGTCGAGGCGCTTGGCGACGATCCCCTCCAGTCCCTGGGCGCGGCTCGCCGCCAGCAGGGCGGCGCCGTCGCCACGGTGGTAGGTGGGCGTCTGCCAGCTCTCGCCGTCGAGCCGGAGCGCCTCGAGGCGCTCGCGCCGCTGCTCGTAGGGGCGGTCGAGCAGCGACTCGCCGCCGGCGTAGAGCAGGTCGAAGATCACGTAGGTCACCGGGGTGTCGCCCATGCGGCGGCGGACCTCGGCGTCGGAGGCGACGTGCATCCGGCGCTGGAGCCGCTGGAAGCTCGGCCGGCCCCGCTCGAAGGCGACCAGCTCGCCGTCGAGCACCACCGGCTCGCCGTCGAGCTCGAGCAGGATCGCCCCGACCTCGGGGTACTGCCTGGTGATCTCACGCAGGCTGCGGCTCTCCAACGTCAGGTGACCGGGCGCGCAGTAGGCGATCGCCCGCACCCCGTCCCACTTGATCTCATGGCCCCAGCCCCGATCGTCGCCGGGCAACTCCGCCAGCGTCGCCTTCATCGGCTCGATCCGCTCGGGGAAGGGATCGACGTCCGCGGGGCGCTCGTCCATGCGGTGGATCATCCAATCCTCGCCGCGGGTTCGAAACAGGGCATAGCGGCCGCTGACGCGCTTTCCCTGGAGCCGGACGACGACCTTGTCGGGCTCGAACTTCTCCGCCTCGTAGGTCCCCGCGTCCCAGATCGTCACCTTCCCGCCGCCGTACTGGCCCTTCGGGATCTCCCCCGCGAAGTCGATGTAGTCGAGCGGGTGGTCCTCTGTGTGAACCGCGAGCCGGTTGTGCTCGGGGTCGTCCGGCACCCCGCGCGGCAGCGCCCATGAGACGAGCACGCCGTCACGCTCGAGCCGGAAGTCCCAGTGAAGGCGTCGCGCATGGTGCTCCTGGATCACGAAGCGGTTGTCGCGCGCCGCGGCGTCGCCGCTCGGCGTGCCGCCCGGCTCCGGGGTGCGGTCGAAGGAGCGCTTCTCGCGGTAGCGGGCGAGCTTCTGCTTGCCCTTGGCCATGGCGTCTTCCTACCCGATTTGCGTCGCGTCGGTAATGCTGGCGAGGTGAGCTCTTCGACGGAGGTGTGATGAGCGACGGCGAATTCGACGTGATCGTGATCGGCGCCGGGCCCGCGGGGGAGGTCTGCGCGGGGCGTTCAGCCGAGGGCGGGCTCGAGGTGGCCCTGGTCGAGCAGGAGCTGATCGGCGGCGAGTGCTCCTACTACGCCTGCATGCCCTCGAAGGCCCTGCTGCGACCCGCCGAGTTGCTCGCGGAGACGGCGCGGGTGCCGGGGGTGGCGGAGCTGATTGCCGGCGACCTCGACCCCGAGCCGGTCTTGCGCCGCCGCGATCAGGTGATCCACGATCGTCAGGACTCGAGCCAGCTGCCGTGGCTCGAGGATCGCGGGGTCGAGCCGATCCGCGGCCGCGCACGGCTCGACGGCGAGCGCCTGGTCACCGTCGGCGAGCGCCGGATCCGCGCCCGGCGCGCGGTGGTGATCGCCACCGGCACATCGGCGGCGGTGCCGCCGATCGACGGCCTCGCCGAGGCCCGTCCGTGGACTAATCGCGAGGCGACCACCGCCGCGGAGGTCCCCGGCCGCTTGCTGATCCTTGGCGGCGGGGTCGTCGGAGTCGAGATGGCCCAGGCGTGGAGCAGCCTCGGCTCGAGCGTCACCGTGGTCGAGGCGGCCGATCGCCTGCTCGTGACCGAGGAGCCGTTCGCCGGCGAGCAGATCGCCGCGGGGCTCGAGTCCTCCGGGGTCGAGGTGAGGACCGCGGCCCGCGCGACCCGAGCGTCGCGCGGCGCCGCGGGCCAGGTCACGCTCGAGCTCGAGGGTGGCGACAGCGTCCGCGGCGACGAGTTGCTCGTCGCCGTCGGCCGGCGGCCCAGGACCGCGGAGCTCGGGTTGGAGACGGTCGGCGTCGAGCCGGGTGGCTACGTCGAGGTCGACGACCGAATGCGGGTCGGGGGCTCGGACTGGCTGTACGCGATCGGCGACGCCAACGGCAGGGCGCTGCTCACCCACATGGGCAAGTACCAGGCTCGGGTCGCCGCCGATCAGATCCGCGGCAACGCCGATGCGATCGCGACCTGCGACCGGCTCGGGTCGCCGCGGATCGTGTTCACCGAGCCCCAGCTGGCGGCGGTCGGCCGCACCCTCGCCGGCGCCGAGAAGACGGGAATCAGAGCACGGGCGGTGGACGTCGCGACCGCCGCCACCGCGGGCGCGAGCTTCGTCGGCCGCAACGCACCGGGTACGTCCCGGATCGTCGTCGACGAGGACCGGCGGATTTTGGTCGGCGCGACCTTCGTCGGACCGGCGATCGCCGAGTCGCTGCACGCGGCGACGATCGCCGTCACCGGCGAGGTGCCCCTCGACCGGCTCTGGCATGCGGTGCCCGCGTTCCCGACCCGCAGCGAGTTGTGGCTGCGCCTGCTCGAGGAGTACGGGCTCTAGGTCCCCACGGTCAGAGGGCGAGCCGCCGCTTGAGCTCGTCGATCATCGACCGGGAGAAGCCGGGGATCCGGTCGATGTCCTCGACCGAGCCGAAGTCGCCGTGGCGCTCGCGGTGTGCGAGCAGCCGACCGGTCTGAGTCACCGACAGGCCGAGCGAACGGAGCTGCTCGTAGGTCGCCGAGTTGAGCGAGGCAACGCCCTGCTCGACCCCGGCGGGCGCTGGCGCGGCCGGGTCGGGAACCGGAGCCTTGGCCCCCTCGGTCGGCGGACTCGCCGGTGGCGGCGTCGGCTCGAGCACGGCGTCGCCGTGCGGGGAATCGGGATCGTGGCGCGGGCCGCTCTGCGCCGGATCGAGGTCTCCCGCCAAGCGCGCCGGCGGCCCGGGTGCCGGGGCGGTTCCCGGCGGCCGGGGCTCGTGCTCGAGCAGGCTGATGTCGATCTCCGGCAGCGGCTCGGATGCTTTGACGACCGCCGCGCGGGCTCGCTCCTCCGCGGAGCCGGCGCGCCGCTCGGCCTCGGCGATCCGGTCGAGCATCTCGCGCAGCCGTTCGGCGCGCTCGCTCTCCTCGGCCTTGACGGCCGCCAGGCGCTCCGCGCGTTGGGCGCGCTCCTCGGCCGCCGCGGCGCGCGACTCGGCCTCGCGCAGCCGCGCAGCCGCGCGCTCGAGCGCGTCGACCGTTCGCCGCTCGTCCTCGGTCAGCCGGGTCTCGGTCTCGGTCAGCTCGCGAGCGAGGCGCTCCTCCTCGGCGCGGTCAAAGGTCAGCTCGCGCTCGGCGACCGGGGCGGGGGCGTCGGGCGATGGCGGCGCGGCGCCTGCGCGCTCGGCATCGCTGCGGCGCTCGGCCTCCTCGAGGCGCACCAGTGCCTCGCGCTCGGCAGCTTCGCGGATCGCGCCTTCGTCGTTCGTCGGCGACCGACTCGGGGGCCGAGAGGGGCGTCGCCGTGGGCCCGGATTCGACCTGCGCCTCGGCCGGCTTCTGCCTGTTCTTGCGTTCGAGCCTGAATGAGCGCATCGGAGCTATCGTCGCACGGCGACGCGACAATCGTCCGACGGTTCGCCCGCGGGTCGACGCTGCGCGCGGGCCCGGGCTCAGCGCAGCCGGTGGCGGACCTCGCGCTCGACCTCGCGGCGGATGTCGCGATCGCGGATCTCGCGCCGGCGATCGCGTCTCTCCTTGCCGCGCGCTACCGCCAGCTCGACCTTCGCGCGCGAGCCCTTGAAGTAGATCCGCGTCGGTACCAGGGTCTGCCCCTTGCGCTGCAGACGCCCGATCAGCCGCTCGATCTCGTAGCGGTGCAGGAGCAGCTTCCGCGGCCGCTCGGGATCGTGGTTCTCGATGCTCGCCGGGTCATACGTTGGGATGTGGGCCTTTCTCAGCCACACCTCGCCGCCCTCGATCGTCGCGTAGGCGTCGCCGATCTGGGTCTTGCCCTCGCGCAGCGACTTCACCTCGCTGCCCTGGAGCTCGATCCCGCACTCGATCCTCTCGATCAGCTCGTAGTCGTGCGAGGCACGCCGGTTGGTCGCCACGTCGCCGGCGGCCGCCTTTCGCTTGCCACGCTTCTTGCTCATCCGACCCCCTCGTCCGCCGGCAGCAGGTCGACGCGACCGCGTGCCGCCTCAACCCCTTCGACGGTCACCTTCACCGGGTCTCCGAGCCTCAGCGTCCTGCCGCTGCGGGTCCCGACGATCGCCGTCTCGGTCCGGTTGAGCTCGAAGCGCTCGCCGCGCAGCCGCCGCGCGGGCACGAATCCCTCGTAGACGTCGGCGAGCTCGCCGGCGAAACGAACGAACGCGCCGGCCCCGATCACACCCGAGACCTCGCCGGCGAACTCGTGCCGGGGCCCGACCTCGAACAGCTCGCGCTCGAGCAGGAACGCGGCGCAGGCGCGGTCGGCATCGCGCTCGATGCGAACCGCCTCGCGCTCGCGCTCCGAGCACCAGACGCCCGCCTCACGCACCGCGGCCCGCTCGGGCTCGGCCTCCTCGCCGCCGAGCCCGGAGAGCAGCGCGCGATGCGCGATCAGGTCCGGGTAGCGCCTGATCGGCGAGGTGAAGTGGCAGTAGGCGGGGCTGCCGAGGCCGGTGTGGCCGAGGTTGCGATCGCTGTAGGCGGCCTGCTTGAGCGAGCGGAGCACGAGTGATGTATACGCGGCGCGGCCGTGCCCGCGGCGCTCGGCCTCGCGCGCGACCAGCCGGCTCGCCTCCGAGGCGAGCTCGCCCGCCCGGCTCGGCGACGGGTTCTCGGGCAGCGGCGGGGTGGGGATGTCGAGCGCGGCGAGCTGCGCGAACAGGACCTCGATCCGGGCCGGGTCGGGCGCCTCGTGGACCCGGTACAGCGTCGGCGTGCGGCGGCGCTCGCAGGTCTCGGCGACGCGCTCGTTGGCGAGGATCATCAGCTGCTCGATCAGCCGGTGGGCCTCGGTCTGCTCGACCGAGTGCGCGGCGACGACGTGCCCGTCGGAGTCGAACTCGAACTCGGGCTCGCGGCTCGAGATCTCGAGCGACGTCCCGGTGCGCCTCCCGGTCAGCGCCGCGGCCGCCCGCCGGGCCAGGCCGAGCGGCTCGGCGATCGCCTCCGGCGGCGCGACCCGGCCCGCGAAGTAATCGTCGAGCTGGTCGTAGGAGAGCCGATGGTCGGAGCGGATCCGGCTGCGGTAGAAGCTCGCCGAGCGAGGGTCGCCGCCGGCTCCGATCACGACCTCCGCGGTGACGGCGAGGCGCTCGACATCCGGGCTCAGGCTGCAGGCTCCATCGCTCAGCGCCCGCGGCAGCATCGGCTCGACCGTGCCCGGGACGTAGACGCTGTTCGCTCGCCGCAGCGCCTCTCGATCGAGCTCCGAACCCGGTCGCACGTGCGCCGCGACGTCGGCGATGTGGATCCAGAGACGGATCGAGTCCCCCTCGGCGGCTGCCGAGACGGCGTCGTCGAAGTCCCGCGCGGTGGCCGGGTCGACCGTGAAGGTGGCGAGCCCGGTGAGGTCGCGCCGGCCGGCGGCGTGCTCGCGCGCATCGGCGGAGGCCGCGCTCGCCTCGCGTTCGAGGCCGGCGTCGAAGCCGCGCTCGAGGCCGCGCTCGGAGAGCAGGGCGCCGACCACGTCGCGAGCCGTCCGCGGGTCGCCGAGCCGCTCGACGACGCGCGCTCCCCGGCCGCGCTGCTCGACCAGCACCATCTCGCCGGGGCGCACCCGCAGCGATCCACGAACCAAGCCCAGCTGCGAGCCGCGCTCGAACAGCGGCTCGGCGACCTGGAAGCGGCCCCGCCGCGAGACGACCGCGACCGAGCGGCTCAAGGCCCGGCGCCGCGGGCCTGCGCGTCGACCACCTGCAGGGCTCGATCGAGCGCCTTGGCCGTGTCGGCGTCGCGGAGGCGAACCTGCGGCTCGACGCCCGTTCCCAGGATCGAGGTGCCGTCGGCGGTCAGGTACTCGCCCTCGGTGAGATCGAGCGCCCCCCCGGCGGGCAGGCGCAGGATCTGCTGAAAGGTGCCCTTGCCGAAGGTCCGCGTCCCGACGACCGTCGCGAGGTCGTACTCCTGAAGCGCCGCGGCGAGGATCTCCGCCGCCGAGGCCGTGCCTCGATCGACGAGCACCGCCGTCGGTCGCGGCTCGATCGCGTCGCCCACCGCCGCATAGTCCTGATCGCCCTGGGTGCGACTGCGGGTCGAGACGATGTTGCCGTCGTCGACGAACACGCTCGCCGAGAGCACCGCCTCGTTGAGGAGCCCGCCTCCGTTGCCGCGCAGGTCGAGCACCAACCCCTCCGCGCCGCGGCGGTAGAGGCGCTCGACCGTCTCGCGAAGCTCGCCATGGGCTCCCTCGCTGAAGGTCGCGAAGCGAACGTAGGCGACCGGGCGGCCGTCGACGCGCCTGAGCTCGCCCTGCACCGCCGGAATTCGCACGTCGGCCCGCTCGACCTCGATCTCGCGCGGCTCGCCGCCGCCGGCCGGCAGGACCCGGAGCGAGACCTCGGTGCCGACCGGCCCCTTGATCCGGGCGGTCGAGGCCTCGGAGGGGACCCCGGCGATCGACTCCCCGTCGACCGCCGTGATCACGTCGCCGACCTCGAGGCCGGCGCGCTTCGCCGGCGTCTCGGGGTAGACGACGCCGATCCGCAGCCCCTTCGGGACCTCGGTGACCGCCAGCCCGACCCCGGCGAACCGGCCCGAGGTCACCGACTCGAAGGCGGTCAGCTCCTCGGCGTCGAGATAGTGGGAGAAGCGGTCGTCGTAGCGCTGGCGGAGCTCGCCGACCATGCCCCGGATCGAGGCGTCGTCGAGCTCCTGGGTGTCCGGATCCTCGAAGTAGCGCGACTCGATCACGTCGCGAGCCTGGGCCACGGGATCGCGGTCGTCATCGGAGCCGAACAACCCGCTGAGCAGCCCGGCAGCGGTCGCGACCACCAGCCCGAGCGCCAGGCCGGCGACCAGGCCGGCCCCGAACCGGCTCTCGCCCGTGCTCAAACCCGGAGGAAGCGGCGCAAGGTGATGCCGCTGCCGAGTGCGGAAACGAGGACCGCTGCGGCGACGAGCATCGCGATCAGGGGCCCGAAGCCCATGGTCGAGAGATTGTCCACGAGGGCGAAGTCGTCTGAGAGCGGATCCACGATGGTGACCTTGCCCAGCAAGAGTAGGCCGACCGCGAACCCGGCGCCCGCCACGCCGACGATCACGCCCTCGATCATGAACGGCCAGCGAATGAACCAGTCGGTCGCACCGACCAGCTGCATCACCTCGACCTCACGCCGGCGGGCGTAGATCGAGAGCCGGATCGTGTTCGCGACCAGCAGCAGCGAGGCGATCAGCAGCAGCGAAGCGATCACGACCAGAACGATCTTCACCGCGCCCGTGACCTCGCGGATCTTGTTCGCGTCCTCACGGCTCTCGCCGATCGGCGGCTCGATCGCGGGGCTGATCGGCGTCGGCTTGCCGGCGGCGTTGGTCGGCAGCAGCGAGGCGCGCACCGCCTCGAGGTTGTCGGGATCGTCGAGGGTGAGGTCGAACTTCGGCGGCAGCGGGTTCGAGTTCAGCTCGCCGATCGACTCGGCGAGGTCTCCCTTCAGCTCGCCGGCGAGCTGCTTCTTGCCGCACGCCGGGGAGCAGTACTCGACGCCGTCGACGTGCGGGAGCGTGTTCAGTTTGCGCTCCAGCTCGGTGATCTGCTGCTTGGTCGAGTCGCGATAGAGGAAGACCTCGAGGCCGATCTGGTCGCGCACCTCCTGCGCCTTGGACTCGCTCGCGTGCAGCACCGGGACGAGCACCCCGAGCAGCAAGGTAGTGATCACGATCGTGACGATCGCGGCGACGCTCGGCGCCGCGCTGCGGCGCAGCGCCCGGAACGCCTCGGAGACGAAGAAGACGACCCGACCCATCGCCTAGTGCTCGAATCCCGGCTGTTCGGAGTGGCCGTTGGTTTGACCCTCGTCACCGACGCCCATCTCGGCGCGCATCCGGGCGGCGAACTCCTTGGTCGACTCGTCGTGGTAGCCGCTCGCGTCCTCGTCGCGGACCAGGCGGCCCTCCTCGAGCGCGATAACCCGGCGGCGCATCTTGTCGACCATCTCGCGGTTGTGGGTGACGACGAGCACCGTGGTGCCGGTGCGGTTGATCCTGTAGAGCAGCTGCATGATCCCGATCGAGGTCTCCGGGTCGAGGTTGCCGGTCGGTTCGTCGGCCAGCAGCAGCGGCGGATGGTTGACGAACGCGCGCGCGATCGCCACCCGCTGCTGCTCGCCGCCGGAGAGCTCGTCGGGGTAGTTGTGGATCTTCGCCTGCAAGCCGACCAGGCGCAGGATCTCGGGGACCTTGCGCCGGATCTGCGAGCGCGGCTCGCCGATCACCTGAAGCGCATAGGCGACGTTGTCGTAGACGGTCCGGTTCGGGAGCAGCTTGAAGTCCTGGAACACGGTCCCGATCCGCCGCCGCAGGTACGGCGTGCGATCGTGGGGCATCGCGTTGATGTCCTTGCCGGCGATCTTCACGGTCCCGGCCGCCGGCTCGACGTCGCGGATCAAGAGCTTGATCAGGGTCGACTTGCCGCAGCCGGTCGGCCCGACCACGAACGCGAACTCGCCGCGGCCGATCGAGGCGGTCACCCGCTCGAGGGCGACGTGGCCTCCGGGATAGACGACGGTCGCGTCGTGAACCTCGATGATCGGCGGCTGGCCGGTCGGGCGGGGGGCGCGGCGGCGGCGTACGGCGGGCCCCGGATGGTCGGCCGCCTCGCGGCGGCGGGCTCGGTTCGATCTGCGCGTCTTCAGAAGTGGCATGCGGGCCCCTTTTCTTCGGCGTCGGCGCCACTCCTGCGTGTCGGCGCCGCGTTCATCCCCTGCACCCAAACCTGCGGAACCGGGGATCGCTGCGGAAGCGCGCAAGCGTACAGAACGGTGTTAGCGAACGCTAAAGATGATCGCCGTTTGCATGCAGACGTCCGAGAAGCCGATGACCGCGCGAGCATCCTGGCCCCCGTGTAGGGTGGTCTGGTCATGCGCCCGGATGCCCCGGCCGCGAGACTACCTCGAGCGGTCGCCGATAGCGGCTGCCTCTATCGAAAGGGGAAGAAGTGAACGCCTATCCGGATCAGACAAGCCGCGGCGAGGGCTGGATCCTGTTCGCCGGCGTGATGCTGATGTTCGCCGGGTTCTTGAACGCGATCTGGGGGATCGCGGCGATCGATGATTCGTCGTTCTTCAGCGACGAGGGCCGCTACGTCATCTTCACCAACCTCAACACCTGGGGCTGGTTCCTGTTGATCGTAGGCGTGCTCCAGCTGGTCGCCGCGTTCTCGGTCTGGAACCGCCATACGTTCGGCCGGATCTTTGGGATCGCATGCGCCAGCCTCAACGCGATGATCCTGCTGTTCACGGTGAACGCCTATCCGTTCGCCGCGTTCATGCTGTTCATCGTCGACATGCTGGTCATCTACGGGCTCGCGGTCTACGGCGGCCGCCAGCGCGCCTGAGCGCTCCGGCGAGGAGGACCGAGATGAGTCCCAGCGAGGAGATCGGGCCGGTCGAGTACCTGATCGTCGCCTTCCCGGGGAACCGGTTCAGGGGCGAGATCGCTCCCGCCTTGGCGGACGTGGCGAATGCCGGCACGATCCGGATCATCGATGTCGCCTTCGTCGGCAAGGGCGAGGACGGTGAGGTTGCGACGTTCGAGCTGATGGAGCTCGATCCCGAGATTCGGGCGGCGCTCGAGGACATCGGCGTCGAGGTCACGGGGCTGTTCAACGAGGACGATCTGCTCGCCGCGGCCGAGGAGCTCGAGCCGAACTCCTCGGCCGCGCTGCTGGTCTGGGAGGACGTCTGGGCGAGGAACGTGGCGCGGGCGATGCGCGACGCCGGCGGCGTCGTCCTCGATTTCGACCGGGTCCCGCACGAGGTCGTCCAGCAGGCGCGCGAATACGCGCTCGGCAACCCCTGAGAGAAGGAGGAGTTCAGATGCCATTGGTTCGACAGGGTCCCGGCCTCGTCCGCGGCGTCGCCCGCACGGCCGTCGTCGCGGGCACGGCGTCCGCGGTGAGCGGGCGCGTCGCCCGCCGTCAGCAGCAGCGCTGGGCCACCGAGGACGCGCCCGCGTACGAGCAGCAGGCGGCCGCCCCGGGGGCAGCCCCCACGCCCGCGGGCGGCGACTACGTCGCCGAGCTCGAGCAGCTCGCGAAGCTCCGCGACCAGGGCGTGATCACGGCCGAGGACTTCGAAACGAAGAAGAAGCAGCTGCTCGGGATCTGAATCCCGGGCGGGAGAACAACAGAAGGAGATCCCATGCTGATTGCAGCCGACTATCCGTTTCTGGACGTCTTCTGGACGATGATCCTCTTCTTCGCCTGGGTGATCTGGATCTGGACGGCGATCACGGTGCTGATCGATGTTTTCCGCCGCCACGACATCGGCGGATGGGCCAAGGCGGCGTGGACGGTGTTCATCATCGTGGTGCCGTTCCTCGGCGTCCTCGTTTACTTGATCGCCCAGCACGAGGGCATGCGCGAACGCGGCGAAGCACAGGTGCAGGCCCAACAGCAGGCCTTTGATCAACGCGTGCGTGAGGCGGCAGGCGGTTCCGCCGCCGAGATTGCCAAGGCCAAGGAGCTTCTCGACGCGGGCACGATCACCCAGGCCGAGTTCGATGCGATCAAGGCGAAGGCGACCGCGTAGCCCACGGCCAGGCGCGACCGCCTGATGCGAGCGCGTCTCTGGCGCCTCAGGGGGCGGCCGGGCGAGCCACCCTCTGAGGACGAGTACGTCGAGATCGACCCGCGTGAGCTGACCGGCATCTTCGCGGCGCCGCGCTGGCTGCGCGATCTCGGCCTGGCGTCGTGGCTGCTCGTCGGGATCGCCCTCGCGACCCTGGGCACCGTCTGGCTGTTGGCGCTCACCGAGGTGATCGTCGTCCCGGTGATCACCGCCGGGATCATCGCCGCCGTCGCCGCCCCGGTCGTCCGCTGGCTCCAGAACCGCCGGGTGCCGCGAGCGCTCGGGGCCGCGACGGTGCTGCTGGCGATCGTCGCGGTCGCAGCCGGGACGGTCCTTCTCATCCTCGGCGGCATCGCCAGCGAGTCGAGCTCGATCGAATCCAACCTCTCGAGCGCCGCCGACACGCTCTCCAACGCGGCTCAGGACCTCGGGGTCGACCCCCCGAAGGCCGACGACGCCAAGCAGCAGACGTCGTCGTCGGTCAGCTCGGGCTTTCACGCCCTGCTGGACGGGATCGGCGCGGGGATCACCGCCCTCGGCTCGCTCGTCTTCTTCCTCGCGATGACCGTGCTCAGCCTCTTCTTCCTGCTCAAGGACGGCCCCACGATCCGCGGCTGGGGCGAGCGGCACCTCGGGGTCCCGCTCCCGGTCGCTCGGATCGTCTCCTCGCGGGTGATCGGCTCGCTGCGGGGGTACTTCCTCGGCGTCACGATCATCTCCGCCTACAACGCGATCGTGATCGGGATCGGCGCCGTCGTCATCGGGGTGCCACTCTCCGGGACGATCGCCGCCGTCACCTTTGTCGCCAGCTACGTGCCGTACCTCGGCGCCTGGGGTGCCGGGGCGTTCGCGGTGCTGCTCGCGCTCAGCGGCGGCGGCGCGGATGCAGCGATCGAGATGGCCGTGGTGGTCCTGTTGGCCAACGGGATCCTCCAGCAGCTCGTGCAGCCGTTCGCCTACGGGACCGCCCTTGGCATCCACCCGCTCGCGGTGCTGATCGCGACGATCGCCGGAGGGGCGATCTTCGGCACGATCGGGCTGATCATCGCCGCGCCCCTGACCGCGGCGATCGCGCGGATCTCCACCGACCTGGCGCGCGCGCGAGCGGAGGAGGATCGGACACGTGAGGGGCCGGTGCTCGAGCCTGAGCCGGCGTCGTGAGCGAAGGGCAGTACGGCGAAACCGTCGAGTGGCGGCCGGCCAAACCGCGGTTCAGGGCGCTGCGGCTGATCGTCGCGTGGATGCTGGCCGGGGCGTCGGTCTACGTCGCGGCCGGGCTGGTGCCGGGGGTCACCCTCGAGCGAGCCGGGTCGGCGCTCGCCGTGGCCGCAATCATCGGCGTCGTCAACGCGGTCCTCGCGCCGCTGATCGCCGCTCTTCGGCTTCCGTTCACGATCGTGGTCGGCTTCCTCGCGCTGCTCTTCATCGACGCCGGCGCGCTGATCGTCGCCGCCGACGTACTCCCGGAGGCGATCACCGTCGCCGGGTTTGCCGACGCGCTGATCGCTTCCCTCGTGATCACCGCGGTGTCGGTCGTCCTCCAGGTCGTCACCGGCACCAACGACGACGACGAATACACGCTGCGCGTCGTGCAGCGGGTCGCGCGGCACCAGGGCGCCGGGGAGGTCACCTCGGTGCCGGGGGTCGTCTTCCTGGAGATCGACGGTCTCGCGCTGCCGGTGCTGCGCGCCGCGATGCGCGACGGCAGCGCGCCGAGCATGGCGCGCTGGATCGCCGACGACGAATACCGGCTCGCCGAGTGGGAGACCGACCTGTCCTCGCAGACCGGAGCCAGCCAGGCCGGGATTTTGCTGGGCTCCAACGACGACATCCCCGCCTTCCGCTGGGTCGAGAAGGAGAGCGCGAGGATGATGACCTGCTCGGCTCCGGCCGACTGCGCCGAGATCGAGCGCCGGCGTGCGACCGGAGTCGGCCTCCTCGCCGACGGTGGCGCAAGCCGCGGCAACCTGCTCTCGGGAGAGGCCGACGAGGCGATCCTCACCGTCAGCCGCATCGAGGAGGAGAAACGGGCGAATCCGGGCTACCGCGCCTTCCTCGCCAACGGCTTCAACGTCACCCGCGCGCTCGTCCTCTTCGGATGGGAGGTCCTGCTCGAGTGGACGGCGGCGGTGCGGGCCGCGCGCCGCGACGTGCGGCCGCGCGGACACCGCGGCGGCATCTACCCGTTCCTGCGAGGCGCGATGTGCGTGATCGTTCGGGACCTCGTCGTCTTCGGCGTGCTCAGCGACATGATGCGCGGACGCCCGGCCGTGTACGCGACGTTCGCGAGCTACGACGAGGTCGCACACCACTCGGGGCTTCAGCGCGCCGACACGATGGAGGCGCTGCGCAAGCTCGACCAGCAGTTCGGGCGAATCGCTCGCGCCCGTCGCTACGCGCCGCGGCCGTACGAGATCGTCGTGCTCTCCGACCACGGACAGACGCAGGGCCCCACCTTCAAGCAGCGCAACGGCTACGGCCTCGACGATCTGGTCGAGCGCTCGCTAGCCGACGGTCGGGTCGCGGCGGTCGAGGGCGGCGACGAGCAGAGCGCGATGGTCGGCCATGCGGTCAGCGAGGCGACCGGTCGAAGGCCCGAGAAGCCGGCCAAGGGCGACGTCTCGGGGCGCCCGGTGATCGTCCTCGGCTCCGGAAACCTCGGCCTCGTCTACCTGATGGAGGAGGCGCATCGGCTGACGCTGGAGGAGATCGAGGAGCGCCATCCCGATCTGCTGGAGACGCTTCGAGCCCACCCGCACATAGGCTGGCTGCTCGTGCGCTCGAGCCTCCGCGGGCCCGTGGTGCTCGGCGCTAGGGGAGCCCGCTACCTCGCCGAGGGGCGCGTCGAGGGCGAAGATCCGCTCGCGCCCTTCTCGGCCGGAGCGCCGGCGCACCTGCTGCGCACCGACGGGTTCGCCCACGTCGCCGACATCATGGTCGGGAGCTTCTACGACCGCGACCTCGACGAGGGATGCGCCTTCGAGGAGCTGATCTCATTTCACGGCGGCATCGGCGGCCCGCAGACACGGCCCTTCATCCTCCATCCGGAGCGGCTGCGCATCCCCGAGGAACCGATCGTCGGCGCCGAGGCCGTCCATGCCCTACTCACCGGCTGGCGCCGCGAGCTTCAATCGGGCCGCGTCCAGCCGACCGTAACCGAAGCGGCCCACGCGTGAACCGCGGGAGCCGAGATGTTGGAGTGTTCGATCACGGCGAACGATCAGGAGGCGAGATGAACGAGAAGCAGGACATCAAGGAGCTTTCGACGCGGCTCGGCGGCAGGTGGCTGATCGAGGGCGCGCCGGACGATCGGATCCCCGACGAAGGGATGACGCCGGTAGCCGCGATGCGGCTGATCGGTAGGAGATGGTCCTCGACGGGGTTCCCGAGCGTAACCTCGCCAGCTTCGTCACCACCTGGATGGAGCCCGAAGCCCGACAGATCATCGCCGACGGCCTCGATCGCAACTTCATCGACCACGCCGAATATCCGCGCACCGCGGAGATCGAGCAGCGGTGCATCAGGATGCTGGCCAACCTCTTCCACGCGCCCGGCGAGACGACCGGCGCCCGAACCCAGGGCTCGTCGGAGGCGATCATGCTCGGGGCGCTGTCGCTGAAGTGGAAGTGGCGCCAACGGCGCGAGGCGGCCGGCAAGGACACCACGAAGCCGAACCTCGTCTTCGGCGGCGATGTTCACGTCGTCTGGGAGAAGTTCTGTCGCTACTTCGACGTCGAGCCGCGGATCGTGCCGCTGCAGCCCGACAAGTACACGATCGGCCCCGAGGACGTGGAGCCCCATATCGACGAGAACACGATCGGTGTCGCGGCGGTCCTGGGGACGACCTTCACCGGTCATGCCGACGACATTCGCGGGATCAACGACCACCTCGTCGCCCGCAAGCACGACGACGGCCTCGACGTCCCGCTGCACATCGACGGAGCCAGCGGAGGATTCGTATGGCCGTTCTTGTATCCCGACTCCGAATGGGACTTCCGGCTCGAGCAGGTGCGCTCGATCAACGTCTCGGGCCACAAGTTCGGCCTCGTCTACCCGGGGATCGGATGGCTGATCTTCCGCGAGAAGACCGACTTGGCCGAGGACCTGGTGTTCTACGAGAACTACCTCGGCAAGACCGACGCGACGTTCACGCTCAACTTCTCGACCGGGTCGTCGATGGTCCTGGCGCAGTACTACAACCTGATCCGCTTCGGCCGCAACGGATACCGGTACGTGATGGAGGTGATGCAGGCCAACGCCAAGCTACTCGCCGACCGGATCGCGGCACTGGGAAGATTCGAGATCGTGGGCGCCGGCGAGGAGCAGCTGCCGCTGGTCGCGTTCCGGCTCGCTGGCGACGAGCCCTTCGACGAGTTCGACATCGCCTGGCAGGTGGCCGCCGAGCGAGGCTGGATGCTGCCCGCCTACACGATGCCTCCGAACGCCGACCACGTGAGAATGCTGCGGGCCCTGGTCAAGCTCAACCTCAGCCACGCGCTGGTCGAGACCCTGGCCGACGACATCCAGGCCGCCTGCGAGACGCTCGAGAAGAAGGGCGGTGCCTCGAAGTCGGAGCGCCAGCGGGTGAAGACGAACACCGGGTTCTGAGACGGGCGGTCAGCCGGCGCCGGTGATGTAACCGCTCACCGTGGCACGTAAGGTGGTGCGAATGGCCATGATCGCCGAACGAACGCGCGCGCCCGCCGATGCCACCCCGAGCGAGCGCGCCGCCCTGGGCAAGGCGGCGCGGGCCCGAAGCCCGCGCTCCGGTCACGGCGAATGGGAGCCGGCCAGCGACCGCCCGGACCCGCTCAACAGCGACCGCTTCGACCAGGGGATCGCCCGCTTCACAACCGCCTACGCGGACCAGAACGAGCGCGATTACGCCGCGCTACAGGCCGCGGTCGAGGACGGCCGCCTGGCGATCGGGCCCGAGCCGACCTGAAGCGGCCGCGAGGAACGCCGAGACCTCGCCGGTCGGCCCGCCGCCTTCCCAACCAGTAGCGGTCGATCCCGGTTGCGCGTTGAAGTGCGTTAGCTCTGACCCCCCGACCCCGGGCGCTCGGAGTCCGAGCTCGCGGACAGCCGCGCCACCTCCGTTCGCAGGGTCGCCAGCCGAGTCTCGATCTCGACCAGCTTGACCATCACCGGATCGTCAACTCGACCTCGCATCGTCGCCTGGGCGCGGGCGATGAAGGCGCTGGTGATCAAGCCGGTGATGACCGCGAACAGCGACAGCCCGCCGATCATCAGCACCGCGGCGATGAGCTGCCCGGCGGCCTCGTCGGGGACCACGTCGCCGTAGCCGACGGTGGTCACGGTCTGGGTCGCCCACCACATCGCGAGCCATACCGTGTCGAATGTCTGCGGGTCGATCAGGTACTCGGCGATCCCGAAGATCACAATCGCGACCACCCAGGCGGTCGCGATCAGCGACGCCGCAACCCGAGGGCGCAGCCCCTTCTTCTCGATCCGCCTTTCGGCGGCGCGAGCGACCCAGTGGGATTCCGGCGCCCCTTCCATGGTGCGCCATTCGCCGGAGGTTCTGACACCCCTGCACGCACCGGCCGGGGCGGTTCGTGGGCCTCGTCGAAGTTCACCCTGTCGGTATGGCGGCGGGCGGGAGCGCATAGGCTGCGCGCGCATGGTGGCAACCCCCACTTCGCCGCCTGACCCCGCCGCGATCATGCGCAGCAGGCAGTTCGTGAGCCTGCTCGTGCTCGCGGCCATCGTCGGCGTGGTCGCGTCGCTTGCCGCATGGGGCTTCCTCGAGGGGATCAATGAGCTTCAGGATGCGGTCTACTCCGACCTGCCCGACGCGCTGGGCTACGACTCGACGCCGCTCTGGTGGTCGCTCCCTGCGCTCGCGGTCGCCGGTGTAGTGGCCGCTTTCGCGATCGAGCGCCTTCCAGGCCAGGGCGGACACATTCCCGCGGACGGCCTGAACGCGACCCCGACGCAGCCGATCGATCTCCCGGGCGTGGTGCTCGCGGCGACCGCGGGTATCGCGCTCGGTGCCGTAGTCGGACCGGAGGCGCCGCTGATCGCCCTGGGAGGGGGATTGGGCTTCTTCGCCATTCGCCGGCTGCGCCCGGATTCGCCCGTCGAGCTGCAGGCCCTGGTCGCCGCCTGCGGGACGTTCGCCGGGGTCTCGTTCCTGTTCGGCTCCCCCCTGATCGCGGCCGTGTTGCTGATCGAGGCCGCGGGGTTGGCCGGGCGCCGGCTGCCGCTGGTGCTGATCCCCGGCCTGCTCGCGGCCGGAATCGGGACACTGGTCTCGATCGGACTCGGCTCCTGGACCGGGGTCGACACCGCCAACATCTCGCTCGACCTGTTGCAGCTGCCCGACTTTCCCCGTCCCGACGTCACCGACTTCCTCTGGACGATCCCGTATGCGGCCACGATCGCGATCGGGACGGTGGTGATCTTCCGTCTCGCGCGGGTCACGGTGCGAATCGTGACGCCACGGCCGTTCACGGCTCTGCCAGCGATCGGCCTGGTCATCGCTGGGCTTGCGATCGCGTTCGCCGAGATCACCGGCAAGGGCGTCGATCAGGTGCTCTTCTCGGGCCAGGAGTCGATCGGGCCGCTGACCGCCGAACCGGGCGCCTGGTCGCTCGGAGCGCTCGCGGCCTTGATCGCGTTCAAGAGCATCGCGTACGCGCTCTCGCTCGGCGGCTTCAGGGGTGGCCCGACGTTCCCGGCGATGTTCCTGGGAGCTGCGGCCGGCCTGATGGCGGCTCAGCTGCCCGGGTTCGAGGTGACCCCAGCGGTTGCCGTGGGGCTCGGCGCGGCCACGGTCGCGGTGCTGAGGCTGCCGCTGTCGTCGGTCGTGTTGGCGACCCTGCTGACGTCGCGGTCCGGGCTCGGCGTCGGCCCGCTGATCATCCTCGGGGTCGTCATCGCCTATCTGGTCGCCAACCTGATCGACCCCCGCGAGGACGCCGAGCCGGAGACCGAACCGGCGGCCTCGCCGGCGGTGGCCTGAGCCGATGCGCAAGTGGTCCGTCCTCGTCGTGCTCGCGGCCGCGCAGTTCCTGATGGTCCTGGACCAATCGGTGATGAACGTCTCGATCTCGCAGCTGGTCGCGGACTTCGACACCACCGTGACCACGATCCAGGCTGTGATCACCCTCTACTCGCTGATGATGGCGGCGCTGATGATCACCGGTGGCAAGCTCGGCGACATCTGGGGCCGGCGGCGAGCGTTCTCGATCGGCCTGATCATCTACGGCCTCGGGTCGCTGCTGACCGCGGTCTCGTGGAGCGTCCCCGCCCTCACCCTAGGTTGGTCGATCCTCGAGGGGATCGGCGCGGCGCTCGTCCTGCCCGCGTTGGTGGCGCTGGCCGCAGGCAACTATTCGGGAAGGGCTCGAGCCACCGCTTACGGAGTCCTCGGCGGCGTCGCGGGGGCCGGGATCGCGGTCGGCCCGATCCTGGGCGGCTGGATGACCACGTACCTGAGCTGGCGCCTGGTCTTCGCCGGCGAGGTCGTCATGGTGGTCGCGATCCTGCTCGCGACCCGGCTGCTGCGCGAGCCCGAGTCCGAGGATCGCCCCGCCGGCCTCGACTGGGTCGGCTCGGTGCTCTCGGCCCTCGGCCTCGGCCTGATCGTCTTCGGCGCCCTTCAGGCCAGCAACTGGGGCTGGCTCGAGCCGCGCAACTCGCCGGTGGAGCCGTTCGGCTTCTCGCTGACGCCCTTCCTGATCGCGGCGGGGGGCCTGCTGCTGGGCGCGTTTCGCGCCTGGGAACGCCGCCGCGAGGCGGATGGGCAGGCGCCGCTGGTTCGATTCCGGCTGTTCGAGATCCCGGTCATGCGCAGCGGCCTGACGATGTTCTCGGCCCAGAACATGATCCTGATGGGGATCTTCTTCACGATCCCGTTGTACCTGCAGATCGTGCAGGGATTCGACGCATTCGAGACCGGGATCCGGATGCTGCCCGTCTCGGTGGCGATGCTGGTCACGGCCGCCGCCGGCTCGCGGCTGTCGGTCCGGTGGCCGCCGCGCACGATCGTTCGAACCGGTTTGGCCCTGTTGCTGGTCGCGGTGGCGATGCTGCTGGCCACGATCGAGCCGCAGATCGACGACCTCGACTTCGCGATCGCGATGGCGATGCTCGGAATCGGTATGGGCCTGATCGCATCGCAGCTCGGCAACGTCGTCCAGTCGGCGGTCGGCGACCGCGACCGAAGCGAGGCGGGCGGACTCCAGTACACCGCTCAGCAGCTCGGGGCGGCGCTCGGTACCGCGCTGGTCGGCGCCGTCCTGATCACCGGGCTGATCGGGGCTTTCACGACCAACGTCGCCGACAACCCGGCGATCCCGGCGGAGGTCAGCCAGGAGGTCGGGATCCGGCTCGAGGGCCAGGTCAGCTTCGTCTCCGCGGAGCAGGTGCAGACGGGAGCCGTCGACGCCGGCCTCGACGAGCCCACGGTCGCGGCGCTGGTCAGCGACTACGAGGACGCCCAGCTGAAGGCATTGAAGACTGCGCTGCTGTTCGCCGGGTTCATCGTCCTGATCGCCTTCGCCGGGACTCGAAACCTGCCCGCCGAGCGCTTCGGCGAGTCCACCACCGGTTCCCGTGAGCATGGCGATGCGCCACCGTGCGAACCGCCCGTCCGCGCAGCCGAGCTAGGTCCACTCGGGCCCGAACAGCGGCGGGCGCGAGACGATCGGCTTCAGGACCAGCGCCTCGCGGGCGCGATCGGCGATCCCGCGGGCCGTGAGGCCGAAGTGCTCCATGCACGCCTCGCCGGTGCCCGAGAGGCCGAACTCGTCGCCCATGCCCACCGCGAAGATCGGCACCGGGTGCTGCTCGGCGGCGACCGAGCGGATCGCGTCGGCAAGACCGCCGGCGACCCTGTGCTCCTCGGCGGTGACCGCGACGCCGGTCTTCGAGAGCGACTCGAGCACCGCGTCGGAGGCGAGCGGCTTGATGATCGAGACGTTCAGGACCTCGGCTGAGACCCCGTCCTCCGACTCGAGGCTCTCGGCGGCCTCGAGCGCGCGCCAGACCATGTGGCCGGTCGCGACCAGGCTGATGTCCTTGCCCTCGCGCACCAGGTCGACGCCGCCGCCGAGCGACTCCGGGATCTCCTCGTAGACCACTGGGGTCGAGGGTCGGCCGAAGCGCATGTACATCGGCGCATCGTTGTCCTCGTAGCTGTCGATCACCGCGCGGTAGGCCTGGTTGTAGTCGGCGGGGACGACGACCTGCATGCGCGGCATCGCCCGCATCAGCGCGATGTCCTCGATCATCTGATGCGAGGCGCCGTCCTCGCCCAGCGAGACGCCGCCGTGCGAGGCGCCGATCCGGACCTTGAGCTCGTTGTGGGCGACCCCGAGACGGACCTGGTCGTAGGCGCGTCCGGCGGCGAAGATCGCGAAGGTCGAGGCGTACGGGACCTTGCCGGTCGCGGCGAGCCCACAGGCCATCGAGATCATGTTCGCCTCGGCGGCGCCGCAATTGAAGAACCGATCCGGAAAGCGCTTGCCGAACTTGATCGATTGCGTGGAGACCGCCAGGTCGGCGTCCAGCGCGACCACCTCCTCATGCGCCTCGCCGAGCGCGACCAGCGCGTCGCCGTAGGCCTGGCGAGTCGGCGTCGGCTCCGCCTTGGGCTTCGCGGGCACGGTCAGTTCCCGGCCTCGTCGGCGGCCGCGTGCAGCGCCCTGGTCTGCTCCTCGAGCCGGCCCTCGAGCTCCTCCAGGGCCTCCGCGGCGAGCTCCGGGCTCGGCGGCTTTCCGTGGAAGCCGAAGCGACCCTCCATCGCCGCGACGCCCTTGCCCTTCCTCGTCTGGCAGACGATCGCCGCCGGCCGATCGAGGTTGCGGCTGCGCTCGAGCGCCTCGACCACCGCGCCCATCTCGTGGCCGTCGATCTCGACCGCGTCCCAGCCGAAGGCCTCGAACTTGGCGCGCACGTCACCGGTGTCCATGACCTCCTCGGTCGTGCCGTCGGTCTGCAGATGGTTGTAGTCGACGATCGCGGTCAGGTTCGTGATCCGGTAGTGGGAGGCCGCGGTCGCCGCTTCCCAGGTCTGACCCTCCTGGCAGTCGCCGTCGGAGAGCAGGCCGAAGACCTGCGCGGCGTCGTCGAGCCCGTCGAGGCGCAGGGCGAGCGCGATCCCGACGCACATCGAGAGCCCCTGCCCGAGGGACCCGGTGGAGACCTCGACCCCGGAGGTGCGATTCATGTCCGGATGTCCCTGCAGCTGGGCGCCGATCTGTCGCAGGCCCATCAGGTCCTCGAGCGGGAAGTAGCCGTGATGGGCGAGCGCTGCGTACTGGATCGGCGCGGCGTGGCCCTTGCAGAGCACGAACCGGTCGCGCTCCGGCCAGTCCGGTCGCTGCGGGTCGTGGCGCAGGACCCGGTAGTAGAGCGCCGCGACGATGTCCGCGGAGGAGAGCGACGAATCGAGGTGGCCCGACTTGGCGACCGCGAGCATGCGCACGCACTCGCTTCGCAGCAGCGTCGCCCAGCGCTCGAGCTCCGCCGTGGAGGGGTTCGAATCCGCGCGCTCGCCATGGCGGACCGGCGGCTTCGGATCCGGGACCGGCCTCAGGTGGGTCACGCGCGCGAGGTTAGCGGTCATCGACGCCAACGTATGCGCCGCGGCGGACGCCACATCGCCCGGCGATCGCCGCAAAATGCAGGTACGGATGCGATCACGACGGCTGATCTGCCTGGCGCTGACGGCGTGCCTCGCGCCGGGCCTCGGGGCATGCGGCGACGGGGGCTCCGAGGGGCCGGCGACGACCACCGTCGTGATCCCCGCGCAGCCCACGTCGACGAACCCGGCCGCGGCAGGCGGCGACGAGGCGGGCGAGGGCACGACCGCGCACCCCGAGAAGCCGTCGGGCCCCGCCGAGGGCGCCGAGCACGATCCGCGCGCGACGGAGCTCGAACGCGACGCCGCGGGCGCGGTGCGCGACTACGTCGCCGCGCTCGACGACCGCGACGGCGCGCGGGCGTGCGCGCTGCTCGTCCCCGGCGCGATCGACGAGGTCGAGCTGCCCGTCGACCGCGGCGGCTGTGCCGCCTCGCTGAGCGCCTCGATCGGCTACCGCGATCCTCGCGGCTTGCCGGTCTGGGATCACGGCCGGGTTTCGAGGGTGCGCTCGGTCGAGATCGACGGCGCCGACGCCAAAATCGTCGCCACCACGGTCACCCGGTTCGCCGATCGCGGCGAGCGCTCGATCGAGGACGACGTCGTCTACCTGCAGCGGTGGGGCGATCGGTGGCTGATCGCGAAGCCGAGCTCGACCCTGTACCGGGCGGTCGGAATCGCCGACGTGCCCCCGGCCGTGCTGACGCCGCCGGGCTAGCCGCCGCGCCGAGCTCAGGCGGTGGCGAAGCGCTCCGCGGCGCGGGCGCGGCGCTTCGCCGCCTCCGCCTCGCGGTCCTTCGGCGGCGCGGAGGTGACCAGGCGGTCGAGCAGCTTCGCGGTCGCGCGCCTGACCTCCTCGACGGCGTCCTCGAAGGCCTCGGCGTTGGCGTGCGAGGGCTTGCTCGAGCCGCTGATCTTGCGCACGTACTGCAGCGCCGCGTCGCCGATCTCCTGCTCGGTCGCCGGTGGATCGAAATTGTGAAGGGTGCGGATGTTTCGGCACATGCGCGCAGCGTAACGCGTGCCCGCGGTCGATCGGCTAGCGAGCCACCGAGACGATTCGCTGGCGGGGCGCGCGGCCGGAGATCACCGTGAAGTAGGCACGCTTGGCGGTCAGGGCGGTCGACCAAAGGGTCGCCCGGCTGCGAAACAGCGTCCGACCCGGGCCGCGGCGGCCGAGCGTGGCGATCTTCAGCAGCTCGCCGTGTCGGGTCGTGCGCACATAGAGCAGCTTCCGGCCGTGCAACGACGGGTTCGAGAGACCCACGTTCCGCGAGCGCAGCAGCGTGCGTTTCGCGTGCTTGCGCTTGCCACCCAGGGTCCGCTTCACGATCCGGTTCTGCCCGGAGGTCGCGCGCGCGTAGACGAGTCGCTTGCCGTCGAGGCTCGGGCGGCCGAGCTGGGCGCGGCGACCGGAGCTGCCCAGCGACCTGGCCGACCCGGGATGCGCGGGGTTGGAGATCGGCCGGGCCCGCAGCGTGTCGCGACCGCCGTGGTGCTGGCGCCAGACGAGCCAGCCGCTCGAGACCGCGACCGCATCGACGTGAGTCGCGGGCACCGACCCGAGCCCGCTCAGGTCTCGGGCCGAGAGGATCGTGATCCGTCCTCGACCGACCACCGCGACCCGCCCGCCGCCGAGCGCCGGGTCGCGACCGGGGAGCGCCACGTCGCGGCCGTCGCGGCGGAGCACCCCGGAGCGATCGGGTCGCTGGAAGACGATCGCGGCGCCGCCGATCGACGGGTCGGCCGCGGGCCGCGACTCGGTTTGCGCGGCGCCGGCCGGCACCGCGACGGCGAGCGCCGCCGCCGAGGCGAGCAGCGCCAACCCGTCGCCGACCCGAACCCCGCGGTAGATGCCCGGCCTGCATGCCATCGCCTCGGTGACCGCGATCCCGGCGTCGCGATCGGCGATCGGCGCGACGGCGGCGATCGGCAGCGCGCGTCCGATCCCGAAGCCCACTCCGACCGCGATCCCAACCGTCGGATCACCGACCGCGAAGACGATCCCGGCGAGCGCGAAGACCCCGAAGGTGAGCACGAAGGTGGTGAAGCCGAGGCCGAGCAGGACGCCGTACAGACCGGCGGCGAGCGGCATCGGCATCACCCGCCGCCAGCGCTCGGGGAGCTGGCGGCGCACCTGGGGCAGGATCCGGGCGCCGCGCAACTCAAGCGCCGCGCAGCCGAGCGCGACCCCGGCCGCGGCGATGTACGCCGCCGCCGAGCTCGTCCCCTGGACCGCCTCGCCGGCGAGCGCCAGCCCGCCGAACGTCGCGACGGCACCGGCGAGCGCACCGCCCGTGAACGTCGCGCAGGCCGCGATCGTCGTCGCCCGTCCGCTCCTGTGTCCGAGCGGCCCGATCGTCTCGATCATCGAGAACCCGCACGGCGACCAGGTCCCGGTGAAGCCGGCGAGCAGCGCGGCCGCGACGAGCACGAGGGTCAGGCCGTCCATCAACGGCTCGCGATCAGCATGGAACCTTGGTCTGGTAGTACTGGACGCAGAACACCTTGCGGCCCGAGTAGCAGTAGCCGCGAAGCGCCTGATCACCGTTGATGCGCTTGGAGACGTGGCCGCAGCAATCGACGAGCTTGCGAACGTGGCCGTCGCAGCACCGGTACCAGCTGCCGTCGAGCGATGGCGCGAAGCCGTACTTGGCCGCGGTCAGATCGCAGATCTTGGTCCTCGGTGCCGGCGGCAGTGGCCGGCCGTCCGGGTCGTGAAGCACCTTGCCGTGCGAGTCGACCGGCTCGCCGCGATGGTCGACAGGCCGGCCAAGGTTGTCGATCGGCTGGCCGTCGCTCGGCCGCAGTGGATAACCCCGGGCGTCGATCCGCGGCAGGTCGGGGCCGAGCGGATGAATGCACGACCCGGTCGTGTAGGTGTGGCCGCAGAAGTGGTAGGCGTCGGCGTCGCCGGGCCTCACCGCCTTGGCGACCAGTCCGCCCGCGGCGAGCGCCGTGATCGCGCCCCCGACCCGGGCCAGGAACCCGCGGCGCGAGGAGTCACCCGCCAGCGATTCGAGCGCACGCCCGACGCGAGCCGTCGGTGCCGCGCGCGGGTTCAGACACCGATCACCCTCCCAAGCCGCCGCTCCGCGCGGCGCCGGTGAGCCGCCGCGAGCACGCTCTCGAGCTGGGCGAGGTTGTTGAATGTCCCCTTCGCCAACACCGTGCCCTCGAGGTCGAGGGCGACGGCGAACGGGCTGCCCGGGATCGCCAGCCGCTCCCAGACGACGCGTTCCGTCTCCTCCTCGAAGCTGGCGACGGCGACGCGGGGATCGTTCGCGAGCACCGAGATCGACGGCTCCAGCGCCGCGCACACCCGGCAGCCCCGGGAGACGAAGACGGCGAGCGCGAGCTCCGTCTCCGGGTCGGGCGAGAACCGCTCGAGAAGATCGCTCCGAGAGCCGAGTTGCGGCCCCTCCTCGGGGATCTCGAGCGCTCCCTCCGGACCGACGCGCAGGCGCAGCATGCCGACCTCGCGAGCGAGCGCCAGGACCGCGATCGCGAGCCCGATGCAGGCGAGCAGGGCGCCTGCGAGCCCGAGCCCGAGCCACTGGTCGGTGGAGAGCTCCTCCCGCGGCAGGAAGGTCAGCCCGGCGAACGCCGCCGCGAGCACGGCGTTGCGCGCCACCTGGGCCCAGCCGACGGTCGAGCGGGCCCCGAAGCAGGCGCACGGCGCGCCGGCGCGGCCGCGCATGATCGCCGACACCATGGTCGCAGCGAACGTCGCCATCAGCGCCGCCGCGAGCCACGCCGCGGCGCGCGAGCCGGCGACGACCGAGAGCGCGAGGCCGAGCTCGACGACGATCAGCGCGGTCCAGGCGATCGACTGCCCGCGGCGGCCGTGGACGCCGAAAGTCGCCATCGCCGCGCGGCTGGAGGCCGGGCTCGCGAGCTTCGCGAGGCTTGCCGCCGCGAGAGTCCCCCCCAGGAGAAGCCGGGCCGCTACCTCCAGCACGACCTCAGCCTATCGCCACCATCCTCTCGATGGGTAGCGTGGCCCGGGCCGCGATCTCGGGCGACACCTTGACCTCGAACTTCATCTCGCGCAGCGAGTCGCGGACCTTCGGCAGGGTGATCATCTTCATGTACTTGCAGAACGCCATCCGGTTGGCCTCGATCAGCTTCGCCTTCGGCGCCGCCTGCTGGAGCGGATAGAGCATCCCGGTCTCGGTGGCGACGATGAACTCGCCGTCGGGATGCTCCTCGACGTAGTCGAGCATTCCCGAGGTTGAGAGCATGTGCACGCCCTCGGAGGCGACGTCGCCGGAGGCGACGTACTCCATCGCCTGGGTCGAGCAGCCGCACTCCGGGTGGATCAAGAACTCGGCGCCGGGATGCTCGGCCCGGGTCCTCGTGATGTCGCCCGGGCGGATACCGGCGTGGACGTGGCACTCGCCGTCCCAGACGTGGAATCGCGCGTAGCGCTCGGGATCGGCGGTGAGCCCGGTCTCGCGGGCGACGAACGAGCCGAGCCACATGTCGGGGCCGAAGAGGATCTCGGTGTCCGGCCCGTGCTCCGCCCAGATGTGCTCGACGACCTTGACTGCGTTGGAGGACGTGCAGCAGTAGTCGGTTTCCGCCTTCACCTCCGCCGAGGTGTTGACGTACATGACCACGATCGCGCCCGGATGCTCGGCCTTCCAGGCGCGCAGCTGGTCGGCGTCGATCGAATCCGAGAGCGAGCAGCCGGCGTCGAGATCCGGGATCAGCACGCGCTTGTCGGGCGACAGGATCGAGGCGGTCTCGGCCATGAAGTGGACGCCGCAGAAGACGATCACGTCGGCGTCGGTCGAGGCGGCCTCGCGCGAGAGGCCGAGCGAATCACCCATTCGGTCGGCGACGTCCTGGACCTCGGGAACCTGGTAGTTGTGGGCGAGGATGACCGCGTTTCGCTCCGCGGCGAGCGCCCGGACCTCGTCCGACAAGCGCGCGATCTCATCCCGCGTCAGCTCCGGGTTTCGGTTCGGCTGAAGTGTCGGCAGCTGCTGCATCGAGCGCCTTTCGCCTCCTATGTTCGCCTGCCCGTCCCGGCCCCTTGACCGGCCTCAAACAGAGCGAATGACTTCGACACAGTTTACTCAGGTGGTCATCTGATGCCCGAGCTGCCCGAAGTCGAGATCACGGCGCGCCGCATCGGCGCGACGCTCGCCGGCGCCGAGGTCGAGTCGACCCTGGCACCGGGCATGGTGGCGATGAAGACGATCGACCCGCCGCTCGCCGCGCTCGAGGGCAGCAAGGTCGAGGGCGCCCACCGGATCGGCAAGATGCCGATCATCAGGTTCGCGCGCGATGCCGGGCTCGGCGTCCGCTCGGGCGCGGCCGCTGAGGGGACGCTCTCGCTGCTGATCCACCTGATGTCGGCCGGGCGGCTGCAGGTCTTCGACAAGCGCGCCTCGCTCAAGGACCGGCGATCGCGCGTCTTGATCCGGCTCGCCGACGGCCGGGAGTTGCGGCTGCGCGAGTTCGGCACCAAGCAGCGCGCCTGGGCGAAGCTGCTCCGCGAGGGCGAGGTGGCGGCCGATGAGATGGTCAGCACCCTCGGCCCCGAGGCGTGGCCGGCGCCGCCGCTCGGCGAGCTCGCCGCCGCCGTCGACGAGCCGCGCCACCTGCACCCGCTGCTCCGCGACCAGCGCGTGATCGCCGGGATCGGCCGCTCATGGGTCGACGAGATCCTCTGGGAGGCGCGCCTTTCGCCGTTCAAGAGGGGCTCGGAGCTCGCCGACGAGGAGATCGGGCGACTGCACGCCGCCCTGCACGTGCTCGGCGACGCGATCGAACACTACGAGCAGGTGGTCGGCGAGCAGGTGCCCGACAAGCTGCCGATGCCGCTTCGGGTCCACAGGCGCGAGGGGGAGCACTGCCCGCGCTGCGGCGCGACGATCGCGGCCGTCTACTTCGCCGAGCACCAGACCAACTACTGCCCGGCCGAGCAGACCGGGGGCCGGGTGCTCAAGGACCGCCGCCTTTCGCGGCTGCTGAAGTAGCGGCGTCCGCGAGTAGGGCGGGCCCCACCGCTCAGCGGCCGGTGATGCCGCGGACCAGCGCCCGGCCGACGGTGACCGGGTGGTTGAGAACCGTGGCGACCCGCCCGCGGAGGCTGAGCGGGTCGTGGGCGATGCCGAGCTGGCGCAGGACGGTTGCGGCGTCGAAGTAGACACGCTCGCAGATCAGCCGGTCCTCGTCGAAGTCGAACACGGCGCAGAAGCGCAGCTCGAACGAGCGGCCGGTGGGCGGCAGCCCGCGATAGGGGCCGAGGTGGGTGCCGTAGAGCATCGCCTCGAGGACCACCGCGTCGTCGGCGTGGTGGAGCGCGATCGGCTCATTGCGCTGATCGGGGAACGCCGCGCGCGTCTCCTCGTAGTAGGCCGCCACCTCCCGCGGGCCGTCGTAGACGTCGCCGGTCGGGATCAGCTCGTAGCGAGGGTGGTCGAAGGTCGCCAGCGCGACGTCGAACTCGTGACGGTTCTCGGACTCCATGTGCTCGATCACGATCGCCTCGCGCTTCGATCGCAGCGCCTTGGTCGCCGGCATCGGCCCGAGCCTAAGGCATCCGTCAGCGCCGCCTCCCACCCCGCCGCGCCATCGCTCGGGCCGGGCCCGGACGTCAGACGGCCTCGAGCAGCAGGCTGAGATCCAGCGCCGGCGCGGAGTGGGTGAGCGCGCCGATCGAGATCATCTCGACGCCGGTGGCGGCGATCTCGGCAACGGTGGGCAGGGTCACGCCCCCGGAGGCCTCGAGCTTCGCCGCGCTGCCGGCCTCGTTGCGGGCGTCGACGGCGGCGCGCAGCTCGGGCATGCCCATGTTGTCGAGCAAGAGGCGGTCGGCGCCGGCCGCGAGCGCCTCGGCGACCTCGTCGCCGTCGCGGCATTCGACCTCGATCTGGAGCTCGGGGTGGGCGCCGCGGGCGAGCTCGACCGCCCGACCCAGCCCGCCCGCGATCGCGATGTGGTTCTCCTTGATCAGGATCGCGTCGTCGAGGCCTCGCCTATGGTTGACCCCGCCCCCGGCGACCACGGCCGCCTTCTCGAGCGCGCGCAGACCCGGCGTCGTCTTGCGGGTGTCGAGGATCGCGGCGCCGCTGCCGCGGACGGCGTCGACGAACCGCGCCGTCAGGGTGGCGATCCCCGACAGGTGGCAGAGCAGGTTGAGCGCGGTGCGCTCGGCGGCCAGCAGCGCCCGGGCCGGTCCTTCGACCAGCGCCACGTCGGCGGGCACGTCCTCGAGCCACTCGCCCTCGTCCACCTGTGCTTGGAAGCTCCGAGCGCCAGTCTGCTGAAACGCCTCGGCGGCGGGACCGAGGCCAAAGAGGACGCCCGGTTGCCGCTGGACGATCCGCGCCCGCGCCCGGGTGTTCTCGGGCACCGTCGATTGCGAGGTGACGTCACCGGAGCCGATGTCCTCGGCGAGCGCCATGGCCACGAGCTCCGGCGCCCGGTCGCTCACCCGGCGCCGCCCCTCGTAAAGACGGCGATCGTCGCGGTGAACCCGTGCACGAAGTTGCGGCCGCCGACCGGGCCGAGCTCACCGGCACAGAAGAACCCGCCCGTGGGTACGCCGAGGGCGTCGTCGACCGCCGTCGCATCGTGGTCGGGGACGTCGAACATGTGTGAGCCCCGGCCGTTGCAGGTGAACAGCAGCGCCCCGGCGGCACCCTCGTCGCCGAGCGCCTCGGCCTGCGCCCGGAGCGCGGCGCGGAGGTCCTGGTCGGCGGTGGCACCGTCGCGCACGTGCATGCGGACGGTCTGGCCGACTCGGACACGGTCGCCGAACGCGAGGGTGTTGGCCTCCGGGTCGGCACCGAGAACCGGGCGAACGAGGAAGTCGCCGCGTTCGTAGCTCGGCTGGTTCTCGTCGATCACTACGCCGATCAGCAGCCCCTGCGCCGCGAGCGCCTGCTCGCGGGGATCGAGCTCGCCGATCGCGTCCCGAAGCCGGGCGAGCGCCGGCCGCGACGCCAGCTCGGAGATCAGGTTGCCCTCGGCGGCGGTGACGGTCATCTCCGGGCCGACCGGCTTCGCTCCCTGCGAGACGCAGGGGATCAGGCCGAGTCCGGCCAGGGTCGCGACCACGGCGCCGCCCTCGTGCACCTCGCGGTCGCAAAACAGCGATCCGGCCCCGCCGCTCGCGCTTGCGAGGCCGCCGAGGACCGGCATCCCGGGGCGCTCGGAGTTGAAGTGCGCGAGCAGCGCCTCGGCACTGAAGCTGTAGGGGTCGACGAGCACGATCGCGGCCTCGCCGAGAACGCCGGACGCGGGCAGGCCGGCGATCGCGACCGCGTCGCCCGCGGGCTCGGCGTGCAGATGGTGGGTCGAGACGCCCGCCCCGGGCGCCGAGAGTGCCCAGACGACGGCCCCCGGGCCACCCTCGAGCTCGCGCCCGGTGCCGACGACGCCGCCGGCGCCGCAGCCGATCAGGGTCCGCGGAGCGAGACGCTCGTGCACCGGGGCGAGGATCGAGCCTGCCTCCGGCAGGTGGGCCGCCGACGCGAAGACGAGCGCCAGGTCGCAGTCACCGTCCAGCGCCCCGGCCGCCGCCGCCGCGGCATGCTCGAAGGCCTCGACCGTCTCGGGGTGATCGGAGAGTCCCACGGCGACGTCGACCGCCATCGACCAACCGTAGCGACGCGGCCCCGAGCGGCGCTATCAGCGGTTCGCGGCGGCGCTGAGCAGGTACTCGCGCACGAACCCGTCGAGGTCACCGTCGAGGACGCGGTTGGCGTCGCCGACCTCGTGGCCGGTGCGATGATCCTTGACCCGCGTCGACGGGTGCAGGGTGTAGCTGCGGATCTGCGATCCCCATTCGGCGGCCTTCTGCTCGCCGCGCTCGGATGCGAGCTCCTCGGCGCGCTTGCGCTCCTCCTCCTCGAGCAGGCGGGCGCGGAGCAGGCGCATCGCGGTCGCCTTGTTCTGGAGCTGCGAGCGCTCGTTCTGGCATTGGACGACGATCCCCGTTGGAAGGTGGGTGAGCCGGACCGCCGAGTCGGTCTTGTTGACGTGCTGGCCACCGGCGCCGGAGGCGCGGTAGGTGTCGACCCGGATGTCCTCCTCGTCGAGGTCGACGTCCACCGCGTCGTCCACCAGCGGGGCGACGTCGAGCTGGGCGAAAGCCGTGTGGCGCCGCGACTGGGCGTCGAACGGCGAGATCCGCACCAGGCGATGGACGCCGCGCTCGGCGGCGAACAGGCCGTAGGCGTTCTCGCCCTTGGCGATGAAGGTCGCCGACTTGATCCCGGCCTCCTCGCCCGCGGAGGCCTCCTTGATCTCGACCTCGAAGCCCCGGCGCTCCGCCCAACGCAGGTACATCCGCAGCAGCATCTCCGCCCAGTCCTGGGAGTCGGTGCCGCCGGCGCCGGAGCGCACCGTGACCACGGCGTCGCCGGAGTCGTACTCGCCGCTGAACAGGCGTGCCTCCTCGGCCTCGGCGAGCCGCCGCTCGATCGAGTCGAGCTGAGAGGAGAGCTCGGTCGCGAGCTCGGGGTCATCGACGCCCATCTCGGCGAGCTCGTCGAGGTCGGCGGCTTCGCGCTCGATCTCGCGGAAGGTCTCCAGCCGCCGCTGCACTCGCGCATGCTCCGCCGAGGCCGCCGCCGCGCGCTCCTGGTCGTCCCAGAAGCTCGGCGCGCCCATCTCCCGCTCGAGGCGGGCTAGCTCCGACTCGAGCCCGGCGGGGTCAAAGGTAGTCCGCGAGCAGGGTCAATCCGTCGCGAATCCGGGCGATCCGCGAACCCACGGCCTCCTTGGCGACTGGCTCCGCCATCGAGTTGAGCTTAGAGGCTGTCCACTCCCAAGCCGAGCGCGAGGCTAGCGCTCGAGGACCTTCCAGCCGTAGTCGACGACGCCCCTCTTGCCGGCGGTGTCGGTCGCCGTGATCCTGATCTCGTGCTTGCCGACGCCGACCTTGAACTTCGCCGGCGAGCTGCACTTCCTGCCCTTCTTGCGGTCGAGCTTGCAGGTGAAGGTCGCCGGTTCGGCGGTCGTGAACTTGAACGTCGCCTTGCGCTTGGTCGTCCTCTTCTTCGGCCTCTTGCTCAGCTTCGGCTTCGGGTCGAACGAGTCGCCGACCACGTCGACGCCGGCGGTCTGCTCGATCCCCGCCTGCAGCGCGCTGCGGATCGGGTCGTCGGCCACCCGGCCGTAGACGCCGGGGAACTCGGCCCGGGCGCAGTCGATGCCGAAGAGCGTGTCGCCGACCAACCGCATCGCCTTGCCGCCGGGCGCCGAGACCACGAGCGGGCCCCCGCTGTCGCCCTGGCAGGTGTCGACCCCGCCCGCGGGCAGCCCGGCGCAGACCATCGTCTGCGGGTTGATGATCAGGCCCCCGGCCGCGTACTGGTTGATGCAGGTCCTGTCGGCGACGATCTGCGTCTGCGCCGCGCGGAGGTCGTCCGGATAGGAGTTGGTGGTCGCCGAGGTGTTGCCCCAGCCGCTGATCAGCGCGGTCTCACCGGGAGCCCAGCTGGACTCTTCGTCGGCTCCGGCGATCTTCACCGGGCGCGACGGCGACGGCGCCGAGAGCATGATCCAGACGACGTCGAAGTCGGCTGGTCGAGGGGTTGTAGAGCGGCTGTCCGGTGGCGGGATCGGTGAAGTAGAAGTAGGTTTCGAAGGGCGTTTCCTGACCCTCGCTGGAGCTGAGCACGGTGCGGCCGGTGATCGCCGTGTAGAAGCCCGGCGGCGTGAACACGCCGAGGTCGGGGTCGTAGAAGCAGTGCGCGGCCGAGACGATGACCTTCGGCGCGACCAGCGTCCCGGCGCAGAACTGGCGGTCGTATGCGCTCAAGGTCGGCCTCAGCGTGGGGCTGATGTCGATCGCCGCCTGCCACGGGTAGTCGGCGATCGAGGCGGGCGAGCCGCCGATGATCCTGCTGACGCCGGGGTCACCGTCGGTCACGGTGCCCTTGGAGCCACCGGGCGCCCGCTGCGCGGCGATCCCCGGCGCGACCGAGACCTCGCGCGGCAGGTTCTCCGCCGACGCGGCCATCGGCCCGATCAGCGCCGCGAGCCCGAGCGCCGTCATCGCCAGGGCGGACCGCCGAACGCGACCGCCGATTCGCCCATCCAGTCTCGCCATCGCTCTCAACCTCCACGCCCTCGGTTGCCGACCAATTGCGGCGAGCCTATCGACCACCGCTTCGGCGGGATCCGGACCTAGTCGTCGAGGCCGGCGGCCGCGAGCGCGGAAGCGCGATCGTCGAACGGCTGCCAGCGGGCGATCAGGCCCTGTTCATCGAGCGCGACCACGATTCCGAGCTGCTGCTCGTCGGCGACCTGGCCGTCCTCCTTCCACAGCCATTGGCGGCGGACGAACGCGACCGCCGTGCGGCCCCGACCGTGGTGCACCCCGTCGAGCACCAGTCGCTGGCGAAGGCTCCCGGACGGACGGCGCCTCGCCCATTGCCGCGCCCTCGCGCGCCCGATCGCGACGCCGCGGCGGCCGTGGATCTCGACCTTCTCGCTCAGCGCGGCAGCCATGGCATCGAGGTTCTCGGCGTTGAACGCGTCGATGAACGCGTCGACGATCGCCTCGGGATCGCCCTCCCTCATCGCATCGCGCCGAGCGCCGTCTCGCGCTCGGCCTCGACCTCTGCGCGCACCGCGCAGCCGGCGAGATGGTCGTTGACGATCCCGATCGCCTGCATCAGCGCGTAGGCGGTGGTCGGGCCGACGAACCGGAATCCGCGTCGCTTGAGCTCCTTCGCGAGCGCGGTCGACTCGCGAGTCACGGTCGCCGGCGGCTCGCCGCTCGCCGGGACTCGCTCGCGCTCGGGCCGAAACGACCAGGCGAGGGCGGCCAGCGACTGGCCGCCCTCTCGGAGCCGGACGGCGGCGCCCGCGTTGGCGATCGCGGCCTCGATCTTGGCGCGGTTGCGGACGATCGCCGCGTCGGCGAGCAGCCGCTCGACGTCGCCGTCGCCGTACCTCGCGACGCGCTCGAAGTCGAAGCCCTCGAAGGCCGAACGGAAGGCCTCTCGCTTGCGCAGGATCGTCAGCCACGAGAGCCCGGACTGGAATGCCTCGAGGACGAGCCGCTCATAGATCCCGCGGTCATCGGTCACCGGCCGCCCCCATTCGTCGTCGTGGTAGGCGACGTAGTCCGGAGCCGACACGGCCCACCAGCAGCGCCGCCGCCCGTCGGGCCCGTCCCGCAGCCGCGTCGCCGTGGCGGGGTCGGGCTCGGCCGCCGCCATCTACGGCAGCAGGCCGGTCACCCGCGAGCCGAAGGCAGCGCAGGCGGCCGGCGCGGACGTCGCCGCGATCAGGCTCCGTGGCACTTCTTGTACTTCTTGCCCGAGCCGCACCAGCACGGATCGTTGCGGCCGATCTTCTCCTGATCGGTCTTCACCACGGTCGCCGGGTTGACCTCGGCGGCTGCCCCGTTTCCGGACCGGGCCGCGGTCGCCGCGCCGGCCGCGGGCGCCGCGCCGGCGGCGGCACGCGCCTCGCCGATCGCCGAGGGCTGCTCGGCTGCGGAGCCGCCCACGTAGGAGACGTCTCGCGCCTGCGGCTCCTCCGGGCCGAAGAACCGCTCGGCCTGGGCGGGCTCGATATTGACCTCGACGTGGAAGATGACGCGGACGAACTCCTCCCAGATCGAGGCCATCAGGGCCTCGAACATCTTGAAGCCCTCGTTCTTGTACGCGACCAACGGATCGATCTGGGCGAACCCGCGCAGGTGGATGCCCTCGCGCAGGTAGTCCATCTCGTAGAGGTGCTCGCGCCAGCGGTTGTCGATGATCTGCAGCAGGATCTGGCGCTCGAGGTAGCGCATCAGCTCCTCGCCGAACTCCTGCTCGCGACGGTCGTAGGCCGCGAGCGCGTCGGCGGTCAGCTTCTCGGTGATCTCCTCGCGGTTGGAGCTCTGCGGCTCGAGCTCGGAGAGCGAGGTCTGAAGCGGCCACAGCCCTGCGGCGTGTGCCTGGAGCCCGGCCAGGTCCCAGTCCTCGAAGATCTCACCGGGGGTGTGGGTCTCGACCAAGCGGGCGACGACCTCCTCGAGCTCGTCGTGGGCGACGTCGGACATGTCGCGGCCCTCGAGGATCTCGCGCCGGTACTTGTAGACGACCCGGCGTTGCTCGTTCATGACGTCGTCGTACTCGAGCACGCGCTTGCGGATCAAGAAGTTCTGCTGCTCGACCTTCTTCTGGGCGTTCTCGATCGTCCGAGTCAGCATCTTCGCCTCGAGCGGGTACTCCTGCCCCTCGTCGTCGACCGGGCCGAGGCGGTCGAGGATCTTGTAGATCCGCTCCCCGGCGAACAGCCGGATCAGGTCGTCCTCGGCGGAGAGGAAGAACCGGGACTCGCCGGGATCGCCCTGGCGCCCGGAGCGCCCGCGAAGCTGGTTGTCGATCCGACGCGACTCGTGTCGCTCGGTGCCGCAGATGAACAGGCCGCCGAGCTCGCGCACCTCGTCCCCCGCCGCCTGGGTCTGGTCGCGGAAGCGCTCGGTGTGCTCGGGGAGCTCGGACTCCCAGCTCTCGTCCGCCGGCGTCAGTCCCAGCTTTCGCAGCTCGTCGACGGCGAGCTGCTCGGGATCGCCGCCGAGCTTGATGTCGACCCCGCGGCCGGCCATGTTCGTCGCGATCGTGACCGCTCCCAGCCGTCCCGCCTGAGCGACGGTCTCACCCTCGCGCTCGGCGTGCTCGGGCTTCGCGTTGAGCACCGAATGCCGAACGCCCGCGCGGGTCAGCTCGTCGGAGAGCATCTCGGAGACCTCGACCGAGATCGTGCCGACGAGCACCGGCTGGCCACTCTCGTGGCGGGCCTTGATCTCGTTCACGACCGCCGACCACTTACCGCCCTTCGTCTTGTAGATCTGGTCGTTGTGGTCGGCGCGGATCATCGGCCGGTTGGTCGGGATCTCGATCACGGCGACGTTGTAGATCTTCATGAACTCGGTCGCCTCGGTTAGCGCCGTCCCGGTCATCCCGCTGAGCTTGTCGTAGAGGCGGAAGTAGTTCTGCAGCGTGATCGTCGCCAGAGTCTGATTCTCCTCGCGGATCGCGACTCCCTCCTTCGCCTCGACCGCCTGGTGGAGGCCGTCGGACCACCGCCGGCCCTCGAGGATGCGGCCGGTGAACTCGTCGATGATCTTCACCTCGCCGTCGATCACCGCGTAGTCGTCGTCGCGCTTGAACAACGACTCCGCCTTCAGCGACTGGATCAGGTGGTTGACGAGCGTCCCGTGCTCGGAGACGTAAAGGTTCTCGACCCCGAGGAACTTCTCGGCCTTGGCCACGCCGGCCTCGGTCGGAGCAACCGTCTTGTGCTTCTCGTCGTACTCGTAGTCGTGGCTCGCCTCGGAGGTGTCGCGCGACTCGCCGAGGGACTTGAGCTTCGGCTTCATCTCCTCGCCGACCATCTGCTTGGCGAGCCGGGCGAAGGTGTAGTAGGTGTCGGCGGCCTGCTCGGGGCGCCCTGAGATGATCAGCGGCGTGCGCGCCTCGTCGATCAGGATGTTGTCGACCTCGTCGACGATCGCGAACGCGTACTCACGCTGCACGCACTCCTCGAGCGTCGAGGCCATGTTGTCGCGCAGATAGTCGAAGCCGAACTCGGAGTTGGTCCCGTAGGTGACGTCGCAGGCGTACATCTGCCGACGCTCGGCCGGGCTCATCTCCGACTGGATCACGCCGACGGTGACGCCGAGCGCGTCGTAGATCGGCTTCATCCACAACGCGTCGCGCCGGGCGAGGTAGTCGTTGACGGTGACCAGGTGCACCGGATCGCCGGCGAGCGTGTTGAGGAACACCGCCAGGGTCGCGGTCAGCGTCTTGCCCTCGCCCGTCCGCATCTCGGCGATCGCCCCGGAGTGGAGCACCATGCCACCGATCAGCTGGACGTCGAAGTGGCGCTGGCCGAGCGCTCGCCTGCCCGCCTCCCGGCATAGCGCGAACGCCTCCGGCAGCAGCTCGTCGAGCGATTCGCCCTCCTCGCCGGCGCGCTCGCGCAGCTCGTCGGCCCGCTCCCGGATCTCCGCGTCGTCGAGCAGCTCGAGCTCGGGCTCGTAGCGGTTGATCGACTCGACGCGGCGCTCGTAGTCCTTGAACTTGCGCCCCTCGCCGAGCCGCAGGGCCTTGTCGATGATTCCCCGTGCCACGGGTTCTGAGAGTAGCGGCCGCGAGCGGCCGTCCGGTGCGCTCAGGCGACCCGACGGCGAAGCCGGCCCGCGAGCCGCCGCGCCTGGTCGCGCCCGCGGCGCTTGTCGCGATGGCGTTTCACCTGACGACGGATGTCCTCGGCAATCTCGTGGATCGAGTGCAGCATCTCCGGGGAGGCCTCTGTCGCATGCAGCACCGCTCCCTTGAGGCGGAGGTTCGCCTCGGCGACGTAGCGAGCCGGGATCGCCGGGTTTCGCTCCTCGCGGAGCTCGACGTCGAGGCTCGCGTACGGCGAGACCTGGCGATCGACCCGCGAGAAGCGCTTGGCGACGGCCCGACGAAGCTCCTCGGTCACCTCAAAATTGCGGCCCCTGACCTCGATTCGCACTCTGTCTCCTTCCCTGTTCGCTGCGTCCATGACCATGCTACGCGCCGACGCTGCGCTCACCAAGCGCGCGTGCGAACACCGCCCCTCGGGTCTCGACGCAGCCGGCCATTCGCAGGGCCATGGCGCAGGAGCGCAGCGTGGCGCCCGTGGTCAGGACGTCATCGACGAGCAGCGCCCGCCGCGGGCCGGTCACTACGGCGCGGAACCCGGGCGGCGCGGCGAGCCGCTCGCGACGCCGGCGGCCCACCTGGCGCGGCCCGTTCGAGCGCCGAAGCGGCGCCGCGAGCTCCAGCCCGAGCCCCGAGGCGAGCGCCGCGGCGAGCTGCTCGGCGGGATCGAATCCCCGCCGCCGGCGTCGCCCGGGCGCGGCCGGCACCGCGACCACCGACCACTCGGCGCCGATCGGCGGTAGTGCCGCCGCGATCGCCGCCGCCAGCGGTCGCACCAGCGTCAGCCGGGCGCGGAACTTGAGCGCCGCGATCAGCTCGCGCGCGACGCCCTCATACGGCGCTGCCCACGCGACCTCGCCCACCCCGGGCACGATCGCGACCGCCCCGGGCATCGCAGCCACGGCGAGCCGGCATCGTGGACAGAGCGCCTCGCGCGGACGACATGGGGAGCCGCACGCAGCGCATCGCGGCGGCACGACAAGAGCGGCGACGGTGGTGGCGAGGTCGATGGCCGAGCTCCGGCGGATGCGCCGACCATCGCCCGGCCGGGCGCGCTCAGGGCGCGCGGATCAGGCCGAGTCGCGCTCGGCACCGTGGCGATACACGCACGCCCTGTCGGCTGCGAAGCTTCTCGGCTCAAGCCGGTTCGGTCAGCCGAAGACGACGCGCTCGACCGCGCCGACCGACGCCTCGCAACCGATCACCTGCGGCGCGTTGGCGAGCGCGGTATCCGGATCCTTGAGCCCATGCCCGGTGAGCACGCAGACGATCGTCTCGACCGGCCCCCGACCCGCGGGAGCCGGCAGCCCGTGGGCGAGGATCCCGGCCACCGAGGCGGCCGATGCCGGCTCGCAGAAGACTCCCTCTCGTGAGGCGAGCAGGTGGTAGGCGTCGAGGATCTGCTCGTCGGAGACCGCCTCGACGCGCCCGCGCGACGAGGTGAACGCCGCCATCGCCTCCTCCCATCGAGCCGGGTTCCCGATCCGGATCGCCGAGGCGACGGTCTCGGGCTCGGCGACCGGCGCGCCGAGCACCAGCGGCGCGGCGCCCTCGGCCTGAAAGCCATAGAGCAGGGGAGCCGCGCCGCGCTCGCCGAAGCCCCGCCACCAGGCGGTCACGTTGCCGGCGTTGCCGACCGGGATCGCGAGCGCGTCGGGGGCGGCGCCGAGCTCCTCGAGCACCTCGAACGCAGCCGTCTTCTGACCGTCGATCCGGTAGGGGTTGACCGAGTTGACCAGCTCCACCGGGTGCCGGTCGGCGAGCGCGCGGACGATCTCGAACGCCCGGTCGAAGTTCCCCCGCAGGGCGATCACCCGCGCGCCGTGCATCAGCGCCTGGGCGAGCTTGCCGATCGCGATCTTGCCCTCGGGCACGATCACGGCCCCGCGCAGCCCGGCGCGAGCCGCGTAGGCGGCGGCGCTGGCGGCGGTGTTGCCGGTCGAGGCGCAGATCACCACCTCGGCTCCGGCGCCCTTGGCGCGCGAGACCGCGACCGTCATCCCGCGATCCTTGAAGCTGCCGGTCGGGTTGGCGCCCTCGAGCTTGAGCAGCACCTTGGCGCCGACCCGCTCGGAGACCACCGGCGCCTCGACCAGCGGCGTCGATCCCTCGTTCAGGGTGACGACGGGGTCACCGGGCTCGAGGGAAAGCGCGTCGCGGTAGCGCTCGATAAGCGGCTGCGGCATCGTCCCACGGACCCTAGTTCGTCGCCGGCCGCACCGGCAGGTGATCGCCGACGTCGGCCTCGCCCGCACGCCGGACCTCGATCAGACGAACTCCTCCTCGATCACCCTGATCGCGCGCGGCGACCCGCGCACGAAGTCGAGCTTCGCGATCTCCTCGAGCGCGGCGTAGAAGCGACTCTCGAGCGTCTCGTGCATGACCATCACCAGCCGGGCCTCGTCGCCGAGCCCGCGCTGAACGACGCTCTGGACCGAGATCTCGTTGCGGCCGAGGACCTCGGCGATTCGAGCCAGCACGCCGGGACGGTCGGCGACCTCGAGATGGAGGTAGAAAGCCGACGGCACGTCGGTGACCGCCGGCAGCTCGCGCCGGATCCGGTGAACCGGGGCGTCACCGGCGAGGATCGAGACGACGTCGCCGAGCACCGCGGTCGCCGTCTCGACCCCGCCGGCGCCGGGCCCCGACATCGTGATCTCGGTGATCGTCGGCGCCTCGACCATGACCGCGTTGAACGGCCCCTCGACCGGCGCCAACGGATGGCCACGATGCAGAAAGCAGGGGAATACGCGCACGCTGATCCCGCCGTCCACCAGCTCGGCGACCCCGAGCAGCTTCAGCGAGAGCCCGAACTCCTTCGCGTAGGCGAGGTCGTCGGGCTGAATCTCGGTGATCCCCTCGTAGGTGACGGCCTCGAGCGCGACCGGGGTGTGGAAGGCGAGCCGGGCGAGGATCGCCATCTTCGCGGCCGCGTCCGCGCCGCCGACGTCGTCGGTCGGGTCGGCCTCGGCGTAGCCGAGCTCCTGAGCGCGGGCGAGGACGTCGCCGTAGACCGCCCCGGTCGCGGCCATCTCGGAGAGGATGAAGTTGGTGGTCCCGTTGACGATCCCGAACACCTTCGTGATCGGCGTCGCGCCGAGGCTCTCCTGGATCACCCGGATCACGGGAACGACGCCCGCGACGGCCGCCTCGAAGCGCAGCTGGACGCCGGCGCGGCGCGCGGCCTCGAACAGCTCCTCGCCGTGCTGAGCGACCAGCTGCTTGTTGGCGGTGACCACGTGACAGCCGGACTCGAGCGCGCGGAGGACGTACGCGCGCGCCGGATCGGTGCCACCGATGAGCTCGACGACGATCTCGCTCGCTTCGAGGATCCGCTCGAAGTCGCCCTCCGAGCGCCGCAGCACCCCGGTCACCTCCGGCCGGCGTCCCGACGCCGCCTCGACCTCGGCGGCGCTGCGCTCGATCAGCTCGACGAACGCGCCGCCGACGGTGCCCTTGCCGAGGACGCCGATGCGGGCCGGATCGGTCACTCGTCCCTCGCGGTGAGATCGTCGTAGGTCTCGCGGCGGACGACGACCCTGGCGTCACCGTTCTCGCAGAAGATCACCGGCGGGCGCGGGACCCCGTTGTAGTTGTTGGCCATCGCGTAGCCGTAGGCGCCGGTGGCCGGGGTTACGAGCACGTCGCCGACCCCCGGCGCGGCGAGCGTCGCGTCGCGGACCAGCATGTCGCTCGACTCGCAGTGCATGCCGGCGACCGTCACCGTGGTGTCCGGCGGCTGGGCGGCGCGATTGGCGATGATCGCCTCATAGCGGGAGCCGTAGAGCATCGGCCGCAGGTTGTCGGACATGCCGCCGTCGACCGCGACGTAGGTGCGGACGTTGGGGATCCGCTTCACGGTTCCCACCGTGTAGGCCGTGATTCCGGCGTTGCCGACCAGCGACCGGCCCGGCTCGACCAGGATCCGAGGCGGCGGGTCGAACACGGCGCGGACGCCGTTCACCTTGACGTCGACGTAAGCCTCGATCGACGGCGGCTCGTCCTCGGCCGTGTAGGCGATCCCGAGCCCGCCGCCGACGTTGAGCATCCGGCACCAGCTCGGGCCGGCGAGCTCGGCGAGCGCCTCGATCGCCTTCACGTAGGGCTCGAGCTCGAAGATCTGCGAGCCGATGTGCGCGTGCAGGCCGACGAGCTCGAGGCTCGGAGCCGCCTGGACCGCGTCGACCGCCGACGCCGCCAACCCGTCGGCGAGCCCGAGGCCGAACTTCGAGTCGAGCTGACCGGTCTGGATGTAGGTGTGGGTGTCCGCCTTGACGCCGGGCGTCACCCGGATCAGGACGCGCTGACGGCGACCGGCCTCGGCGCAGATCGCCTCGAGGCGGCCGATCTCGGCCAGCGAGTCGCAGATCACGTAGCCGATCGCCGACTCGACCGCGCCGCGAAGCTCGGCCTCGCTCTTGTTGTTGCCGTGCATGTGGATCCGCTCGGGGTCGAAGCCGGCCGCGAGCGCCACGTGGAGCTCGCCCCCCGAGGCGACGTCGACGGAGAGCCCCTCCTCGGCGAGCAGTCGGCAGATCGCCGTGAATGGCGCCGCCTTGCTCGCGTACAGGACCTCGAAGTCCTCGTTGCGTTCGCGGAACGCCGACAGGTACAGGCGGGCGCGGGCGCGGATGTCGTCGACCGCGTACATGTACGCCGGGGTCCCGTGCTCGCGCGCGACCTCGACGACGTCGCAGCCACCGACCTCGAGGTGACCGCGCTCGTTGACGCGGCTGCCGCGCGGATAGACGGCCGAGGCCTCGATCTGGTTGCGGATCGTCTGCATGGCGCCGGTGCTCATCGCGGCGACGGATTGTGACGGCAAGCGGCGGTCGCGGTTGGTTGCGCAAGGATCCGCCCGATGAGAAGGCGTTGGCTACCACGCCCGCGCGCGGTGGGCGAGAGCGGCGCCGAGGGCGCGAGGCCGTACTCGCTGCGGCTGCCCGATCGAGCTCCTCCCTGGCCCGGAATGCTGATCGTCCACGGCGCCGGCTCGAGCAGGCACAACCATGCCGACTTCGCTCGCCTTTGCGCGGCCAGCGGATGGGCGGCGCTCGCCTACGACCAGCGCGGCCACGGGGAGTCGGTCGACGAGATGGCACCCGCGGCCCTCGACGACGTCTGCACGATGGCCCGCCTGCTCGCGCGCCGCGGCGGCGTCGATCCGGGGCGGGTCTGCGTTCGCGGCTCGAGCCTGGGCGGGTTCATGGCGATCCACGCGGCGGCGCGATGTGACGCGATCGCGGGCGCGATCGCGATCTGCCCCGCCGGCGAGGAGCACCTGATCCGGGGTCTGCGCGCCGAGACGCTGGAGATGCGAATCACCGACCGGGGACGGGCCGAGCTCGCGAGCTGGCTTCGCGAGCGCGACCTGCGCGACGCCGTCCGGGCGATGGGCGCCAAGCCGCTGCTGCTCATCCACGCGCGCGGCGACGAGCGGATCCCGAGCGAGTCCTCCGAGGAGCTCTTCGCGCAGGCGGCCGAGCCGCGAAAGCTGATCCTGCTCGGTGGAGGCGACCATCGTTCCGCGCAGCACGACGCCGAGCTGCAGGGAGTGGCGCTCAGATGGCTCGAGCGGGCGCTCTCGGGT
This sequence comes from uncultured Solirubrobacterales bacterium, assembly GCA_963759295.1. GTDB lineage: Bacteria > Actinomycetota > Thermoleophilia > Solirubrobacterales > 70-9 > WHSW01. Next base: position 337,649 of record CAVWYT010000011.1, on the reverse strand, counting down.
TCGGCGCAAGCGGACGCCGGGTCAGTGAGCGCGCCCGACTGATCAGTTGCCGAGCAGGTCGCCGGTGACGCCGTCGACCGTGCCGGTGGCGTCACCGCCGAGCGTGTCGTCGACGCCGCTCAGCGTGCCGTCGACGGTGCCGCTGACGGTGCCGTCGACGGTGCCGCTGACGGTGCCGTCGACGGTGCCGTCGACCGTGCCCGTGACGCCCTGGGTGGTCTCGCTGAGCGGAACGTCGACCCCCTGGCCGCTGGCGGCGTCGTCGAGCTGGGCGACGGTGTCGCCGACCAGCCCCGAGGAGCCGCTGCTCGAGCTGGTGCCGTCGGTGGTCGCCGTCGCTGCGCCGTCCGTGGCATACGTGTCGGTGCTCGTCGTCGTGCCGCTGCCGGGCGTGGTCGTCGGATCCGAGATCGTGCCGCCGCCCGCGCCGCCCGGGCCCGCCGTCGTCGTCGTCCCCGGCGGGGGCGCGACCGCGGAGGTCGCGACCGGCGACCCGGCAACGGCGTCGGCGGCGCCGAGACCCGCGCGGGCGGCCGCCTCGGGCGCCCCGCTCGCGTCGCCGACCGCGCTCGCGTCGCGGACCACGACGCTGCCGCTGCCGGCCTTTTCGCCGCCGCCGATCGCGACGCCGTTGAAGGCGACGTAGGCCGCCAGCGAGGCGAAGATGATGATCGCGCCGGCGATCAGCGCCGTGGTCGCCGTGCCGCCGGCGAGGAAGGCGCGAAGGTTGAAGTTCCTGCTCGCCTTCGGGGGTGTTTGGGCGATCGTGCTCATCCCGTCACAGCTCGGACGCGTCGTTGGTCACGGCGGTCGTGGACCTCGGCAAAAGCCTAAGGCAGCTCGACCCGGACTTACAAGTACCCAAGCGGGTCGACTGCCGAACCATTGACCCGGATCTCGAAGTGCAGATGCGGTCCGGTCGAGGAGCCGGTGTTGCCGCTGTAGCCGATCACCGAGCCCTGGTCGACCTGATCGCCCGAGCTGACGGCGTAGCCGGATTGGTGTCCGTAGCATGAGGAGAGCCCGCCGCCGTGGTCGATGCAGGTGTAGTTGCCGTACCCGCCGGTGTAGGCGGCGAGGAGCACGGTGCCCGCCTTGGCGGCGCGAATCGGGGTCCCCTCCGGAACCGAGATGTCGATCCCCTCGTGCATCCGGCCCCAGCGGAACCCGAACGGGGAGGTGAGGGTCCCGTTGACGGGCCAGATGAACCCCGAGCTGCCGCCCTGGATCGGGCCGGCCGGAAGCGGCGCGACATCGGTCGTGCTCGCCGCCTGGATCTGGGCCTGAATCTTGCTCTGCAGATCGGAGACATCGCCCTCGAGCTGCTCGATGTTCGAGCTCACCTGGTCGAGCGCGGTGGCCTTCTGATCGCGGACCGCGTCGAGATCGGCCTCCCGGGCCTCGAGCTGCATCCGGGTGCGTTCGAGCTCCGCCTTCTTGGCGGCGATTTCGTCGCGGTCGGCGGTCACCCGCTCGACCGTCTCGATGGTGCCGTTGCGGAGGATGCGCACGCGGTTGACGATCGACGAGTCCTGCTCCTCGATCCGGCGCAGATACTCGTAGCGGGAGATCAGGTCGTCGAAGCCGTTCGCGTCGAGCATCACCGTGAGCACGTCCGGTGGGCCCGAGCGGTAGATGTCGACCAGCCGGTTGCGAAGCACGTTCAGTGAGCGGCGGAGCTCGTGGCGGAGCCTCTCGAGCCGGTCCTTCTCGCGGACCAAACGAGCCTGCACCCGGCGCAGCTCGGCGACCACGATCGCCTCGCGATTGCGCAGCGTCGCCACCTCGCCGGCGAGCTGGTCGAGCTGCTGCTCGTATCCGGCGAGCTCGCTCGAGAGCACGCCCTTGCGCTCCTTTTGCTGCTCGAGCTGGGAGCGCTTCGCGTCGAGCTCGGACTGCAGGTCCTGGCCGCCGGCGCCGGTGGCGCCCAGCAGGCAGAGGGCGGCGAGTAGCGCCGCGACCGCAGCGACCGCGAAGGCGCGTCGGCTGCGAACTGGTCGGGTTCGATCGCTGCTCATGTCTCGCTCGCCTACGGAGTTAGCTGACGGGCTCGCGCTCGCTTAGCGCTAGGCGTTCGCGGGCCGGCGGCCCTTGCCATTCGCCCCAAGAAAAACGGGTTTTGGGTCCCCCGCTCCGCGGGCCCTCGGGCCGTGCGGACTCGGCGATCTGGTCGCGCAGGGTACCAGGCAGGATGGCGTGCCCGGCCGGCCTGTGGCGCGGGCAACCCTCGCTCTGCAAGCGGTTATTCAGCGTGCAAGCGGCGTTTCACGGCACCGCCGGGACGGGCTGTGGAGGGCGTCACGCCCCGCTTGGCGTGGCCGCCTCGGGCTCGATCGCCTCGGCGGCGATCGCCGCCGCCTCGAGCAGGCGGTCGCGGTACTCGGCGGCCTGCATGCGCGAGATCACGAGCCGCTGGATCTCGGCGGTGCCCTCGAACAGCTCGTAGATCTTCGCGTCGCGGAACCACTTCTCGAGCGGGCACTCGCGCGTGCAGGCGAACGGGCCGACGAGGTCGATCAGCGTCCGGGTCACCCAGACGGCGACCTGGCCCGACTTCAGCTTCGACATCGAGCCCTGCCCGCCGGTCAGCGGGATCCCGTTGCGCCCCATCCACGCGGCGCGCTGGACGAGCAGCCGCGCCGCTTCGATCTCGGTCGCGACCTGCCCGAGCACCTGCTGGTTGGCCTGGCGCTCGAGCGGGGGGTTGCCGGCGGTCGAGCTCTCGTCGAGCGCCGACTCGAACGGATCCGCCGCCGCGGCGCCGTTGGCGAGGTAGCCGAGCGTCCATTCGTATGCGGCCTGGGCGATCCCCAGCGCCGAGGCGCCGACGATCGGCCGCGTCAGCTCGAAGGTCGCGAGCGCGTTGGAGGCGCGACCCGACGATTGACCCGATCGCGCCCGCTCGAGCCTCCGCTCCAGCTTCTCCATCCCGCCGAGCAGGTTGTCGAGCGGGACCCGGCAATCCTCGAGCACCACCTCGGCGGTGTGGGAGGCGCGGATGCCGAGCTTTGATTCCTTCTTGCCCTGCCGCAGGCCGGGCGTCCCCTTGCCGACCACGAACGACGCCTGGCCGCGATGTCCGAGCTCGGGGTCGACGGTGGCGACGACGACGTGCACGTCGGCGATCCCGCCGTTGGTGATGAACACCTTGGTCCCGTCGAGCACCCACTCGTCGCCGTCGCGCTTCGCGGTCGTGCGCAGGCTCTTGACGTCGGAACCGGCCTGCGGCTCGGTGACCGCGTAGGCACCGAGGTTGACCTGATCGCCGGTCCCGAAGCACTCCGGAACCCACCGGGCGATCTGCTCCGGCGTCCCGGAGGAGGCGATTCCGGCGGCGGCGAGGCCGGAGCCCGAGATCGCGAGCGCGATGCCCGCGCATCCCCAATGCAGCTCCTCGGCGGAGATGACCCCGAGCATCCCGTCCGGGTCGGAGCCCATCCGCTGCAGGAAGCCGAGCCCGCTGAGGCCGTGCTCCCGCGCCGCCTTGATCACCTCCCACGGCGTCGATTCCTCGGCGTCGTGCTTGTCGGCAACCGGGCGGATCACGTCGCCGGCGAAGCGCCGGCACCTGGCCTTGAACTCGAGCTGCTCCTCGTTGAGTGCGAAATCCACGACCGTCGGACCTCCTTGCGCCGGGCTGCGGGCGGCGCCTCGCGCCGGATGACTGAGAACTACCTGGTGATTGACTAGTCAGTCAACCTGCCTCGGAAGGATACCTGCCGCGGCGTCTAGCCTCCCCGCCCGTGCTCGGCAACGTCCGCTACTTCGTCTCCGACCTGATCCACTGGCTCGGTCGGCATCGGCTCGCCGGGGCCGTGATTGCGGTCCTGGTAGTGGCCGCCGCCGCGGGCGCATACCTGCTCGCTGCCTCGGACTCCGGCGGTGACGACGCCGCGACCGCGCCCGCCCCTCGGGTCGTGGTCGACGAGGAGACGACGCCCGGGCAGACCGAAGCGCTGACCGACCTCGGCTTCCCGGCGTTCGCGACCAAGAACACGACCCGGGTCGCCGGTGCGGACGGGGTCGCCGACGCGGCCGCCGTCGCGCTCGCCGTCCATCCGTCGACCGGCGGCGTGTCAGGCCCGAACGCGGTCAGCCTGGTCGACGCCGGCGACTGGCGGGCGGCGATTGCCGCCGCCTCGCTGACCGCCGCGCCGGTCGGCGCCCCGATCCTGTACACGCAGTCCGGCGAGCTCCCCGAGCTCAGCGCCCAGGCGCTGCGCGCGCTCGACCCGAAGGGATCCTCCGACACCGCCGGCCGGGAGGCATTCGTGATCGGCGCCGCCGCGAAACCGGACGGATACGAGTCGCTCGAGCTCTCGGGCTCGGATCCGGCCAAGCTCGCCGCCGAGATCGACCGCCTGCGCCAGCGCCTCGCGGGCGAGCCACAGCACATCGTGCTGGCCAGCTCCAAGGCCCCCGCGTACGCGATGCCGGCGGCCGCGTGGGCGGCGCGATCGGGCGATCCGGTCCTGTTCACGGGGCGCGACGAGCTGCCCGCCGCGACTCTGAAGTCGCTGAAGAGCCACGCCCGCGTTCCGGTGTTCCTGCTCGGGCCCGCGAAGGCGATCTCCGACGACGTCCTCGATCAGGTTGCGAAGCTCTATCCGGCGGTCGAGCGGGTTGGCGCCGAGGGCGCCACCGAGAGCTCGATCGCGTTCGCGCGCTACGCGAGCGGGAGCTTCGGCTGGAACATCAACGACCCGGGCCACGGGCTCGTGATCGCGAGCGCAACCCGGCCGCTGGACGCCGCGGCGGCCGCGCCGCTGTCGGCAAGCGGCACCTGGGGCCCGCTGCTCGTCACCGACGAGCGCGGCGGCGTCCCCGACGCGCTGCGTGGCTTCATGCTCGACGTCAAGCCCGGGTACGAGAGCGACCCGACCCGCGCGCTCTACAACCACGTCTGGCTGATCGGCGACAGCTCGGCGATCTCGCTCGGGTTCCAGGCGCAGGTCGACGAGCTCGCCGAGCTGGCACCGGTAACGTCCGGCTCCGGAGCGAGCGCGGTGGCCCCGCCGCCCGGGGCGCCGGAGTCAGATCGCGAGCCCGACCAATCATCCAAGCCGGAGCAAGGCGCCGACCGCGGCCACGGAGGCGAGCAGAGGTGAGTGAGAGCGAGCGACCCGACCGACTCAGCGGACGCGAGATCACGGTCGAGGACGTGCGGGCGCTGTCCGGCCCGGCAACGCCCCACTTCGCGCTTCAGATCCGCAACCGGATCGAACGCCTGATCGCCGCGATGCCGGCCGATCACCCCGCCCGCCTCGAGGGCGAGCGCGAGGCGGCACGACTGACCGAGCTCGCCCGGCATTCCGGCGAGCCGCGCGGCGGATGACGGCCGCGGCGGCGCAACCGGACGGCGCGGTCGAGCGCACGATCGACCTGCTTTCCGAGAACGCGGCCCCGCGCGGCGCCGAGCGCGGGCTCAACGACGCCGGCTATCTCGACCTCCTCGACCGCGAGCTCGAGTCGACGGGTCCGACCCAGGACCTGATGGTCACCCGGCTCGTGCCGTCGATCTATGAGCGCTACTGGCGCCCGGCGCTCGGTCGCCTGGCGAAGGGCATGACGGGTCCGGGGATGGCCGAGGAGGTGCGGATCGCCCGGCTGCTGCTCGGGCTCGGCGATGGCGACACTGTGCTCGACGTCGCCTGCGGGCCGGGCAACTTCACCCGCGCCTTCGCGCGGACCGTCGGGCCGCACGGGCTCGCGGTCGGGATCGATGCCTCGCGCACGATGCTCGAGCGCGGCGCAGAGGAGCTGCGCGAGGCCGCGCCGGACAACGTCACCCTGGTTCGCGGCGACGCCACGACGCTGCCGTTCCGCGACGGCAGCTTCGACGGCGTCTGCTGCTTCGCCGCGCTGCATCTGTTCTCGGAGCCGTTCGCCGCGCTCGACGAGATGCGGCGCGTGCTGCGCGTCGGTGGACGGATCGCGGTGCTGACCTCGGTCCGCCGCCCGGTGACGCCGGCGCCGCTGAAGCCGCTGATCGAGTCGGTCAGCGGCATGCGCGTGTTCGAGGGCGGCGAGATCGTCGAGGCGCTCGAGAACCGCGAGTTCACGGAGATCCACCAACGGTTGTCGGGGCTGGTGCAGTTCGTGGGCGGACGCCTCGCAAGAGGCTGAGAGCGGTCAGCGGGAAGGCCAGCACGGTGATCAGGCCCGCGGCGATGAAGCCCGCCGAGGTGGCGGCGTCGATCATGCCCAGCGACTGGCCGATCTCGGTCGCGGCGACGATGAACGGCAGCGACGGTCGCCTGCAGCAGCGCGGCGGCGACCGTCCGTCGCCGGTCGAGCTCGCCGCGATAGACCAGCGCCGGCAGCCCGCGGGCGATCAGCAGCGCGGCGACGAAGGCCGGTATCGAGACGATCGCCGAGGAGCTCGCGAACAGGGCGTCGAGATCGAAGCGCACGCCGCTGGAGACGAAGAAGACCGGCACGAAGACGCCGAAGCCCACCGCGGCGAGCTTGGTACGGAACTCCGGATGGGTCATCGCCTGGTCTTGGTCGAGGTGGTTGATGATCGCCCCCGCCGCGAACGCACCCAGGATCAGCTCGAGGCCGAGCTGCTCGGCGAGCACGGCCATTCCGACCAAGAGCACGAACGCGCCGCGGACGCGGATCTGAGCGCTGGTGTCCTGAAGCCGGACGAGCGCTCCGGAGATCCGCGGCGAGCGCTCGACGCCCATCACGCCGACCAGCACCGCGGCGATCGCGAGCACGAACAGGCCGATCAGCAGGAGCTTTGTCCCCGGGGCTCCGCTCGACTCGCCGGAGAAACAGGAACGAGAGCAGCAGCACCGAGACGAAGTCGGCGATCGACGCGGCGGCGATCACCAGCTGCCCGAACCGCGTCGAGCTCTCGCCCGCGTCCTGCAGGCAGGGGACGATCACCCCGAGGGAGGTCGAGGTGAGGATCACCGCGAGCAGCAGCGGCTGCTCGCCGACCCCGGCGAGATCAAGCGCGAGGCCGGCGACGAGCGCGAGCACCAGGGAGGCGGCGAACCCGATCGACGCCGAGCGAAGCAGCGCCCCTCGCAGCGCCGCGATGTCGATCTCGAGGCCCGCGAGGAACAGCAGCAAGGCGAGGCCGAGCAGCGACAGCACCTCGACCGGCTCGTCGACCTCCACCCAGCCGAGGACCGCGGGGCCGAGCACGATCCCGATCACGATTTCGAGCACCACCGAGGGCAGCCGGGCGCCGGGGAGGAGGCCGAGCGCGAGCGGCGCCGCGAAACCGGCCGCGACCACGATCAGGAGGTTGTCGAGCGAGATCTCCATCCCGCCGGCTGGGTCGCGGAACGGATCCGTTCGTTACGCGCCGGGTGCGAACGCCTCGACGATCCGGCGCTGATAGGCGGCGATCTCCTCGGGCGCGATGAAATACGTCGGCGGTCCGAGCCAGATCCCGTCGCCGCGCTCGGCGACCGCCTCGACGCGTTCGCGCACCTTGTCGAGCGGGCCGGCGGCGCAGTAGGTATCGACCATCTCGTCCGGCACGCAGCCGGGCATCGCCGTGAAGTCGCCGCGGCGAAACGCCTCGCCGACCGCGACGGCGGCGTCGCCGAAGCCGTGCATCTCCCAGAGCGGCGCGTAGGTGCGCACGGTCGCGTAGAAGCAGACGGTGCGGCGCGCTGCCTCGTAGGCGGCCGCCTCGTCGTCGGAGATCGCACAGCAGACCGACGGCAGGAAGTCGAAGCCGGCGCGCTCACGACCCGAGCGCGCGAGCCCGAGCTCGAGGTTCGCCACCAGGACCTCGTCCAGCCAGCGCATCGAGCACATCGGGTGGCCGATCATCCCGTCGGCGACGTCGCCGGCCATCCGCGCCATCCCCTTCTGAACGGCGCCGGTATAGATCGGGATCGTCTCCCGGACCTTGACGTGCGGACGCTGCCATCCCTTGATCTCGATCTCGTGGTAGCTCCCCTGATACGAGATCGGCTCGCCGCTCCCCGAGTTCTCGATGATCAGCCGCACCGCCTCGATCGTCTCGCGCAGGTGCGGCGCCGGGCGCCCGTACTCGACCCCGTGCCAGGTCTCGTTGAGCCGTTTGACCCCGGCGCCGAGGCCGAGCCGGAAGCGCCCGCCCGAGGCCTCGTCGGCGTCGAGCGCCGACAGCGCGATGATCATCGGGCTGCGCGTGAACGCCCACGCGATCCCCGTCCCGACGCCGATCCGCTCGGTCCGCGAAGCGAGCCAGATCGCCTGGGTCAGCGAGCTGCGAAAGAGCTCGACCGCCCAGACGCAATCGATCCCGGCTGCCTCCGCGGCGCCCGCCTGGGCGGCGAGCTCCTCGAGCGAATCGCCGAGCCCGGCGATCTGGACCCGCTCGAGGGCGGCGGGACGGGTCACGCGCGCCTCGCGGACGGCGGAGCGGGCGGGGCCGCGATCGCCGTCAGATCCGCTCGATCAGCGTCCCCGTGCCGAGCCCACCGCCGCAGCACATCGTCACCAGCCCGGTCTGCTTGTCGGAGCGCTCAAGCTCGTGCAGCAAGGTGGTGATCAGCCGGGCGCCGGTCGAGCCGAGCGGATGGCCGAGCGCGATCGCGCCGCCGTTCACGTTGACCCGGTCCATGTCGGGGTTGAGCTCCCGCCGCCAGGCCGCGACCACCGAGGCAAAGGCCTCGTTGATCTCGACCAGGTCGATGTCGTCGATCTTCAGCCCGTTGCGGTCGAGGAGCTTGCGCGTCGCGGGGATCGGGCCGGTGAGCATGATCACCGGATCGACGCCGACGGTGGTCTGGTCGACGATCCGCGCCCGCGGGGCAAGCCCGAGCGCCTCGGCCTTCTCCCGCGCCATCAGCAGCACCGCTGCCGCGCCGTCGGAGATCTGCGACGAGTTGCCGGCCGTCACCTTGCCGTCCTCCTTGAACGCGGGCTTGAGCTGTGACAGCGCCTCGAGGCTCGTGTCCGGGCGGATGCCCTGGTCGCTGGTGTAGGTGTCGCCGTTGACTTGGAAAGGCACGATCTCGCGCTCGAATCGACCTTCCCCGGTCGCCTTCGCGGCGTGCTGATGGGAGCGCAGGCCGATCTCATCGAGCTCCGAGCGGGGGATCTCCCACTTGTCGGCGATCATCTCGGCCGAGATCCCCTGGGGGACGAGGTTGTAGCGCTCCATCAACGCCGGTGAGAAGGCGAAGCCGTGCTCCTTCTGGACCTCGAGCGAGTCGGCGAAGGAGATGTGTCCCATGTGCTCGACGCCGCCGCCGATCGCGACGTCGTGGACTCCCGAGGCGATCATCGCGGCGGCGAAGTTGACCGCCTGCTGAGCGGAGCCGCACTGGCGATCGACCGTCGTCGCCGGGGTCTCGACCGGCAGCCCGGCCTCGAGCCAGGCGTTGCGACCGATGTTGATCGACTGCTCGCCGAACTGCTGCACGCAGCCGGCGACCACGTCCTCGACCTCGGCCGGGTCGATCCCGGTGCGCTCGATCAGCTCGGAGTAGGTCCTCGCCAGCAGCGTCGAGGGATGGACGTCCTTGTAGTAGCCCTTCTCGGGGTGGCCGCGCCCGACCGGGGTCCGCACGGCCTCGACGATCACTACCTCGCGTCCTCCGAACTTGCCGTTGTCAGCCATGCGCTCCTCCGTCCCAAGTCAGTTTCATGGTGCTACCCACCGAACTCTACCGTAAAGATTGACCGGTCAGTCAATCGCGCGGGTCGCGGCTGGCGCGGGCCTCAGCCGCGGGTCGCCTCGGACTGCGTCACCCCGGGCGGCGTCCACCCCGGACCGCGAAAGACGACGCCGAGCTTGTCACGAAAGCGCGGCGCGCGCCGCAGGTCGCGCCACATCGCGACGTACTCGTGGAAGGCGACCCGTACCGGCCTGAACGTCCGCAGCTGCGTCGTCAGCCCGTAGCGAACCCGCTCGCCCTCGGGCTCATAGGTCCCGAACAGCCGGTCCCAGGCGATCAGGATGCCGCCGTAGTTGCGGTCCAGGTACTGGTCGTTGACCCCGTGGTGCACCCGGTGGTGGGAGGGGGTGTTGAGGACCGCCTCCAGCGGCCGAGGCAGTTTGCGGATCCGCTCGGTGTGGATCCAGAACTGGTAGATCAGCGACCAGCTCTGCGCAAGCAGCACCATCCAGGGCTCGAACCCGACCGCGGGCATCCAGAGCCAGAACGGGAAGTAGGTCATCGGCACCCAGGTCTGGCGCAGCGCCGTCGAGAGGTTGTAGTGCTGGCTCGAGTGGTGGACGACGTGGCTGGCCCAGAACACGCGGCTCTCATGCGAGACGCGGTGAAACCAGTAGTAGGAGAAGTCGTCGGCGAAGAACAGCAGCACCCAGACCCACCAGTCGCCGGCGTCGAGCCGCAGCGGGGTGAGCTCGTAGACGCCGACATAGGCAGCCAGCACGGCGAACTTCCAGATCACGTTGATGGCGACGTTGCCGGCGCCCATCGTCAGGCTCGTGCGGGTGTCGCGCAGGTCGTAGCCGACGAACTCGCCCTCGGCCTCGAGCTGTCGGTAGGACAGGTACTCGAGTACGAGCAAGAGGACGAAGAACGGAATCGCGTAGTAGAGAACCTCGGCCATCTGCGCCCGCGTGATAGTAACCCGGCGCATGGGAGGTGCAGAGCGATATGCCCGCCCGGGGATCGCCGGCAGCGGCACGATCGGCTGCGGGATCGCCGCCTGCGCCAGCCAGCTCGGGCCGGTCCATCTGCTCGCGCGCAGCGACGCCTCGGCGTGGAACGCCGAGGAGATATCCCAGGCGGAGGCCGAGAAGCTCGACGAGGGCCGTCCCGAGCGCATCAAGGTGACCACCGACCCGAGCGACCTCGCCGACTGCGACCTCGTGGTCGAGGCGATCATCGAGGACGCGGAGGCGAAGACGGCACTGCTCAAGACCCTGGTCGTGGCGTGCCCGGACAGCGACCTTGCCTCGACCACCTCCTCGCTGCTGCTCGACGACCTCCGCGACCGAAGCGGCGCCGGCCACCGATTCTTCGGGATGCACGTGTTCAACCCGGTAACCCGGATGGAGCTGGTCGAGCTCTGCCTGCCGGAGGACGTGCACCCCGGCTTGCGCGAGCGCGCCCATGCCTGGTGCGACGCGCTCGGCAAGACCGCGGTCGAGGTCCCCGACCAGGCCGGATTCGTCGTCAACCGGCTGCTGTTCCCGCTCCTGTTCGAGGCGGTGCGGCTGGTCGAGCAGACCGGACTGGACGCACCCTCCGTCGATGCCTGCATGCGGCTCGGCGCCGGTCACCCGATGGGCCCGCTGAAGCTGCTCGACTTCGTCGGCCTCGACGTCGCGGCCGCGATCGGGGCCTCACTGCACGCCGACAGCGGGCGCGAGAGCGATCGGGTGCCCGAGCGGATTCACGAGCTGATCGCCGCCGGCAAGCTCGGTCGCAAGACCGGCGAGGGCTTCTACGAGTACTGATCGCCGGCGTTCAGGCGGCGCGCTCGGTCGGCGTCTTGCCGACGCGACCGCGGCGTGGAGCGGCGGGCTCGCGATGGCGCCCGCACATGTCCCAGACGACCTCCGCCTCCGAGACGCCCTGACGCCGCGCCTCCTCGATCACGCTCTCCCACGGAAGCTGCGCCTCGGGGAGCTCGTCCCAACGCGCCAGCTCGAGGGCCTCGAGCGCGCCGCGGAGAGCCGGGCCCAGATGGTCCTCGGAGCGAAGCATCGCTCCCAGCACCTCGACCTGCTTGTCAGTGAGCCGGATGACCCACATGCTCCTACCTCTGGGTCTACACCACGACGAGGGGAACGCTAGATCGGGTCGCGGACGTATTCGCTACGCCCGAAAGCGCGCAAGCAGCGGGCTTTAGACCGAGCCCGGATGGGACGCCGGCGAGTCGACCGGCACCTGGGGGTGCTCGGCGGTCACCGAGTGGATGCGCACGGCGACGATCCGGTTGTCGCGCACCGACTCGACCCGCAGCTCGTAGCCGTTGGCGCGCACCTTGTCGCCTCGCTTCGGCAGCCGTCCGAGCTCCGAGAACACGTAGCCGCCGATCGAGTTGAAGGCGTCGGAGGAGACCGGGAGCTGGATCCCGGCGTCCTCGAGGTCGCCCAGCGGGACGTGGCCGCGCACGTACCAGTCGCCGTCCGTGAGCCTGCGCAGGGCGGTCGCCCGGGGGTCGGTCTCGTCCTCGATTTCGCCGACCACCTCCTCGAGGATGTCCTCGATCGTCGCGATCCCCACGGTGCGCCCGTACTCGTCGGCGACGATCCCGATCGACGAGCGCTGGCGCTGCAGCTCTGCGAGCAGGTCGTCGAGCGGCTTCGTCTCCGGGAACACTGGGACCTCGCGGATCGCCGGCGACAGCGGGGCTTCGGCGCCGGTGTTCATGTACAGCCGGGCGAGGCTGTTGTTGTGGACGATTCCCCGGACCTTGTCGGGGTTGTCGTCCTCGACCACCACCAGCCGCGTGTGCCCCGAGCTGACGCAGCGGCGCAGCGCCTCCTCGGCCGTCTCGTTGGAGTTCACGGTCACCACCGCGGGGATCGGGGTCATCACCTCGCGCGCCTGTTGCTCGTGCAGGTGAAAGACGCCGCCGAGCATCACCGCCTCGCCCGGATCCAGGGTGCCGCCGAGCGCCGAGCTGCGGATGATCTCCTTGACGTCCTCGGTGGTGTGCTTCTCGCTCAGGTCCCCGGGATCGACTCCGAACAGGCGCACGATCCCGTTCGAGATCACCGTCAGCCCGAGCGTGAACGGGGCGCTCGCGACCTCGAACCAGTGCAACGGACGGGAGAGCCCGCGCACGATCCGGTCGGGGGTGGTGATCGCCAGCATCTTCGGCACCTGCTCGCCGACCGTGATGTGCAGCGAGGTCGCCAGCGTGTAGGCCAAGACGAACGCGATCGGCGCCGCGACCGCGTGCGCGAGCGGACCGTCGAGCAGCGGTTCGAACAGGTCGACCAGGGCCTTCTCGCCGAGGAAGCCGATTCCGATCGAGGCCATCGTGATCCCCACCTGGCAGGCGGCGAGCGACTCGTCGATCGTCTCGATCTGCTCGAGTGCCTGCTCGGCGCCGGTCTCCCCCTCCTTCGCCAGCGCCTCGATCCGCCCCTTGCGGGTGCGCACCAGCGCGAACTCGGCAGCGACGAAGAGCCCGTTTACCAGGACGAGCAAGACGAGCAGGACGAGGAAGAGCGCGGTCACTGCTCAGGGCGCGCGGTGGGCCCGGTACTTCGAGGTCGATCGTCGTCCACGGGGACGGCCAGAAGGTAGCAGGGGCGACCGCCTGCGCCGATGGGCCCGACCGGCGCCCTCGTGACCCTCCGGGCACCGCCGGGCGGGTGCGAGGCCTGGACGCCCGGCGTCTCGGCCATCGCGACGGCCTCCGGCCGGGTCGCGCCGCGGGTAACGTGCCGCGGCGTGGAGCAGGACCGAACGCCGTACCTGGACGCGCTGATCGCCTACGCCGATCGCGAGCCGGGCCGCTTCCACGTCCCGGGCCACAAGGGTGGCCCCGGGGCCGATCCGGCGCTGCGCGACGCCTTCGGCGATCAGCTCCTGCGGCTCGACATCCCCGCCGGGATCGAGGGCATCGACGTCGCCCCGGACCCGGCGAGCGCGCCATTTCAGCTCGCGCAGCGGCTCGCCGCGGAAGCGTGGGGGGCGCGCCGAAGCTGGTTCGTGGTCAACGGAGGCTCGGGGGGAAATCACGCCGCCTGCCTCGCGCTCGCCCACTCGGGCGACAGGGTGGTCGTGCAGCGCAACGTCCACTCCTCGATCATCGATGGGCTCGTGCTCTCGGGGCTGAGGCCACGGTTCGTCGCCCCGGAGCTCGATCCCGAGCTCGGGATCGTCCACTGCCTGCTTCCCGAGACGCTCGATGCGGCGCTGGCCGCCGATCCGCAGGCCGTGGCCGCGATCATCGTCTCGCCCACCTACTTCGGCGCGGTCGCCGACGTCGGGGGGCTCGCCGAGGTCACCCACGCGCGCGACGTGCCGCTCGTCGTCGACGAGGCGTGGGGCGCGCACCTGCATTTCTCCTCCGAGCTGCCGAGCTCGGCGCTCGAGCTCGGCGCCGACCTGGTGCTCTCCTCGGTGCACAAGGTGGTCGGCTCGATCACCCAGTCGGCGATCCTCCATCTCGGCGGCGACGAGCTGATCGACGAGCGGGTGGTGGACCGCGCCGTCACCGTGGTCGAGACCACGAGCCCAAACGCGATCCTCACGGCCTCGCTGGACGCCGCGCGGCGGCAGGCCGCGGTTCACGGCGAGGAGCTGCTCGCCGAGACCGTCCACTCGCTCGCCGAGCTGCGCGAGCAAATCCGCTCGATCCCGGGCCTCGACGTCCTCGACGAGCGGATCGTCGGCCGCGCCGGCGTCCACGCCTACGACCCGCTTCGCCTCGTCGTCGACGTCCGCGGCACCGGTGCGACGGGCCACCGGATCGCCCGGCTGATGCGCGAGGACGACGACATCAACCTCGAGCTGTTCTCCGAGCACGTCGTCGTCGCCGTGTTCGGGATCGGGGAGCGGGCGTCGGCGACCGGCGCCCGCCTCGTGGCGGCGCTCGAGCGCGCCTGCCGGCGCCTCGGCGAGGAGGAGGCCGAGCCGCTGCCGCCGTTCGCCGAGCCGCCGCCGTGGGGGCCCACCCAGCTCTCCCCGCGCGATGCCTTCCTCGCCACCCAGGAGGTGGTCGAGTTCGCGCGCGCCGAGGGGCGGATCGCCGCCGAGTCGCTCGCGGCCTACCCGCCCGGCGTGCCGAACGTGCTCCCGGGAGAGCTGCTCACGCGCGCGACGCTCGATTACATCGCCGACAGCGTCGCCCACGGCGGGCTGGTCCGCGGCGCCTCCGACCGGACCCTGAAGACCGTGCGGGTGGTTAGCCAATGACCCCGCGCGTGATCTCCGCATGGGGTGCAGACTCCGAGTACGGGCTCCTGCACGACGTCCTGCTCGGCCCGCCCGACAACTTCCGCTGGCTGCCCACCAGCGCGATCTCGAGGGCGACGCTCGAGAGCGGCGCGGTCTTCGATCGCGAGCTCGCCCTGAGACAGCACCGCGAGATGGTCGCCGCGTACGAGGCCGCAGGGGTGACCGTGCACGCGCTCGAGCCCGACCCCGTGCTGCCCTACCAGGTGTTCGCCCGCGACTCGAGCGTGATGACGCCGGACGGAGCCGTGGTCACCCAGCTCAAGCAGCAATGGCGCCGGGGCGAGTACGCGCCGGTCATCCGCTTCTATGAGTCGAGCGCGATTCCGATACGCGCGATGATCACCGCCGGCTCGATTGAGGGTGGCGACGTGACGATCGTCGAGCCCGGCGTGATGCTGATCGGCAACGGCGAGGAGCGGACCGAGATCGAGGCCGCCCGCCAGCTCGCCTCGTGGATGGAGGACGAGGGCTGGGAGGTTCGGATCGAGCCGATCCCGGGGCAGTTCGTCCACATCGACGTGCTCGTCTCGATCCTGGCGCCCAAGCTCGCCGCGGTCTGCGTCGAGGCGGCATCCGGCGGGCTCGTCGCCTGGTTGCGCGGCAAGGGCTTCGAGATCCTCGAGGTCTCGGTCGCCGACGCCTTCAACCTCGGCGTCAACGCGATCTCGCTCGGCGGCGAGCGCGTGATCTCGACCGCCGGCTCGGCACGCCTCAACCAGCAGATGCGCTCACTCGGCCTCGAGGTCTACGACCCCGACCTCTCGATGTTCACGATGGGCGGCGGCGGCGCGCACTGCCTCGCGCAAGCGCTGCGCCGGGACCCGGCCTGAGCGCAGCCGTGGCCGGCGCGCCATCGATCGACGCCGCCCGGGTGATCGCCGACCTGCGCGAGCTCGCCCGCCGCACCGGGGACGCGAGCGGAGCGCAGCGGGTCTGCTGGACCGAGACCTGGCGCGAGGCCCGCGAATTCCTCGCCGAGCTGCTCGCCGAGATCGGCGTCGACGCGGAGCGCGACCCGGCGGGGAACCTCTGGGCGCGCCTCGAAGGCGCCGAGCCGAAGGCGCCTGCGCTCGCGGTCGGCTCCCATCTCGACTCGGTGCCGGACGGCGGCTGGCTCGACGGAGCTCTCGGGGTGATGGCCGGCGTCGGCGTGCTGCGCGCCTGGGCGAGCTCGGGCTCGCGCCCGCGGCGCCCGCTGGCGCTGGTCGACTGGGCCGACGAGGAGGGCGCCCGCTTCGGCCGCAGCCTGCTCGGCAGCTCGGCTTTCTCGGGGTCGCTCGACCCTTCCTCGGCGGCCGACCTGCGCGACGCGGACGGGCGGACGCTGGCGGAGGCTCTGGCCGACAACGGCGCCGAGCTCGATGCCGCGCTGCGGGCCGGCGAGCGCCGAGCGGGGCTCGGCGCCTACCTCGAGCTCCACATCGAACAGGGGCCGGTGCTCGAGTCCGAGCGACTCGCGGTCAGCGCCGTCGCCGGCTGCGCGGGTGTCGAGCGCCACCGTCTGCGCTTCACCGGCCAGGCCGCGCACGCGGGCACCACCCCGATGGACGTGCGCCGCGACGCCGCGCTCGCCGCGGCCGAGACCGCGCTCGCGGTCGAGCGGGTCGCGACCGAGCGCGGTGGCATGGGGACGACCGGCGGGCTGGACCTTCGTCCGGGAATCGCCACCGCGGTCGCCGGCGAGGCAGAGCTGCTCGTCGACCTCCGCCACCCGGTGGCGGGCGCGCTCGAGTCGATGCTGGTAGACGCCCTCGACGCCGCCCGCGCCTGCGCCTCCGACCGCGGCTGCGAGCTGGCCGACGAGCCGCTGTGGAGGATCGAGCCGATCGCGTTCGATCCGGGACTGGTCGGACTCGCCGTCGAGGCGGCGGACGCTGCCGGCGGACGCGCCGAGCCGCTGACCAGCGGCGCCCTCCACGACGCGGCCGAGGTGGCCCGGGTGCTCCCGGTGGCGATGATGTTCTGCCCCTCCGAGGGCGGGCTCAGCCATGTCGCCGCCGAGGACACCGCCGAGGCGGACCTCGAGGTCGCGATCGGCGCCTTCGGCGCGCTCGTGAATCTGGCGCTGGCGCGTTGAGCGACCCGCGAGCGATCGCCCGCGGGCTTCGCGCCCGATCGCGGACGTAACGGATCGCGACGCCGGCCGACTCCCAATCGTCGTGTCCACGGACGAGGAGGATGAGGTGAGCGAACAACCGACGCTGAACGAGAGGCAGATGGAGATGGTCGCGTCGAGCGACGTCGACTACTCCGACCTCAAGGCGATGTTCATCAACTGCACCTTGAAGCGCAGCCCCGAGCCCTCCCACACCCAGGGGCTGATGGACATCTCGATCGAGATCATGCGCCGCAACGGGGTCGAGGTCGACTGCATCCGCGCGATCGATCACCAGATCGCCACCGGTGTCTGGCCGGACATGACCGAGCACGGGTGGAGCGTCGACGAGTGGCCGACCCTCTTCGAGCGGGTGATCGGGGCCGACATCCTGGTGCTCGGAATGCCGATCTGGCTCGGCGAGAAGTCCTCGGTGTGCACCCGGATCATCGAGCGCCTGTACGGGAACTCTCACCTGCTCAACGACGCCGGCCAGTACGCCTACTACGGGCGCGTGGGCGGGTGTCTGGTGACCGGCAACGAGGACGGCATCAAGCACTGCGCGCTGGAGACGCTGTACGCGCTCCAGCACCTCGGTTACACGATCCCGCCCCAGGCCGACGCCGGCTGGATCGGCGAGGCGGGGCCGGGACCGTCGTACCTCGATCCCGGCTCCGGCGGCCCGATGAACGACTTCACCAACCGCAACACCACCTTCATGAGCTGGAACCTGCTTCACCTCGCCCGGATGCTCAAGGACGCGGGAGGGATCCCAGCCCACGGCAACCAGCGCTCGGAGTGGGACGCGGGCTGTCGCTTCGACTTCCCCAACCCCGAGCACCGCTGAGCCCGGCCGGCTGACGCGGACTGCGTCCGCCGGCAGCGCCTGCGCATCGCCCAGGGCCGCACGCCGCGGCGCGTCCGGTTAGGGTGATCGGCCGATGAGCGCCGCGTATGACCGCCTCGCCGAGCTCGCGATCGAGATCGAGAGTTACGAGCTCACCGCCCATGATCGCGAGTACGGGGACTTCACCCGGCCCTCGACGGTCGTCCACATGCACGGCCAGGGCCAGGAGGGGATCGGCGAGGACGTGGTCTACGACGTGCTCGACCACATCGCCCATCGCGACGCGGGGCCGGTGCTCGACCTCGCGGCGCCGAGGACGCTCGGCGAAGCCTGCGAGCTGCTCGGGGACCTCGACCTCTTCCCGACCGCGCCGGAGCGCGAGCCCTCGCGCCACTACCGGCGCTGGGCCTATGAGTCGGCCGCCCTCGACCTCGCCCTGCGCCAGAACGGCCTCGCGCTCTGGGAGGTCGTCGAGCGCGACCCCCAGCCGCTGCGCTTCATCTGCTCGACCCGGCTCGGCGGCTTCGGCGAGGACACCCCGAGATCATCGACGGAGGCGATCCGCAAGCGGCTCGACCGCTATCCGGAGCTCGAGTTCAAGCTCGACCCGGAGAATGACTGGGACGCGGAGCTGATCGCGGAGGTCAAGGAGATCGCCAAGGTGCGGGTGCTCGACCTCAAGGGCCTCTACCGCGGCACGCCGGTCGACGTCGACACCGATCCCGAGCTCTACGCTGCGGTCGCCGAGGCGTTCGCGGACGCCTATCTCGAGGACCCCGACCTCGAACCAGAGGCGGCGCGCGAGGCGCTCGAGCCACACGCCGACCGGGTCACCTGGGATGCACCGCTTCACTCGCTCGCCGACGTCAAGCGGATGGCGCGCAAGGCGATCAACTCGAAGCCGTCGCGGTTCGGGTCGCTGCGCGAGCTGCTCGAGATCTACGAGTACTGCGAGCAGAACGGGATCGCCGTCTACAGCGGCGGCCAGGGCGAGGTCGAGTGCGGGCGCGGGCAGGTCCAGTACCTCGCCTCGCTGTTTCACGCGTCGACCCCCAACGACTGCGCCCCCTCCGGTTACAACGACCCCTCGGTTCCCGCCGGGATGCCGACCAGCCCGATGGATCCGGCCCAGAGCGAGACCGGCTTCCGCTGGGCCGAGTAGTAGGTTCGCGTCATGGTCGACGACAAGTCGTTCGCTGCGGCGCTCAACGACCAGATCGCAAACGAGTTCAGCGCCTCGATGCAGTACACCGGCGCGGCGGTCCACTACGACGGCGAGACCCTGCCGCGGCTGGCCGCGTTCTTCTATCGCCAGGCGCTCGAGGAGCGCAGCCACGCGATGATGATGATCCAGTACCTGCTCGACGTCGACGAGGAGGTCCGAATTCCGGACATCAAGGGCCAGCAGTCGAGGTTCGACGACGACATCGCGCCGGTGCGGATGGCGCTCGAGCAGGAGAAGCGGGTCGGCGAGGAGATCTACAGGTTGTTCGAGCTCGCGCGAGAGGTCAAGGACTACCGCGCGGAGCAGTTCATGCAGTGGTTCGTATCCGAGCAGGTCGAGGAGGTCGCGCTGATGCAGGACCTGCTCAACGTGGTCGAGCGCGCCGACGACAACCTGCTGCTGGTCGAGGACTTCATCGCCCGCGAACGCCCCGGCGAGGACGGCGGCGGCGACGCTCCGCCGGAGGCCGGCACGGGCTGATCCGACGAGGCGCCCGACCGCCTCGGCGGTCGGATCCAGAACGTCGGTGCACTGGGCCGGGACCGACTCGATCGTCGGGTCGCCGCGACCGAGGTGTCGAGCTCAGGAGTCCCGCTGCGGGAAGTGCTGAATCGAGACATCCGAGCTCGGATACAGCACGGTGGTCGTTCCGTCCTCCCAGCGCACGAGGTACGGGGGCGCGCCATCTTCACCGTGCACCTCGAGCACCTCCCCATCTCGCTCGGGCTCGCCTTGATGGTGGCCCGAGACGAGCAACCGATCGCCAGGGGCTGCGCGAAGTTGGGAATGCTCGGTCATCGACGGCTCCTTCGGTCTCGGGTCGTAGCGGACGATAGAGCTACTTCATCACGCGGATCAGCTTCTTGTTGACGAACTCCTCGATGCCGTAACGGCCGAGCTCCCTGCCGAAACCCGATCGCTTGACGCCGCCGAACGGCAGTTCGGCACCGTCGGCGCCCACCCCGTTGACGTAGACCATCCCCGTATCGAGGCCGTCCGCCACCCGGAGGGCCTGTTCCGGATCGTCGGAGAAGACGTAGGAACCAAGTCCGAAAGGCGTGTCGTTCGCCAGAGCGATCGCCTCCTCCTCGGAGCCGACCCGGAACACGCTCGCGACCGGCCCGAAGAACTCCTCGCGGTAGGCGTCGTTCTCCGGAGTGACCCCAACCAGCACGGTGCTCGAGAAGTAGTTGTCCTTTCGCTCCCCACCGGCGGCGATCTCGGCGCCCTGGGCGACCGCCCGCTCGAGCTGATCCTGCAGGGTTTCCGCAGCAGTCGCCGACGAAAGCGGTCCCATCTCGGCGCCGTCGGACATCGGATCGGCGGGCTCGGCGGCAGTCATCGTGGCCGTGAACTTCTCGAGGAAATCGTCGTAGAGCTCGTCGGCGACGATGAACCGCTTTGCGGCATTGCAGGACTGGCCGGTGTTGTCGAGGCGGCCGGCGACCGCGGCCTCGACCGCTTCCTCCATGTCTTCGGCTCCCAGGAGGATGAACGGATCGGAACCGCCGAGCTCGAGCACGACCTTCTTCAGGTTGCGCCCGGCGATCTCCGCGACCGCAGCTCCGGCCCGCTCGGAGCCGGTCAGCGAGACGCCCTGGATTCGCGGATCGGCGATCACGTCGGCGATCTGATCATTCGAGGCAAGAATGGTCTTGTAGGCACCGTCGGGGAAGCCGGCGTCCGCGAACATCGCCTCCATCGCCTCTGCCGACTCGGGGCACTGGTGTGCCGGCTTGAGCAGGATCGTGTTGCCCACGACGAGGTTCGGCCCCGCGAAGCGTGCCACCTGGTAGTAGGGAAAGTTCCAGGGCATGATTCCCAGCAGGGGGCCGACAGACGTCCGCCGAATCAGGGCCGTGCCCTCGCCCGCCAGCAGCGTGATCGGCTCGTCCTTGAGGAAGTCCTCCGCGTTGTCGGCGTAGTAGCCGTAGATGTCGGCGCAGAAGTCCACCTCGCCGAGGGCCTGCTCCATCGGCTTGCCCATCTCCCGCACGGCGATCTCGGCCAGCGTCTCCCGCCGCTCGGAGTAAAGCTCGGCCACCCTCTTGACCAGCGAGGCGCGCTCGGAGACCGAGGTCTTCAACGCCCAGTTCCGGTGGGCGTCCGCCGCCGCCGCGATCGCCGCCGAGAGATCCTCGTCGGAGATCTGCGGATACTCCTTGACCGTCTCGCCGGTTGCCGGGTTAACGACTGAGTACTTGCCCATCTTGCTCCACTCCTCATGCGGTCGCATGGCGTTGTCGCTGATTGCCTGATCCTTTACCCCAGGCTACCCGCTATCGATCCGAAGGCCGTTGCGTCGTGGCCGTGGCGGAAGGAGACCCGGCATCGAGACGCCGATCAAAGAGAAGGCGACACTTCTGCGAGACTCGCCGCGTACCAGACAGTCGAAGGAACGAGATGGTTGGCGGGGCATCTGAGCATCGGCGCGTAGGCATAGTGGCCCTCGTCTGGCTGGCGGCCGTGCTCGCAGTACCCCCGGCGCCTGCAACTGCGAGCGGACCTGAGCTGACGGTGCCGAAGGCAAGCCTCGAGGCCGCCTTCAACTGCCCGATCGACCCCGCGGGCGCGACGCAAACGCCGATCATGTTCGTCACCGGTACGGGGGCGACCGGTGACCAGGCCTATGAGATCGGCCAAGCCGGCTTCGAGCAGTACGGCCATCCGGTCTGCTACATGAACTTCCCCGACTACACGACCGCGGATATCCAGGTCTCGGTCGAGTACCTCGTCTACGGCCTGCGTCGCGAGTTCAAGATGGCCGGGCGCAAGATCGCCGTGGTTGGGATCAGCCAGGGCGGGCTGCTGCCGCGGTTCGCCCTGACCTATTGGCCGGATCTGCGCCGCAAGGTCTCAGACGTGGTGGCAGCCGCCGGGACCCAGCACGGCACCACTGTCTCTCGTGGCTGCTCGAAAACATCGCCGTGCGCTCCGGCGAGCTGGCAGCAGGCACGCCACTCCAACCTGCTCGACGCGATCAACTCCCAGCCCGACGAGACGCCGGGCGACGCCTCCTACACCACCGTCCGCTCGCTGACGGATGAGACCGTCAAGCCGCAGGATGGCAGGCACCCGACCTCGGCGCTTGAGGGCGCCAGCAACATCCTGATCCAGGACGTCTGTCCGGGGCGCACGACCACCCACATCGGGACCGCCGCGGACTCGGTGACGTGGGAGGCCCTTGTCGACGCGGTCTCACACGACGGCAAGGAGAAGAGGGGCGCGGCAAAGGTCTCGCGCCTGCCCGACGACGTCTGCGATCACCCTTACGCCGACGGTCTCGACGAGGGGCAAACGACTGCGTTCCTGAACGCCTCTGGCGACCTGCTCGACAGCCAGCAGGATGCGGCTCCCACAGGTTCCGAGGGAACCGAAGGTCCGCAAGATCTTTCAGCGCCTAGCTCGGTAACCGACGCTCCCTTCCCCCGCGAAGCAGGCGGTCGGCGACTACTTCAGCACGAGGGCAAGGATGCGCCGCGTTCGCCTCGCCGCTTTACTTCGCCGCAGCCTCGATCTCGCGCTCGAGATCGTCGGCGTCGGCGTCGATCTGCTTCTCGATCACCTTGTTGGCGCGCTCGGTCGCCTTCTCAAGCTGCTCCTCGATCTTCGACTCGGCAATCACGATCACGGCGGCCGTGCCCTGCTCGAGCTCTTCGCCGAGCTCCTTGAGGTCGCCGCGCGAGAGCCCCTTCGTGAGGTGTCCGGTCAATCCGCCGGCGCCCGCACCGACGACTGCGGCACCGATGACCGCAGGCGGGAACAGGATCCCGACCAGCGCGCCCACTCCGGCGCCGGTCCAGGCTCCGTGCTGGGTCGGCTTCTCGGTCTTGGTGACGCGAACCTTGCCGTCCTCTTCCTTGCGGATCACCGCGGAGTCGAAGGTTCCGATCGCCCCGAGCGCGTGAAGATCGAAGACGGCCTCATAGTCGACCTCGGCGTCGGCGATCTCATCGTAGATCGCGGCGTAGAGGAATACCGGTCTATCCGACATTTCGATTGCCTTTCGATTGATGTCGGGGCAGTATCTCCGATCCGATACTCCGGACGGAGTTCCACTCGTAGGACGGGAGCGACGGGACTCGAACCCGCGGCCTCCGGCGTGACAGGCCGCGTCAGCGAACGAGCTGAGACGCGACGACGAATCCCGCTTGCAGAACGGCCGGCCCCTTTGCGGGTGCGATGGCTTCCGCTGCGGGCGGCATCGAGACGTTTGGTCACTACTAGGTCACGGGAGGGGTATGCCGTCACGACCACGTGCCGTGCTTGACCCGCGGGCGGGTGTCGGTTTCAGTTGCGTCGGGGCCGGGCTGACCGGCGGCCCGCGTTCTGCGCTGTGCCGCGGGCGCTCGCGGCGGGGTCGGCGTGCGGCCGCCCGCGTCCTGTGCGTCGCCGCCGCGCGGCCCGCTCGGCACCGAGCTTGGGGCGCTGCGGCCGGTACTCGGCCCGCTCGACGTGTCGGACGTCCGCGCCGGCGCCGGCTGCCTGTGGCGCCGGGCGGCCCCGACCTGCGCTCGGCTGTCGTGGCGGCTGCCCGCGGGTCGTGTCCGTCGGACGTCACGGCTGAGTCGGTCGCCTCGGTCGGCCGCGCCCTGCCCGCTGCTGCGGCGTGCGGCGCCCGCCGGCCCCGGCGCTGGCGGCCGTGCTCCGGCCGGGTTGCCGTGCCGGGCTCCGCTCCCGAGCTGCGTCTGCCCGGCGGGCGACCGATCCTCGCCCCGCCGTGTCGGTGCTCGAACCCGCACTACTACCGAGACGAGGCGATCGGTCAGATCAGGGCTCGAAGTGCGGGCGGCGGCGGCTCCGGATCGAGGGCGTCGTCTGAACCGGCGCTCGCGCCCAGGACGGCCTCGGACCGCGCGATGAGGTCGGGTAACCAGGATGCGATCTGTGGCCGTCGTGGGGCCGCGAGGCCGGACGGTGCTCGCCCCGGCTGGTCGTTCACCGTCGTGTCAGTCCCAGCGAGCTTGCCCACCCCAGCGGCCGTCAGCTGATAGATGATCGTCACGTCGAGGATGATGATCAGGAACGCCCACAACGGCGCGGCTGGGAACCAGACGATCTGCAGGATCGCGTTGATGGCGAGGAAGAAGACCCCGAGCAATCGGGCAGCCTCGTTGCCCACCAGCAGTCCAAGCCCAGTGAGGGCAATGATCGAGCCGAGAATCAGATGCACCCAGCCCCAGGTCGTGATGTCGGCGATGATGGCTCCGTGGCCACCTACGACGACGATGTCGTCGTTGAGAATCCCGCCAAGCCCCCAGAGGGCGTCGAGGGACCCGATGATGAACATGACCACACCTGCGAACGCCGCCCAGCCGGACGCGCCGGGCCGCGTTGACGTTGATTGGAGTGTTCCATTGGCTGCTCCTTGTGCCGGGTCGAGGCTTTGCCGTCCACTAGCGCGAGGCATTTTCGACGCTGTCCCGGATAGAGCCGCCACCGCCCGTGTGGCGGGCGGTATAGGATCGCGGCCCAACGACGATCTAGGAAGGCAACAGATGCTCATAGCGGCCGACTACCCGTTCCTCGACGTCCTCTGGACGATGATCATCTTCTTCAGCTGGGTGATCTACATCTGGATCGCGATCACCGTGCTGATCGACGTGTTCCGCCGCCACGACATCAGCGGCTGGGGCAAGGCGGCGTGGGCCGTGTTCATCATCGTGGTGCCGTTCCTCGGCGTGCTGATCTACCTGATCGCTCAACACGAGGGGATGCGCGAGCGCAGCGCCAAGCAGGCGCATGCGCAACAGCAGGCGTTCGACCAGTACGTGCGCGAGGCTGCGGGCGGGTCGGCCACCGAGATCGCCAAGGCGAAGGAGCTGCTCGACGCGGGCACGATTAGCCAGGCCGAGTTCGACGCGATCAAGGCCAAGGCACTGTCGTCCTAGAGTGGTTTTTTAGAGCTGCCCCGGCGGTTCACCGCCCCAGCCCGAGAGAGACGACGGGCGACTCGTTCTCCGCGACATCGCCTACTCCGACAGTCCGGCGGCTTCGATGGTCGGCGGGCCGGGCTTTGATTCGCCGCTCAGAAAAGCGGCACGCCCTCCTGAACGTCCTTCATGCCTTCCTCGATCGGCAGGGACGGCAGGATGCGCACGCTGTTCCACTGATGGAGCCGTGTCTCAAGCAGGAAGCGGTCGACGTCCTCTGCTTTCTCTGCTTCAACGACGGCGACCATCATGTGTTCGCGGTTGGTGTACGGACCCGCCACGATGTTGACGCCCGTTCGCTCGGCCATTTCCGGTACCTGGGGGCCGATCTGCAACATCAGATCCCGGGTCTTCTCATTGCTCGTTGGACAGACCTCCGCGCTATGCACAGCAAGCAAGACGAAGTGCATTGCAAGGCTCCCTTCGATCAGCGGTTGTCGAGGGCGTGAGTCTCTCCGGGCCGCGTGGCGCTGTCAAGAGCAACGCGGAGGGATGCGTACATCGGCAAGATCAGGACTTGCGGTGCCGCGCCCGATGCGTCCGCGTTAGCGCGTCCCTATCGAGATTCCTCGAGGACGAGAAGCGTCTCCGGACGAACACCGTCGTAGCGCATGGCGTCCGCGGATTCCTCGCTCCCCATGAACTCCTGGAAGGCGTTCATGTCGGGGATCTCGGCAATCAGAGCCACCTTGTTGGATCCGTCCGGATCCCGGAACGTCCTCGCGCTAACACCCAGAGGCCCGAAGACCTCCTCGCGCTTGGGCGAGCTCAGCCAATGCTCAACGTCGTCAACTTCGTGCGTGATCACATACGTGGCCATCGAGGACCCCTTCCGTCGCTTGCGCGCATCCTATTCGCGAGGATCGGCGCTTGCCCGCTTTGCGGCCATCAGCTCGCCGCGATCCGGACCGCCGCGTCCTGGCGCTCGACGCCGCAGGCCGCGTGCAGCTCCAGGCGACGAGCGACGGAACCTGGGCGCTCTGCCGCGATTGCCACCGATCGGGCGACGTGTCCGGGCATCTGAGGGGCCCCTACTCCGACAGCCCGGCAGCTTCGAGGGCCTGCGCACGCTCCAAAAAGAGTTCAAGCCGCGCCAGCCTTCCATCCCTGAGCGTCAGGAGGTTGGCGCCCTCAATCGGCATCTTGACCTGGTGTGTCTTGGAGCGCGCCCGCACGTCGAGCACTACGAGCACTCGGTTCTCGTCCACGTCGATGAAGTCCGTCGCGGTTATCACCCAGCTCTCCCAGGCGCTGAGCCAGTCACGGAAGGCGCTCGCGAATCCGTCCAGACCGTGGAAGGTCGGCCGCGAGGAATCCTCAGCGCCAGGACCGGCCAGCGGTATTAGGCCCGGAGTGGTGACAGTCTCGAAGTCGGGATGCACGAGGGGCTCAAATACGACCCGAGTGGCCTCGAACGCTTCCGGGTCAGCGATCGAAGCGACCAGATCGACGCTTCCGGGATAGAGCCTTCGCACGATCTCGACGTTCTCCTGCGACATCGCCTACTCCGACAGCCCGGCGGCTTCGAGTGCCTCGGCTTTCGTCTTGTAGGTCCCACCCCGCACGATCCGCCGATTCTGAAACGTATAGACCACGCAGTAGTGCTGCTCCCACGGGGCGCCGCTACCGATACCCCGTCCGGCCTCGCTTACCACGACCACGACGCTGTCGCCCACGTCAATGGTCTCCTCGACCTCAAAGCGGTATTCCGTCCAAGCGCCGACCCAGTTCTTAAAAAGGGTGATGACGGCCTTCCACAAGCCAGTACCTCCTCATAGGTCGAACAGTAGTCCTCGAGCAGTGCGTTTTTTTGTGCAGCGCAGTACGAGTGATCGAACGGCCTCCCAAAGTCGCGCTCGCCTACTCCGACAGCCCGGCGGCTTCGAGGGCTTCGTCACGTGTACCAGTACTCGCGGCCCCGCGCGATCCTCCCATCTCGGATCGTCCAGACGATGGCGTAAGTCAGATCCGTCTCGACGCCGCTCAGCTTTGCGCGTCCACTGTTCCTGAGGACCGCGATGACCTTGTCTCCACCTGCATCGATCAACTCGACTGGCTCGACCTTGAAGTCGTCGAACATGTCGAGCCAGTCCTGCAGGTAGGCGCGCACGGCGTCCTTGCCGTGCATCGGACCACGGTCGTCGAGCGCACCCTCGACTGCCCTGTGCTCGATGTCGTCGGTCCAGTAATCGACCAAGCGTCAAGCCCACCGCGCGCAGACGCTTTCAAGCCGCTTCCACGATTGCAACGTTCTTCTGCGACATCACCTACTCCTGCAGCCCAGCGGCTTCGAGGTTTCGCCATCGAGCCCTAGCGCATTGAGTGCGCCCTTGCAGTCAAGTGATCCTCTTGCCGATGAACCGTCCATGTCGAGCCAGAAGCAGTAATAACATCGCCCTCCAGCGCCAACCCACTCGCACCCCTCCCTCCAAATGTGCGTGCACGAGGACGCGGTCATCGCCGATCGCCTTCGCGCCCTTGATTACGGATCGATAAATCCCCCAGGCCT
This sequence comes from uncultured Solirubrobacterales bacterium, assembly GCA_963759295.1. Lineage (GTDB taxonomy): Bacteria > Actinomycetota > Thermoleophilia > Solirubrobacterales > 70-9 > WHSW01. Next base: position 310,188 of record CAVWYT010000011.1, on the reverse strand, counting down.
CAAGGAGCTCCGCCAGAAAACGGCGATCTCTTCGCGTCCGTGGCAAGGCCTCGCCTCCGGGAACTTACGCACCGGTAGTAGTCGCCATCGACCTCCCAGTACTCGGCAGCCACTTCACAGTCGGAGTCAACTCGAAGTAGCGACGCACGACCTCCACGTTCTCCTGCGACATCGCCCACGCAGTATCTCGCCTGCGGGAGCACGGCGTTTTGGCGTGCGCAGTACGGCGGTGAACGGGAGTTCCGCGCTAAGAAAAAGGCGGCCTAGTCGACCGGTTCCGGCGTGTCCTCCGGCCGGTTCATGTAGCCCGCGCGTAGGACCTCGCCCCAATGCTCGTCGATCGCCTTGAGGTCGGCATGCAGGGCGTGCGCGGCCGCCTCGCGGCCCTCGCCGACGTACTGCATGGACCACCATGAGCCGCCGAGGTATTCGACCTGCCGTTGCTCGGAGAGCTTGTCCACGATGGCTCTAGCGCGCTCGTCGTCGGCGCTCGGCGACTTGATCGCTAGGTGAAGCTCGTGCACGCTGCCCACGCCCCGGAGCCTACTTGCCAAGCTACGCCAACGGGTCGGGCACCGCGCGGGCGAGGGTGCGGCTGCCATCCGGCCTGATCACGATGCAGCCGACTGCCGGCGCGAGCGGCTGCAGGCTGCCGACCGCGTGGCCCGATCTCGGTCGCCGCAAGCTGCCTCAATCGGGCGCATGGGGCGAATGGGGCGGCTTTGGGTCGAGTCCACGCGCGTGGACGGTCGGGCGTCGCGGAGGAGTTTCGTAGTGGCGTTGTAGTGGCGTCGCAGCCCGGATCGCCCGGACCTGCGAAGAGCCCGGAACCCGCACCGTTGCTGAGGAAAAGAGGGACGGGAGCGACGGGACTCGAACCCGCGGCCTCCGGCGTGACAGGCCGGCGCTCTAACCAACTGAGCTACGCCCCCGGGAGATGCGTCGGGGCGCCGTAGCGAGCCCTCGCGAGCCCGGAGCCCGCGGCTCTGATTCTACGGATAGCCTGCCGACCCGTGCGGCTGGTCACCTACGCCTCCGATCGCGGGCCGCGAGCCGGGGTTCTGCGCAGCGAGGCGCTCGTCGATGCGTGGGACGCGCTCGGCGGGGAAGGCGCGTCGGTGCGCGAGCTGCTGGCGGCCGATCGGGTCGAGGAGCTGGCCGTCGCGATCGGCGACGCCCCGCGCCTGAGCCGCGCCGAGCTGCTGGTCCCGATTCCTGACCCCGAGAAGATCATCGGCATCGGGCTCAACTACGCCGAGCACGCCGAGGAGGGTCGCACCGAGCCGCCTGCGAGCCCGACCTTCTTCGCCAAGTTCCGCAACGCTCTGCGCCCGGACGGCGCGACGGTGACGCTGCCCACGGCGAGCGCCAAGGTCGACTACGAGGCCGAGGTCGCGTTCGTCGTCGGGCGGCGGGCGAAGGACGTCGCCGAGGCCGAGGCGATCGACCACATCGCCGGCTACACGCTGCTCAACGACCTCTCGGCCCGTGACCTGCAGTTCGCGACCCCGCAGTGGATGCCGGGCAAGGTCTTCGACGGCGCCGCACCATGCGGCCCGGCGATCGTCACCCCCGACGAGGCCGGCGCTCACGACGCGCTCGGGATCGCGCTCGACCTGAACGGCGGGCGGATGCAGGAGGCGACCACCGCCGATCTGATCTTCTCGATCCCAGAGCTGCTTGCGCAGCTCTCGAGCCTGATGACGCTCGAGCCCGGCGACATCGTCGCCACCGGAACTCCGGCCGGGGTCGGGGGCGCGCGCGAGCCGCGCGTCTGGCTGAAGCCCGGCGACGCGCTCGTGGTCAGCTCGCCGCAGCTGGGCGAGCTTCGGACGCGGATCGCGTGATCTCGCGCTGCGTGGCGAACGCGGCGACGAGGACGAACGGCAGGAACCAGACGACGTAGAAGTAGAACCAGTGAGCCGCCGTCAGCTGGACGGCGATCGTCACGGCGGCGCCCAGCGCCGCGACCTGAGCCGGGTTCCTGAACCGCGGAACGAACGCGACCGCGATCGCGAGCGCCGCAACGGCGGCCCTGAACACCGGTTGGGCGGCCTCCAACGACGGCGCCTGCCCCCAGACGCTGAACGGTGAGCTGCGCGTCGCCTGGTAGCCCAGGGTCCGGTCGTACATCTCGCGCAGGCCACCGTCGGGGACGAACGGCACGACGAGCGCCGCGGCCACGACCGCGAAGGCGATCGCGAACCACGCCGCCTGACGCCGGCGCCGCTCGCCGGTCCCGGTCGCGAACAGCGGCGCCAGCGCCGCAGGGCCGAACTTCGCCGCCGCCGCGAGGGCGACGAGCGCGCCGCGCGCCGGCGCGGATCGCAGCGCCAGCAGGGCGCCGATCGCCAGCGCGGCGACGAGCTCGTCGTTGGCGTTCGCGTTCATCGCGTACAGCGTCCACGGGCAGGCGAGCCATGCGAATGCGAGTGCCCAGCCCAGCGCGCGACCCTGCTCGCCGTCGCGCAGCCCCCTGCCGAGCGCGATCAGCCCGGCGACGCAGAGCAAATCGAAGGCGATCGCGGCGGCGTGCGCGGCGGGCACCCCGGCGTCCCAGACGCCGTCCCAGCCGAAGACGAGCACGAAGGGCAGGTAGGCGATGTAGTTGAACGGTCCGTAGACGTCGCCGCGCAGGTCGAGCCCGACGGAGAACCCGCCGTCGTACAGCGGCGCGCCGTCGGCGATCCTGTCGGCGCCGATCACACCGGCGACGCCGATGTCGATCACGTGGGAATCGACGAGGTTGAGGGCGATCCGCGCCGCCGCCAGGACGAAGACGCCGATCGCCAGCGCGCGGGCCGAGGCGAAGGGCACCAGCGGCCCGGCGCGCTCGCGCGGCCAGAGCCCGGCGATCAGCATCCGGCCGAGAAAGTAGCCCAGCACGGGATAGGTGAGCGCGACGGAGGCGCTGATCTCGGCGCGGTTGAAGAACAGCAGCGAGACGCCGAGCCCGAGCAGCACGAGCAGGTCGAGGTGCAAGAGCCGGAGCGGGCGTCGGGGATCGAAGAAGGGGGCCAGGAAGAGCACGCAGAGCGGCAGCCACACGTACGGCGCGTTGACCTTCTGGGCGACCGCTCCCTCGTAGCCGCGAGCGAGCGGCGTCTCCACCTGGTAGTCGCGCCACGCCTCGTCGACGGCGCCGGTGCTCCCGTCGATGATCGCCAGCGCGACCGTTGTTCCGTGCTCGGTCGCGTAGTTCACCTGCCAGCGATCGCCGCGAATCAACGCCGTCGGCGTCGCGCCCGGCGTCTCGGCGAGTTCCTCGCGGACGACCTCTTGGCGCGAGGCGATCGCGACCGCCTCCCGGGCGCCGACGGCGAAGCCAGGCGGCGGAACCGTGCGCGACTCGGGCCGCTCGAGCGGGGGCGGAAGCTCGCCTCCGAACGGCGACTGGCGAGCGGGATCTTCCTCGGCGGCGGCCCCCGGAGCGGCGGCGAGCAGGCCGGCGATCGCGGCGGCGAGGGCGAGCGTGCGCCGGTTCATCCGCGCGCCACAGTAGCGGTAGCCTCCCACCGGATCACCGCTACGCGAGGGAAGGGTGAGGAGAGCGAGATGGGGTTCATGGACAGGTTCAACGTCGATCCCGACGAGCCGAGCTCGGTCCGCCTCCGGGGCTAGACCGGGACCGGCCGGCGGCGAGCGGGGCGTGCGGTGCGAGCAACCTCGTCGGTCTCGCAGCTGAGCGCGGCGCTGGCGCGCCGCGCGGTGCACCGGCTGCTCGCCGGCCTGCGCGGCGGGCGGGTGGAAATCGACGAGGCCGAGGCGACGCTTGACTTCGGCCCCCCGGACGCCGAGCTGCGGGCGCGGGTCGAGATCCGGGATCCGCGCGCCTACCGGTGGATGCTACGGGGCAGTACCGGCCTCGGCGAGGGCTACGTCGAGGGACTGTGGACGGCCGACGATCTCGTCGCGCTGATCCGGATCGCCTGCCGCAACCTGGCTCCCATCGATCGCCGGCGCCGCCAGCTCCAACCGCTGCTCGGTCCGCTGCAACGGGCGGTCGCGCTCGTGCCCCGCAATACCCGGGTCGACGCTGCGCGCCATGTCTCCGCGCACTACGACCTGGGCAACCGGCTGTTCGAGTCGTTCCTCGACCACCGGCTGATGTACTCGTGCGCGTACTTCCCGACCCCGGACGCGACGCTCGAGGAGGCGCAGACCGCGAAGCTGGAGCGGGTCTGCGAGCGTCTCGAGCTCGGTCCCGACGATCACCTGCTCGAGATCGGCACCGGGTGGGGCGGCCTCGCGATCCACGCCGCCTCGACCCGGGGCTGCCGGGTGACGACGACCACGATCTCGCGCGAGCAGCAGGCCTACGCCGCCGAGCGCGTCCGCGAGGCGGGGCTCTCCGACCGGATCGAGATCCTGCTGCGCGACTACCGTGATCTCTCCGGGACCTACGACAAGCTCGTCTCGATCGAGATGATCGAGGCGGTCGGCTGGCAGTACTTCCCGACCTTCTTCGCCAAGTGCGCCGAGCTGACCGGACCCGCCGGGGCGATGTTCTTGCAGGCGATCGTGATCGACGACGACCTCTACGAGCAGGAGAAGGCGTCGCGAAGCTTCGCCAACAAGCACATCTTCCCGGGCGGCTGCCTGCCCTCGCTGAGGCTGATCGCCGGGCTCGCGCAGCGCGCCGGGATGCCGGTGAGCTGGTGCGAGGAGATCACCGACCACTACGCGCTCACCCTTGCCAGCTGGCGGCGGCGGTTCAACGACGCCTTCCCCGCGCTGCGCGGGCTCGGCTACGACGAGCGCTTCAGCCGGCTCTGGAACTTCTACCTCGCGCACTCCGAGGGCGGATTTCGCGAGCGCCGCCTCGGCGATTACCAGCTGTTGCTCGCGAAGCCGGGCTGGGTCGGCAACGGACGCCCGGCCGCCGGCCTGCACACCGCGGCCGAGGCGAGCGCTCGCTAGCCCGCCGCGCCCTCGGGCTCGGGGCGCTCCTCGCCGGGCCAAGCGCCCGTGGCGCGGTAGAAGCTCAGGCGGGTGAAGTGGTCGGCGGCGCCGCGGACGAGCCGGAAGATCGCGCCCTCGGCCACCAGCGCCGCGATCAGCTTCAACCAGCTGACCTCGCGGTGCTCGGCGTCCGGTGGCTCCTCCTCGTCGACCAAGCCCCAGATCGCCTCGAACAGCTTCTTGCCGACGAACCCGGCGATCAGGCCGCCGATGATGCTGAACGGGATGAAGAGGATCTTCGCCACGGAGACGACGTACCCGCGTTGCGAGGGCGCGAAAACGGCTTGCGGTGCGAACTCGCCGGAAGGCGTGCACGGCGCCGTGACCTACGAGGGGCTGGAGCCTGGCCGCCACGCGGCCGGCGGACCGCTCACAGGTCGATGCCGTAGTAGACCTGGACCTCCGCCAGCTTGTCGCCCTCGAAGCGCAAGAACTCGGCGTTGCGGAACCTTCCCCCGGAGGTGCGCTCTCCCACGTAGCGGACGAACGCTTCCTCCCCCCGCACGAACAGCTTCTCGATCTCGATCGCCTTCGAGTGCTCGTTGTTCGGCCAGCAGCGCTCGAAATACCCGGCTCGATCGAGATCGGGGTCGTCGGGGCTCGAGAACCTGAAGTCGTCGGCCAGCAGATCCTCGAGCACCTGTCGGTCGTGAGCCGGATAGGCAGCGTAAGCGTCGCGCACGAGCGCCTCGATCCTGCTGGCTTGCATCTCCAACCTCCTGGAGGTCCGGGTCGTCGTCTGCTCGAGGGCCGGCGCAGAGCGCCGATCTCGTCGCATGGGCGGTGCCGGACTCGAACCGGCGACCCCTTCCTTGTAAGGGAAGTGCTCTCCCAACTGAGCTAACCGCCCGGCGCAATTGTGGCCGATGACCAGCTCGCATAGGATCGTGCCACTGGCGATCGAGGGAGAAGGCTGATGAGGATGCGCGCCGCGGTGCTGGAGGAGTTCGGCGAGCCGCTGGTCGTCCAGGAGCTCGATTTGGAAGACCCCCGGGAGGGCGAGGCGCTCGTGCGACTGGTCGCCTGCGGCGTCTGCCATACCGACCTCTACACGGCCTCCGGCGTCGATCCGTCCGGCTACGCGCCGACCGTGCTCGGACACGAGGGCGCCGGCGTGGTCGAGGCGGTCGGACCAGCCGTCGAGTCGCTTCAGGTCGGCGACCACGTCGTGACGCTGTTCTCTCCACAGTGCGGCGAGTGCGTGCACTGCCGGGACGAGCGAACCAATCTCTGCCTGGCGATCCGCGAGCAGCAGAACCAGGGTTACCTGCCCGACGGGACCACCCGGATCAAGCGGGACGGCGACGAGATCCGCCACTTCATGGGCACCTCGACGTTCGCCGAGTACACGGTGATGCCCGAGATCGCGCTGGCGAAGGTCGACCCCGAGGCCCCTCTCGACCGCGCCTGTCTGTTCGCCTGCGGCCTCTCCACCGGTCTCGGGGCGGCGCTCAACACCGCGAAGGTGCGAGAGGGCTCGACCTGCGTCGTCTTCGGCGCCGGGATGGTCGGGCTCGGGGCGGTCGCCGGCTGCCGGCTCCAGGGCGCGGAGCGGATCGTCTGCATCGACCTCTCACCCGAGCGGCTCGAGCTCGCCACCGGCCAGGGTGCGACCGAGACGATGCTGGGCGGCGAGGACGCGGTCGATCGGATCCTCGAGATGACCGGCGGCTTCGGGGCCGACTACACCTTCGAGGCGACCGGCAACGTCAAGGTGATGCGCCAGGCGGTCGAGGCGGCGCGCATGGCGTGGGGCCAGGCGACGATGTGCGGGGTCGCCGGCAGGGGCGAGACGCTCGACATCGTGCCGCGCCTTCTGATCACCGGCCGCCGGGTCGCCGGATCGTCGTTCGGCGGGGTCAAGGGACGCGACGGTGTGCCGGCGCTGGTCGATCGCTACATGGCGGGCGACATCGACGTCGACCCCTTCATCTCCCATCGGATCACCCTCGACGAGGTCAACCGCGGCTTCGAGCTGATGGTGGCCCAGGACGGGATCCGGTCGGTGATCGAGTTCGAGTGAAAGGATCCGGACGTGATCTTGCAGCGAGTGGAGCAGGCCGACTGGCTCTCCAACGCGTACCTGATCGTCGATGAGATCGGCGGCACCGGGGTGCTCGTCGATTCCAACGGCGTCACCGACCCGCTCGCCGAGCGCGCCGAGCGCGAGGGAACGACGATCACCCACCTGCTGCTCACCCATCACCACTGGGACCACGTGTTCGAGGCCGAGGAGCTCGCCGGGCGCTTCGGGGCTCCGATCGTCGCGCACTCCAAGACCGCCGAGCTGCTCGACGGGGTGGTCGACGAGACCTTCACCGACGGCGACGTGATCGAGACCGGCGGCCTGCGAATCGAGGTCATCCACACCCCGGGGCACTGCGCCGATCACTGCGCGCTCGAGGTCGACGGCTCCGACGTCTTGACCGCCGACGTGATCTTCAAGGGAACCGTCGGCGGCACCCGGGCGCCGGGGGCGACGGGGTTCGAGGACCTGAAGAGCTCGATCATGGACCGGCTGATGAAGCTCCCGCCCGAGACACGGATCCATCCCGGCCACCGCGAGCCCTCGACGATCGGCGCCGAGTGGGAGACGAACCCGTTCGTCCGCATCTGGCGCGGGCTGGACGCCGAGGGCTCCGAGCCGTGCTCGGTCGGGCCCCCCGACGCCACCGAGCGCGAGCAGGCGAGCCTGGTGCTCTGGGCGCCCGACTACGACGGCGGCAACAAGGCGTGGGTGCGCTTCGCCGACGGCTCCGACGCGATCGTCGGCGGCTCGCAGATCTCCAAGTAGCGACGGGCCGGGGCGAGAGAGATGCGCGCACGCCTGCCGATTGGACCGAGGACCGCCTGCGCCTCGCTGGCGCTGGTCGCGGCCATGGCCCTGCCTCAGGGCGCCTCGGCGACGATCCCGAGCGTCTTCAACGGCGACATCCCGTGCACGGTGCAGCCCAGCGGCATGCGCTTCTGCGGCTCGAGCTCGCCGCGCAGCACGACCAAGACCTTCGATGGGGTGCCGATCGACGTCAACGTCGCCTTCCCGGCCGAGCCGCCAAGCGGTGCCGACGGCGACTACCCGCTGGTGATGCTCTTCCACGGCTACGGGGGCGCAAAGATCGGCTTCTCCGCGATGCAGCGCTTTCTCGAGCGCGGCTACGCGACCTTCTCGATGAGCGACCGGGGCTTTCACGAGTCATGCGGCTCGGTGGCCTCGAGGACCGCCGACCCGAGCGGCTGCGCGAACGGGTACGTGCGCCTGATCGACAACCGCTACGAGGTCCGCGACGCCCAGGAGTTCGCGGGCGAGCTCGCCGATGCGGGGCTGATCGACCCGCGGAGGATCGGCGCGACGGGCGGCTCGTACGGCGGCGGCATGTCGATGGCGCTCGGCGCGCTCAAGGACCGCAAGGTGATGCCCGACGGCACCCTCGTGCCGTGGACGAGTCCCGGCGGCGAGCAGATGCAGATCGCCGCCACCGCACCGAGCATCCCGTGGACGGACCTCGCCTACTCGCTGGCGCCGAACGGGGCCACGCTCGACTACGTCGCCGACGCCCCCTACACCGGCCGGATCGGGGTCGCGAAGGAGTCGCTGATCAGCGGCCTCTACGTCACCGGGCTGACCGCGCCGGGGTTCTACGCGCCCGAGGGGAGCGATCCCTCCGCCGACCTGGTCGGCTGGCGCGAGCTGCTCGACGCCGGCGAGCCCTACGGCCCGGCGATGGCCGCGGTGATCGACGAGATCACCACCAACCACTCCTCGTACTACATCGACTCGTCGACCGAGCCGGCGCCGATGCTGATCTCGAGCGGATTCACCGACGATCTTTTCCCCGCCGACGAGACGATCCGCTATTACAACCGGCTGACCGGCGAGTACCCGGACTCCCACCTGGCGCTGTTCTTTGGCGACTTCGGCCATCCGCGCGCCCAGAACAAGGCCGACGCGAACGCGCAACGGGTCGCGATGGAGGACGCCTGGTTCGATCACTTCGTCAAGGGAGAGGGCTCGGCGCCACGGGAGGGGGTGACCGCGTTCACGCAGACGTGCCCCGGCACCGCGCCGTCCGGCGGGCCGTTCCACGCGAAGAGCTGGGCACGGATCGCGCCCGGCGAGATCAGCCTGGTCTCGAAGCCGCCGAGGGTGATCGCGGCCGGCGCCGGCAGCGAGTCGATCGCGGCCGGCTTCGATCCCGTCTCCGGAGGCGGCGCCTGCGCCACGGCCGACGGCGCCGATCAGCCGGGCGCCGCGACCTACCGCCTCGCCCCCGCCCCCGAAGGCGGGTTTACCCTTCTCGGCGCGCCGACGGTGATCGGCAACTTCATCCTCCCCGGCGACACCTCCCAGGTCGCCGCCCGGCTGCTCGACGTCGACCCCGAAGGCCGGGAGACGCTGATCGCCCGCGGCCTCTGGCGCCCGGCGACCGGCGGGCCGACCAGGCAGGCGTTCCAGCTGCACCCGAACGGCTGGCACTTCGAGCACGGGCACGTGGCGAAGCTCGAGCTGCTGGCCGCCGACTCCGGTGGCAGCGGCCTCAACAGCTACGGGCGGGCCTCCAACGACCAGCAGGACGTCACCGTCTCGAACCTCGAGCTGCGGCTGCCGGTGCGAGAGAAGCCGGGCGCCCGCGACGGGCTTGTCGGCGCGCCGGAACGGAAGTTCCTGCCCAACGGCTACGAGCTCGCCCCCGACTGGGTCGGTCGCGATCCGCGCGCCAAGCTCGCCAAGCGCGGTCTCGAGCTCGAGGGCCGGCACCTCGTGGCGCGGGTGAAGTGCCCCTCGGAGTTCGCCACCTGCAGCCACGGCAGGGTCAAGGTGGTCGCGGCCGGCAAGGGCGCCGGCAAGCGCGCGACCGGGTTCACCGTCGCGAAGGGCAAGTTCCGCACCTCCGGCGGCGAGACCAAGCGCGTGAGGATGAAGCTGACCAGCAAGGCGCTGGCCTACCTGCGCGACCGCGGGCGAATCCGGGTCGTGGCCTCGGTGAGCAGCGCCGAGACCTCGGGCGCGGCGAAGGCCAAGCGGCGAATCACGAACTAGCGATCGTTCAGCCGAACTCCGCGCCGACGGCGATCGCCTTGGCGAGCTCGACCGCGACCACGTCGAGCGGTCGACGCGAGTGATCGCGAGCGAGGCGCGGCTCGGGCTCCGATGCGTGCGTGTCGGTCTGCCGGCCCGCGCCGCGCCCCTCGCCCCGCGAGTCGCCGGCCGAGGTCGGGCCGAGGGCCAGGCACGACTCGATCGCGTCGGCGAAGAGGCCTGCTCGCAGCGAGTAGCCCTCCGGGGTCGCGTGGATGCCGTCGGTGAGCAGCTCGGGCCGCTGGGCGACCGCTCCGCGCCAGTCGACGAGCTCGACGTTCGGGCTCCGGGTCGCGAACCGGGCGAGCACGCGATCGAGCGGCTCGACGGGTGATCCGTTGAGCGGCGGGCGGTTGAGGGTCGCGAGCACCAGGCACCTGTCGCCGGCGATCCCGCGCGCCGCCGCGAGGCTCGAGGCGTAGTCGTCTGGCGAGCTGTCGTTGGTGCCGAGATCAAAGACGACGACGTCGTGCTGCGGCCCGATCAGCGAGCTCAGCACCTCGACGCCCGGCGCGCTCGGGCGCCGCTCTCGGCGTCGACCCGGAGCGCCTCGTCGAGCTGCTGGCGCAGGTACGGCGCGGTGCCGACCCCGAGGCTGTCGCCGACGTAGAGCACCGACCCGGCGGCGCTCGCGGGTGCGGCCAGCGCGCAGGCTGTGAGCAGCCCGATCAGGCGTGCGGCCATGCGCGCATTCTGGCGCCGCCGGCGCTAGCGGCCCGCGGTCGCAAGCCTGCTCACGGGCGTCGGGGGCCGCCGAGATCCTCGAGGCGCCGGTATGCGGAGACCGAGTAGGCGTGAGGGCGAGCGAGCAGGACCGGGTCGTCCGACGGCTCGACCCCGGCGGGCAGCCTGGTGGGGTCGAAGACCTCGATGTGGCCCGCGCCCTCCGGGTCGTCCACCTCGGAGGTGAGCACGAGCCGGCCGGCGGAGACGAAGGCGCGATCGTCGGGCCAGAGGGCCGTGGGGTCGTCGAGCGGGTCGTCCTCGGCCGGGAGCTGGAAGCGAAGCTCGAAGGCGATCGAGCCGGCGCGCAGACGCTCGGTCAGGTCGTCGTAGAGATAGTCGCGACCGCGCTCGCGGGCCTCGTCGTCCGCGATCCGGCTCACCCCGGCCTCCGGGACCCAGCGGAAACGGGCCGGGGCTCGCGTCCCGCCGCCGGCGACGAAGAAGAACGTGTGCGGCGAGTAGTAGATCGCGGTCGCCAGGCTCTCGAGCGGCTCGACGTTGAGCGTCCCCTGGACAGCGACCATCGCCTCCGGATGCTCGGCGAGAAACGCGCCGAGCCGCTCGAAGTCCGGCTGGCCGGTGCTCGGGTCCGGACGGCGCAGGCGGATCAGCTCGAGGAAGTCCTCGGGCGTGCGGGTGACGAATGCCGGGGTCGTCGTCGCCAGCAGGTCGATCTCCTCGCCGCCGCGGCGAAGCTTCACCGCCAGCCCGCGGGACTCGCGCTCAGCGTCGTGCGCCCCCGGATCGCCGCCGGCGCTCGAGAACCGGGCCAGCGCGTTGATCGGCTCCCCGTCGAGGTGGAAGGCGTCGGAGAGCGCCGCCGCCTCGGGCGATGCCGTGAACGTGCCCTCGCACCAGGCGCCCTTGCTGTGCAGCGCGCGGCGGCCAGGGTGCGGGCCCCCGTAGAGGGCGTCCACGGCCGCGACGATCTCACTGTAGAGGTCCGTCTCCACCATCTGCGGACCCTAGTCGAACCCGTGACGACGGCTCACCCGCCGCGCCCGCCTCGCGCCGGCGCTGCTCGCTACGGTGCCCGGGGTGGACCTCGGCATCGAAGGGCGAGTCGCACTGGTTCTCGGCGCCAGCCGCGGGATCGGCCGGGGAATCGCGGCGGCGCTGGCTCGGGAGGGCGCGAGCGTGGCGATCGCGAGCCGCTCGCTCGACCACCTGGCCGAGGCGGGGGCGGAAATCGAGGGGGAGACGGCCGCCTTCGAGGGCGACACCGCCGACCTGGAGCGAATGGCGACCCTGCCGGCCGAGGTCGAGGCGACGCTGGGCCCGGTCGAGATCCTGATCACCAACACCGGCGGACCGCCGGCGGGCGCCGCGCTCGACGCAGGTCTCGACGAATGGCGCAAGGCCTACGAGTCGCTCGTGCTCGCGCCTCGGATCCTGATCGGTGCGGTCTTGCCCGGGATGCGCGAGCGCCGCTGGGGCCGGATCGTCAACGTCGGCTCGAGCGCGACCCGGGAGCCGATCCCGGGCCTGGCGCTGTCGAACTCGCACCGACCCGGGTTGGTCGGCTTCTTGAAGACGCTCTCGCGCGAGGTGGCGGCCGACGGGGTCACGGTCAACGACGTCGCGACCGGGCGCTTCGCGACCGAGCGCCTGGCCTCCAACTGGGGCGGCTGGGAGGAGATGGAGCGCGGCGCGATCGAGGGGGTCCCGGCGGCCCGGCTCGGACGGCCGGAGGAGTACGGCGACTTGGTCGCGTTCCTGTGCTCGGAGCGGGCGGGCTACGTCACCGGCGCTTCGATTCCCCTCGACGGCGGACTGCTGCGCTCCGCCTGAGCGCGGCCGGCGCCCTCAGCCGCTCGGCGCGGGTGCCGGCCGGCCGGAGCCGGACGCCCGCAGCTCGCCGCGCCGGGCCTTGACGCCGAGCCAGATGCCGCCGACGAGGACCATCGCTGCGCTGAGCAGCTGCGCCTGCGTGAGCCCGAGCGCGACGTCGTCGTTGCGCCGGATGAACTCGACCAGGAAGCGCTCGGCGCCGGCGAGGACGAGATAGAGGGCGAACAGCAGCCCGGGGCGAAACGAGAACCGCAACCGCCAGAGGGCGTAAGCGACGAGGCTCATCGCGACCGTCTCGTAGATCGGGGTCGGATGGACAGGGACGTCGGTGGCGACGGTTCCGTCCGGATAGGCCATCGCCCACGGCCCGTCCCATGGGGTCCCGTAATCGCCGTCGCCGGAGAGCTGGCACCCGATCCGGCCGACCGCGTAGCCGACCGCGAGCGCGGGGGCGCAGATGTCGAGCAGGCCGAGGTCGAGCATCCGGCGCCAGCGCGCCCAGAGGACGACCCCCAGCGCGCCGCCGATCGCGCCGCCGTACCAGACCAGTCCTGCCCCCGAGAAGATGTTGCCCAGCAGGTCGTCGGAGACCTCGTCGTAGTTCTCGAGGATGAAGTCGAGCCGCGCGCCGACAATCCCCCCGACCAGCGCCGCGAAGACCATCTCGTAGGCCCAGTCGACCGGCTTTGAGAGCTCCCGAAGCCGCCGCGCCACGAGCAGCCCCGAGGCGACGAACGCGAGCGCGAACATGATCCCGAACGTCTGCAGGGTGAGGGGACCGAGGTCGATCTCGGGCTGCATCGCTGCGAGACCTTACGCAAGCGGGCTCGCGTGATAGCCCCGGCGGGAGTCGAACCCGCGCTACCAGGTTGAAAACCTGACGTGCTTACCGTTACACCACGGGGCCGGGCATCGAGAGTCTAGGCCCGGTGAGGTCGCGGCCGGCCCCTACGAGATCAGGTATTCGAGCAGCGCCTTCTGCGCGTGCAGGCGGTTCTCGGCCTGGTCCCAGACCGCCGAGCGCTCCCCGTAGAGCAGCTCCGCGGAGATCTCCTCGCCGGGGTGGGCCGGCAGGCAGTGGAGGACCACGGCGCGATCCGCCGCCACCGCCAGCAGATCCTCGTCGACCCGGTAGGGACCGAGCGCATTCCGCCTGCCCTCGGCCTCGGCCTCGTCGCCCATGCTGACCCAGACGTCCGTGTAGACGGCGTCCGCGCCCGTCGCTGCCTTGCGCGCGTGGTGGGTGTCGAGCGCCGTCAGGCCGGGCTCGAGCTCGAAGCCCTTGGGCGTCGCCACCCGCACCTCGACCCCCGCGGTGCGCCCGAGGATCGCGAGCGAGCGGGCGACGTTGTTGCCGTCGCCGACGTAGGCGACCACCAGCCCTTCGAGCTCGCCGAAACGCTCGCGCAGGGTCAGCAGATCGGCGAGCGCCTGGCAGGGATGGTGCGCCGGCGTCAGCGCGTTGACCACCGGAACGCTCGACACCGCGGCGAGCTCCGCGACCGACTCGTCTGACCCCGAGCGGATCACGATCGCATGCAGGTAGCGCGACAGCACCCGCGCGGTGTCGGCGATCGACTCGCCGCGCCCGAGCTGGAGCTCCTCGGCCCGCAGCGGCAGCGGATGACCGCCGAGCTCGACGATCCCGACCTGAAACGAGACCCTGGTCCGCGTCGACGGTCGCTCGAACAGCAGCGCCACGGTGCGGCGCGCGAGCGCATCCGAGCCGACGCCCTCGGCGCGGCCCGCCTTCAGCTCCAGGGCCCGATCGAGAAGCGCCTCGAGCTCGGCGGCGCTCAGCTCCGCGCCGGTGAGGTAGTGCCGGGGGGGTCGGTTCAAGCGCGGCATTCTACGTCGCGATACTTCGGCGGTGACCATTCGGGCGCTGAGTTGGAACCTGTTCCACGGCCGCGACTTCCCGCCCGACCCGGCGCTGTTCGGCTGGCGATCACGCCTGCTGCGGGTCACTGCGCGAAACGCCACGCACGTTCAGCTCAATCGCGAGCTGCTCGGCGAGTTCGCGGTGGTGCTCGCGGGCGCCGATTGGAACCTGGCCCTGCTTCAGGAGTGCCCGCCGCGTTGGTGGCGACCGCTCGCCGACCGCTGCGAGGCGGAGGCGCATGGCGTGCTCACCTCGCGCAACTCGCTGACGGCCCTGCGCTCGCTGCTCGCGCGCCTCAACCCCGACCTGATCGCCTCCAACGAGGGCGGCTCCAACCTGACGCTCGTTCGCGGCGCCGGGATCGTCGAGCGTCGGAAGCTCGAGCTGCGCCCCGGCCCGCGGCCAGAGCGCAGGGTGATGGCGTTCACGGCAATCGCGGGTTCCGGCGGTGATCAGGTCTGCGTCGCCAATCTGCACCTGAGCGCCGGCGCGAAGCGACGCGAGCTCGCCGAGGCCGAGCTGGTCACGGCCGCGGAGCGTGCCACCGCGTGGGCCGCGGGGCGGCCGTTGCTGCTCGGCGGCGACCTCAACCTGCGCCCGCGCGACACCCGCGCCTACCGGGAGCTCGAGCGGCGCTTCGGGCTGCGCGCACCGACCGGCCCGGACGTGCTCGACCACCTGCTCGCACGCGACATGCAGGCGATCGTGGGTCCGGCCGTCTGGGAGCCCGAGCGCCGTGAGCTGCCGGCCGGCGATCTGACGCTGCGGCTCTCCGACCACGCGCCCGTCGAAGCCGCGTTTGAATCGGAAGTTTCCCCACAGCCCGCTGCGGGATGAAATAGTCAGGTGAGTCAACCGAGGAGGAGAGATGGCGACCAGGTCCGGAGGCTCGAAGTCAACAGGTGGATCCAGCGGGTCGAGGGGGCGCGCCGGCGGGCGCCCGACCACGAGGGCGAAGGCCAAGCGGACCACCGCGGCGTCGAGCGCTCCGCGTCGCCGGGTGTCGAGCGCCTCGCGCACCCGGGCGTCCGCCGGTCGCTCGGACAAGAGCGTGCAGGCGTTCCGTGAAGCGCTCGAACGCAGCCGCACCGCGCTGGAATCGAACGTAACCCTCTCGCGCGACCGCCTTCAGGAAACCGTGGACGACGCGGTCGAGCGCGGGCGGATGACCCGCAGCGACGCGAACGAGCTCGTCACCAACCTCGTCTCCAAGGGCCGCAAGGCCACCGATGACCTCCTCCGCGAGCTCGAACGCCTGCTCGAGCAGGCCCGCAAAGAGGTCGAGTCGCGCACGACGAGCACCCGCAAGCAGGCGACCCGAGCCGCCGATCGCGTCGGGCGCGCAGCTCGCGATGCCGCCGACCGTCCGCTCGGCGAGATGGACAAGCTGCGCCGCCGTGCCCGCGTCGGCGGCTCGCCGATCAGCGCCTACGAGCAGCTCACCGCAACGCAGATCAAGGCGAGGCTCAAGGACCTGAATCGGGCCGACCTGCGCAAAGTCCGCACGCAGGAGAAGCGCGGCAAGGCTCGCAAGGGCATCCTCGACGCGATCGACAAGCAGCTCACCAGGTAGCGCCCGGCCGCGCGCCCTCGCCGATCCGGTCGCCGAGCCGCGCACGGCGCGAGTCGCTGCGCTGCAACGATAGGAGCATGCAGCCGACCGGCACCCGCCCGCGCCAGGGCCAGGAGCTCGAGCTCGAGATCGACTCCCTCGCCCAGGGCGGGCGCGGCGTCGCGCGCGCCGACGGCTACGTCGTCTTCGTCAGCGGAGCGCTGCCCGGCGACCGCGTCCGCGCCCGGCTGGTGCGCGCCAAGCGCGATTACGCGGAGGCGAAGACCCTCGAGCTGCTGAGCCCGAGCAGCGAGCGGATCGCCGACCGCTGCCTGCACGACGGCGAGCCCTGCCCGGGGGCTCCATGGCAGGGAATGGCCTACGAGCGCCAGCTCGCCGAAAAGGCCGGCCAGGTCGCCGACGCGCTGCGGCGCCTCGGACGTCTCGAGGGCTTCGAGCTGTCGCCGATCGAGCCGGCGGCCGAGATCTGGCGCTACCGCAACAAGCTCGAGTACTCGTTCGGCGCGCGCAGCGGCGAGACCATGCTCGGCTTCCATCGCCGCGGAAGCTGGGCCGAGGTGGTCGACGTCGACGACTGCATGCTCGCCTCCGAGCGCAACAACGAGGCGCGAAACGAGATCCGCGCCTGGGCCCGCCGCGAAGCGATCGCGCCGTACGACAGCCAGGCGCAGGCCGGCGTGCTGCGCAATCTCGTCGTCCGCGAGGGGCGGCGCACCGGCCAGCTTCAGACCCGGCTCGTGACCTCGGCGGCCGAGATCCCGCGTCCCCCGGTTGACCTGCACACGGTGATCGAGGGACCCGGAGGCGGGACCGATGGCCCGACCGGCGTCCTTGGGGCCGAGCACCTCACCGAGAGGGTCTCCGGACTGCAGTTCCGCGTCTCGCACACCGCGTTCTTGCAGACCAACACCGAGATGGCCGAGCGTCTCTACGCGCTCGCCGCGGACGCCGCCGGGCTGACGGGCAGCGAGCGTGTCTACGACCTGTTCTGCGGCATCGGCACGATCGGGCTCTCGCTCGCTGGTGGCGCCGCCGAGGTCTGGGGCGTCGATAGCGTCGCCGCGGCGGTCGCCGACGCCGAGCAGAACGCGGCGATCAACGGGATCGACAACGCCCGCTTCGTCTGCGCCGACGCGCGGCTCGGGATCACTCCGCTGATCGAGGAGGCCGGACGGCCCGACGTCGTCGTCGTCGATCCGCCCCGGGCGGGCCTTACCAGCAAGATCGTCCGGCGGCTGCTCGAGTGCGAAGCGAAGCGGATCGTCTACGTCTCCTGCAACCCGACGACGCTGGCGCCGAACGCGGCGCAGATGGTCGAGGCCGGATATACGCTGCGCCGCGTGCAGCCGGTGGACATGTTCCCGCAGACGCCGCACGTCGAGTGCGTCGCGGTGATCGAGAAGGGGTAGCCGCTTGCCGTTCGCCGTTCGTCCCAGGGGTCTCCGATGAGCGCGCGCGGCTTCGGAGTCGCCGCGGGCCTGGACCCAGCGGTCGCCGCGCCGCTCGCGGCGCGATGCCAGGAGCTCGGCTACGACTCGATGTGGGCGAACGATCATCCCGGGGCGCTCGGCCTGGAGACGCTTTCGGCGTTCGCCGGCTCCGCGCCGAAGCTCGAGCTGGGCGTCGCAGTGATGGCGCTCGACCGACACGCGCCGGGGGAGATCGCCGCCCACGTCGACCGGGTCGGCTTGGACCCGGGCCGCCTCTGGCTCGGCGTCGGTGCCGGGTTCTCCGAGCGTCCGCTGACCAGGATGCGCGAGGCCTTGCCTGAGCTGCGGGCCGCGCTGCCCGGCGTCCGACTCGTGCTCGCCGCGATGGGCCCGAAGATGTGCCGGCTGGCCGGCTCCGAGTACGACGGAGCGTTCTTCAACTGGATGACGCCGGAGTACGCGGCCGGCGCGCGGCGGAACGTCGATTCGGGCGCCCGTGACGGCGCGCGCGATGCGCCGCCGGTGTTCGGGTACGTGCGCACCGCGGTCGGAGACGATGCCGCCGAGCGGCTGGCAAAGGAGGAGTCGTTCTATCGCAACCTCCACGACGGCTATCGCAACCACTTCGCGCGGCTGGCGGAGCCCGAGGGGACGGTCGGTGTCGCCGCGGCCGACCGCGATCGGGCGCGGCGCGCGCTAGCGGCCTACGAGGCGCTCGACGTCATCGTAGTCCGCGGTCTCGCGAGCGCCACGCTGGAGGCGATGACCGTCGTCGCCGAGGCCGCCGCGCCCTAGGCTCGCGATGCTGCGACGCAGCGCGCTGATCTGCTTGCTCGCGGCGCTCGCCGGCGCGGCCGCCGCGCGGGCCGCACCGCAGCCCCCGCTGGCGCACCACGGTCACTGGTTCACCGACGCGCGGGGGCGGGTTGTGATCCTGCACGGCATCAACATGGTCTCCAAAGTCGGCTCCTACCGGCCCGAGGACGCCGGATTCGGGGCTGACGACGCTCGGTTCTTGCGCCGCAACGGCTTCAACACCGTTCGCCTCGGCGTGATCTACAAGGGGCTCGAGCCGAAGCCGCCAAGCGCCGCGGGGCCGATGCGCTATCGGCGCGGCTATCTCCGCAGCCTCGACTCAACCGAGAGGCTGCTCGCACGCCAGCGAATCTTCACCCTGCTCGACTTCCACCAGGACCTCTACAACGAGCGCTTCCAGGGCGAGGGTTGGCCGGACTGGCAGGTCCTCGACGACGGGCTTCCGTCTGAGCCGCAGGTCGGCTTCCCCGGCAACTACCTGGTCAACGCAGGCCTCAACCGCGCCTTCGACAACTTCTGGGCGAATGCCCCCGCCGAGGCAGTCGGCTTGCAGGATCTCTACGCGGCCGCCTGGCGCCACGTCGCGGCGCGATTTCGCGGACGGCCGTACGTGGCCGGATACGACATCCTCAATGAGCCCTGGCCCGGGAGCGCGTTCGAGACGGACGCCTGCGCCAACCCCGCCGGCTGCGCGACCTTCGACCTCGCCAAGCTGACCCCGTTCAGCGATCGCGTGATCGAGGCGATCCGTCGGGTCGACCCGAGGACGCTCGTCTTCTACGAGCCCGCCGTCACCTTCGATTTCGGCGCCGACACGCTGCACGGCGACACTGGCGACGCCCGCGCCGGGTTCTCGTTTCACAACTACTGCCTCCCGGCTTCGTTCGGCGGCCCCGGCTCCGGCCCGGCTTGCGAGCCGCTCGAGGAGATGGTGTTCGCGAACGCCGACAAGCAGTCGAGCGAGACGGGGGACGTCCCGTTCTTGACCGAGTTCGGCGCCACCAACGACCTCGAGGCGATCGAGCGGATCGTCAGGCTCGCCGACGAGCACATGGTCTCCTGGCAGTACTGGCACTACTGCGGTTGCGACGATCCCACGACCTCCGGCCCGGGTGCCGAGCAGGCGCTCGTGCTCGAACGCGCGCAAGCCGCCGCGCGGGGCGAACGTCAACCGGCGGAAGCTGGCGACGCTCGCGCGCCCGTATCCGCGCGCCGTCGCCGGCACGCCGACCGATTACGGCTTCGACCCGGCGACGGGCGAGTTCACGCTCCGCTACTCCACCGAGGCACCGGCCGGGCGGCGCCTCGTGCGACGGCGGCTGACCGAGGTCTTCTTGCCTCGGGTCCAGTACCCGCACGGCTACACGACCCAGGCGACGGGCGCCACGGTGGTCTCCGACCCGGGCGCTCGGGTGCTCGAACTGCGTCGCCGTGCGGGTGCCGCGCGCGTCGGACTGACGGTGAACCCGGACGGGTAATAGATTCGGCCCATGCCCGATCTCGAAGAACGCACCATCGACGACCTGCCCGAGCGCTGCGAGAGCTGTGGCGCCACGCTCACCGACGCCGAGAAGAGCCTCGCGCTGGAGCGCGAAGACTCGCCCGTGCTGTGCACGATCTGCGCCACCGAGCAGGAGCCCTCCGTCGAGGACCCGAGCGAGGGTCCGGCCGGGCTCGAGTAGCGATCCGTCGCCGGGTCAGTACGGCGGCAGCTCGGCGTACCAGTCGCCGAGCGTCCGGAACGCGGCCCAGAACTCGCGTTTCGAGCCCTCGGCGTCGAGCGAGTCGTCGATGTCGGGCACGTAGAGCACGTCGATCGTCGGCGTCAGCTTCTGGATCTCGCCCAGCGCCGGCTCGAGCCTGCGCGCCATCGGCACGCCGACGTCGTTGATCGTCTCCAGCGCCCGGCCACCCATGACGACGATGCAGCGGGGCTGCACGATCGCGATCTCCTCCACGATCCGCTCGATGCACTCCCCCGCCGCGAGGTCGGCGTCGGAGACCGGGCACTTGACCAGCAGGGTCCCGTAGACGGTCAGCGGATCGATGCCGAGCCGCTTGAAGCTCTTCATCAGGGCGTTGCCCGAGCGGCCGTAGAACGCGACGCCCTCCTCGACCTCCGCGGCGGTGGGCGCGAGCTTCACCAGCATCACGTCGGCCTGCGGGTGCCCGGAGCCGAGAACCGGCATCAGATTTCCGCGCGGGCAGTGCGAGCACTCCTGGAGCCGGTGGGTCAGCTGGTTGAGCTCGCGGATCGCGCGCTCCAGGTACTTCTCGCGGATCTCGTCATCGGTGGTCTGCACGCGCATAGCTCCCGGCCCGCTCGGCGAGCTCGCGGCACTCTTTGACGGCTCGCCCTCGCCTCCTTTGTGGCGCCGCGCCTGCATCAACCCTTGCCCGCGGCTCGGGCCGCCGGATGGCCACCTCGACGGCGCTTGCCGCCCCGGCCACCTCCGGTCTGAAGCCACTTCAGCGCCTGCACGTAAACGAGGTTCTTGTGCTTGCGGACGATGTCGGCGTCGCGCATCGCCTCCACGAACTCCTCGGGTCCGTCGAAGTCGTGGACCCGGATCATCACGCTGCCGAGGCCCTGGGCGACGTGACTGTCGGAGCCGGCGCCGGGGACGATCCGGTACTTGGCCGCGAAGCGCTCGGCCTCCTCGTTGAAGGCGGTGAGCGCGACGCGAGGGTTGAAGACCTCGAGGATGTCGATCTCCTCGACGATCTCGAGCAGGTGCTCGTAGTCGGGAACGGAGTGCAGACGGTCGAACGGGTGTGGCACGTAGACGAGCCCGCGCTGGCGCCGGATCTCGGCGATCGTCTCGGCCATCGTCATCCCGCGATCGATCCGCTCCGAGAGGAACAACCCGATCACCTCGCCCTGCTCGGCGGTCTTGACCTCCTCGGCGACGATGACCTTGACGCCGAAGTCGTCGGCGCGCTTCGCCGCCTCGAGCGCTCCCGAGATCTCGTTGTGGTCGGTGATCGCGATCGCGCCGAGCCCGACCTCCCGAGCGGTCGCGAGCAGCGTCTCGACCGGGGTGGCGCAGTCGGAGGAGTGGTCCGTGTGCATGTGGAGGTCGACGTGGATTCGCGGGCGCCGGCCGATCCTGCGGCGCGCCTCCGGGTTGCCCCGGGGATCGTGGCGGCGCGCGCTTATGCGGCGGTAGATCGCCTCGACCTGGT
Organism: uncultured Solirubrobacterales bacterium; assembly: GCA_963759295.1. Classification (GTDB taxonomy): domain Bacteria; phylum Actinomycetota; class Thermoleophilia; order Solirubrobacterales; family 70-9; genus WHSW01. The sequence continues at coordinate 288,745 of CAVWYT010000011.1, read as the reverse complement.
CGGTGACGGCGCCCCAGTCGCGAACAGCGCCGCGCCCCTTTCGGGTCAGCTCCTGGCACAGCTGCGGGCTGGTGACCAGGCGGTCGAGCTGCCCCGCGAGCGTGATCGCGTCGCCCGGCTGGAACAGCAGGCCGAGCTCGCCGTCGCGGGTCAGCTCCGCGTACAGGGGGATCCGCGAGCAGACCGGTACCGAGCCCGCGGCGAGCGCGCTGCGCACCAGGCCGGGGGCGGGACGTGGCCCGCCCGACGCGGCGACGACCACGTCCGCGGCAGCGATCACGGCCTCCGGCTCGGCCTCGCGGGCCGTCACCACCCGGACCCGCCCGCGGAGCCGCTGGGAGATGCGCAGCTCGGCGGCGTCGCCGACCCAGATTGCCGCCTCCCACCCCGCGGCCTGGTCGAGCCGGCGGATCGCGCGCAAGAACAAGCGCAGCGCGCCGCGCTCCTCCTCGAGGCAGAAGGCGATCCGGCGCCGGCGCTCGCCCGGTCCGGCCTCCGCAAACTGCGGCCACCACGGCCGCGGCTCGAAGTCGGCGCCGGGCGCCACCCGCTCGTAGGTACCGGGGAAGAAGCGCTCCATCAGCTCCTCGGTCGCGCCACAGCTGGTTGTCCGGGCATCCAGTCGGCCGAGGAAGATCTCGACCAGCGGCCGGACGACCTGGGTCGAGAGGATGCGCTCGCTCGGCTCGTGGAAGCTGCCGACGTTGAGCGACCGCGAGTGGCGGAGCGCGGCCGAGGCGGCGCTGGGCGCGAACGGGTCGTGCACGTGGACGGCGTCGAAGTCGACGCCGCCGAGCAGGGCCTCGAGCGCGCGACTGACGTCGAGCGGCAGGTGCGCGGCCCTCGGGCGGGGGCCGCGAGGCATCGGGATGCCCGTCCCCAGCGCCAGCACCGGCGGGCCGTGGTCGCCCAGCGCGCGAACGCCCGTCCGGGCGCCGTCGAAGAGTGCCGAGGGTGCCCCGGCCGCAGCGGCGATCGCCCGCCGCGATCCGCGAACCTGACCGCGCGACTCCGACGGGGCAGCGATCAGCACCCTGTGCCCTCGCTCGGCGAGCTCGGTCGAGACGCGGGCGATGAAATCGTTTACGTCGCGGTCGGCTCCCCAGGGGTGGGGCGACACCTGCGCGATCGAGAGGCGCTTGCCGGAGGGCACCCGCCCAGGATATGGAACGCCATCGGGATGCCTGCCGACGAATCGTTCGCCGGACGCGGCGCTACGCGGTGCCGGCGGCTTCCTCGGCGAGCTCCTTCGCGCGCTCGCCGGGCGCCTTGCGCCGGTGCTCGGCGATGAACGCCTCGGTCAGCTCGCGTGCCTCGTCGTCGGGGCGCTGGTTGTGCGGCGACTTCATCAGGTAGCTGGACGGGCCGTCTAGCTGGCCCGCGATGCCGTTGTTGAGCGCCAGCTTGATGAGCCGCACCGCGTCGATCACGATCCCCGCCGAGTTCGGCGAGTCCCAGACCTCGAGCTTGAGCTCGATGTTCAGCGGCACGTCGCCGAAGCTGGCGCCCTCGAGGCGGATGTGCGCCCACTTGCGGTCGGTCAGCCACGGGACGTAGTCGGACGGGCCGACGTGGACGTCGTCCTCGGGGAGCTCGTGTCCCATGATCGAGGTCACCGCGTTGGTCTTCGACTCCTTCTTCGAGTCGAGCCGCTCGCGCTCGAGCATGTTGAAGAAGTCCATGTTGCCGCCGACGTTGAGCTGCGACGTGCGCGCCAGGCGCACGCCGCGATCGTGAAACAGCCGGGCGAGCTGGCGGTGGACGATCGTCGCCCCGACCTGCGACTTGATGTCGTCACCGATGATCGGCAGCCCAACCTCGCGAAAGCGCTTGTCCCAGTAGTCCTCCCGGGCGATGAACACCGGCAGGCAGTTGACGTAGCCGACCCCGGCCTTCAGCGCCTGCTCGACGTACCACTTGTCCGCCTGCTCGGAGCCAACCGGCAGGTAGCTGACCAGGACGTCGGCCTTGGTCTCCCGCAGGATGCCGACGATGTCGGCGGTCTCGCCCGGCGCCTTGGTGATCTTCTGCTTCAGGTACTTGCCGAGCCCGTCGTGAGTCATCCCGCGGTCGACCTTGACGCCCAGCTCGGGCACCTCGGCGAAGCCGATCGTGTCGTTCTGGCCCGACCAGATCGCCTCCGAGAGGTCCTTGCCAACCTTCTCGGAATCGATGTCGAAGGCGGCGACGAATTCGATGTCGCGCACGTGGTAGCCGCCGAGGTCGACGTGCATGAGCCCGGGCACCGCCTCGTCGGCATCGGCGTCCTTGTAGTACTGGACGCCCTGGATGAAGGCATTGGCGCAGTTGCCGACACCGACGATCGCGACGCGGACCTTGCCGTCGTCGACGTAGCGGCCGTTGGCGCCCGCCGCGTCGGCGTGGCCGTTGGTTTCAGTCATGCGAACAAGATCCTTCCTGGAACGGGTGGGTCGCGAATACCCGCTGTCCATGCATTGGTTACACGTCCGCGCCCTCAGCGGCGTCGGCCGCCTCGAGCGCCTTGAGCTCGCCTCGAACGTGCCAAACCCGCTGGCCGACCGTGAAGGCGGTGAGCCCGGCCATCGTGTAGATCGACGGCGCTAGCAGGTCGACGTCGTCGATCAGATCGCCGGCGCCGAACACGAGGCCGATGGAAAGTAGCACCACGCGGACGGGTCTGGTGGCGATCCCGACCTTGCATTCGACCCCGAGCGCCTCGGCCCGGGCGCGGGTGTAGGAGACCATCAGCGAGCCGAGGACGGTGAACACGCACCCCGCCGCCGCGACCGCATCGCCGCTGTCGGCGAAGTACCAGGCGATCGCGGTGATCACGACGCCCTCCTCGACCCGGTCCAGGGTGGAGTCCAAGAAGGCGCCGAACAAGGTCCCCTTCCCCGACATCCGCGAGTAGCGGCCGTCGAGCGTGTCCATCACCGAGCCGACGATGAACGCGAGTCCGGCGAGCAGGAAGAGCTCCGCGAACACGAGGGCGGCGGCGGCGAGATTGAGGATCAGGCCGGTGACCGAGATCGCGTTCGGCGTCAGCCGCGACTCGATCAGGCGGTCGCGCGCGTAGCCGCGCCACTCAGCCGCGGTCTTCGGTTGGCTGCGGCCCTCCACGATGCGACAGACGCTATCTCGCCGGTAGCGAAGGCGCGGCGGCGGTCGCGCCAGTCCCTAGGTGTAGTGGCTAGGCGGCGGCTTCCTGTGCGCGCTCGGGCCATCCCCACGCGTCGGGGCGCAGGCGGGCGAGTTGGGTGGCCGAGACGAGAGCCAGGCAGGCGACGATCGCGCCGGCCGCCGCATCGATCCAGTAGTGGTTGCCGGTCGCGACGATGACGAACAGGACCATCACGGGATAGGCCGACCACAGGATGCGCGGCACCCTGCGCCGCGCGAGCGCCGCGGCGCTCAGCCCGACCATCATCGAGAAGGCGATGTGCATGCTCGGCACCGCGGCGTACTGGTTGAGCAGCAGGCTGGCCGTCTTCGAGTCCTGGGAGACCCCGGTGAACGAGGCGATCGTGTCCGTGAACCCCTCGCTCGAGAACATCCGCGGCGGCGCGGTCGGAAAGACCGCGTACCCGACGAGCGCCAGGCCCATCGCGACCATGAACATGTTGCGCACGAAGTAGAAGTGCTCGTTGCGGAACAGGTAGAGCCAGGCCAAGAACCCGGTCGTGATCACGAAGTGGGAGTTCAGATACATGAAGTTGGCGAAGTCGATCGCCCACGAGGCATGGTCGATCAGCGCCTGCTGAAGGCCGGGCTCGAAGAAGGCGCCGAGCGACTTCTCGAGGTCCATGACGTGGTGCGCGTTCGAGTACGCGCTGACCGCCCCCGAGTCGGTGAGCCCGCGGACGACCTGATAGCCCTGATACGCGGCCAGGAAGAGCAGGAACTGGTAGCCGGCGTCGAGGACTCCCCTCGGAAGAAGACGATTGATGCTTGCCCCGACGCCGCGCACGACGCCGGCCATTGTAAAGGCGCGGTTAAGCGGCGCCGGTGCGGATAGCCCCCGAATCGCCGATCAAGTCGGTAATCGAGTCGATCCGCCGAGTGAACCGGCGCGCGCTCGCGGCGGAAATATCCTCCCTGCGTGGCGCCGACCCGCACTCCCGAAGCATCGTGGCGACGTCCGCGCCGCGCCAGGGTGCGGGCGATCCGCGATCGCCTCCGGGAGCTCTACGGGCGCCCGGTCAACGAGCCGCACGGCCACCCGATCGCCGAGCTGGTTCGCACGATCCTCTCCCAGAACACCAACGACCGCAATCGCGACGTCGCGTATGAGCGTCTGCGCAGCGCGCTTCCGACCTGGAAGGAGGTGCGCGACGCGCCGGTGGAGGAGGTCGAGGAGGCGATCAAGCCCGGTGGGCTGTCGAAGACGAAGGCGCCGCGGATCCAGGAGGTCCTGCGGCGGCTGCCGGAACGGGCCGGCGAGCCAACGCTCGACTGGCTCGCGGGCGCCGATCGCGACGGGGCGCTCGAGTTCCTCACCGACCTGCCCGGCGTCGGGCGCAAGACCGCCGCCTGCGTGATGATCTTCGCCCTCGGCCGCCCGGAGATCCCGGTCGACACGCACGTCCACCGGGTCGGCGGGCGACTCGGGCTGTTCCCGCCCCGGGCCTCGTTCGACGCCGCCCACGAGGAGATGCTGGCGATCACCGATCCCGAGGACGCCTACGAGCTCCACATCAACCTGATCACGCACGGCCGGCGCGTCTGCCGGCCGCGGCCGCGGTGTGGCGAATGCGCGCTGCGGCGGATGTGCCCGTGGTTTCGCCGTAACCAGGCGACGCTGCAAGACGGTAGGTTTCCGGCGGCATGAGCCGCCGCCCGTTCATCGTCTTCGCGATCTTCGCCGCGATCGCGGTCATCGTTGTGCCGCTCGTCGCGCTCGGCAAGGAGGGCAACGAGGACGCCGCGACGGTCCACGTCGCGGCCGGCGACCGCTTCGCCCAGCAGATGGTCGCGAACAACTGCCGCCAATGCCACACGCTCGCCGCGGCCGGGATCCAGGGCGTCGTCGGTCCGAACCTCGACGACCTGCTCGTCCCCAGCGGCACGAACTCCTCCGAGCAGTTCCAGGGCAACTACGCCCGGGTTCTGGCCGCGGTCACCTGCGGGGTGGCGGGACGGATGCCGAGGGGGATCCTCCAGGGCGAGGAGGCACAGCAGGCGGCCGCATTCGTCGCCGCCTACGCCGGCCAGATCGGCAAGGGGCCGACGGTCGACCTCGCGAGCGAGAAGCTCGACGACGAGAGCGCCTGCCAGCCGGCGAGCTGATCGCCGCTCCCCACGGCTCAACCCGGAGGCGCCGGGCCGCCCGGGATTGGCGAGGGCGCGCGTACATCTGCTAGCCTCTGACTTAGATTTCTTGGATCTGGAATTAGAAGCCTTACGAGGAGGAAACAGTGGCGAAGACAATCGGCATCGACCTCGGGACCACGAACTCGGCGATGGCCGTGCTCGAGGGGTCCGAGTCGGAGATCATCGAGAACGCTGAGGGCGGGCGCACGACCCCGTCCGTGGTCGCGTTCACCGACGGCGGCGAGCGTCTCGTCGGCACCGTCGCGAAGCGTCAGGCGGTGATGAACCCGGAGAACACGATCTTCTCGATCAAGCGGTTCATGGGCCGCAAGGAGGCCGAGGTCAAGGAGGAGGAGACGATCGTCCCCTACGAGGTCGAGGCGGGACCGAACGGGGACGTCCGCGTCGACGTGCGGGGCGAGCAGTTCTCCCCGCCGGAGATCTCGGCGATGATCCTCCAGAAGCTGAAGGCCGACGCCGAGTCGAAGCTCGGCGAGACGGTCGACTCGGCGGTGATCACCGTGCCCGCCTACTTCAACGACGACCAGCGCCAGGCGACCAAGGACGCCGGCAAGATCGCGGGACTCGACGTCAAGCGGATCATCAACGAGCCGACCGCGGCGGCGCTCGCGTACGGCCTCGACAAGGAGGAGTCCGACCACACGATCCTCGTCTTCGACCTCGGCGGCGGGACCTTCGACGTCTCGATCCTCGAGATCGGCGAGGGCGTGTTCGAGGTCAAGTCCACCGCCGGCGACAACCATCTCGGCGGCGACAACTGGGACAAGGCGATCGTCGAGTGGCTGGTCGCCGAGTTCAAGCGCGACCAGGGCGTCGACGTCTCCAACGACAAGCGCTCGCTGCAGCGCCTCTACGAGCAGGCCGAGAAGGCGAAGATCGAGCTCTCGACCACGCAGGAGACGCAGATCAGCGTCCCGTTCATCACCGCGATCAACAACGAGCCCAAGCACCTGGACATGAAGCTCACCCGGGCGAAGCTCGCGGAGCTGACCTCCGACCTGCTCGACCGCGTCGTCTCGCCGGTCAAGCAGGCGATCTCCGACGCGGGCGCGCCGACGATCGACCACGTGGTCCTGGTCGGCGGCATGACCCGGATGCCGATGGTCCAGGACAAGGTCAAGGAGCTGACCGGCAAGGAGCCGCACAAGGGGGTCAACCCCGACGAGGTGGTCGCGGTCGGCGCCGCGATCCAGGCCGGAGTGCTGTCCGGCGACGTCAAGGACGTGCTGTTGCTCGACGTCACCCCGCTGACGCTCGGAATCGAGACCAAGGGCGGCGTGATGACGAAGCTGATCGAGCGCAACACGACGATCCCGACCAAGAAGTCGGAGATCTTCTCGACCGCGGACGACAACCAGCCGTCGGTGGAGATCCACGTGCTCCAGGGCGAGCGGGAGATGGCCGCCTACAACAAGTCGCTCGGCAAGTTCCAGCTCACCGGGATCCCGCCGGCGCCGCGAGGCATGCCCCAGATCGAGGTCACCTTCGACATCGACGCGAACGGCATCCTCAACGTCTCCGCCAAGGACCTCGGTACCGGCAAGGAGCAGAAGATCGAGATCAAGGCGGGCTCGGGGCTGAACGAGTCCGAGATCGAGCAGATGGTCAAGGACGCCGAGTCGCACGCCGAGGACGACCGCCGCCAGCGCGAGCTGGCCGAGGCCCGCAACCTGGCCGAGAACTCGGCCTACCAGGCCGAAAAGCAGGTCGGCGAGATGGACGAGCAGCTCGACGAGGCGACCAAGTCGGAGATCAACGAGGCGATCGCCGCGGTCCGCGGCGTGCTCGAGTCCGAGGACGTCGAGGAGATCAAGGCGAAGACCGACGCCCTCCAGGCGGCCTTCCACAGGGTCTCCGAGCAGATCTACCAGCAGGCCGCCGAGCAGCAGGCGGCGGCCGGCGACGGCTCCGGCGCCAACGGCTCCGGCGAGGACGAGGTCGTCGACGCGGAGGTTGTCGATGACGAGCGCGCCTAGGCCCGAGCACAGCGAGCCTCGTCCCGGTGCCGACGACCCCGCCGCCCCCGGACGCGAAGCGGAGGAGGCGGCGGGCAGTGGCTCGGAGGCGGACGAGGTCACGCACGACCTCGACGCGCTGCTCGAGGACGTGAAGCGAGAGCGAGACGAGTACCTCGGGCTCGCGCAGCGCGCCAAGGCGGACTTCGAGAACTACCGCAAGCGCGCCACCCGGGAGGCCGCCGATGCCGAGCAGCGCGGCAAGGCGAGCCTCGCCCGGGCGCTGCTGCCGTCGATCGACAACCTCGAGCGAGCGCTGGTGATGGCGGGGGTCGATCCTGGCGCGAACCCCGGCGTAGCAGCGGAATCCGAGGAGGTGAGCGCGCAGGAGGCGCTCGCCCGTGGCGTCGCCCTGATCCATTCCGAGCTCCAGGGAACGCTCGCTCGCGCCGGCGTCGAGGCGTATGACCCGGCCGGCGAGCGCTTCGACCCGACCTCGTGCGAGGCGATCTCGACCCGGCCCCCGAGCGAGGGGGTCGAGCCCGGGACCGTCGTCGAGACGCTCGAGCGCGGCTATCGGCTCGACGGCCAGATCCTGCGCCCGGCGCGGGTGATCGTCAGCGATTAGGAGGAGCGGCCGTGGCGCGTGACTTCTACGAGGTGCTCGGCGTCGGGCGGGGCGCATCGGCGGAGGAGATCAAGAAGGCCTACCGCAAGCTGGCCCGCGAGTATCACCCCGATCGCAACCCGGGCGATGCGAAGGCCGAGGAGCGTTTCAAGGAGGTCCAGCAGGCCTACGACACGCTCTCCGATGCGGAGAAGCGCAAGCAGTACGACGCCGGCGGAATGTTCGGTGGCTTCGGCCGCGGTGGCAGCGGCCCGGCCGGTGGCTTCGGAGCCGACATCGGCGACATCTTCTCGTCCCTGTTTCGGCGCGGCGGGCCCGGCCCGCAGCAGCCGGCTCGCGGCCGCGACCTGGAGACCGAGGTTCAGCTCAGCTTCCGGCAGGCGATGGACGGCGCCGAGATCCCGGTCACGGTGCCGAAGCAGTCGACCTGCAAGACCTGCAGCGGGACCGGAGCGCGGCCCGGGACGATGCCGACGGTGTGCCCGCGGTGCGGCGGTCGCGGGATCGACGCTCAGAGTCAAGGCTTCTTCTCGATCAGCCAACCGTGTCCGCAGTGCGGCGGCGCGGGCCAGGTGATCGAGGACCCGTGTGCCACCTGCGGCGGCTCGGGGCTGACCATGCAGCGCAAGCGCTACCGGGTGCGGATTCCGGCCGGCGTCCACGACGGCAGCCGGATCCGCGTCGCCGGCAAGGGTGAGGACGGCGCCCGCGGCGCGCCGCCGGGAGACCTCTACGTGGTCACCCGGGTCGCACCGTCGCCGGTGTTCAGGCAGCGCTCCGACGGCAACCTCGAGGTCAGGCTTCCGATCACGGTCGCGGAGGCGATCGGCGGAGCGACCGTGGAGGTCCCGACCCTGACCGGCTCGAAGCGGATCCGCGTCCCGGCGGGAACTCAGCACGGCAGCGTCCAGCGACTGCGCGGCGAGGGGCCGCCGAAGCCGGACGGCCGTGGCCGCGGCGACATCCTCTACCGGCTCGAGGTCGAGATGCCCCGCGAGCTGACCCGGGATCAGCGCAAGGCGCTCGAGGCCTTCGCCGAGGCGATCAACGACCACGACCCGCGCGAGCGGTTGCTGCGCGATGCGTCCGCGGCGTCGGCGAAGGTTGGGTAGCCGCGATGAGCGCCAACGAACACGAGAAGGCCCGCCGCCGAGGCGCCCGGGATGCCGAGGGCCTCGACCGGCGGCGAGGTGTGTTCATGATCTCGGTCGCGGCGGAGCTCGCCGAGATGCACCCGCAGACGCTTCGCATGTACGAGGCACGGGGGCTGATCACCCCGAAGCGCTCGCCGAAGAACACCCGCCTGTACTCCTACGAGGACGTCGAGCGGCTGCGCCGGATCCAGCGGATGACCGCCCAGGAGGGACTCAACCTCGCCGGCGTCGAGACGGTGCTCACCCTCGAGCGCGAGCTCGAGCGCGCGCGGCGCGAGATGGCGAGCATGCGCGAGCGTGCGGTCGAGCTCGAGCGCCAGATGGACGTCGAGCTCGAGCGGGTGCGCCGTTCGCTGCGAGCGGAGATCGTCCCCTACGGGGCCTACGACCCCGCCGGAATCAGGCCGCCCAAGCGCCGTGGCGCTAAGGGCGCGGTCTCGATCCCGATCGAGCGCTCGAAGCGCCGCCGCGAGAGCCGCTGAGCAGCCGGGCGGCGATCCCCTCGATCGTCTCGGTCCCGTAGCCGAACGTGGGCTCGAAGTTGGTGAGCACCGCGATCGTGAGCCGGCGACCGTCGTCGCGCAGCTCCGCGCCCTGGTGCACGAGCCCCCTGTCGGGCAGCCAGCCGCCCTTGAAGCGCACGGACCAGTCAGGCCGCGCCGCCGCCGGGATGCCCCAGCTCTGCTCGGCGATCACCGATCCGAGCAGGCCGAGAGCGAAGGCGCGATGGTGCCCGTCGACGAGCTGCGGCATCCGCCAGTAAAGCCGCGCCAGATCGGCGGCGTCGATCTGAGCGTTGCCCCAGTGCCCGGCCTCGGTGAACCGATCCATACCGGCCTTGCGCGCGATCGTGAACATCCCCTCGTCGCCGACTCGGGCGTAGACAGCGTCCGCCGCGTCGTTGTCGGAGTAGGTGATCATCGCCCGCAGCAACGACTCGGCGTACTCGTCGAGCGGCTCGCGCTCGCGCTCGAGTCGGCGCACCTCCGCCGCCAGCAGCATCGCCTTCACGGTGCTGGCCGCCGGATACAGGCGACCGGCGGTGCGACCCCGAAGGCGGCCCTCCGTGTTGACGACCGCGAACGAGACCAGGCCGTCGCGGCCCCGCGCGTAGGCCGCCGCGTCGCGAAGCGCGCGCGCGCTCGGGACCTTGGCGTCGTCTCGCCGGGCCTTGCGCTCGTCGCGGTCGGCCACCGCGCGCCCGAAGGCGAGCGCGTAGGCGCCGGCGCGCCCCCAGTTCGGCTCGTCAATGCTGTCGACCTCGCTGTGGAGGGCGACGGCGAGCACGGCAGCGACGATCGACCCGACGGCCGCCACGATCCCGATCACGATCCGCATTCGGAAACGATACGTCCGGGCTCTAGGCTCCGACACCGGTGAACGGATCACGGCATCGGGCGGTCGAGGCGACCGCGGTGGCGCTCGCGCTCGGCCGGCTCGGCATCGGCGCCGGGATCTGGCTCGCCCCGCGAGCGGCGCTGCGGACGCTCGGCTTTCGGGATCTCGACGCCGTCTCGCTGACGATGGCCCGGATCGCCGCCTCCAGGGACCTCGTGCTCGGCGCCTGGCAGCTCGGTTCGCTGTCGGGCCGCTCGGGGCTGCTGCGGGCGTCCGCCGCGGGTGCCGTGGCGGACGCCGGCGACACGCTCGCCTTCGCTCTCGCGCTGGGCGCCGGTCCGACGCAGCGGCGGGCCGCCTGCCGCGGCCTTCTCGGCGCCGCCCCGGCCGCGATCGCCGGGGCCTGGGTGGCGGCGAAGCTCGCGCGAGGGGCACATGGACGCCCGCGCTCGACCCGGCCATTCCACCCACTGATCTTCGCCTATGTCACTTAGATTTTTTGCGTATTCACGCTTAAGCTTGTAGACTAGACGAAATGCAGGCAGACAGATTCACCGTCAAGTCCCAGGAGGCCGTCACCTCGGCGCAGCGGCTCGCGTCGACGTTCCGCAACCCGGAGCTGACGCCACAGCACCTGCTGCTCGCGCTGCTCGAGCAGGAGGATGGTTTCGCGCCGTCCGCGTTGCGCAAGCTGTCCGCCGACGTCGTCGCGATCACCGAGCGGGCTCGCGCGGCCGTGGCCGAGCTGCCGACGGTGAGCGGCGCCGAGGAGGCCGAGGCGCGCCCGGCGCCGGGGCTGATCAAGGTCCTCCAGCGCGCCGAGAGCGAGATGGCGGCGCTCGGCGACGAGTACATCTCCGTCGGTCATCTGCTGCTCGCGCTCGCCGAGAAGGGGTCGCCCACCGCCGAGCTGCTGCCGGACCGTGAGTCGGTCGCCAAGGCGGTCAACGAGACCCAGGGCGCGGCGCGGGTCACGTCGCCGAACGCCGAGGATATGGCCGAGGCGCTCGAAAAGTTCGGCCGCGACCTGACCGCCGACGCCCGCGCCGGCAAGCTCGACCCGGTGATCGGCCGCGACGAGGAGATCCGGCGCGTGATCCAGGTCCTCTCCCGGCGGACCAAGAACAACCCCGTGCTGATCGGCGATCCCGGCGTCGGCAAGACGGCGATCGTCGAGGGCCTCGCTCAGCGGATCGTCGCCGGCGACGTGCCCGAGTCGCTGCGTGACCGGCGCGTGATCGCGCTCGACATCGGCTCGCTGCTCGCCGGCTCGAAGTACCGCGGCGAGTTCGAGGAGCGGCTCAAGGCCGTGCTCAAGGAGGTCTCCGAGGCCGAGGGCCAGATCATCCTGTTCATCGACGAGCTGCACACGATCGTTGGCGCCGGCGCCGCCGAGGGCGCCGTCGACGCCGCCAACCTGCTGAAGCCGATGCTCGCCCGCGGCGAGCTGCGGGCCGTCGGCGCCACCACCCTCGACGAGTACCGCAAGCAGATCGAGAAGGACGCCGCGCTCGAACGCCGCTTCCAGCCGGTGCTGGTCGGCGAGCCCGACATCAACGACACGATCGCGATCCTGCGCGGCCTCAAGGAGCGCTACGAGGTGCACCACGGCGTGCGGATCTCCGATCCCGCGATCGTCGCCGCGGCGACGCTCTCGGAGCGCTACATCGCCGACCGCTTCCTTCCCGACAAGGCGATCGACCTGATCGACGAGTCCGCCTCGCGGCTGAAGATGGAGATCGAGTCCTCGCCGGTGGAGATCGACGAGGTCGACCGCCGGATCAAGCAGCTCGAGATCGAGCGCGAGGCGCTGAAGAAGGAGAAGGACGAGGCTTCGAGGGCTCGCCGCGAGGCGCTGGAGGCGGAGCTCGCCGACCTGAACGAGACCGCGAGCGAGATGAAGGCCCGCTGGCAGTCGGAGAAGGACGCGATCGAGGCCAGCCGGGCGGCGAAGGAGCAACTCGACCACGCGCGGAGCGAGCTCGAACGCGCCAACCGCGAGAACGACCTCGAGCTCGCCGCAAAGCTCCAGTACAGCGACATCCCGGAGCTCGAGCGGGTGCTGGAGGAGCAGGACGCCCGGCTGCGTGAGCTTCACGCCGAGGGCGGCTCGATGCTCACCGAGGAGGTCACCGAGGAGGACATCGCCCAGGTGATCTCGCGCTGGACCGGGATCCCGGTCTCGAGGCTGATGGAGGGCGAGGTCGAGAAGCTGATCCACATGGAGGAGCGCCTCCACGACCGGGTCATCGGCCAGGACGAGGCGGTCGAGGCGGTCGCGAACGCGCTGCGGCGTTCGCGCGCCGGCCTATCCGATCCCCATCGGCCGATCGGCAGCTTCTTGTTCCTCGGCCCGACCGGGGTCGGGAAGACGGAGCTCGCCCGGGCGCTGGCCGAGTTCATGTTCGACTCCGAGCAGGCGATCGTCCGCCTCGATATGTCCGAGTACATGGAGAAGCACACGGTCGCCCGCCTGATCGGCGCCCCGCCGGGCTACGTCGGCTACGAGGAGGGTGGCCAGCTCACCGAGGCGGTCCGCCGCCGGCCCTACGCGGTCGTGCTGCTCGACGAGATCGAGAAGGCTCACCCGGACGTCTTCAACGTCCTGCTTCAGATCATGGACGACGGCCGGCTCACCGACGGCCAGGGGCGCACCGTCGACTTCACGAACACGATCCTGATCATGACCTCGAACGTCGGCTCGGACCGGATCACCGGGGCGGTCGTCGACGAGACGATCCGGGAGCGGATCGAGGAGGTGCTCGAGACGACGTTCAAGCCCGAGTTCCTGAACCGGATCGATGACACGGTGATCTTCCACCGGCTCAGTCGCGAGGACATCGCGCGGATCGTCGAGCTTCAGGTCGACCTGCTCGCCGGCCGCGTCCGCGAGCGCGGGATCGAGATCGAGCTCACCGACGAGGCCCGCACCCTGCTCGGCAACCTCGGTTACGACCCGACCTACGGCGCCCGGCCGCTGAAGCGGGTGATCCAGCGCCAGCTGGTCGACAAGCTCGCGCTGAGGCTGCTCGAGGGCGAGTTCGCCGACGGCGACGTGGTCCGCGTCGACGCCGCCGAGGGCGAGTTGGTCTTCGAGCGGGTCGAGCCTGCGGCTGTCGAGCCGCAGGCCGCTTAGCGGCCGTCGGCGTAAGCTCGCCCGCTGAATGCGGGTCGGGATCTGCGCCTACTGGTTCAACCGCGGGCAGGGGGTGGTCGCCCGCCAGGTGCGCTCGGCGCTCGACTCGCTCGGGCACGAGACGTTCGTGCTCGCGCGCCCGACTCGGGCGAAGAACATCCGGCCGTCGTTCGTCGACCGCACCGGCGTCTGGGACCAGCCCGGGGTCACCGAGGCCTCGGGCTACCGGATCTCCGCCACCGAGTTGGTCGCCTGGGGGCGCAACCACGAGCTCGAGCTGGCGTTGTTCGACCAGAACTACGAGTTTGAGGCGATCGCCGCGCTGCGCGACTCGGGGGTCCGGACGATCGGTCGCTTTGTCTGGGAGCAATTCGGCGCCGAGCACGTGGAGCCGGCGAGGCGCGCGCTCGATGTCGTCTACTCGATGACCGCGTGCGAGCAGGAACGCTACGCCGGGATCGGAATCGAGAGCCCGCGTGTGCGCTGGGGAATTCACCCCGAGCTGCTCGCCTATCGCTCGGAGGCCGGAGACGATCGCGCCGGCGTTCGGTTCTTCTATCCGGCCGGCTTTCTCAGCAAGCGCAAGCCCCTGCGGCAGATCCTGAAGGCGTTTGGCCGCCTCGACGACGCCGACGCACGGCTGGTCGTCAAGGGCCAGGTGGAGCGCCGGACCGATCAGCTCGAGCGGGCCGCGAAGCGCGATCCGCGGGTCGAGGTGATCCTCGACGACCTGCCGATCGACGAGCACATGCGCCTGTTCGCGGGCGCCGACGTCTGCGTCGCCCCGAGCCGCTGGGAGGGGCTCGGCCTGCACCTCTACGAATCGATGGCGCTCGGGCTGCCGGTGATCACCAACGACAACCCGCCGATGAACGAGGTGATCGCCGACGGCGACAACGGCATCCTGGTCACGGGCCGGCGGCGCGGGCGGGCGAGCTCCGGGATTCCCGCCTTCGTGCCCAGCGTTCGCGAGCTCGCGGACGCGATGCGGCGCGCCCGCGATCCCGATCTGCTCGCGCGCCTTCGCGGCGGTGTCGAGCGCGCCCGCGAGCGCCTGCGCTGGGGGACGACGGTCGCCGACTACGAGCGGCTGATCGAGCCGTGAGCCGCGGACGCCGGCTCGGCGTCTAGATCGTCGGCCACGGAGGCGAGGGAGCGACGGCCTCGACCCGGACCCGCGCATCGACGATCGCGACCCGGTGCTCGGAGGGGATCACCGGATTGAGGTCCATCTCGACGATCTCGGCGTGGGCCTCGGCCATCGCCCCAACCCGCAGCAGGAGATCGACGAGCCCCTCGGTGTCGACCGGGGCTGCGCCGCGAAAGCCCGACAGCCGCGGGTAGGTCGCCAGCGACTCGAGCATCTCGCGCGCGTCGCTTTCACCGAGCGGCGTCAACCGGACCGCGACGTCGCGGATCAGCTCGGCTTCCACGCCGCCCGCCCCGCAGGCGACGACCGGGCCGAAAAGCGGGTTGTGGGTGACCCCGACCAGGATCTCCGGGCCCGGCGGGGCCATCTCCTGAACCACGAAGCCGTCGGCGCTCACCCCGCGATCGGCGAGCGCCGCCTCGATCTCGGCCGCCGCCCCCGCCGCCGCGGACGGATCGACGTCGGTCCTGACCGCGCCCGCCTCCGTCTTGTGGACGAGGCCCGCAGCGACCGCCTTGACGGCGACCGGCACCCCGATCTCGGCCGCCACCGCTCCGACCCTTGCGGCGCCATCGACTCGACGGGTCGTGACCACGGGCAGCCCGTAGGCGCTCAGTAGCCGATCCAGCGGCTCGGGCGCCATCCAGCCACCGCCGGCCGCGAGGCTGTGGGCGATCGCCGCGGCGGCAGCGTCGCCGTTGACGCCGTCGAGCGACGGCGCCTCGGCGGGCGGCCGCTCGCGCCAGCGCGCGTAGCGGACCACGCGGGCCAGCGCCGGGGCGGCGTCCTCGGGGTAGGCGAAGGTCGGCGCGAGTCGCGAGGGCGCCTCGCGCACGGCGTCCGGGGACATCATCACGAAGATCGTCGGCAACGGCGGGTCCTGGGCGGAGATCGCGGCGTCGATCGCCTTCGCCACGTCGCCGGTCTCGATCAGCAGCGGCCGGACGAAGATCGCGATCATCGCGTCGACCGCCCCCGAGCGGGCGACGACCTCGAGCGTGCGGCGGTAGTGCTCAGGCGGCGCGGTGGCGATCATGTCGACCGGATTGCCGAGCGCGGCCTCGGGCGCCAGGAACTCGGAGAGCTCGCGCCGGACGTCCGCGGGGAGCTCGGCGACCTCGAGGCCCGTCGCCTCGCAGGCATCCGCGCACATGATCCCCGGGCCCCCGGCGTTGGTGATGATCGCGACCCGGTCTCCTTTCGGCGGCGGCTGCTTGGCGAGCAGCGAGGCGACGTCGAGCAGCTCGGCGAGGCCGTCGGTGCGGATCACCCCGGCCTGGCGAAATAGCGCGTCGACGGTGACGTCGGAGGCCTCGAGCAGCGCGCCGGTGTGCGAGCCGGCGGCGCGCGCGCCGGGGGCGGAGCGGCCGCTCTTCACGGCGACGATCGGCTTGCGTCGCGCGATTCGCTGGCCGAGGCGCGAGAACTTGCGTGGGTTTCCGAACGACTCGAGGTAGAGCAGGATCACCTCGGTGGTCTCGTCCTGCTCCCAGTAGGCGAGCAGATCGTTGCCCGAGATGTCGGCCTTGTTGCCGACCGAAGCGAACGAGGAAACGCCCAGCCGGCGCGCTCGCGAATGCTCGATCAAGGCCAGCCCGAGGGCGCCGCTCTGGGTCATCAGTCCGACCGTTCCGGGTGGGGGCGCCGCGGGGGCGAAGGTCGCGTTGAGCGAGTACTCCGGCGCGGTGTTGATTCCGCCGAGGCAGTTGGGCCCCACCAGCCGGATGCCGAACTCCCGGCAGATCGCGAGCAGCTCGCGCTGGCGCTCGGCGCCCTCGGCTCCGACCTCGGCGAACCCGGCCGAGATCACCAACAACGACATCACCCCCGCGGCGGCGCACTCTCGGGCAACCGCCACCACCGCGGCGGCCGGGACCGCGATCACCGCGAGCTCGACGGCCTCCGGAAGCTCGCCCACGCTCGGGTACGCCCGCACCGCCTGGACCGCCTGGGCCGACCGGTTGACCGGATACACGGGTCCCGTGAACGAGCCGCTCAGCAGGTTGTGGAACAGGCGACCGCCGACGGTGTCCGGGTCGCGGGAGGCGCCGATGACCGCGATCGAGCTCGGCTCGAGCACGTGGCGCATCGCGGCGACCGCGGCGATTCGGTCCCGGTCCTCGAACCGATCGACCGCCTCGGCCGAGAGCGAGGTCGGCAGCCGGACGACGATCGATCCCGGCTCCGAGGAGGTCTCGACCGGAAACCCGCTCTCCCGGAAGACCTCGATCATGTGGTGGTTGGTCGCCATCACGTCGGCGGTGAACATCTCGATGCCGACCTCGGCCGCGGCCTCGGACAGGTGGGCGAGCATCGTCGTCGCCACGCCGCGGCCCTGGAGCTCGTCGGCGACGGCGAAGGCGACGTCCGCCTCGGCCGCGGTGGTGCGCACGTAGGCCCCGTGAGCGAGAAAGCGTCCGTCGGCGCCGGTAGCGACGATCCCGTACCTGTCGACGTAGTCGACGTCGGCGAGCATGTCGGCGATTCGGTCGAGGCTGACGGCCGGTGAGAAGAACCGAAACGCCCGCGACGGCTCCGAAAGGGTGGCGAAGAACGCGAGCAGGCCGTCCCGATCCGCCGGCCGCAGTGGCCGCACGTGCAGGGTCGAGCCGTCGCGTAGCGTGATGTCCGCCTCTCGGTGCGCCGGATAGGAGCCCGCCACCAGCGCTCCTAGGAGGAGGGCATCAGTTGCCTCAGCGGCCGGTCGAGCCGCCGACGAATCTGCTCGGCGTCGTCGGCACCGAGCCCGGGGCCGTCGACGAGCACCACCTCGCGCGCCGCGAACGTGTGCAGGGCGTCCTCGATCGCCTGCACCGGATCGGCGTCGCCGACGCGACCCGAGGCGTCGAGGCCCGCGGTCGCCAGGGAGGCGATCGAGACGACGAGCGCCCGGCGGGCGGCGTCGCGGGCGGCCGCGAGGTCGGTCGCCCAGCGGTCGAGCAGCGAGGGCCGCGCCGGCGTCAACACGAGCAGCTCGGGCTCGGCGTCCAAGTCGCCAAGCGCCCGGCCCTCGGCCGCGATCTCCGCGACCCGCTCGACGACCACCGGATCGTCGATCGGGTCGGTCGCCACGATCAGAAGCCGGTAGCGAGCGTCCGGCTGCGGCGCGACCTCCATCTCCTCCTCGAACCGCGCCCGGGCGGCCACCGCGATCACGGCCGCGACGGTCAGCGCCCCGACCGCGAGGCCGAGCTGCGGGCCGACGAGCGCGAAGCCCGCGATCGCCGGGACGCTCAGCGCCAGGACGATCAACGGCAGCGTCCACGGACGCAGGACGAGCGGCGCAATGCTGCGCATGCCCATCTTTGTACCCGTTCGGGCAAAGGGCGCGACGGCGCGTCGGCCGGTGGCCGAACTTGCGCGACGCCTCACGACGTGAAAGAAAGTGGGCTGCGGGCCCGAGGGGCGCAGGAGACGAGACGAGGAGGAAGACGGATGCCGACGTACATCATGCTCACGCGACTGACATCGGACGGCGTGAAGACGCTCAAGGACAATCCGACCCGCGTGCACGAGGTCAACCGCGAGGTCGAGCAGCTCGGCGTCAGGGTCGTCAACCAATGGGCAACGCTCGGGGAGTACGACTTCGTCAGCGTCGTCGAGGCCCCGGACGAGACGACGATGGCGAAGCTCTCGGTGGAGATGGGCTCGCGCGGCACGGTGATGAACGAGACGCTGACCGCGATCGACGCGGAGGAATTCACCTCCTCACTGTGAGCGTCGAGCGATGAAGGTCCTCGTGGTCGGCGGGGGTGGTCGCGAGCACGCGATCGTTCGCGCGCTCCGCCGCTCGCCGCGCTCGCCTGAGCTGCTGTGCGCGCCCGGCAACGCCGGGATCGCGTCCGACGCGCGCTGCCTCGACGCCGGCTCGGACGTCGGCGCCCTGGTGGCCGCGGCCGACAGCGAGGGCTGCGGGCTGGTCGTCGTCGGCCCGGAGGCGCCGCTCGTCGACGGCCTCGTCGACGCGCTCGAGGCGGCGGGGATCCCCGCCTTCGGGCCGAGCGCCGCGGCGGCGAAGCTCGAGGGCTCGAAGGTCCACGCGAAGGAGCTGATGGCCGAGGCGGGCGTGCCGACTGCGGGGCACGCCGTCCTGCGCACCCGCGAGGAGGCGCTGGAGCATCTCGCCTGCGCGCCCTACCCGGCAGTGCTGAAGGCGGACGGGCTGGCAGCCGGCAAGGGCGTGATCATCTGCGCCGACGAACGCGAGGCTCGGGAGGCCGTCGAGGCGTTCTTCGTCGAGCGCCGCTTCGGCGAGACCGAGGTCGTGCTCGAGGAGTTCCTCGAGGGCGACGAGCTCTCCCTGCTGGCGCTCTGCGACGGCGAGAACGTCGTCGCGCTCGCCCCCGCGCAGGACTACAAGCGGATCTACGACGGCGACGAGGGACCGAACACCGGCGGCATGGGCAGCTACTCGCCGGTTCCCGGCCTCGGGCCGGAGCGGGTCGCGGAGTACGTCGACGCGGTCCACCACCCGATCGTCGACCTGATGCGCCGCCGTGGCACCCCGTACCACGGCGTCCTCTATGCCGGTCTGATGCTCACCGACGACGGCCCGAAGGTGCTCGAGTTCAACTGCCGGTTCGGCGACCCCGAGACGCAGGCCGTCCTCCCGCGGATGCGCAGCGACCTGCTCGAGCTCGCCCTCGCCGCGCGCGAGCCCGGCGGCCTCGGCGGGCGCTCGGTCGAGTTCTCCGGCGACTGGGCGGTGACCGTGGTCCTCGCCTCCGCGGGCTACCCCGCGAGCTCTTCGCAGGGCGATTTGATCACCGGCCTCGACTCGGTGCCCGACGGCGTCGAGGTGACGCACGCCGGGACCGCCCGCTCGGAGGCGGGGATCGTCACCGCCGGCGGTCGGGTGCTCAACGTCACCGGCCTCGGCCCGAGCCCCGCGCTGGCGCGCGAGCGCGCATACGATGCGGCCGAATTGATCGAGTTCGACGGCAAGCAGATGCGCACCGACATCGCGGCCCGCGCCGTTGCCGCGGTCGCCCGATAGGGAGGTAGACAGGTGGAGATGCACGAGCCGAGGATCGAGACCGGCCTCGAGGAGCGCAGCGGGCTCGAACCGATGCCGGAGGTCGAGGCGGCGTTCGAGGAGATCGAGGTCGACGCGCCGCGGGTCGGGATCATCATGGGCTCGCCGAACGACAAGCCGAAGATGCAGCCCGCCGGCCAGGCCCTGCAGGAGGCGGGGATCCGCTACGAGGTCCGGGTGATGAGCGCCCACCGCGATCCCGAGAAGGTCCGCGAGTACTGCCATGCGGCGCGCATGCGTGGCCTCAAGGTGCTGATCGCGGGCGCGGGAATGTCGGCGGCGCTGCCCGGCGTCGCGGCCGCGCACACCGACCTGCCGGTGATCGGGGTTCCGATCCTCGGCAAGAGCCTCGGCGGCCTCGACGCGCTGCTGTCGGCGGTTCAGATGCCGCCCGGCGTCCCGGTGGCGTGCGTCGCGATCGACGGCGCCAAGAACGCCGGCCTTCTCGCCGTGCGGATGATCAACGCCTGATTCGGCTCGTGATCGCTCGCTACACCCGACCGGAGATCGGTTCCGTCTGGACCGACGAGCGCCGCATGCGCGGGTGGCTCGCGGTCGAGCTGGCAGCGACCGACGCCTGGGCCGCCGCGGGCGTGGTTCCCGCCGAGGCCGCCGCCGCCTGCCGCGAGCGCGCCGCGTTCACGGTCGACGCCGTCAAGGAGCGCGAGCGGGTCACCGACCACGACGTCGCCGCGTTCGTCGACGTCGTCTCCGCATCGATCGGCGAGCCGGGGCGCTGGATCCACTACGGGCTCACCTCCTCCGACGTGCTCGATACGGCGCTTGCGCTGCAGCTCGTCGAGGCGGGCGAGATCGTGATCGCGGGCGCGGTCGCCTACCGCGACGCGCTCGTGGTCCGGGCGCGCGAGCACGCCAAGACGCTGACCGTGGGTCGCACTCACGGCGTCCACGCCGAGCCGACCACCTTCGGCCTGCGGCTCGCCGGGTTCGCCTTCGAGGCCGACCGCAACCTCGAACGCCTGCGGCGCGCGTTCGAGCAGGCGGCGATCGGCAAGCTCTCGGGAGCTGTCGGTACCTATGCCGCGACCCCGCCGGCGGTCGAGGCGGCGGTGATGAAGGAGCTCGGCCTCAGCGCCGAGCCGATCTCGACCCAGGTCGTGCCGCGCGACCGCCACGCCGAGGTGCTCCAGGCCGTGGCGCTCGCCGGAGCGGGGCTCGAGCGCTTCGCCCAGGAGCTCCGCAATCTCCAGCGCACCGAGGTGCGCGAGGTCGAGGAGCCGTTCGCCTCCGGCGAGCAGAAGGGCTCCTCCTCGATGCCCCACAAGCGCAACCCGATCACCGCCGAGCGGATCTGCGGCCTGGCGCGGGTGCTGCGCGGCCACTCTCATACCGGCCTCGAGAACGTCGCCCTCTGGCACGAGCGCGACATCTCCCACTCGGGCGCCGAGCGGATCATCCTCCCCGACGCGACGATCTTGCTCGATTACATGCAGCATCTCGCCGTGCGACTCGCCGACGGCATGACCGTGCACGTGGAGCGAATGCGTGCCAATCTCGAGCTCACCCACGGCGCCCTGTTCAGCCAGCGAGCGTTGACCGCGCTGATCGAGGCGGGGATGACCCGCGACGACGCCTACCGGATCGTCCAGGAGGCGGCCCAGGCGGCGTGGGACACGGGAGCTCCGTTTCGGGAGCTGCTCACCGCGCGGATCGACTCCCTTTCCGCCACCCCCGGCCGCGACGCCGAGCAATTGGCGGGCATCGATCTCGACCAGGTGCTCGATCCCGAGGCGTACCTCGCGCACGTGCCCGAGCTGCTGGCGCGGCTCGAGGCGCTCGACGGCTGAGCCTCAGCCGAGCCGCTCGGTGACCACGACCCGCGTCCCGTTTGCGGGGGCCAGGGTGACGTTGCGCCGCACCATCCGCTCGAGGCGCGGATCGGCAGCCCGCAGCCGCACCGAGCCGAGGATCGAGCGCAGCGCGACGCGCATCTCCAACTGGGCGAACGCCGCGCCGATGCAGCGGCGGGTGCCGCCGCCGAAGGGGATCCACGAATAGGTCTCCGGGCCCACGCCGAGGAAGCGCTCGGGCCGAAACGCGAACGGATCCGGATAGGTGTCGGGGTTGGTGTGGGTCATGTAGATCGCGGCGAGGACGACGGTCCCGGCATCGAGGTCGTAGCCGGCCAGCGTCGCCGCCTCGCGCAGCAGGCGGCCGGTCATCGGGACGACGGGGCGCACCCGCAGCGACTCGGTGCAGACCGCGTTGAGATAGTCATCGCCGTCGGGGCCGGGCTCGCCCTGGAGGCGCTCGATCGCCTCAGGGGAGTGCAGCAGGAGGTCGAGCGCCCAGGCGAGCGCGGTGGCGGTCGTTTCGTGGCCGGCGACCAGCAGGGTGAGCAGCTGGTCGCGAAGCTCGCCATCGCTCATCCGGGAGCCGTCGTCGAACTCGGCCGCGACCAGCATCGAGAGGATGTCCCCGCGCTCGCCGACCAGCGGATCCACCCGGCGCTCGGCGATCTCCGCCGCGAGCAGGTCGTCGCTGAGCGCAACCTGCCGTGCGAAACGCCGATAGTGCGGCAGCAGCCGGACACCCGGGATCGTCAGCCCGATTGCCGCCGGTGATGCCGACTCGGCGAGGATCGCGACCAGGGCGCCGCGTAGCGCGTCGCGTCGGGCCGGGTCGGTGAGCCCGAAGACGGCGCGCATGATCACCTCGAGCGTGATCGCCTGCATGCTCGGGTGCAGCGCGAACGGGCTGCCCACCGGCCAGTCGCGAACCCGAGCCTCGGTGACCTCGGCGATTGCGTCCTCGTAGGCGCTCATGCGGTCGCCGTGAAACGGCGCCAGCATCAACCGCCGGCGCTTGAGGTGCTCCTCGCCCTCCTGCAGGAGCAGGGACCTCGCGCCGAGGAGCGGCCGCAGGACGATGTTGCGGCCCGGGGCGATCGTGTTGACGCGATCGGCGGAGAACAGGCGCTTGATCGACTCCGGATCGGAAACGAAGACGACGTCGCCGGGGCCGAGCAACCGCGCCGCGAAGCCCTCGCCGAGCCGATGTCGCCAGTGCTCGAAGAACGGCACCGGCCGTGCCATGAACCGCGCCGTCTGAACGAGTCGCGGCAGCGGCACCCGTGGCGGGCGCGGCGCCGACCGTCCTGCCGGCCGGTCGCGGGCAACCGGCAGGGTTGCCGACGCCGCCTTCAGGTTCACCGGGTGCGGGCGAAGCGCTCGACGGCGGCGAGCAGCTCGTCGACCTTGTCGTCCGCGTCGGCGCCGCCCGCCTCGACGGCGTCGCGGACGCAGTGGTTGGTGTGATCCGTGAGAAGCTTCAGCGAGACGCCCTCCAGCGCACGGCTGACGGCCGCGATCTGGGTCAGCACGTCGATGCAGTACGCCTCGTCGGCCACCATCCGGCGGAGCCCGCCGATCTGACCCTCGATCCGCGCCAGGCGGCGCATGATCGCGTCCTGGTCCTCGAGGTAGCCGGCGTGCTTGGCGTCGTCCATGTCCCGAGTCTATACCACCTGGGGGTATACGGCCGGCGTCAGCGGGAGTCGACGAACGCCCGCAGCGCCCGATGCCCGCCGGCCGCCAGCGGCTCGCCGTGAGCAAACAGCAGCCCGTCGAAGTCGAGCTCGCAAAGCCGAGCGAGCGAAGCCGTGAGCCCGACCTTGACCTCCTCCGGCTCGTCGCCCAAGAGCGGGTCGGAGACGAACCGCAGCTCGCCCCGGCGCCGGATCAAGCCGTCGGCGAAGGCGAGCAGGCCGGGACCGACGCGAACCTCGATCGCGGCGTCGTCCGGGCAGATCGCGCCGACCTCGTGAGCGATCACCCCGGGAGCCAGCCGGTCGCCGTACGCGTACCGAACGACCTCGCGCTCGTCGCCCTCGAACTCGTGCAGCCCCGATTCCGGGCACAGGACCGGGATCCCGAACTCGGCCACGAGCCGATCCGCCTGGCGCCAGTGATGGCGGTTGGTGAGTACGACCCGCTCCGGCGGGCGCTCGCGAAGCAGGTCCAGCGCCTCGTCGGTGACCATCGGGTCGAGCACCGTCCGCGAGTCGAGCAGCGCGTAGGAGTGAGCGAGCGAGCCCGTGCTCGAGTGAATCGCGCTCCAGTGAAGGATCCCGGGAACGACCTCGTGCATGTCCCGCCAGTTCCCATCCGCACGGCGTTCAACCGTGGGCGTTGGTAGGTCTTGCGAGATGCACGACGGGTTCGACGACGCAGCCGAGCGCGGGCGGGAGGTCCGCAGGCGCCGCGTGGTCGGCGCCGCGGCGGTGGCGCTGGCGGCGGTCGTCGCGGCGGTGGCGGTGATCGCGCTGACCGGCGGACCGAGCGCGAAGTCGGCGCTCGAGGACTTCCTCGCCGCCTACGCGCGACGCGACTACGCCGCGGCCGCCGCACTCACCGATGGCGATCCGAGGCGGGTCGCGCGCGCCTTGGAGGCGAACGTCGACGGGCTCGACGGCGCAACCCTCGAGGCGGATGTGGCCGAGATCTCCGAGGACGGCGACAGGGCCGAGGCGACGACCGAGATGCACTGGGAGGTTCCGGCGATCGGCGCTTTCGACTACACCGACGACGAGGTCCGGCTGGTGCGCTCGAACGAGCAGTGGCGCGTCCGCTGGGCGCCCGAGGTCGTCCACCCGCGGCTCGACTCGACGGGCAGCCGGCTCGGAACCGATCGCGCGTTTTATGACCGCGCACCGATCGTCGACCGCCATGGCTCGAAGCTGATCGTCCCCCGCCCGGTGGTCGAGATCGGCGTCGTGCCGGGGGAGCTGCGCGACCGCGACGCGGCACTGGAGGCGATCGCCGCGGCCACCGGCGCCGATGCGAAGGCGCTGCGGCGCTCGGTCGCTGCGGCGGCCGGCCCGGAGAGCTTCGTCCCCGCGATCACCCTGCGGGTGTCGGACTTCGAGCCGGTTCGCGAGCGACTCGACCCGATCGCCGGGATCGAGTTCGGCCAGCGAGAGCTTCCCCTCGCGCCGACCAAGGAGTTCGCGCGCGCGCTGCTCGGCGCCGTCGGGCCGATCACAGCCGAGCAGCTAGACGATCTCGGCGCCCCCTACGCCGTCGGCGACAACGTCGGCCAGTCGGGGCTCGAGGCGAGGTTCGAACGCCGGCTCGCCGGTACGCCTCGGCGCCGGGTGATCACGCGGCTCGCCGACGGCACCCCGGCCGACACGCTGCTCGAGGTCGAGGGAGAGCGAGGCAAGCCCCTGCACACGACGCTCGACGGGCGCGTGCAGGTGGCGGCCGAGGATGCGCTGGGCGCGAGCGCCGACGTCGAGGCGCTGGTGGCGCTGCAGCCATCGAGCGGCGACGTGCTGGCCGCGGCCAGCCGCCCGGTCGACGACTCGTTCAACCGTGCGTTCGAGGGCCGGTACCCGCCGGGCTCGACCTTCAAGGTGATCACCACCGCGGCGTTGCTCGAGCGTGGCCTCGACCCCGAAATGATCGTCCACTGCCCGCCGACGATCGCGGTCGGCGGGCGCTCGTTTCGCAACTTCGAGGGCGGCGCCGCGGGCGCGGTGCCGTTCCGGCGCGACTTCGCGCAGTCGTGCAACACCGCCTTCGTCTCGCTCGCCGATCTGCTCGAACCGACCGACCTGAGGCACGCCGCGAGCCTGTTCGGGCTCGGCGAGGACTATGAGCTGCCGATCCGGGCCTTCTCCGGCGACGTGCCGGACCCGACCGACGAGGTCGAGCTGGCCGCCTCGATGATTGGCCAGGGCGAGATCCTCACCAGCCCGCTGGCGATGGCGGGCGTCGCCGCGGCGGTCGCCGACGGCCGTTGGCGGGCCCCGCGGGTGCTCGCCGACGACCCGCGCCGGTCCGGCCCACCGATCGGAGCCGACCAGCTCGCCGAGCTGCGCTCGCTGATGCGCGAGGTCGTGACCAGCGGGACCGGGACCGCGCTCGCGGGCGTCCCCGGCGAGCCGATCGGCAAGAGCGGCACCGCCGAATACGGGAGCGGCGACCCGCCGCCGACCCACGCCTGGTTCATCGCCGCGCGCGGCGAGGTCGCGGTGGCGATGCTGGTCGAGGACAAGCCCTCGGGCGGGCAGTTCGCGGCACCGATCGTGGCCCGCTTCTTCGAGGCGCTCGGCTAGCCGCCGCGGCCGTTACGATCGCCGACGGATGACGATCACCCTCGCCGACCTCCAGCTGCACTCCTCCGGGAAGGTGCGCGAGATCTACGAGCTCGGTGACGACCTGCTGATGGTCGCCTCCGACCGGATCTCCGCCTACGACGTCGTGCTGCCGACGCCGATCCCCGACAAGGGCAGGGTGCTGACGCAGATGTCCGTGTTCTGGTTCGAGACCACGCAGCGCATCTGCCCGAACCATTTGCTCTCCGAGGACGTCCCGGACGAGGTCGCGGGCAGGGCGCTTCGCGTCAAGCGACTCGAGATGTATCCCGTTGAGTGCGTCGCCCGCGGCTATCTCTCCGGCTCGGGGTGGCGCGAGTACCGAGAGACCGGCGCGATCTGCGGGATCGAGCTGCCCGATGGCCTGCGGGAGTCCGACAAGCTGCCGGAGCCGATCTTCACCCCCGCGACCAAGGCCGAGATCGGTGCCCATGACGAGAACATCGACTTCGACCGTGCGGTCGAGCTGATCGGCGACCGGGCGCTGATGGATGAGCTGCGCCACGTGACCCTGGAGCTCTACGAGCACGCCCGCTCCCACGCCGCGGAGCACGGGATCATCATCGCCGACACCAAGTTCGAGTTCGGCGCCTCGCCGGGAGCCGAGGTGGTGCTCGCGGACGAGGTCCTGACCCCCGACTCGTCGCGG
This sequence comes from uncultured Solirubrobacterales bacterium, assembly GCA_963759295.1. Classification (GTDB taxonomy): domain Bacteria; phylum Actinomycetota; class Thermoleophilia; order Solirubrobacterales; family 70-9; genus WHSW01. The sequence goes on along the minus strand of CAVWYT010000011.1, from coordinate 262,266 downwards.
TTCTGGCCCGCCGACGGCTACGAGCCCGGCCGCTCCCAGGCGTCGTTCGACAAGCAGTACGTGCGCGACTGGCTCGACGAGTCCGGTTGGGATCACAGCCCGCCGGGGCCGGAGCTTCCCGAGCCGGTGGTCGCGAACACGCGCGCCAAGTACGTCGAGGCCTACGAGCGGATCACCGGCCGGTCGCTGGCCTGAGCCGCGTTTCTCTGGGCCCGTCGATGGCGACTCCCGGCGCGGTCCGTACGCTGAGCCGATGAACCTGTTCGTCTGCGGGCTGCGTCGCTCGGGCACCACGATCCTCTACGACGCTCTCAGCGAGGACCCCGGCCTGCGCTGCTTTTACGAGCCGCTGCGCGAGGACGCCGAGACGATCGGCGGCGGCAGCGGCGCCCGCGACGAGGACGTCTTCGCCGGGACCCGCGAGCTGCGCGATCGGTTTCGCCGCGCGCATCACCCCGAGCTCCAGGTCGAGCTGTTCAACTGCGGCGGACCCGAGTTCCCGGAGCTCGAGCTCGAGCCGACGCTGCCCGACCACGTCCGTGACCTGCTGGCCCACCTATTGAGACAGGGCCCCGACGTCGTGATCAAGGAGACGCGCCTGCATCACAAGCTGGGGGCGGTCGCCGAGCTCGACCCCGGGGCGGCGATCGTCCACCTGGTCCGCGATCCGCGCGCCGTCGCCGCCTCGATGCTGCTCGGACGCCGGCGCCGCACCGACATCTATCCCGACGCGGACACCTTCTTCACGGCGCGCACCGGTCGCCGGCTTTGGTCGAGCCGGCGGATCTCCGAGGAGCTGATCGCCCGTCGGCGGTCGCTCGACCTGCCCGCCGACATTCCCGATTTCCTGCACCCGCTACTGGTCTGGCAGGCCGCGTTCGCGACCACCGACGGCGACGGCAGGCGCCTGTTCGCCGATCGCTACGCGCTTGTCCGGCTCGAGGACCTGCGAGCCGACCCCCGCGACGAGCTCGAGCGCATCTACGGGCTCACCGGGCGCCCGCTTCCGGATTCGGTCGTCGATTGGGCCGTCGCCAACATCCGTCGCGAGGCGGAGGTCCACCTCGGCGACGATCCGCGCTGGGCGCGCGCCGCCCGGCTGCTCGAGATGGAGCCGGAGCTCGAGCGCGCCGGCTACGGCGAGCTGCTCGCGCTCGAGCCCGAGCCCGGACAGCCACTCGACCTGACGCCTCCCCCTCGCCGCTCACGGCTGGCGGGGTTCATGGGCCGCGCCCGCCGCCGCGAGGAGCGCATCGCTCGCCGGAGCGGGCGCTAGGCTCAGCTGATCAAGGCGCGCGTGCTGATCCGGCCCAAGCAGGGCATCCTCGATCCCCAGGGAAAGGCGGTCGAGCGGGCGCTGCCGGCGCTCGGGTTCGAAGGCGTCTCGCACGTCCGCGTCGGTCGCCTGGTCGAGCTCGAGGCCGAGGACGGGGCCGACCTCGCGGGCCTGTGCGAGAAGCTGCTCGCGAACCCGCTCGTCGAGGACTACGAGATATTGCCCGCCGAATCCTCCGCTTTGCGTCCGGGGTCGGCGGGGTCTTCGTCGGCATGAGGTCATCGGCTGGATGAGGTTCGGCGTCGTCCAGTTTCCGGGTTCCTGCGACGAGCGCGACGCGGTGCTCGCCTGCGAGCGGGTCGGCGAGGCGCGGCTGATCTGGCACGCGGATTCGGACCTCGGCGACGTCGACGCGGTGGTGATCCCGGGCGGCTTCTCCTACGGCGACTACCTGCGCGCGGGAGCGATCGCTCGTTTCTCGCCGGCGATGGAGGCGGTGCGCGAGTTCGCCTCCTCGGGCGGGCCCGTGCTCGGAATCTGCAACGGCTTCCAGGTCCTCTGCGAAGCGGGGTTGCTACCGGGAGCGCTGCTCCCGAACGCGAACCTGCGCTTCGTCTGCCGCCAGGTCGAGATCGAGGTAGTCAGCGTCGCCACCGCGGCGACCGCCGCCTGTGAGGCCGGCCGGCGACTCTCGATCCCCGTCAAGCACATGAGCGGGCGCTGGTTCGCGCCCCCGGAGCTGCTCGCCGAGCTCGAGGGGCTCGGCAGGGTCGTGTTTCGCTACGCGCCCGGCGAGAACCCGAACGGCTCGGTCGCAGACGTCGCGGGGGTCGCCAACGAGCGCGGCAACGTCGTCGGCCTCATGCCCCACCCCGAGCACGCCGTCGACCCGCTCACCGGCTCGGCGGACGGGCTGGCGCTGTTCGAGTCGATCGTTCGCACGGCGGCGCTCACACCGGCGTGAACCCGCTTCGCCGGCGCCGGGCCCCGAGTCCGCCGGCGCCATTCGTGGTCGGCGTCGGGCGCTCCGGCACGACCCTGCTGCGGATGATGCTCGACGCCCACCCGCAGCTGGCGATCCCGCCGGAGACCCACTTCATCCCGGAGCTGCTCGAACGCGGCGCGGCCGGTGCGAGCCGCGACGAGCTCGTGGAGGCGATCGTGCGCGCCCGCGGTTGGGCGGACTTCGGGCTCGATCGCGCGCAGCTCGCCGAGCGAGTGGCCACGCTCGGGCGTCCCGAGGCCGCCGATGTGATCCGCGCCTTCTTCACCCTCTACGCCGAGCGCCGGGGCAAGCCGCGCTGGGGCGACAAGACGCCGGGCTACTTGAAGCGGATGCGCCCGATCGCGGCCGGCCTCCCGGAGGCGCGCTTCGTTCATCTGATCCGGGACGGGCGTGACGTCGCGCTCTCGCGACGGGCGCGCGGAATGGGCTCCGACAAGGACGTCGCCGAGGTGGCCGAGCTGTGGCGCCGGCGAATCGAGAACGCCCGCAAGCAGGCTCGGCGGCTGCGCGGTCGTTACCTCGAGCTTCGCTACGAGGACCTGGTCGCCGACCCGGGGCAGGCGCTCGAGCGGGTCTGCGAGCTGATCGAGCTCGACCACGATCCCGCGATGCTGAGCTACCACGAGAGGGCCTCGGAGCGGCTCGCCGAGCTCGGCGACCTCGCGGCGCGCGGGGCGCGGCGCGCGCGCAGCGCCTCCGAGCGCCTCGAGGCGCATTCGCTGGCCTCGGCGCCCCCGAACCCGGACCGGGTGCAGGGTTGGCGGGTGGCGATGAGCGACGCCGATCGCCAGGCGTTCGAGGCGGTGGCCGGGGCGATGCTCGCCGAGCTCGGCTACGACGTGCCATCCTCCTAGCGCGAAGCGCGCGCCATCCGCCCGCCCGACGGCGGAGAGCGGCGGCGTCTACTTTCTGCGCTGCGATGGCTCTCGACTACTCGATCAGACCACTGCGAAACCGGCGTCTGCGCGGGCGCTCGGAGCCCGAGTTCCCCGCCCCGTTCGTGGTCGGCGTCGGGCGCTCCGGCACGACCCTGCTGCGGATGATGCTCGACGCCCACCCGCAGCTGGCGATCCCGCCGGAGACCCACTTCATCAACCCGCTGATCCAGGCCTCGGGCCGGCTTCGCTTCAACCCGAGGACGGCGACCAAGGCGATCGTCGAGGACGAGCGCCGGCGCTGGAACGACTTCGGGCTCGACCGGTCGGCGCTGCTGGCGCGGATGGAGGCGATCGAGCCGTTCAACACCAGCGACGCTCTGCGCGCCTTCTACCTCGCCTACGCCGAGCAGCACGGCAAGCCACGCTGGGGCGACAAGACGCCCGACTACATCCGCAAGATGAAGAAGATCCAGAAGACGCTGCCGGAGGCGCGGTTCATCCACGTGATCCGTGACGGGCGCGACGCCGGGCTGTCGCAGAACCGGCGCATCGTCAGGCGGGGCAAGGATCCGCTGCCCCCTCGCGAGATGGCGCGCCGGTGGCGCAAGCGGATCGTCAAGTCGCGGGACGACGCCGCCGAGGTCGAGCACTACATCGAGGTCCGCTACGAGGACCTGGTGACCGAAACCGAGGCGGTTCTGCGGCGGGTCTGCGAGCAGATCGAGCTCGAATACGACCCCGCGATGCTCAGCTATTACGAGCGCGCCGAGGAGCGCCTCCAGGAGATGGCCGGCGCGCTGCCGGCCAAGAAGGGCCGCCCGGAACGCGAGGCCGGCGAGCGGATCGCGGCCCACGCGCTGACCACCAAGCCCCCCGACCCCGAGCGCCTCCAGGTCTGGAAGACCGAGCTCACCGAGGAGGAGAACGCCGAGTTCGAGACCTCGGCGGGCTACCTGCTCGACGAGCTCGGCTACGAGACGGCGACCGGGAGGGAGAATTGGCTCGCGCCCGAGGAATGGGCAGGGACGAAGGCCCGTAGCGAGCGCGGCGATGGCGGCGGTCGCCGACTGCTGTCGCGCCTGCGCGGCCGCGCCTAGACTCTCCCGCTCCGATGCGACCCTTCTCGAGAAAGCGCGACCAACGACGCCCGCCGGTGCCGTTCGTGGTCGGCATGAACCGCTCCGGGACGACGCTGCTGCGGATGATGCTCGACGCCCATCCCGATCTCACGATCCCGCCCGAAACGCATTTCGTCCCAGATTTGATCAAGGCCGTGCGTGAGCCGGGGGCGACGCCCGAGGACGCGCTGACGGCGATGAAGTCGGCGCGTGAGTGGGGCGACTTCGGGTTCTCCGACGAGGAGATGCTGGGTCGCCTGCGCGCCCTGCCGGAGTTGAAGGCGGGTCCCGCGGTGCGAACCTTCTACGCCGCCTACACGGAGCAACAGGGCAAGCCGCGTTGGGGGGAGAAGACGCCGACCTACGTTCAGAAGATGCGCCTGATCCAGCGCGCGATCCCGGAGGCGCGATTCGTGCACGTGATCCGCGACGGGCGCGATGTCGCGCTCTCGGTCCTCGACCGCACCGTGCGCGAGCTGACCGCCGCCGACGTCGCCCGGCGCTGGGAGAAGAAGGTCAGCAAGGCCCGCGAGGACGCGCCGAAGCTCAACCACTACAAGGAGATCCGCTACGAGGACCTGATCCTCGACACCGAGCCGGTGCTGCGCGACGTCTGCGAGTTCATCCAGCTGCCCTGGGACCCGGTGATGCTCACCTACCACGAGCGCTCCGAGGAGCGGCTCAAGGAGATGGCGCGAGCGCTGCCGGCCGAGGGACGCGCCAAGGAGCTCAGCGTCGAGCGCCGGATGGCGACCCACGCGATGACGACCAAACCGCCGAGCAAGGACCGCGTCGCCCGCTGGAGGACGCAGATGAGCGCCGAGCAGCGGGCGGAGTTCGAGGCGATCGCAGGCGACCTGCTGCGCGCGCTCGGGTACGACACAGGCGACGACGCGGTCGAGAGGGCGACGGCCGCGATCGACGCGGCCTGAGCCAAGCGCTCGGGCACGAGGCGGCGCAGGGCAATGCGAGTCGGGATCGTCAGCAAGTGGTTCGCGAGTGGACAGGCGGTGGTCTCACGACAGATCCGCTCGGCGCTCGACGAGCTCGGGCACCAGACGTTCGTGCTCGCGAAGCCGGGCAAGGGGCCGCGCGCCAACCAGCAGCGCGTCGCCGATCCGGTCTGGGACCAGCCCGGAGTCACGCAGGCCTCCGAGCCGGACATCCCGGCCGACGAGTACTCGTCGTGGGCGCGCGGGCACGGGATCGACGCCGTGCTCTGCGACCAGAACGACCAGTTCGACGAGATCGCGCGCCTGCGCGCCGAGGGCGTGCGGACGATCGGGCGCTTCGTCTGGGAGAGCTTCGCCCCCGAGCACACGGAGCCGGCAAAACGCGCCTACGACGTCATCTACTCGTTGACCAAGGCCGAGCAGCAGCGATACCGCGGCTTCGGGATCGAGACCCCGCTGCTGACCTGGGGCTGTCACCCGGAGCTGGTCGCGATCGGGAACGAGGTGACGCGGGGGGCGCGGGAGGAGGTCTGGTTCTACGTGCCGGGCAGCTTCATGGGCAAGCGAAAGCCGTTCCCGGAGATCGTCGAGGCATTCGCGCGCACGACCGACCCGCGGCTGCGGCTGCTGATCCGCGGCCAGGTCGATCGCAAGGCGGGCAAGCTCGAGCAGGCCGCGGGCGGCGATCGGCGGGTGGTGATCGAGCTCGAGGACCGCCCGACCGACGAGCACCTGCGCCAGTTCGCGAGCTGCGACGTCTGCCTCTCGCCGTCGCGCTGGGAGGGCCTCGGCCTGCCGCTTTACGAGGCGATCGCCTTCGGGATGCCGGCGATCATCAACGACTCCCCGCCGATGAACGAGGTCGTGATCGACGGGGTGAACGGGATCTGCGTCGACTCCGTGCGCTGGGGGGAGGCCGGCTCCGGGATCCCGGCGTTCGATCCGGATTTCGACCAGCTGACGGAGGCGATCGAGCGGCTCGGCGACGATGGCGAGCGCCGGCGCCTCGGCGCCGGAGCGATCGGCCTGCGCGACGGCGAGCGAAGCTGGCGGCGAACCGTCGAGGGGCTCGCCGGGTTGCTCGACGCCGCAGCGGGCGACGCGGCCGGCCGGTGAAGGTCGGCGTCGTCACCAAGTGGTTCAACCGCGGCCAGCCGGTGGTCGGCCGCCAGCTTCGCTCCGCGCTCACCGATCTCGGCCACGAGTCGTTCGTGCTCGCCCGCCCGAAGAAGGAACGCGGCCCGCGGCCGGGCGCGCTCGACCGCGACGATGTCTGGGACCAGCCCGGGGTAACCGAGGCCTCGGCCTACGACGTCTCGGCCGACGAGTACGAGCGCTGGGTGGCCGACAACGGCATCGAGGCGATCCTCTGCGATCAGAACTACCAGTTCGCCGAGATCGCGGCGCTCCGCGAGCGCGGCGTGCTGACGATCGGCCGCTTCGTCTGGGAGCACTTCACGGCCGACGACGTCGCCGGCGCCCGTGCGGCGTTCGACGTCGTCTACTCGTTCACCCGCGCCGAGCAGGCGCGGTACGCGCAAATGGGGCTGGAGAGCCCCTACGTGCCGTGGGGGTGCCACCCGGAGCTCGTCGCGGTGGGCGAGCGGGCGGCGGCGAGCCGGCCGCACGACGGGCTCGTCAGGTACGTGTTCCCTGGCGGCTTCCTCGGCCACCGAAAGCCACTCGAGCCCGTGCTGGAGGCGTTCAAGAGCGTGCCGGACGAGCGCCTGCGACTGATCGTCAAGGCCCAGGTCGAGCGCAAGCAGGTGCGCGCCGCGACCGAGGCCGCGGGTCGCGATCGGCGGATCGAGGTCAGGATCGCCGACCAGCCGACGGCCGAGCACCTGCTCGAGGTCGCGAGCTGCGACGTCTGCCTCTCGCCGTCGCGCTGGGAGGGCCTCGGGTTGCCGCTTTACGAGGCGATCGCCTTCGGGATGCCGGCGATCACCAACGACGCCCCGCCGATGAACGAGGCGATCCACGAGGGTGTCAACGGGCTGCTCGTCGGCTCGATCCCGAACGGGACCGCGAAGTCCGGGATCCCGGCGCTCGACCCCGACCAGGACGACCTGGCGGCGGCGATCGAGAGGCTCGCCGACGACGCGCTGCGGGCCGAGCTCGCCGCCGGCGCTGCGCGGGTGCGCGAGACCGAGCGCCGCTGGGAGCTCACGGTCGAGGGGATCGGCAAGCTGTTGCGGCTCGCCGGAAACCGCTAGCTTGACCCGCTCCATGGGGCTGGGCAAGACCATCGAGCGCTACCGCACCCGGGCCAAGATCGTCCGCGCCGGACGCCGTCTGCGCGGCCGCACGCCCGAGCCGGCGCCGGCGCCGTTCGTCTGCGGTGTGACGCGCTCGGGCACCACCCTGCTACGGCTGATGCTCGACTCCCACCCGGATCTCGCGATCCCCGGCGAGACGCACTGGCTGCCGAAGCTGATCAAGGCCTTCGAGCGCTCACCGCAGAGCGCCGAGGACGCGGCCAACCTGGCGATCGATCACAAGCGCTGGGGCGACTTCCACCTCGACGCCGAGGAGCTGCGAAGCCGGATCGACGCCCTCGACCCGGTCACCGCGGCCGACTCGATCCGCGCCTTCTACCTGCTCTACGCCGAGCGCGAGGGCAAGACGCGCTACGGCGACAAGACCCCCGGGTACGTGAAGGAGATGCGCCGGATCCAGCGCGTCCTGCCCGAGGCCCGGTTCGTCCACATCATCCGCGACGGCCGCGATGTGTCGCTCTCGCACCTGCGCATGAACTGGGGGCCCGAGACCTACGCCGAGTCGGCACGGCTGTGGCGAAACCGGATCCGCAAGGCGCGAAAGATGGCACCGTCGATCGACCACTACATGGAGGTCCACTTCGAGGACCTCGTCGACGACACCGACAGCGTCCTGCGCCGCGTCTGCGACTTCATCGAGCTCGACTACGACCCGGTGATGCTCGACTATCACGAGCGCGCCGAGGGACGGCTGGCGGAGAAGGCACGCGAGCTGCCGCGTAAGAATCGCCCGCCCCAGCCCGCCGAGGCGCGCCTCGAGAGCCACCGGCTCGCCAAGGAGCCGCCGCAGTCGGACCGCATCGGGATGTGGCGCGAGCGGATGACGCCGGAGGAGGTCGCCTCCTACGAGGCGGTCGCCGGCGACCTGCTGGTCACCCTCGGCTACGAGCTCGGCACCGATGCCGGCCGCCAGCGAGCGGCCGAGAAGGGCGCCACCGAGCCGGTCCCGGCGCCGTCGTAGGGTCGCGGCGCAGCACGCCGCGCGGGATCTAAGGCGCCCAGCGGGTGACCGTGAGCCCCGGGTCGATGGGGGCGAGCGAGACCTGCTCGGCGTCGGTCACCTTCTCGGCGAGCAGTGGCTTGGCGGCCGCGATCACATTCACGTAGAGGGTGATCGGCAGCCCGGTCTGCTTGTCGACGACGTTGCGCGTGATCTCCGTCGCGCCGGCCTTCACCACCGTGCACGGGTTCGGGTAGCCGCTGGCGCCGAGGGTGCAGTTGAAGCCGTTCGACTCGGTGATCTGGCCGCGCAGCGGAGCGGCGTTCCTGGCGGCGCCCCTGGACTCGGTCGAGGTCGGGGTCTCGGCGAGGATCACCCGCGAGGCGACGAAGGTATTGAAGTGCAGGGCGCTGATCCCGGCGAGGTAGCGCGCGTCGACGGCCAGCACCTCACCCTTGCGGGGCTCGGGGATCGGCACCGAGTAGACGACCCGGCGCTTCTCCTTCGGCCCCTCGGTGAGCGGCAGCGGTCCCTCGACGACCGCGTTGCTGGAGGCGACGGTCGGGGCCGCCGCGTCGGCGTGCGTCTGGACGAGGTTGACGCGGCCCTTGTCCTGCTTGACGTCGCCGTCGGGCTCGTCGGCGCCGACCACGACCACCTGGCCGCGCTTCGCGTGCTTGTTGGAGGCGGTGAGGATCACGTTCACGAAGCAGGCCGCAGGGAGACAGGGCAGCGAGCCGAGATCGGTGATCGGCGCCTCGAGGTCTGGGATCGCGAGCGTGCAGTGGTGGTTGCGGTTCGGCCGCCGCTGCTTGCAGAGCTTCTCGGTCGTCCCCGAGAGGGGGATCGACGGGGCCGCCGCGTCCCGGGCGGAGGCGAGCACGATCCTCGCGGTGATCCGCGGATTGATGTCGTAGCGGCGACCGATGCAGCGATCCCCCTGCTCGACGCAGGTCGTCGAGATCTGGACCTCGCCGCTCGCCCGCAACAGGTCGCCGGCGGCAATTGGCTCGAAGGCCTCCGGCCCGAGCGACATCACGACCCGCGGTTTCGCCGCCGGCGAGGTCCCGATCGGGACCGTCTCGATCAACTCCGAGTCGTTGCCGCTCGTCGCCAGGACCGCCGGCGCGGGCTGCCTGGCGGCCAGGCCGGCGCCAGCGGCGCCCGTGGGCACGGCGAGCGCCGCGATCGCGACGGCGAACAGCGCCGTCCGTCCTCTGATCGTCCGACCACCCATCCCAGCCATCTCAACACGCGCGGTGCGTGAACGTCGCGCTCGGCCGACCGGACTGAAAGACGACATGCACAATCGCGATACTGCGCCCCCGGCGGCACGCCACCCGAACCATGACTTGACCACCTCCTCCTCCAAGCATCGCGATCTCGGGCTCACCGATTCCGAGCTCGAGCTGATCGTCGCGAAGCTCGGCCGGTCGCCGAACGACGTCGAGCTGGCGATGTTCTCGCTGCTGTGGTCCGAGCACTGCGCCTACAAGCACTCGCGCAAGCTGCTTCGCAGGCTGCCGACCGACGGTCCGCGCGTGCTCATGGGCCCCGGCGAGAACGCCGGCGCGGTCTCGGTCGGCGACGGCTGGGCGGTGGCGTTCAAGGTCGAGTCGCACAATCACCCGAGCGCGGTCGAGCCGTTCCAAGGCGCCGCCACGGGGGTCGGCGGGATCCTCCGCGACGTGTTCGCGCTCGGCGCGCGGCCGATCGCGGTGCTCGACTCGCTTCGCTTCGGCGAGCTCGACTCGGAGCGCTCGCGCTACCTGTTCGACCACGTCGTCGCCGGGATCGGCCACTACGGGAACTCGATCGGCGTGCCGACCGTCGGCGGTGAGGTCTACTTCGAGGCCCCGTACGAGCACAACTGCGTCGTCAACGCGATGTGCGTCGGGATCGCGCGGGCCGGCGAGATGGTCAGGGCCGCCGCCACCGGGGCCGGGAACAAGGTGGTGTTGATGGGCGCCTCGACCGGCCGCGACGGGATTGGCGGCGCCTCGGTGCTCGCCTCGGCGGAGCTCGAGGGCGGCGACGACTCGAAGCGCCCCACGGTCCAGATCGGGGACCCGTTCGAGGAGGCGAAGCTGGTCGAGTGCTGCCTCGAGCTGCTCGCAACCGGCCTGCTCGTCTCGTTGCAGGACCTCGGCGCCGCCGGGCTCACCTCCTCGGCCGCCGAGATGGCCTCCAGCGGGGGCGTGGGGATCGACATCGACGTCGCTCGGGTGCCGCTGCGCGAGGCCGACATGGAGCCGTTCGAGATCATGGTCTCCGAGTCGCAGGAGCGAATGCTGGCGGTGGTCGAGCCAGCCCGGGTCGAGGAGGTGATCGCGGTCTGCGAGCGTTGGCAGACCGGCGCGGCGGTGGTCGGCGAGGTGACCGCGAGCGGGACGTTCAGGGTGCTTCGAGACGACCGGGTGGTCGGCGAGATGCCGGTTGCCGCGCTGGTCGACGAGTGCCCGCTCTACGACCTCGAGCCTCGCGAGCCGGCCGGCTGGATCTACGGCAACGCGGATCGGTTCACGGACGCGATTCGCGAGGTTCGGCCCTCGCCCGACCCGGCCTCTCCCGGACGCGAAGCGCAGGAGGCGGGCGGAGCGTTGTTGGCCTTGCTGGCGGCACCCAATGTCGCCAGCAAGCGGTGGGCGTTCGAGCAGTACGACTCGATCGTCCTCTCGCACACGGTGCGCCGCCCGGAGAGCTCGGATGCCGCCGTGCTTCATCTTCATGAGGCCGGGGCGACGATCGCCGTGGCGATCGACGGCAACGGACGCCGGGTGGCCTGCGATCCGTACGCCGGCACGGTCGAGGCGGTGCTCGAGTGCGCCCAGAATCTCGCCTGCGCGGGGGCCGAGCCACTCGGGCTCACCAACTGCCTCAACTTCGGCAACCCCGAGAAGCCGGCGGTCGCGTGGCAGCTCGATCGTTCGACCCGGGGGCTCGCCGACGCCTGCGAGGCGCTCGGCATCCCGGTGGTCGGCGGCAACGTCTCGCTCTACAACGAAACCGAGGAGGGGCCGATCTATCCGACCCCGGTGGTCGGCCTCGTCGGCGAGCTGCCCGATCCCGAACGTGCCGGCGGGCTGGCGCTGCGGGCCGGCGACGCGATCGCGCTCCTCGGGCCGTTCTCGCCCTCGCTCGCCGGGTCGGAGCTGGCGAAGCTCCGCGGCGAGCTCGGCCCGGGCCTGCCCTCGATCCCGATCCCCGAGGTCGCAGCGGCGATCGACCTCGTTCGCGACGCGGTTCGCTCCGCGCGCGTGGGGGCGGTCCACGATGTCAGCGACGGCGGCCTGGCCTGCGCGCTCGCCGAGATGGCGATCGCGGGCGCGGTCGGCGCCGAGGTCGACCTCGACGGCGTGGTCGAGCTGCGCGGATGCGCCGGGGAAGCGGCGCTGTTCGGCGAGGGCGCCGGGGGCTTCTTGCTCGCCGGTGAGCGCGCCGAGCTCGAGGGCCTGGTCGCCGAGGCCGGCGGCGCCGGGGTCGAGGCGATCGTGATCGGGTCGGCCGGCGGTGACCGGGTAGCCGTCTCGGCCGCCGAGGCCGAGGCCGATGTCGCGCTCGCCGACGCCGCGCGCGCCTGGCGCTCGCTGGCGCGCCGCGTCGAGGGACCCGCCGTCGCCGCCGCCCACTGACGGGGTCGGATCTGGGCCCGCTGGTAGCCTCTTGGCACAGGCGTTCGCCTGTCTCGCACGCGACTTCTCGAGCCGCAGGGAAGCCTTCATGAACTCCAATCCACGGTCGGCCTCGAGCCGCCACGATGATTTCGTTGCCGAGCGCGACGGCCCCCGCGACGAGTGCGGGGTGTTCGGGATCTACGCACCCGGACACGACGTCGCGCGGCTTTCCTACTTCGCGCTCTACGCGCTTCAGCACCGGGGCCAGGAGTCGGCGGGGATCGCGACCGGCGAGGGCGGGCACATCACCACGCTTCGCGAGACCGGCCTCGTCTCCCAGGTGTTCGACGAGGAGAAGCTGCGGGCGCTCGACGGTGACATGGCGATCGGGCACGTCCGCTATTCGACCACCGGCGGCGGCTCGTGGGAGAACAGCCAGCCGGTCTGGCGCGACGACGGGCGCGAGGTGGCGCTCGCCCACAACGGCAACCTCACCAACGCGGTCGAGCTCTACGGCGATCTCCGCGAGCGAGGGATCTCGTTCCGCGGAACCTCGGACTCGGAGATCATCGCCGCGCTGCTGTCGATCGAGGAGGCGCGGCCGATCGAGAACGCCGTCGCCGCGGTGATGCCGCGGCTCGAGGGCGCCTACTCGACCGTGGTGATGACGAAGCGCGCCGTGGTCGCCTTCCGCGATCCCCATGGCGTCCGCCCACTGTCGCTCGGCCGGCTCGGCGACCGCTGGTGCGTCGCCTCCGAGAGCTGCGCGTTCGACATCATCGGCGCCGAGCTGGTCCGCGAGGTCTCGCCCGGTGAGGCCGTGTCGCTGACCGCCGCCGGGCTCGAGAGCCGGCAGGTCGTGCCCTCGACCCGGCCCGCGCATTGCGTGTTCGAGCACATCTACTTCTCGCGCCCGGACTCTCGCCTCGAGGGTCGCGTGCTCCAGGAGGTTCGGGGCAAGATGGGCGAGGTCCTCTGGCGTGAGTCGCCGGTGGACGCCGACCTCGTGATCTCGGTCCCGGACTCGGGCAATCCCGCCGCCACCGGCTTCGCCCGTGCCAGTGGGCTGCCGAAGGACGACGGGCTGATCAAGAACCGCTACGTCGCGCGCACCTTCATCCAGCCCGGCCAGGAGCTGCGCAAGCACGGGTTGCGGATGAAGTTCAACCCGCTCCCGGAGATCGTCGCCGACAGGCGGATCGTCGTCGTCGACGACTCGATCGTCCGCGGCAACACCACGCGCCAGATCGTCGGCATGCTCCGCGATGCCGGCGCGAAGGAGGTCCATCTGCGGATCTCGGCGCCCCCGATCCGCCACCCCTGCCACTACGGCGTCGACATGCACACGCGCGAGGAGATGGTCGCCCACGAGCGCACGGTCGAGGAGGTCGCCCGCGAGGTCGGCGCCGATTCACTCGCCTACCTGTCGCTCGAGGGCGTCTACGAGGCGGTCGGCACCCCGCGCGAGGCCCATTGCGACGCCTGCTTCACCGGCGACTACCCGCTCGGCGACGACAGCGAGGCGAACGGCAAGTTCGCGCTCGAGGAGCTGCCGGTCGTGCAGGCCGCGCACTGACCGCCCCGCGCCCCACCCGCGGGGCGAAACCTCCGCCGCCGCTGCGTCCATCCTCTGAGTGATGCAAGACCCGAGCCCGATCGCGATCGACGCCGCGACCGACGACCTCGGAGCCGAGCTCGTGCGCCACTTCGGCCATCCGGAGTTCCGTCCGGGCCAGCGCGAGGCGGTCGAGGCGGTGCGCGCCGGCCGAGACGTGCTGCTGGTGATGCCGACGGGAGCGGGCAAGTCGCTCTGCTATCAGCTGCCGGCGCTGCTCGACCGGCGGCTCGCGATCGTCGTCTCGCCGCTGGTCTCGCTGATGACCGACCAGGTCGAGAGCCTCGACGGGCGGGCGGCGCTGATCAACGCCCAGCGCGATCGCGCCGACAACCGCCGGGCGCTCGAGGCCGCCCTGGCCGGCGAGGTGACGATGCTCTACGTCGCCCCGGAGCGCTTCGCGACCGCCGGATTCACCGATCGACTCGCCGCGGCAGAGATCGGGCTGTTCGTGGTCGACGAGGCCCATTGCGTGAGCCAGTGGGGTCATGACTTCCGCCCCGAGTACTTCCAGCTCGGCGACGTCGCGCGCCGGCTTGGCGCGGCGTCGACGTTCGCCGCGACCGCGACCGCGACCCCGCGCGTGGCCGCCGACGTCGTCAGGCGGCTCGGGTTGCGCGACCCGAGCCGGATCACGACCGGCTTCGAGCGCCCGAACCTCTCCTACGACGTGCTCCCCGTCGCCTCGGCGCGCGCGAAGCGCGAGGCGACCACGGCTCTGTTGCGCGAGCCGGGGGCGCTTCCGGCGATCGTCTACGCGGGCACCCGCAAGCGGACCGAGGAGACCGCGAGCCGGCTGGCCCGCGAGCTCGGCGTGCGCGTGCCCGCCTACCACGCGGGAATGGAGCGCGAGCCCCGAGCCGAGGCCCAGCGCGCTTTCATGGCCGGCCAGACGCCGGTCGTGGTCGCCACGAACGCGTTCGGGATGGGGATCGACAAGGCCGACGTGCGCACCGTGATCCACGAGTCGGTGCCCTCGTCGCTGGAGGCCTACTACCAGGAGGCGGGGCGCGCCGGGCGCGACGGGGCACCGTCGCGCTGCGTGCTGCTCGCCGAAAGCCGCGACAAGGGGCTGCACGTGTTCTTCATCAACCAGATCGACGACCCCGAGGGCAAGCGCCACCGCTGGCGCCAGTACCGGGAGGTATGGGGGTTCGTCGACGGCGAGGCATGCCGCCGCGAGGCGATCCTCAGGCACTTCGGGGATCCGACGGCGCCACAGGCCTCCGGCCGTTGCTGCGATATCTGCGACGGCCGCCTGATCGCGACACCCCCGGCGCGGGCGCGCAACCCCGCGGACGCGGCCGAGCGAGACTCGATCGAGCGCGCGATCCTGGCCGTGGTCAGGGAGGCGGATCCCGCGGTCGGGCGCACCCGCACCGTCGAGATCCTCCGCGGCGGGCGCAGCAAGGTGGTCGCAAAGTACCGCTACGACGCGCTTCCAGGCTACGGCGACTTCCACGACTGGCGTGCCGACGACCTCCTGCGCGAGGTCGACGCGCTGATCGACGGCGGCATGCTGCGCTCGACCGGCGGCCGGTTTCCGAAGCTTCGCCTGGTCGTCGCGGCCTGAGCCACGGTCCGGTTCGGCCCTGCCCGGGCGTCGGGACGCCCCGGAAAGCGATTCGCGTAGGGTGGCGCCCCGATGGGGACAGGGCCCGCCAGCTTCCGGATCGCGGTCCTCGCCTCCGGCAGCGGTACGAACCTGCAGGCGATCCTCGATCGGCTGCACGGCGAGGGGATCGAGGTCGTCGCGGTCGGATCCGACAAGCCCGAGGCGATGGCGCTGCGCCGCGCGCAGGAGGCCGGGGTCGAGACGCGGGTGTTCCCGCCGGGCGATTATCCCGACCGCGCGGCGCGCGACCTCGCGATCGCCGACTGGCTCGACGAGCGCGGCGCCGAGCTCGTCGTCCTGGCGGGCTACATGCAGCTTCTCTCCGGCGCCTTCGTGGTCCGGTTCAAGAACCGGATCGTCAACGTCCATCCGGCGCTGCTGCCCGCGTTCCCCGGCCTCGACGCGATCGGACAGGCGCTCGCCCACGGCGTCGGGGTGACCGGGGTGACGGTGCACTTCGTCGATGAGGGCGTCGACTCGGGGCCGATCATCCTCCAGCGCGTCGTGCCCGTCCCCGCCGACCGCGATCGCGCCAGGCTCGAATCCGCGATCCACGCGGTCGAGCACGAGCTGCTCCCCGAGGCGATCCGAATGATCGCCGCGGGACGCGTGGCCGTGGACGCGGCGAATCCGCGATTGGTGCGGATCGGTCCGCCGCCCGACGGCTGACGGGGGCCGACGGCGCATAGACTCGGGACGAATGAGCATCGAGGCCACGTTCGGAGCGGAGGGCGGCTCGGCGCCGACCGGGATGCCGGTGCGCGTGCACCGCGCCCTGATCTCGGTCTCCGACAAGACCGGCGTGGTCGAGTTCGCCCGCGGCCTGCGCGCGCTGGGGGTCGAGATCCTCTCCACCGGAGGGACCGCGGCCGCGATCCGCGAGGTCGGGATCGAGGTGACCGATGTCGCCGAGTTCACCGGGTCGGAGGAGATCCTCGGCGGCCGGGTGAAGACGCTTCACCCCCGGCTCCACGCGGCGCTGCTGGCGCGCCGCGATGACCCCGAGCACATGTCGACGCTTGCGGCCGAGGGGATCGAGCCGATCGACCTCGTCTGCGTCAACCTCTATCCGTTCGAGCGCACGGTCGCCCAGCCCGGCGTCTCCGAGGACGAGGCGGTCGAGAACATCGACATCGGCGGCCCGACGATGATCCGCGCGGCGGCCAAGAACCACCGCGGCGTCGCCGTCGTCGTCAAGCCGGAGAGCTATGACGCCGTGCTGGCGGAGCTGGGCGAGTCGGGCGGCGAGGTGTCCGCCGAGACCCTGCACTGGCTGGCCAACGAGGCGTTCTCCTACACCGCCGCCTACGACGCGGCGATCAGCCGCTGGTTCGGTCTCCGCTACGAGGTCTTCCCGAGCCACTTCGTGATGTCCTACGAGAAGCTGCTCGAGCTCTCCTACGGCGAGAACCCGCACCAGAAGGCCGCGCTCTACGCCGAGGCCCCCGCCCGCGAGCACGTGCTCTCCGGGGTCGGGAAGGTCCACGGCAAGGACCTCTCGTTCAACAACGTCCTCGACCTGGACTCGGCGCGCAGGCTCCTGGACGAGTTCGACGGGCCGGCCTGCGTGATCGTCAAGCACAACAACCCGTGCGGTGTGGCGATCGCGACGTCGGCGCTCGACGCATATGAGCGGGCGTTCGCCTGCGACCCGCTGTCGGCGTTCGGCGGCGTGCTCGTCTTCAACCGCTCGATCGACGCCGAGCTCGCCGGGCGCCTCAACCAACAATTCATCGAGGTGCTGCTGGCGCCCGGGTTCGACGACGAGGCGCTCAGGGTGCTCACCGAGAAGGAGGCGATCCGGATCCTGGTGGTCGAGACGATCGCCTACGAGCCCCGCGAACGCGACATCAAGCGGGTGCGCGGCGGCCTGCTCGCCCAGGACGCCGACATCGTCGACGAGACCCGGGAGACGATGAGCGTGCCGACCGCTGCACAGCCGAGCGAGGAGCAATGGCGCGACTTGCAGTTTGCGTGGAGGGTCTGCCGCCACGTGCGCTCGAACGCGATCGTGTTCGCCAAGCAGGGTGCGACGCTCGGGATCGGCGCCGGGCAGATGAGCCGGGTGGACTCGGTGCGGATCGCGATCGAGAAGGCGCGCGCGGCGCGGGGGGACGGGGCAGCCGAGCTGCTCGCCGGGTCGGTGGTCGCGTCGGACGCCTTCTTCCCGTTCCCGGACGGCCCGCTGGCCGCGATCGAGGCCGGGGCGACGGCGCTGATCCAGCCGGGCGGCTCGAAGCGCGACCCCGAGGTGGTCGACGCCTGCGATCGGGCCGGGGTCGCGATGGTGTTCACCGGGCGCCGTCACTTCCGCCATTGAAGGCTGCCGCGGCGCTGCACGTGCTGCGGGTGTTCTGCGCCGAGGACGGCACCGGCGGCAACCCGCTCGGCGTCTTCATCGACGGAGGCGCGATCCCCGAGCAGCGCCGCCAGAGGATCGCCGCCGATCTCGGCTTCGCCGAGACCGTCTTCGTCGACGACCGACCCGGCACCCGGCTGCGGATCTTCACGCCCACGGTCGAGCTGCCGCTCGCCGGGCACCCGCTGGTCGGCATCGCCTGGCTGCTGCGCGAGTTGGGCGACGTGGTCACCGCCCTGCACCCACCGGCGGGCAAGGTGGGAGTGCGGTTCGAGGGCGAGCTCGCCTTCGTCTCCGCCGACCCCGAGTGGGCGCCGCCGTTCGAGTTCGTCGAGGTCGGCGCGCCGGAGGACGTCGATGCGCTGTCCGGGCCACCGGAGGGGCTGGCGATGGTCGGCGTCTGGAGCTGGACCGACGAGGCCGACACGATTCGCGAGCGGGTGTTCGCGCCCGAGGCGGGCGTCGAGGAGGACGAGGCGACCGGCTCGGCCGCGATGCGCCTGGTCGCCCGGATCGGGCGCCCGATCCAGATCCGCCAGGGCCCCACAGCCGGCTCGCTGATCTACGCCCGGCCGCTCGCGGAGGGCATCGCCGAGGTCGGTGGTCGGGTGGCGCTCGGCGAGGTCCGTGAGCATCCGCTGTAGCGCTGCCTAACCCGACTCGCTGAGCGAGCCGATGGTTACGAACAGGGCGATGAAGAACAGCGACAGGGCGAGAATCCAGCGGCCGTGGCGGTCCTGGCGCTGGATCAGGATCGCGCCGATGACGATGCCGACGATCGGGATCAGAAGCGAGAGGATGTAGCCGGCCGCGACGAGGCTGTCGTTTGTCTTCGCTGCGGTGGGGCCGGTGGCGGTCCTGGTCGACGAGTATGGGGCCCGGTCCTCGGTCCACCTGGTGCCGTCCCAGTAGCGCACCGTCTCCGGCTCCCCTTCCGGGTCGGGATACCAGCCGGCCGGCGGAGGCGCGTCGGAGGGTGGTGCGGGCGGAGGCGCGGCGGCGATCCGGTCCTCGGTCCACCGCGAGCCGTCCCAGTAGCGCTGCTGCGCCTGATTGTCGGGATCCGGATACCAGCCGGGCACGGGCTCCGCCATCGCCGAGGAGGCTAACCGGTCGCCGGAACGCGTCGGTGAAGGGTTGAGCGGCCCCGGCACACCGCGTCTCGAGGCTCCCACGAGCCCCGTTCGATGCCCCCGGAAGGACTCGAACCTTCTCCGGTCGGTTAAAAGCCGACTGCTCTACCGGTTGAGCTACGGGGGCGCAGGCATCGTAGAGGCGGCCCGCCGTAGAGTTGGCCCGTGCGCGTCTCGGCGAAGGCGGACTACGCGGTGCGGGCGATGATCGAGCTCGCGGCGGGGTCCTCGGAGGGGAGCCCGGCAAAGGGGGAGCTCGTCGCGGCGGCCCAGGGGATCCCGCTGCGGTTCCTCGAGAACATCCTCGGCGAGCTGCGCGTGCACGGGCTCGTGCGCAGCCGGCGCGGCATCGAGGGCGGCTACTGGCTTGCCCGCGAGCCGGACGAGGTCACGCTCGCGGAGGTGATCCGGGCCGTCGAGGGGCCGCTGGCGACCGTGCGTGGCGAGGCCGCCGACGAGCTCGAGTACCCGGGCGCCGCGGCGCCCCTGCGCCAGGTGTGGCTGGCCCTGCGCGTCAACATCCGCCAGATCCTCGAGACGGTGACGCTGGCCGACGTCGTCGGCGGCGACCTGCCGGAGCCGATCGTGACCCTCGCCGAGCATCCCGACGCCGCGCTGCAGCGCGCCTCACCGTTCGCACGCGGTCCGCACGAGCCCTGAGATCGCCGACGCCGCGACGGCCACCGGCCGCGTCCGTCAGCGCCGGCGCCTGGCGGCCTCTTGCCTCTCCCCGTCTATCTGGCGAAAGGTCGCGTACAGGACCAGGCCGAGCCAGCCGATCAGCACCGCCAACATCGCCCATGCCACGAGCCCGGCGAGGCTCATCGCCGGCTCCGCCACGGATCGGTACCGCACGATCTCACGCGACCGCCAGCTCCTCCGTCTGCGGTCGGCCTCCGTCGGAGTCGAAGATCCGAGCCCGGTGCGGGGTCACGTAGACGATCTGGCGGTCGGCCAACTCGAGCTCCTCGGCCTGCGCCCGCGTGAGCTGCGCGATCAGCGGGCTGCCATCCGCCATCGCCATCTCCAGGCGAACCTCGAAGCCGAGATGGACGATGCGCTCGATCATCGCCTCCTCCGAGGTGTGGCTCGGCAGGTGTGAGATCGCGACGTCGTGGGGGCGGACGAGCAGCGAGCCGATTCGGTTCGCGGTGCCCACGAAGCTCATCACGAACTCGGTCGCGGGGTGGTCGTAGAGCTGCGTCGGGGCGCCGGCCTGCTCGACCCTGCCCTCGTTCATGACCACGATCTGCTCGGCGACGTCCATCGCCTCCTCCTGGTCGTGGGTGACGAAGACCGTCGTCACGTGGACCTCGTCGTGCAGACGGCGTAGCCACTGGCGCAGCTCGGTGCGCACGCGCGCGTCGAGGGCGCCAAAGGGCTCGTCGAGGAGCAGCACCTTGGGCTCGACCGCGAGCGCCCGGGCGAGCGCCATCCGCTGGCGCTGACCGCCGGAGAGCTGCGACGGGTAGCGGTCGATCAGCCCCTCGAGCTGGACCAGCGAGAGCAGCTCGTGGACACGCTGCTTCATCTCCGCCTTCGGCCGCTTGCGGATGCTGAGCCCGAAGGCGACGTTGTCCCCGACGCTCATGTGTTTGAAGGCGGCGTAGTGCTGGAAGCAGAAGCCGACGTTGCGGTCCTGGACGGGGACGTGAGTCATGTCCTCGTCCGAGATCACCACCCGGCCCGAGTCCGGCTCCTCGAGCCCGGCGATCACCCGCAGCAGGGTCGATTTGCCGCTCCCCGACGGGCCCAGCAATGCGGTCAGGGAGCCGTCGCGGACGTCGATCGAGACCTCGTCCAAGGCGACGAAGTCTCCGAACCGCTTGGTCGCGTTCTCAACCGTGATTCCCATCAGAGTTCCTTTCCGCTAGTCAGGCCAGCCGCGTCGCCGACGGCGATCTGGCTGGGGGCTTTCGCCGGTCTGTCTCGTCGCTGAATCAGGTTCATCGCCAGCAGAACCATCAGCGCCATCACCGCGAGCACGAGGGCGGCGGCGTAGGCGCCGGCGACGTCGAAGTGCTCGTACTGGTTCTCGACCAGCAGGGTTGCGGTCTCGGTCTTGCCCTCGATCTTTCCTGAGACGACGGCTACGGCGCCGAACTCGCCGATCGCCCGCGCGGTCGCGAGCACGACCCCGTAGGTGACCCCCCAACGGATCGAGGGCAGGGTGATGCGCCAGAAGGTCTGCCAGCCACGGGCGCCGAGCGTCGCGGCCGCCTGCTCCTGGTCATCGCCGATCTCCTGCAGCACCGGCGTCACCTCGCGGACCACGAACGGCAGCGAGACGAAGATCGTCGCCAGCACCATCCCGGGCACCGAGAAGATCACGCGTATCCCCTGCTCGGCGAGCCAGGGACCGAACCAGCCGTCGACGCTGCCGTAGACGAGCACCAGGGAGAGCCCGATGACCACCGGCGAGACCGCGAACGGCAGGTCGATGAGCCCGTTGAGGATCGCCTTGCCACGGAAGTTGTGACGGACGAGGACCAGGGCGCAGGCAATCCCGAAGACTGTGTTCAGCGGCACCGCGATCGCCGCGATCAGCACGGTCAGGTAGAAGGCGTGCAGGGCGTCGGGGGTGGTCACCGCGTCGATCGCGTGCCCGATCCCGTCCTCGAACGCCTTGAAGAAGATCAGGACCACGGGGACCAGCAGCAGCGCGAACAGGTAGCCGAGCGC
The DNA here is from genome assembly GCA_963759295.1 of uncultured Solirubrobacterales bacterium. Classification (GTDB taxonomy): domain Bacteria; phylum Actinomycetota; class Thermoleophilia; order Solirubrobacterales; family 70-9; genus WHSW01. The sequence continues at coordinate 240,798 of CAVWYT010000011.1, read as the reverse complement.
GATCCCGCGCAGCCCGTACTTGGCCAGCTTGCCCTTGCCCGAGGCCCCACGGACGGGGCCCGGCTCGATCGTCGCCGCGTCAGCCGACATGGCGCAGGCTCCTGCGGGAGACGATCCCGATCGCGATCAGGATCAGCAGCGAGATCGCCAGCAGCACGACCGAGACCGACGCCGCGGTGACCTCGCGGTCGCTCTGGATCTGGCTGAAGATGAACACCGAGGCAACCTCGGTCTTGAACGGGATGTTGCCCGAGATCAGGACCAGCGAGCCGAACTCGCCGATCGAGCGGGCGAAGGCGAGCGCGATCCCGGAGAGGATCGCCGGGCGCAGGTTGGGGAGGATGATTCGCCGGAACGTCGTCAGGGGACCGGCGCCGAGCGAGGCCGCCGCCTCCTCCATGTCCGTGTCGAGCTCGAGCAGCACCGGCTGCACCGAGCGGATCACGAACGGCAGGGTGACGAACAGGAGCGCCATGACCACGCCGATGCGCGTGAACGCGACCCCGGAGAGGCCGAGGACGCCGTTGTCGCCGTACAGCGCCAGCAGCGTGATCCCGGCGACGATCGTCGGCAGCGCGAACGGCAGGTCGATCAGGGAGTTGACGATGCGCTTGCCCGGGAACTCGTCGCGGACGAGGACCCAGGCGACGATCGTTCCGGCGACGGCGTTGATCGCGACCACGATCAGCGACGCGATCAGGGTCAGCTTCAGGGCCGCCATCGCCTGCGGCGCGGTGACGTCGTCCCAGAACGAAGCGAGCCCGCCCTCGAACGACTTCGAGACCACCGCCGCGAGCGGGATCAGGACGATCAGGCTCAGGTACGCCACGACCAGCCCACGGGTGAGCCCGGCGCCGCCGAGGCCGAGCCTGAGGCCCGGCCTCGACGGCGCCCGCGGGGTTGCGACCGCCCCTTGGGTCACTCGGTCGCCACGCCCAGGTTCTGCTCGATCTCCGCGACCGAGCCGTTCTCCGGATCGAAGAAGTCGGTCGTCACCTGGTCCCAGCCGCCGAGGTCGGCGATCGTGAACAGGTCGGGCGGGGTCGGGAACTTGTCCGCGTTGCGCTTCAGCACCGACTCCACCACCGGCCGGTAGCCGGCGTCGGCCCAGAGCTGCTGGGCCTCGTCGGTGTACTCGTAGTCGACGAACCTCTGCGCCGACTCATCGGAGTCGGTCGTGACCGCGATCGGGGTCTCGATCTTGATCGTCGAGTCCGGGACCACGTAGTCGACCTCCTCGCCCGCGTTCTGGGCGGCAATCGCCTCGTTCTCGTAGGCGAGCAGGACGTCGCCCTTGCCGCCGAGGAAGGTCCCCAGCGCGTCACGGGCGCTCTCGTCCTGGACCGGCACGTTGCCGAGCAGGTCGGAGAGGTACTGCAGGCCCTCGTCCTCGGAGGCGCCCTCGGTGAGCACCTTGTTGCCGTACGCGGCCATCAGGTTCCAGCGGGCGCCGCCGGAGGTGAACGGGTTCGGCGTCAGCACCTCGACGTCGTCGCGCAGCAGGTCGTCCCAGGTCTGGATGTTCTCCGGGTTGCCGGGACGGACCGCGAACACCACGACCGAGTTCTCGACGATGCCGTTGTACTCGTTCTGGTTCCAGTCGTCGGCAACGAGGCCGGCGTCGACGAGCCGCGTGACATCGGGTTCGAGCGCGAAATGCACGACGTCGGCCGGCTGGCCGGCCTCCACCGCGCGCGACTGATCGCCGGAGGCGCCGAACGAGTTCGAGAACTCGACCCCGTCGCCGTCGGGGGTCGAGTTGAAGGCGGGCTCGAGCTCGTTGGTGTACGCCTCCTCGGGGGTCGAGTACGCGATCAGGTCGATCGAACCGCCGCCGGAGTCGCCCGCGGTGGCCTCGTCGGAGGAGCCGCCGCAGGCGGCGACGCCGAGCGCGAGCGTGCCGGCGAGCGCGCCGGCCGTCAGCAGCCTGGCACCCCCGCCGCGAACTTTCGAGAGGAAGCGAATCATCATCTTTCCCTGCCTTTTCACCTTTCTTGATTGGTTTACACAAGAATAGCGAGCGGCACCGTAGCAGATGCTTCGCGATGTCGCACGCGGGCGGCGAGCGGGCGCGAGACGCGACCGACGCCGGGCCCCGGCCTCCGCGTGGTGGAGAATGGGCGCAACGTTCTGCCGCCGCGGGGGCGGCGATCGACTCAGAGAGCGAGGGCGCGATGCTGTTTCGACAGGTGATCCACGAGGACCTCGGGTGCGCGTCGTATCTGGTCGGCGACGTCGAGACCGGGATCGCGGCGGTCGTCGATCCGCAATGGGACATCGAGCCCTACCTGCGCCTCGCCCGCCTGCACGGGGCTCGGATCGAGCACGTGCTCGAGACGCACACCCACGCCGACCACGTCTCCGGCCATGGGCGGCTCGCCCGCGCGACCGGCGCCACCATCCACATCAACCGGCTGGCCGAGGCCGAGTACCCGCACGAGGCGTTCGACGACGGTTGGGTGCTCGGCCTCGGTGAGGTCGAGGTCGAGGCGATTCACACACCCGGCCACCGGCCCGAGCACACGGCGTTCCTGCTGCGCGACGCCGGTCGCGGGGGCGATCCCGCGGCGGTGCTCACCGGCGATTCGCTGTTCGTCGGCGACCTGGCCCGCCCCGATCTCGCGATCGAGGCCCGCGAGGGCGCAGTCGAGCTGTTCCGCTCCGTGCACGAGCGGCTGCTCACGCTCCCGCCGGCCGTCGAGGTGTGGCCCGGTCACCTCGGTGGCTCGCTTTGCGCCGGCAGCTCCGGCATCGACCACAAGGCCTCCTCGACGATCGGCTTCGAGCTCGGCCGCAACCGCGCGCTTCGCTTCGACTCAGCAGAGGAGTTCGCCGCCGACGCGGTCTCCTCGCTCGGCACGCGACCGCCGAACGTCGAGCACGTCGTCTCGCTCAACCGCGGGCCGCTGCTCGAGCAACTCGGTATCCCCGAGCCGCTCAGCCCGCGGGCGGTGCAGTCGGCGATCGCCGCCGGCGCGACGCTCGTCGACGCGCGCACCAACGACCAGTTCGACGAGGCGCACGTCCCGGGGGCGATCAGCGCCTCGGCCTACGACACGGGCTTCGCCACCAAGGTTGCGAACGTGCTTCCGGTCGACGCCGAGGTCATCGTCGTCGCCGCCTCGGATGGCTACGAGCTCGAAGCGGCCGACCTGCTCGCCTCGGTCGGCGTCCGGGCGCGGGGCTATCTCGAGGGCGGGATGACGGCCTGGCGCTCGGAGGGTCGCCCGGTGCAGCGACTCGAGCCGATCGACGCCCGCGCCCTCGCCGGCCGGCTCGCATCCGATCCGCAGTTCATCGTCCTCGACGTTCGCGACGAGTCCGAGTACGAGGCGGCGCATATTCCCGGCTCGCTGAACCTGCCGTACGCGGAGCTGCCCGCGCGCCTCGACGAGCTGCCGAGGGAGCGCACGATCGCCGTGATCTGCAGCGGCGGAAAGCGCAGCGGGCTCGGCGCCTCGATCCTCCAGCGGGAGGGATTCGAACGGTTGATGCACGTCGGCAACGGGGGGGTGCCGACGTTGCAGCGCCACGGGATCGCCGTCGAGGGCTCCGAGGCGCCGCGCGAATAGCGCCTCAGTCGGCCAGGGAGCGGTCGAAGGAGACGTGGAGTCCGCGGTCGTCGGCCTCGGGGTCGCCGACGGTCCGCTCCAAGTGCAGGCGCGCGCGCCGGCCCTCGACCGACAGGGTCGCGACCTGATTGTCGTAGAACGGGCCCTCGACCAGTCGCCAACGCACCGGCTCGCGGGAGACGCCCGCGAGTCGGGCGAGCCCCCGTCCGATGCCCGCGCCGGCGCGCGAGTTCCCGAATCGGATCATCACCCGCTCGTGTCGATCGAGCGCGTTTCGAAACGGCGAGCAGACCGCCTGCCAGACGCGGCTTTGAACGCCGGCCGAGCGCGGAAAGGCGACCTCGCAAAGGTAGGCATGGTGGACGTCGCCGGAGAGCATCGTCACGCTCGCAGGCGGCTTGCCGAAGCGTCCGGCTCCGCAGTCGCGCAGCAGCCCGATCATCCGCTCGAAGGAGTCGCCGAACGCCGCCCAATGGTCGAGGTCGAGCGCCCGCCGCAGGCGCTCCCCGACGCGGGCGGCGCGCGAGCCCCAGGCTCCCCCGCGATCGCCTCCCCCCAGCGCTCGACGTGATGGAGGCCCGGCGCGAGCAGCAGCGGGTCGGAGGTCGCGATCAGGACGTGCTCGAAGTCGCCTTCGAGGTGGGCTCGCAACCACTCCCATTCGGCCTCGTCGAGAATCGAGCGCCGGCCTTCCTCGAGCACCCGCCCACAGCGCGACTCGACCACGATCAGCCGCGTTCGACCGAAGTCGCGGCAGTAGCTCCAGCGCTCGCCATCGCGCCGGAAGCGCTCCTCGACGACAAAGCGCTCGAGCACCGGCCAGCCGTCGTCGGCCCCGCGCACCTCTTCGAGCAGGCGGCTCTCACCCAGGCGCTCGGGCGACAGGTTGCCGATGTACTGGTAGAGCCAGTAGGAGGCGAGTGCCGCCGTCTCGCGCTTCGGCCACCACTCCTGCTTCGCCATCTCCTCGACCCAGGACGCCGAGAGGTTCCAGTCGTCGTGGACGTCGTGGTCGTCGATCACCATCGAGCAGGAGACGGTCGAGTAGAGCCACCGAATCCAGGGGTCGCTCCACGACTCCCGATACAGGCGCGTGTACTCCTCGAAGTCGGCGACCTCCTCGCCCGGCGGCCTGCGGACGTCGCGACGCTTGCGGATGAAGGCCAGCGTCTCGGGGGAGACCTCGTCGGCGTACACCTGGTCGCCGAGCAGCAGCAGCGCGTGCGGCCAGCGCGAGCGCTCGCCGCCGTGCATCTCCCGCGCCAGGGTTCGCAGCGCGTCGAGCTCTCGCCCCTCGGGGTGGTCGTCCTTGGGCAGCGTGTACGGCGCGTGGTCCGGTAGCGAGACTCGGCAGGAGCCAAACGAGAACCGCACCGGCTCGGAGCCACCGACGGTGCGGATCACGCTCGGCGCGAACTCGGAGCCCGGCTCCGGCCAGCGCCGCTCGCCGTCGAGCGCGACCTCGTACTCGTACTCGCCCCCGGGTTCGAGATCGTCGACCACCAGCAGGCAGAAGTGATGGCCGGCGACCTCGAAGCTGCGCTCGCGCCGACCCAGGACTTCGACCTCGCACGGCTCGTCGGTCTCGACCCAGATCACGGCCTCGGTCTCGCCGACGTAGCGCAGCAGGGGTCCTAGGACGAGCCGGGCCATGGTCGAACCGATACCCGCCGGCACGCCGGCGGGAACGGGTGCCAGGACTCGACGGGCCTCAGGTGCTCCGGCGACGCACGATCCCCGCCGGCTCAGCCGAGCTCGGGCAGGCCTTCGTCGGGCGTCGACGCCTCGGCGTGCAGACGCCGCGGGATCCTCCCGGCCCGGCGCGCCTCGAAGCCGGCCTCGACCGCCTTGCGCATCGCGATCGCCATCCGCTCCGGGTCGGCCGCGCGCGATACCGAGCTCGCGAGCAGGACGCCGTCGCAGCCGAGCTCCATCGCCAGCGCGGCGTCGGAGGCGGTTCCGATCCCGGCGTCGCAGATCACGGGCACGGTCGCCGACTCGACGATGATCCGCAGGTTGTACGGGTTGCGGATCCCCGCCCCGGAGCCGATCGGCGAGCCGAGCGGCATCACCGCGGAGCAGCCGAGCTGCTCGAGTCGCTTGGCGAGGATCGGATCGTCGTTCGTGTACGGAAGCACGGTGAATCCCTCGCCGATCAGCGTCTCGGCGGCGGCGAGCAGCTCCGGCGCGTCGGGAAGCAGGGTGCGATCGTCGCCGATCACCTCGAGCTTCACCCAGTCGGTCTCGAACGCCTCACGCGCCAGCCGCGCGGTGCGGACCGCGTCGCGGGCCGTGTAGCAGCCGGCCGTGTTGGGGAGCGCGAACAGGTCCAGGTCGTGGATCACGTCGAGCAGCGAACCGTGCGCGGACGGGTCGACGCGGCGCAGCGCGACGGTGACGATCTCCGTGCCCGAGGCTCGGAGGGCCGCCTCCATCTGCTCCAGGGATCTGAAGCCGCCGGTGCCGACGATCAGGCGGGACGTCCACTCCCGGTTCCCCAGCCGCCAGGTGGCGGGGGGCGGGATGACCGCGCCCCGACAGTCCTCGCTTCGCTCCTAGCCACCCTGGATCGCCCCCAGGACCTCGACCCGCTGCCCATCGGAGAGGGCCGTGCGCGCCCACCGGCTTCGAGGCACCACCTCGCCGTTCACGGCGACCGCCACGCCGGCGCGCCCGCCGGTTGCGTCGGCGCGCTCGACCGCCGCGGCGACGGTTGCGCCCTCGGGCAGCTCGATGCGCTCCCCGTTGAGCTCGATCGTCACCGGGCCACCGCCTCGCTCGGCGCTCGGCGCCCGATCTCCGGCCACGAGTGCCGCGATGCGCTCGGCGGTGACGGGCGCCAGGAGAACGCCGTTGCGGAAGTGTCCGGTGGCGAGCACGAGGCCCTCGATCGCCCCGGGCCCGATCAGCGGCATGTTGTCCGGGGTAGTCGGCCGCAGGCCGGCGACCGCCTCGACCAGCTCGAGCTCGGCGACCTCGGGCAGCGCCCGGTAGGCCTCGCGCAGGAGCTCGTGGACGCCGCCGGCGGTGACTCGTGTGTCGAAGCCCTGCTCCTCGACCGTCGCGCCGACGAGAAGGCGCCCGTCGCCCCGGGGGACCACGTAGACCCGCTCGCTGACCACGATCCGCTCGCAGACGGGCTCGGACGCGGAGCCGGCCAGGGTGAGGATTTGGCCCTTGACCGGCCGGATCGGCGGTCGCGCCGCGGCGGGCAGCCAGTCGGCGGCCGACCAGGCGCCGGCCGCGAGCACGATCCGAGCGGCCCGCAGCTCGGCGCCCTGCGCGGTCCGGACGCCGACGAGCCGCTCGTCCTCGAAGCTTGCGCCGACCACGTCGCCGAGCTCGATCCGGCCGCCGGCGCGCTCGAACGCCGCGACCAGCGCCTCGATCATCATCCGTGGGTCCGCCGCAGCCTCGTGCGGCGCGAGAACTCCGCCGGCGACGACGCGTGCGAGCCCGGGCTCGAGCCGCCGAGCCTCGCTCGGGCTCAGCCATCGCGCCTCGAGCTCGAGCGAGCGCATGAGCTCGAACCGGCGACGGAGCTCGGCGAGCTCGTCGCGATCGAGCGCGACGTGAACCGATCCGAGGGTCAGATAGCCGACCTCGCGTCCCGACGACTGCGCGAGCTCGGCGGCGAACTCGGGCCACAACCGGTGCGAGGCGAGCGCGAGCTCGAGCAGGCGGTCCTCGCCCCAGGTCGCCTCACCAACCGGGGCGAGCATGCCGGCGGCGACGTTGGACGCGCCGGCACCGGGGCGCTCGCGCTCGAGGACGATCACCCCCATGCCGCGCTGCGCGGCGCGCCACGCGCAGGCGAGGCCGATCACGCCGCCGCCGACGATCACCAGGTCGAAATCGCTCTGCTTCGTTGCTTGCACCGGATCGCTCCTGTCCGGGCGGGCGGACCTCGGCCTCTCCCTGCGCCGGCATTACCCGGATCAGGTTCAGACGGTCGGCGGCCCGTCGCCGCCCTCTCAGCCCACTCGTTTCCGGGCTCCCGTTCCCTTGCAAGATACTCCCCGGGATGGGATTGCCGAAAACCGAGGACGCCGCGCTCGCCGGGCGCCGCCGACGGTTGTCGGTCGCGCGCCTGTACTTCGTCTGCGAGGGCCTGCCCGATGGGCGGGAACCGAGCGCGTTGCTCGACGCGGCGCTGCGCGGCGGCGTCGACGTGATCCAGCTTCGTGAGAAGGCGCCGCGATGCGCCGAGGAGCTGATAGCCCTCGCGGAGCCGTTTGCGCGGCTCGCGCGCCGCCACGACGCGCTCTTCTTCCTCAACGACGAGGCCGAGTTGGTCCGCGCCTGCGGCGCCGACGGCGTGCACGTCGGCCAGGACGACCTGCCGGTCGCCGAGGCGCGCGCGGCCGCAGGGGCCGGCGCGCTGGTGGGGCTGTCGACGCATTCGCCTGAGCAGTTCGAGGCCGCGCGCGCCGCCACCGGCCCGGCCGCTCCCGATCAGATCAGCGCCGGGCCCGTGTGGGAGACGCCGACCAAGAAGGGGCGGCCGGCGGCCGGGCTGGAGCTGATCGAGCATGCGGCCACCGTCGCCGGACCCGAGGTCCCGTGGTTTGCGATCGGCGGCATCGACGTCGCCAACGTCGATCAGGTGACCGCCGCCGGAGCGGGGCGGATCGTCGTCGTCAGGGCGATCCGCGATGCGGCCGATCCCGAGGCAGCCGCGCGCGAGCTGCGCGCCGCGCTCGACGGCGAGCACTAGCCTGCCGGACGATGGCCAGCAGCCGCGAGCGCAAGCGCAGCGAACGCCGCAAGCGCAAGGAGCGATCCGAGGAGCGCCGCGCCGAGCGAGCGGCGCGCCAGGAGGCGATGGCCGCGCGAAGCGAGGCTCGAAACGAGGCGGCGCGCGCGGAGCTCGAGCCCCTGGCCGAGGGAGAGCGACCAATGGTGGTCACGATCGGGGCTCTGATCTCGGCGCTGATCGCGGTCTCGGCGATCGCCGGCTACGTGGCTGGGGTCGAGGTGACGCGCGTCGGTAGCGATGGGATCGAGCAGGGCGAGCACGAGGCGCCGCTGCTCTCGGTACTCGTCGCAGTGGCGCTGATGGGGACGATGGCGTACGGGATGTGGCGGGCTCGATACTGGGCGGTGCTCGGTTTTCAGGCGCTGCTCGTGCTGGTCTTGGTCGCGGCCTCGCTCGGCCTGGTCCAGGCCACCTCGTGGGCGCAGGCGCTCGGCACGACCCTGCTGATCGTCGTCGCGGGCGCCCTCTTCTACTGGATGATCAAGGCGATGGCGCGCATCCAGATGCCCGAGCGCCGCCCGAGCGAGTGAGCCGGCCCGTCCCTCGGGGTCGCGGCGCGCCTTCTATAGAGTCGAGGCGTGGCCGAATCGTTTGACGTGATCGTGATCGGCGGCGGGCCGGGCGGCTATCACGCCGCGATTCGAGCCGCCCAACTCGGCAAGAATGCCGCCGTCGTCGAGATCGACAAGCCCGGCGGGCGCTGCCTCAACTACGCGTGCATCCCGGCGAAGACGATGCTCTACACCGCGGAGCTGCTCGACCACGCCCAGCACGGCGCCGAGCTCGGGGTCAAGGTCAAGGACGCGAGCCTCGACTGGAAGGCGCTCGGCGAGCGTCGCGCCAAGGTCTCCGAGACGCTCTCGGGCGGCGTGAAGATGCTCTGGGACAAGAACAAGGTGACCGTGATCGAGGGCCGCGGGGCACTGGACAAGGACGCCAACGTCGTCGTCGGCGACCAGACCTACGAGGCGGGCGCCGTCGTCCTCGCGACCGGCTCGGTGGCGCTGCCGATCCCCGGGGTCGAGTTCTCCGACAGGGTGGTAGACACCTGGGGCGCCTGGTCGCTGCCGAGCCTGCCGAATTCGATCGCCGTCGTCGGCGCCGGCGCCTCGGGAGCCGAGATCGCCTCGGCGTACATCCGCTACGGCACCGAGGTGACGCTGATCGAGATGTTGCCCCAGATCCTCCCGGCCGAGGACAAGGACGTCGTCCGGGTGGTCGAGCGGGTGTTCAAGAAGCAGGGCATCAACGTGCTCACCGGCAACCCGATCTCCGACGTCGATCCGGGGTCGAAGTCGGTGAAGGCGAAGGTCGGCGACCAGTCGATCGAGGTCGAGTACATGTGCATCGCCGGCGGCAGGGCGCCCGACACCGAGGGCCTCGGGCTCGACGCCGCCGGGGTGAAGACGGGCGACGGCGCCAAGATCGAGATCGACGAGTATCAAAGGACCTCGAACCCGAAGGTCTACGCGATCGGCGACCTCGTGCGCGGCCCGGCCCTGGCCCACAAGGCCCAGGAGGAGGGCGTGATCGCAGTCGAGGCGGTCGCCGGAGCCCCCACGCACCCGCTCGACCCCAACCTGGTCGCCGGCGCGACCTTCTGTCACCCGCAGGTCGCCAGTGTCGGCCTGACCGAGGCGCAGGCCAAGGAGACGGGCAGGGAGATCAAGACCGCGCGGATGAAGCTCGGCGGGGTCGGAGCCGCGGCCGTGTACGAGGACCGCGACGGGATCGTCAAGCTAGTCGTCGACGCCGAGTACGGCGAGATCCTCGGCGCCCACATCGTCGGCAACCGCGCCTGCGACATGATCAGCGAGCTGGTCGACACGATCGAGCTCGAGGGCGGCTACCAGGAGCTCGCCCGCATCGTCCATCCTCACCCGACGATCTCCGAGGCGATCCCCGAGGCCGCGCGCGCAGTCGACGGCTGGGCCATCCACCAGTAGCGGCCGGCTTGGACTTCGACGCGATCCGCGACGGGCTGGCGGCGGCGATCCCGTTCAACCGGCATCTCGGGCTCGAGATCAACGAGCTCGCGGCCGGCACCGCGACGGTACGGCTGCCCGACGACGAGCGGTTGCGAAACCACGTCGGCTCGCAGCACGCAGCGGGGCTGTTCGCCGCCGCCGAGGCGGCGTCGGGGGGCGCGTTCGTCGGCACCTTCGCGGACCGGCTTGCCGAGATCACGCCGCTCGCCGCCGCGGCGGAGATCAGCTACGTGAAGCTGGCGCGCGGCCCGATCGACGCCCGCGCGGAGCTCGCCGGCGCCGAACGGCTGCTCGCGCTGCTCGACGGCGAGGGCAAGATCTCGTTCCCGATCGACGTCACGCTGACCAACGCCGAGGGCGAGACGGTGGCGACCGCAACGGTGCAGTGGCACGTCCGCAAGAACGACTGAGCGCCGAGCGGCCGATCTTCTACTACGACCTCGGCTCGCCGTACGCGTACCTGGCCGCGGAACGGATCGACGCCGTCTTCCGCGAGGCCGCGGCGCCGACCCCCGAGTGGCAGCCGATCCTGCTCGGGGGCCTGTTCAAGCGCTTCGGCCGCGACTCGTGGGCGAACGGCCCCGGGCGCGACGACGGGATCGCCGAGTGCGAGCGCCGCGCCCAGGCCTACGGGCTGCCGCCGATCCGCTGGCCCGATCCGTTTCCGGGCAACACGCTGATCGCGATGCGGACCGCGACCTTCGCGCGGCAGATCGGGCGCGCCGTCTCGTTCTCGCTCGCGGCGTTCCGTCAGGCGTTCGCGGCCGGACGCGATCTGTCGCAGCCCGACAACGTGTTCATCGCCGCGGCGTCCTCGGAGCTGCATCCGCGCTCGCTCGAGGTGGCGATCGCCCGCGATGCGATCAAGGCCCGGCTTCGCGAGGCGACCGAGCGAGCCGGCGACCTGGGCGTGTTCGGGGTGCCGAGCGTGGTCGTCGGCTCGGAGGTCTTCTGGGGCGACGATCGCCTCGAGGAGGCGGCGGCGGCCGCGTCCGCGTAGGCGCCGACCCCCCGTCAGCTATGTTGCGGGTGGGTTGGCGGATGAGACGGTGAAGACGGCAAAGGTGGACGGAGCGGGCACGCCGAGGCCGCTTCCCGAGCCGGAGCTGTGCCTGGAGCTGCTCGAGACGATGGCCCTGATCCGCCGCTTCGAGGAGGAGGCCGGGCGCCAATACCAGCGCGCCAAGGCGGGCGGCTTCCTGCACCTCGCGATCGGCGAGGAGGCGACGATCGTCGGCACGGTCTCGGCGATGCGCCGCGACGACTACCTGATCGGGACCTACCGCACGCACGGGCACGCGATCGCCCGCGGCACCGATCCGAAGCGCGTGATGGCCGAGCTGTTCGGCCGCGTGGACGGCACCTCGCGCGGTCGCGGCGGCTCGATGCACATCTTCGACGGCGAGCAGCGGTTCATGGGCGGTTACGGGATCGTCGGCGGCAACCTGCCGCTGGCGGCCGGGCTCGCGCTCGCCTCCGACTACACGAGTCGAGACGAGGTGACCGTGTGCATGTTCGGGGACGGGGCCTCGAACACAGGCAACTTCGGCGAGACGATGAATCTCGCGGCCCTCTGGAAGCTGCCGATCGTGTTCATCCTCGAGAACAACCTCTACGGCATGGGGACCGCGGTCGAGCGCCACTCTGCGGTCACCGACTTCTCGAAGAAGGCCGAGGGGCTCGGCGTGCCCGGCGTCCGCGCCGACGGCATGGACGTGATCGCGATGCGAGAGACGGTGACCGAACATCTGCGGATCGCGCGCGAGGAGCGCCGCCCGACCCTGGTCGAGGCGTTCACGTACCGCTACCGCGGCCACTCCGCGGCCGACCCCGAGGTCTACCGCAGCAAGGAGGAGGTCGAGGAGTGGCGCAAGAAGGACCCGATCGAGGCGTTCGCCGACCGGCTCGAGGCCGAGGACGTGCTCTCGAAGGAGGAGCGCGAGGCGATGCGCGGCCGAGTCGAGGAACGGGTGCTCGATGCCGTTCGCTACGCCGACGCTTCGCCCGAGCCTCCCCTGGATTCGGTTTACGACAACCTCTACGTCGTCGGCGAGCAGGTTCCCGGCTGGTACGCGGTCGACGAGCGCGCCCCGCACCCGTTCCCGGGTGAGCGCGAGAGCGAGCACCTCGAGGGCGAGGCGCGCGAGCTGGCCGAGGCCGGGGCGGCGTACGGCGGCCAGGCCGCGTCGCGCACCGGCCGCGAGCCGGGAGAGGAGGTCAGCGATCGGGACGAGGGCGAGGCGCTCGAGGATCGAGGCCGCGGTGAGCCGGAGGGGGACGGCGACTGATGGCCGTCCTCCGGATGCGCGAGGCGCTGCGCGACGCGATGGCCGAGGAGATGCGCCGGGACGAGTCGGTATTCGTGATGGGCGAGGACGTAGCCGTGTTCCAGGGCGCGTTCAAGGTCACCGAGGGCCTGCTCGACGAGTTCGGAGAGCGGCGCGTCCGCGACACGCCGATCTCCGAGAACACGATCGTCGGCACCGGAGTGGGAGCGGCGATGGGCGGGCTGCGCCCGATCGTCGAGCTGATGACGGTCAACTTCGCGCTGCTCGCCTTCGACCAGATCATCAACCATGCAGCCGCGATTCCCTACATGTTCAACGGCCAGGTCCGGGTCCCGCTCGTGATTCGGATGCCGGGCGGCGGCGGGCACCAGCTGGGGCCGACGCACTCGCACAGCTTCGAGGCGATGTTCCTGCAGATCCCCGGCCTGCTGGTCGCCTGTCCGTCGACCCCGGCCGACGGCAAGGGCCTGCTGAAGGCGTCGATCCGCGACGACAACCCGGTGATCTTCATCGAGCACGAGACCCTCTACGGGGCGCGCGGCGACGTCCCGGACGACGACGACCACATCATCCGGTTCGGCTCCGCGGCGACCCGGCGCGAGGGCGGGGACGTGACGATCGTCGGCATCCTGCGCATGGCGCACATCGCCGAGCAGGCGGCTAAGACGCTCGCGAGCGAGCACCACGTCGAGGCGGAGGTGATCGACCCGCGGACCCTGCGCCCGCTGGACCTCGACACGATCCTCGGGTCGGTGCGGAAGACGAACCGGCTGGTGATCGTCGAGGAGGGCTGGCCCCACGGCGGCGTCGGCGCCAACATCGCCGCGCTGGTCCAGGAGCAGGCCTTCGACCACCTCGACGCCCCGATCCAGCGCGTCACCGGCGCCGACGTCCCGATGCCCTACTCCAAGCGCCTCGAGCAATCGGCGATCCCGCACGCCGAGCACGTGGTCAGCGCGGCGCTCGCGACCACCGAGGGGGCGATCCGATGACCGACATCGTCATGCCCCGGCTCTCGGACTCGATGGAGGAGGGCACCGTCTTGCAGTGGATGAAGTCGGTCGGCGAGCAGGTCGCGCTCGGCGAGGAGCTGGTCGAGATCGAGACCGACAAGGCGAACATGGTCTTCGAGGCCGACGCCGCCGGGACCCTGATCGAGATCCTCGCCCAGGAGGGCGAGACGCGTCCGATCGGCGAGGTGATCGCCCGGGTCGGCGATCGCGCCGAGGCCGCGCCGGGCGCCGAGGCGCCCGCCCGGGCCGCCGAGGACGGCGCCGCCGAGCCCGCCCCCGAGCCCGCCCCCGAGCCCGCGCCCGCCGCCCCCGCTCGCCCCCGCTCGCCGACCGGCGCCGACGGGCGCCTCAAGGCCTCGCCGCTGGCGCGCCGGATCGCCGCCCAGCGGGGGGTCGAGCTGTCGGCGCTCAGCGGCTCGGGCCCCGGCGGGCGGATCATCAAGGCCGACGTCGAGGCCGCCGGTGAGCCGGCGCCCGCCCGCCCCGCGCCCGCGCCGGCCGCGCCGCCCGGCGCGCCGCCCTCGCCGGAGACCGCCAAGGGCGCGGTCGAGGTGATCGAGCCGACCCGAACCCAGCGCACGATCGCCAGGCGGATGGCCGAGTCCAAGGCGACCGCGCCGCACTTTTACCTGCAGTCACGGATCGACATGAGCCGCTGTGGCCGCGCCCGGGCGCGGCTTAAGGCGAGCGCGCCGGAGGGCGAGCCGGTGCCCTCCTTCAACGACATGGTGATCAAGGCCTGCGCGCTCGCCCTGCGCGAGTTTCCGCGCGCCAACGGCGCCTATCGCGACGGGCGCTTTGAGCTTTATCAGCGCGTCAACGTCGGGGTCGCGATCGCCGCCCCGGAGTCGCTGGTGGTGGCGACGATCTTCGACGCCGACCGCAAGCGCCTGGGCGAGATCGCCGCCGAGTCGCGGGCCCTGGCCGCCAGGGTGCGCGAGCATCAGATCACCCCGCCCGAGCTCTCGGGGGCGACGTTCACGGTCTCCAACCTGGGGATGTTCGGGGTCTCGAACTTTCACCCGGTGATCAACCTGCCCCAGGCGGCGATCCTCGGGGTCGGGGAGATCGCCGCGACCCCGGTGATCGCCGACGGCGAGCTCGCCAGCGCCGAGATCATGGCCGTCACCCTGGCCTGCGATCACCGGATCCTCTACGGCGCCGAGGGGGCGCAGTTCCTGGCCCGGGTCAGGGCGCTGCTGGAGGAGCCGCTGGGGTTGGCGCTGTAGATGGCGGCGAGCGGGGGACGGAGATACCCGAGCGCCTGATCGACGTCCCGATCGAGTCGCTGCCGTTCATCGACGAGCACTCGACCGACGTCGCGGCGTCCGCGGAGCGAACCTGGGAGGCGCTGGTCGGCGTGGTCGACGCCAGCGGCCGCAACCCCGTCGGCGGCGGCGTCGCAAAGGCGCTCGGATGCACGCCGTCCGGCACCTCCGGCCCGGCCGGCCGGATCGGCTCCACGATCCCCGGCTTCATCGTCACCCGTTCGGTCCCGCCCGCTGTCCTCGCGCTGATGGGCCAGCATCGCTACGCCCGCTACGCGCTCATCTTTCGGATCACCGAGACGCCAAAGGGTCCCGTGAGCCTCAGCGCCGAGACCCGAGCCGAGTTCCCAGGCCGCTCGGGTGCCGTCTACCGGGCGCTCGTGATCGGCACCCGCGGCCACGTCATCGCGGCGCGCTCGGCGCTGCGCAGCGTTCGCCGGGAGGCCGAGCGGCGCCGGTCGGGATGAACGGCGCCGTCTCCCGCTAAGAGCGCAGGAACGTCAGCACCGCAAGCACCCGGCGGTGGTCCTCCGCGGCGGGGGCGAGGTCGAGCTTGCCGAAGATGCTGGTGACGTGCTTCTCGACCGCGCGCTCGGTGACCACCAGCGCGCTCGGCGATCGCCGCGTTCGTAGCGCCCCTCGGCCATCAGCTCGAGCACCTCGCGCTCGCGCGGGGTGAGCGAGGCGAGCGGGTCGTCGCGGCGGCTGCGGCCGAGCAGGCGCGAAACGACCTCGGGGTCGAGCGCCGAGCCGCCGTCGGCGACCCGACGGACGGCATCGACGAAACCCTCGACGTCGGCGACCCGGTCCTTGAGCAGGTAGCCGAGGCCGGAGGCCGAGTCGGAGACGAGCTCGAACGCGTAGGTCTCCTCGACGTAGGCGGAGAGCACGAGCACGCCCGTCTCGGGCTGCTCGTCGCGGATCCGCAGCGCGGCGCGCAGCCCGTCGTCGGTGTTCGTCGGCGGCATCCGGATGTCGACCACGGCGACGTCGGGCTTGTGGGCGCCGACCTTGCGCACCAGATCCTCGGCGTCGCCCGCCTGGCCGACGACCTCGAAGCCGCGCTCGCTGAGCAGCCGCGCGATCCCCTCGCGCAGCAGCACCGAGTCCTCGGCGACGACTACTCGCATGGGATCCTCGCGATGCACCGTGGTGCCCGCCCGCGGCGCTGAGTCGACCTCGAGTCGGCCGCCGAGCGCCGAGACGCGATCGGCGAGCCCGCGCAGCCCGCGCCGCGGCCGGGTCGGCGCCGCCGACGCCGTCGTCGTCGACCTCGACCACGACCCGGCCGTTCGTCGCGTCCGAGCCGGACCACGGCCGGCTCGCATGGGCGTACTTGGCGACGTTGGTGAGCGCCTCGGAGACGACGAAGTAGGCGGCCAGCTCGATCGGCTCGGGCATCCGCTCGCCGAGCCGCTCCGACGATCTCGACCGGAAGCGGCGCGCGGCCGGCGAGCGCCTCGACCGCCGGATCGAGGCCGCGGTCGGAGAGCACCGCCGGGTGCATGCCGCGGGCGAGCTCGCGCAGCTCCTCGAGCGCCCGCTCGAGCTCCGTCGCCGGCGCTGTCGAGCAGCCGCTCCGCGCGCCTCGGGGTCGTCGCGCGCCGCGGTTCGCGCGAGGCGCAGGTCGAGCGCCAGCGAGACCAGCCGCTGCTGGGCTCCGTCGTGGAGGTCGCGCTCGAGGCGGCGGCGCTCGGCAAGCTCGACCGAGAGCAGACCGCGCGCGCGAGTCGCGCAGCTCCCCCACCTTCGCCCGCAGCTCGGCGTCGAGACGCTCGTTCTCCAGCGCCAGCGCCGCCGCTGCGGCGACCGCCTCGATCAGCTCGGGCTCGTCGAGCAGCAGCGGATCGTGGACGAGCACCGCGACGGGCTCGCCCTCGAGCGTCGACCGGGTAGGCCGCGCGCCCGGACCCGCGTCCGGGCAGCTCGACCGGTCGGCCCGCCGGCGTCGACGTAGCGCTCGCGACTCGGGCAGCCAGTAGGCGAGCTCGAGCGATGGGTCGTTGAGCGCCCGCGGCGAGCGCGTCGCGCAGCTCGGCCCCGCGCCAGCCTGCTCGCCGATCCGCGCGACCAGCTCGCCGACCGCGCCGCCGCGCAGCATCCGCGCCCGAGCGAGGCTGCCGAGGAACAGGTACGGGACGAGGCCGAACGGGAGCAGCGCGACGTAATAGACGCGGTCGACGAAGTCGAGGCCGCGCTGACGATCGGTCGAGCCGCAGTACCAGCGCCAGCATCGCCATCAGCAGCGGCGCCGGCGGCGAACACCGGCGTGACCATCCGCGCGCATCGGCGGCGTGGCGCGCGCGCCAGCGCCCGACCAGCCGGCCGAGCACCGCGAGCAGGACCGCGATCCCGACCACGCCGAGGACGTCGCCCAGGTGCCTGGCGAAGCTCGGGCTCGAATCGACCAAGAAGACGTTTTCCGCGCAGTCGAGGCAGTAGTCCTCGCCACCGGCGTCCCAGGTGAGCGATCAGCGGCACGAAGCCGACCGTGACCGCGATGTAGCCGCGACCGACGAGCCGGCGATCGCCGACGGGTCGCGCAGGCGCCCGGAGGGGAAGGCGAGCAGCAGGTGGATCGCGGTGGCGATCGAACAGGTTGTCGAGCAGCAGCGCCGACCGTGAACAGAACGCCGGCTCGGTTCGAGCCGAAACGCGCCACGAACCAGGCGAACGCCGGTCGCGACCATCAGCGGCGCCGACCCGGTTGCTCCGGACGCCGTTACCAGGCGAACAGGCCCGACGCCGACGAAGCCGCCGCCGATGACGATCGTTGATCGCGATCCAGCAGGCCGTGATCCGGGACGAACTCCGCTCGTCGCGATCAGCGCGGTCTGGACCGCGATCGCGAGCCGTGCACGGCCCCGGCGAGCGCCCAGCCGAGCAGCGCCGCTTCGCAGGCCGGTCACGCCAGCAGTGCCTCCATCGCTCGCCTCGAGAGATCCGCCTTCGATATGAAGCCGCGCGCGCCGCCGGCGTCGGCCACCGCCTTGCCCCACTCGTCTACCTCGCGGCTCGAGATCAGGATCACCGCCGGGCGAGCCCGCGAGCCCGGTGATCCGGCGCGCGACCGCGAATCCGTCGAGCTCGGGCAGGCGCACATCGAGCAGGATGACGTCTGGCTGCGAGGTCGCGCGCGGCCGCGCAGCGCCTCGGCTCCCGTCGGCCGCCTCGCCGATGACGTCGTAGCCCTCCGCCCTCGAGCAGCCGCCGGGCGCTGGCGCGGAAGCTCGGGTGGTCGTCGACGATCAGAACGGTTCGGCCACGTCCGCTCTGCTGCGTCTGGACATCGCGTACCGATTCTCCCGCACCGGCGCGCACCTGCCAATACGGCTACCCGCACCGGCACTCGCGGGAAAGCCCCATTGGCCGAGCGGCGCGCGCGCGGGACGCTGCGCCCGCGATCGAACGCGACGCGGAGGTAACGTCGCTGGAGCGCAGCAATAACATCGCCGCCCGGGCCGGGCGCTGGAGCGCGACGCACCGCAGGAAGGCGATCCTCGGCTGGCTCGCGTTCGTCGTCGCTCGCCGCTCGGTGATCGGCGGCGCCGTCGGCACCAAGACGCTCGACGACGAGGACTACGGCGTCGGCGAGTCGCGCGCGCGCCGAGCACGCGCTCGCGACGCCAACTTCCCCGACCGGCTGACGAGACGGTGCTCGTCCAGAGCACCGACGGCACCAGCGCCGATCGATCCGGCGTTCCGGGCCGTTGTCGACGACGTCGGTCGCGGAGCTCGACGACGACCGAGTACGTCGCGCGGCGTCGAGAGCCCGTACGCGCGCCGGCAACGAGGCGCAGGTCTCGGCCGACGGCCGCTCGGCGCTGGTCGAGTTCGAGATCCCGACCGGCGACGATGACGCAGGTCGAGGACCGGGTCGAGGCGGCCGCTTGCGCGCGGTCGACCGCTGCCCAGGCCGCGCATCCCGGCTACGCGATCGAGCAGTTCGGCGACGCGAGCGCCGAGCAAGGCAGCTCGACGAGTCGTTCGAGGACGACTTCAAGAAGGCCGAGGTGACCTCGCTGCCGATCACGCTCGTGATCCTGCTGTTCGCCTTCGGCGCTCTCGTCGCCGCCCTGGTGTCCGCTGCTGCTCGGCGTCGACCGCGGTCGCGGCGGCGATCGGCCTGCTCGGCCCGCTGAGCCAGTCTGTCCCGTCGACCAGGCGGTCGGCGTCGGTGATCCTGCTGATCGGGCTCGCGGTCGGGGTCGACTACTCGATGTTCTACCTGCGCCGCGAGCGCGAGGAGCGGGCAGCGGGGCAACGCGCCGGAGGCCGCGCTCGAGGCCGCGGCGGCGACCTCGGGCCGCGCGGTGCTGGTCTCCGGCGTGACCGTGATGATCGCGATGGCGGGGATGTATCTCGCCGGCGCCTCGACCTTCACCTCGTTCGCGACCGGGACGATCCTGGTCGTCGCGATCGCCGTGATCGGCTCGCTGACCGTGCTGCCGGCGGTGCTCTCGAAGCTCGGCGACCGCGTCGACAAGGGCCGGATCCCGTTCCTCGCGCCGGCCCCGCAGCGCGCCGCGCGCGAGTCGCGCGTCTGGTCGGCGATCCTCGACCGCGGTGCTGCGCCGGCCGCTGGTCGCGGCGGTCGCTCGCCGCCGGCTGTGCTGCTCGCGCTCGCGATTCCGGCGCTGAACATGAAGATGGCGGTGCCGGGCATCGACTCGCTGCCGCAGGACCTCGCCGTGATCCAGACCTACGACCGAGATCCAGGAGGCGTTCCCGGGCGAACCAGATCCCGGCCGAGGTCGTGGTCGAGCGCGGACGACGCTCACCGGGCGCAGGTGCGGGCGGCGGTCGAGCGAGCTGCGAGGCGAGGCGCGCGAGCGACCAGCTCGACGAACGGCCCGGTCACGATCGACGTGCAGCCCGGACCGGCACGGTCACCGTGATCGACGTGCCGATCGCCGGCGACGGCACCAACGACGCGTCCTATGCGGCGCTCGACGAGCTGCGCGACGAGCTCATCCCGGCGACGCTCGGCGGCGTCCCCGGCGCCGATGCCAACGTCACCGGCTTCACCGCCGGCTCGGAGGACTTCAACGAGCTGATGGCCGAGCCGGGTGCCGATCGTGTTCGCGTTCGTGCTCGCGATGGCGTTCGCTGCTCCTGCTGGTGACCTTCCGCTCGATCGTGATCCCGATCAAGGCGATCCTGCTCAACCTGCTCTCGGTCGGCGCCGCCTACGGCGTCGCTCGTCTGGATCTTCCAGGAGGGCCACCTCGAGGGCCTGCTCGGCTTCGAGTCGACCGGGGCGGTGACCTCCTGGCTGCCGCTGTTCCTGTTCGTGGTCCTCTTCGGGCTCTCGATGGACTACCACGTGTTCATCCTCAGCCGGGTCCGCGAGGCCTATCGACCGGGGCCTGTGCGACCGCCGACGCGGTCGAGCACGGGATCAAGACGCACGGCTTCGGTGGTGACCAGCGGCGGCGATCGTGATGGTCGCGGTGTTCGCGATCTTCGCCACCCTGTCAGCGTCGTCGAGTTCAAGCAGTTCGGCGTCGGCCTCGGCGTCGCGGTCCTGATCGACGCGACGATCATCCGCGGCGTCCTGCTGCCGGCGGCGATGAAGCTGCTCGGCGACTGGAACTGGTACCTCCCGCGCTCGCTCGGCTGGCTGCCCCGGGTCGGCGGCGAGCCGGAGGCCAGGCCCGCGGAGGCCTAGAAGGGCGTCCGCGCGGCGTCAGCCCGCGACCGCGGGCGCCGCGGCGGCGACCGCAACGGTCGTGTCGCGCCGCGCAATCTCGAGCGACGAGGCTTGAAACGACGCCAGATCGGGAATAGAATCCTGTAGGGATTCGCACGAGCAGCAGCTCGGGCGGATCCAGACATAGGGAGTGAGGGCGGAACCCCGAGCACCCATCGTCCGTAGGCGCCGCGGAGGAGATCCCGAAGCGGCGAAGGCCAGGCCGGCCACGAGGAGATCCCGAGTGAACGGCCAGACACGAAGGGCGGAGAGAATGCAGCCAGGCAATGGCGCTGTCGCGAGCATCCGTGCGCGCGATCGAGTCGACGATCGCGACGCATGGCGGCGGCTACCTGAGCAGGGACGACCGCGCGAACCTGCTGCGGTTCATGGCGATGATGCGCGCCGCCGAGGAGCGCGCGATCACGCTCTACCGGCAGGGCAAGGTGCCGGGCAGCTTCTACGACGGCCGCGGGCAGGAGGCGATCTCGGTCGGCGCCGCCTACGCGCTCGGCCCCCGCGACCGGATGTGCATCCTGCATCGCGACCTCGGCGCGCACTTCGTCCGCGGCGTCACCCCGGAGCGCTATCTCGCCAATTACATGGGCCGCGCCGACGGGGTCACCGGCGGCAAGGACGGCAACATGCACTTCGGCGACCGCGAGCTCGGTTGCGTGGGGATGGTCTCGATGCTCCCCGACATGGCGCTGGTCGCAACCGGGATGGCGATGGCGTTCAAGCAGCGCCGGGAGCCGCGGGTGGCATTGACCTTCTTCGGCGAGGGCTCGACCGCCAACGGGCAGTGGCACGAGGCGATGAACTTCGCCGGCATCCACAGGCTGCCGGTCGTGTTCGTGCTCGAGAACAACGGCTTCGCCTACTCGACCCCGAACGAGCTCGAGTTCGCGGTCGACCCGGTCGAGCGGGCGCCCGGCTACGGCTTTCCCGGGGCGAGCGTCGACGGCAACGACGTCGAGGCCGTCTTCGAGGCCGCTCGCGACGCCGTCGACCGCGCCCGCAGCGGCGGCGGCCCGACGCTGATCGAGTGCCGGACGCTGCGCATGCACGGCCACGGTGCCCACGACGACATGCGTTACGTGCCCGCCGAGCTGCGTGAGAAGTGGGCGCGACGCGACCCGATCGACCGCTACGGACAGCGCCTGGTCGACGACTTCGGCTTCTCCGATACCGAGGTGGAGCGGATTCTCGACGAGGTGAAGAGCTACGTCGACGAGTGCGCCCAGAAGGCGCTCTCCTCGCCGATGCCCGATCCCGAGGAGGCGACCGAGGGCGTGTTCGCCGACGCGATCACCCCGCTCGGCGACGGCAACGCACCGTGGTCGCGCTGGTCGGGGGCGCAGGCCACGACCGAGCACGGCGTCGCGCGATGACACAGGCTCCTGTGACCGGCGACCGAACACCGGGGACGGTCGAGAAGGGCTCCCGCGAGATGACCTACCTCGAGGCGATCTCCGACGCCCTGCGCGAGGAGATGCGTCGCGACGAGACGGTGCTCTGCATCGGTGAGGACATCGGCGCCTTCGGCGGCGCGTTCAAGGTCACCGACGGCTTCATCGAGGAGTTCGGGGCCGACCGCGTGCTCGACACGCCGCTGGCCGAGAACGCGATCATCGGCACCGCCGTCGGGGCCGCGGTCGAGGGCATGCGGCCGGTCTGCGAGATGCAGTTCGCCGACTTCATCTCCTGCGGCTTCGACCAGCTCGTGAACGTCGCCGCGAAGCTCCATTACCGCCAGGGCGTGGCGGTGCCGATCGTCGTCCGGCTTCCGTCGGGGGGCGGGTTCTCGGGCGGCCCGTTTCACTCCCAGAACCCCGAGGCGTGGTTCTTGCAGACGCCGGGGCTCAAGGTCGTCGCCCCGGCGACCGCGGCCGATGCGAAGGGACTGCTGACCGCTGCGATCCGCGATCCGAATCCCGTCTGCTTCATGGAGCACAAGGGGCTTTACCGCTACGTCAAGGGCCAGGTGCCCGAGGGCGAGCACGTAGTCGAGCTCGGCAGCGCGCGGTTGGCGCGCGAGGGCGAGGAGATGACCGTGATCGCCTACGGGTCCGCCGTTCACCTCGCGCTCCACGCAGCCGAGGAGCTCGACGAATCGATCGAGGTGCTCGACCTGCGCTCGCTGTGTCCGCTCGACACCGCCGCGATCCTGGCGAGCGCGAGAAAGACCGGGAAGGTGCTGGTCGCCCACGAGGCGACCCGATCGTGCGGGGTAGGGGCGGAAGTCGCCGCACTGGTGGCAGCCGAGGCCTTCGAGGACCTCGACGCGCCGGTGCGGCGGCTCACCGCCCCGGACGTCCCGATCCCGTTCAGCCCGCCACTGGAGCAGGCCGTGCTCCCGCAGCTCGACGAGATCAAGGAGGCGTGCCTTGCGCTCCTCGCCTACTAGTCGCTCGGCTGACCCCGCCGCGCCCGAACGCGAAGCGCAGGACGCGGGCGGAACGTTGGTGTTGGTGGAGATGCCGAAGATGGGGATCAGCGTCTCCGAGGGGACGATCGTCGAGTGGCGCAAGCAGCCGGGCGACTGGGTCGAGGCCGACGAGACGATCGCCGACGTGACCACCGACAAGGTCGACGTCGAGATCCCATCGCCGGCGAGTGGCCGGCTGGCTCGGATCGTCGCCGACGCCGGAACGACCGTGCCGGTCGGGGAGGCAATCGCCGAGATCGACTCCTCGGCACGAGCCGGCGAGGCGCACCCGGACGAGGCCGAGGTTCGCGAGCCCGAGCCGGCGGCGACGCCAACCGCCCCCCTCGAGGGCGAGCCCGATCGCTCCCGCTTCGTCTCGCCGGTGGTGCGCCGGATCGCCGACAAGCATGGCGTCGACCTCGACCAGGTCGAGGGCACCGGCATCGGCGGCCGGGTGCGCAAGAAGGACGTCCTCGCCTACGTGGAGTCCGACCAGGGCGACGGTCATGCGGGGCGGGCCCCGGTCCTCCACACCGAATCGCCCTACCGGCCCGAGCAGGCGTCGGCTTCCGAGGCGGAGCGGCCTGCGGAGACGGAGCACGTCGCCGTCGACGGCGGGCGCCGCGAGTCGATGAGCCCGATGCGCCAGGCGATCGCCAAGCACATGGTCGAGAGCCGGCGGACCGCGGCGCATTGCACGACGATCGTCGAGGTCGACATGTCACGGGTCGCGGCACGACGGGCCGAGCTCAAGGAGGCGATGGCTCGGCGCGGGGTGCCGCTCACCTACCTCTCGTTCGTGGCGAGGGCGACGGTTGCGGCGCTGGCCGAGTTCCCGGTCCTGAACGCCTCCGTCGAGGGCGAGGAGATCGTCCATCACGAAGACGTCAACCTCGGGATCGCGGTCGCGCTCGACGACGGCCTGATCGTTCCCGTGGTCCCGCGGGCGCAGCGACTCAGCGTCGAGGGGCTGGCGGCGGCGATCGCCGACGTCGCCGAGCGGGCGCGGGCCCGCGGGCTGGAGCCCGACGAGGTCCACGGCGGCACCTTCACGATCACCAACCCGGGCCAGTTCGGAGCGGTGCTTGCGACGCCGATCATCAACCAGCCGCAGGTCGCGATCCTGGATCTCGAGGCGATCGTCAAGCGGCCGGTCGTGATCGAGGGTCCGGACGGCGATTCGATCGCGATCCGACCGATGACCTACCTGTGCATGTCCTGGGACCATCGGGCGCTCGACGGCGCCGAGGCGGCCCGTTTCCTGGGCTCGGTCAAGGCCCGTCTCGAGGCGGGTGCTGAGCTCTGATGCGCCTGGCCGAGATCGCGCGGCCTGGTCGCTCGGCGCGGGTTGCCGAACCGGCGCCACCGGCGCCGCTCGAAGGCGACTTCGAGCACGAGCAGCTCGACGTCCGCAGAGGCCCGCGCAGCGGCGCGCCGATGGGGATCGCGATCCATTCGACCGCGCTGGGCCCGGCGCTCGGCGGACTGCGCATGTGGCAGTACGGGTCGACCGCCGAGGCGATCGCCGACGTGCTGCGCCTCGCCAAGGGGATGACCTTGAAGGCGGCGGCAGCCGGGCTCGATCTCGGGGGTGGCAAGGGCGTGATCTGCGCGCCGCAGGCGCCGGCGTCGCTGAGCCCGTCGCAGCGTCGCGCGATGCTGTTCGACTTCGGCGACCTGGTCGAGTCACTCGACGGCCGCTACATCACCGCCGAGGACGTCGGCACCGGCACCGACGACATGGTCGCGATCGCCGAGCGCACCGACCACGTCGCCGGCCTGCCGCCGAGCGCCGGAGGTGGCGGCGACCCGAGCCCGTTCACCGCGATCGGCGTCGAGGCCGCGATGCGCGCCTGCGTCGAGTCACGGTTCGGCTCCACCGACCTCCGCGGGCTCGAGGTCACGGTCGTCGGGCTCGGTCACGTCGGCGCCAGGCTCGCGTCTCGTCTGCGCGCCGCGGGAGCGCGGCTCGTCCTCTCCGACGTCGATTTGCGCAAGCGCGAGCTGGCGACGAAGCTCGAGGCCCGCTGGCTCGACCCCGCCGCAGCGATCGCCGGCGGCTGCGACGTGCTCGCCCCCTGCGCCCTCGGCGGCGTGATCGACGACGAGAGCGTGTACCGGTTGCGCGCCGGGATCATCTGCGGAGCGGCCAACAACCAGCTCGCCGACGACGGGCTGGCCGCGGTGCTCGCCGACCGCGCGATCCTCTACGCGCCGGACTTCCTGGTCAACTCCGGCGGCCTGATCAGCGTCTATCGCGAGCTGCGCGGCTACGACGAGGACCGGGCGCTGGAACTCGCGATGGGGATCGAGGCGGCGATGCGCGGCGTGCTGATCGCCGCCGAGGCGCGCGCGACGACCCCGCTGGAGGCCGCGCGCGAGCTGGCGCTCGAACGGCTCGACGCCGCCGTGCGAAACTGAGCCGATGCGAGACCTACGCGTCGTCCGCGCCGGCACGATCGGCTACGAGGAGGCGCTGCGGCTGCAGCGATCGCTGGCGGCGGCGCGGGGCGCCGGCGAGCTCCCGGACGTGCTGCTGCTGCTCGAGCACCCGCCGGTCTATACGAAGGGCCGCCGTGCGGATCCCGCCGAGCTGCCGATGGGCGAGGACTGGTACCGGCGCCAGGGGATCGAGGTCGTGGAAACGGATCGTGGCGGCGCCGTCACCTACCACGGCCCCGGGCAGCTCGTCGCCTATCCGATCATCAGCCTTCGGGAGATGAAGCCCCCCCGCCTCGGCGCCGACGGACGCGAAGCGCAGCAGGCGGCGGGCATGGCGGTCCACGAATACGTCGCCCTGATGGAGCGGGCGATGATCGGCGCGGTCGGCGAGTGGGGCGTTGAGGCGCGGCCGATCGACGGTTTCACCGGCGTCTGGGTCGGCGATCTCGAGCCGCCCGCGGGGAAGGCACGCAAGATCGGCTCGATCGGCATCCACATCAGCCGCGGGATCACCACCCACGGCCTCGCCGTCAACGTCAACAACGACCTGCAGCCGTTCGAGTGGGTCGTCCCGTGCGGGATCGAGGCCTGCCGGATGACCTCCCTGGCGCGCGAGCTCGGAACCGAGCAGGACCTCGATGCCTTCGCCTCCACCCTCGCCGAGCGGCTCGCCGACGTCTACGACCGCCGCCCGGTGGAGACTCCGGCCGGCGAGCTGCTCGGGCCGCTAGCGTTGGAAGCCGCATGAACGACGTCGCCGACCGCGTCCACGTAACCCGTTCCCGCGCCAACCCGGGAGGCGCCTCTCGGATCGAGGGACGGCCGTTTCGCGAGCGCAAGCCGTCGTGGCTCAAGGTCCCCGCTCCGGGCGGACCGAGCTACCGAACGCTGAAGCGCGCGATCGAGGCCGACAACCTGCACACCGTGTGCGAGGAGGCGAACTGCCCGAACGTCGGCGAATGCTGGGAGCGCGGCACCGCGACCTTCATGATCCTCGGCGACGTCTGCACCCGCCGCTGCGGGTTCTGCAACGTCCAGACCGGCGTGCCGACCTGGAACGACCCGCTGGAGCCGCTTCGAGTCGCAACCCAGGTGAAGAAGATGGGCCTCCGCCACGCCGTGATCACGTCCGTGGATCGCGACGACCTCCCCGACTACGGGGCGGGTGCCTTCGTCGGCGTGATCCGCTCGATCCGGATGATGGCCCCGGGCTGCAAGGTGGAGGTCTTGACCCCCGACTTCCGCGGCCAGGAGATGCCGCTCGCCAAGGTCGTCCACGAGCGTCCCGACGTCTTCAACCACAACCTCGAGACCGTGCCGCGGCTCTACCCGCGAGCGCGGCGCGGATCCGACTTCGTGCGCTCGGCGCGCGTGCTGAGGACGGCGAAGGAGATGGCCGGCTCGGAGCTGGTGACCAAGTCCGGGCTGATGGTTGGCCTCGGCGAGGAATTCGACGAGATGGTCGAGACGTTCGCCATCCTTCGCGACCACGGCGTTCAGATCCTCACCGTCGGCCAGTACCTGCGCCCGACCGAGAAGCACCTGCCGGTGGTCCGCTACTGGCACCCCGAGGAGTTCGACGCGCTGCGCGACGCGGCCTACGAGCTCGGCTTCGAGTCCGTCGCCTCCGGCCCCCTCGTGCGCAGCTCCTACCACGCCGACGAGGCGGCTGCCGAGGTCGCCGCGCGGCGGGCCGCATAGCTGCGGCTCAGGGCGCCAGTCGCTCGAGCACCGCGCCGTCGGCGGAGACCGCGACCACGGTCGGGACGATCGCGACGCCGTACTTGTGCGCGAGCTCGGGCCGGTCGCGCACATCGACTCGCACCAGCGGGTCCCCGGTGGCGATCAGGCGCCGCTCCCAGTCGCGGCAGTCGGCGCACAGCGGATGGGTGAACTCGACGTAGG
The DNA here is from genome assembly GCA_963759295.1 of uncultured Solirubrobacterales bacterium. Taxonomy (GTDB): domain Bacteria; phylum Actinomycetota; class Thermoleophilia; order Solirubrobacterales; family 70-9; genus WHSW01. The sequence goes on along the minus strand of CAVWYT010000011.1, from coordinate 213,443 downwards.
TGCGCGCGGCCCCGTCGAGGCCGGCGAGGTCGGCCGGATCGAGACGGTCGTGGTGCCGGGGCGAGATCCCGCGCAGCTTCGCGGTCAGCCGGTAGATCTCACAACCCGCGCACAAGCCGGTGCCGGCCGAGAGCAGCGCGAGGAAGGCGACCAGGCCCGCGATCGCGTAAGCGGCCGCCGGGGCGCCGAGCCACCAAAGCGCAGCCGCCGAGCCGAGGAACACCGTGCCGATCGCGTTGGCGAGACGTGGCGGTCTGGCGTCCTCGAGCGGCCCCTCACCGAAGCGCGGCTGAACGAGAACGAAGTAGGCCACGCAAGGCAGGCAATAGCGGCGGCCAACGGTGAGCCCGATCAGCAGTTGGGCGGAGATCAGCGCCCAGGCAAGCGGCCAGCCCAGGACGACGCCGAGCAGGGCGACGATGCCGGTCGTCGCCTGCCCGAAGCGGGCGGCGCGCTCGTCGATCACGTCGGTGTCGCGCCACGGGTCCGCCGTCCTGGGTGAGCTCACCGGCTAATGATCCCAAACCTGATCCGGTAACGGGCCTTTTCGACCGGCGCCGCGAGAGTCGCGACCGTCGGCTCGACTTGCGGCGGCGCCCCCGTGCTCCGGGCGCCAGACGAACCCGGGCGGCGGACGATCGCAGCCCGAATAGTCTTGGCGCCCCCTGATCCCGCTCAAGGACAACCTGCCGGCGGCGCGCTTCCCGCTGCTCACGGTGCTGCTGATCGCCGTCAACCTGGCGGTCTTCGGCTGGCAGCTCGGGTTCCCGGTCGACGGCTCGCTCGAGCGGGCCGGGGTCGACGCGGGCATCGACCAGAGCGCGATCGAGTACGGCGCCGTCCCGTTCCGGATCACTCACCCGGGCGACGACGCCTGCGCGATCGCCGGCGATCAGCTCGTCTGCGGCGAGCCCGCCGCGAGCCCGCTCGACCAGGCGCCGTGGTGGCTGACGCTCCTCACCGCGATGTTCATGGCGGGCAGCCTGCTCCAGCTGGCGATCAACTCGCTGTTTCTGTGGTTGTTCGGCAAGAGCGTCGAGGACTCGCTCGGACGACCCCGCTTTCTCGCCCTCTATCTGCTCTCGGGATTGGCCGGGACCTACCTCCAGGCGGTGTTCGACTCCGGATCGACGGCGCCGCTGATCGGCGCGACCGCGGCGGTCGGCGGGGTGATGGGCGCCTATGCGGTCCTCCACCCGCGGGCCGCGATCCTCTGCTTCGTGATGATCCCGTTCTGGTTCACCTTCGTCGAGGTGCCGGCGCTGATCCTGGTCGCGGCACGGTTCGTGCTCCAGCTCGTGCCCTCGATCGGCGAGACGTCGATGTCGGGCATCGCCACCGACTCGGGACTTGCCTACCTCAGCTTGATCGGCGGCTTTGCGTTCGGGGCCGCGGCGAGCAGGCCGCTGCTCGGCAAGCGCCGGCGCCCGCCGGGCGCCGCGGCGCAGGCGGTGTCCTAGCGACCATGGATCCGAGCGTGCGCACGATGCTGCTGGTCGGCGGGCTGATCTTCTGCTTCTTCTTCGGCGCGATGACCGCGGCCGTGGCGTTCGAATACGGCTTCGACGTGTTCACGGTCGCCGCGCTCGTGATCCTGATCTTCTTGCTGCTGCCGCTGATCGGCGCGCTGCGAAACCCGCCGGAGTGAGCCCCGCACGCCGACCCAACATCCTCCTGCTGATCACCGACCAGCAGCGCCGCCCGCGCCACTGGCCCGACGATCCGGGCTGGCTGCGGGAGCTGATGCCCAACGAAGCGGAGCTCTCCCGCACCGGGCTCAGCTTCCGGCAGGGGTTCTGCAATACGGCGATGTGCTCCCCCAGCCGCGCCACCCTGTTGACCGGGCGCTATCCGGCCGAGCATGGGGTGCCGCTGACGCTCACCGCCTCCGACCTGCGGCCCGACCCTCGCAACCTGCCGGCGGTGATCCGAACGATGGCCGAGGTGCTGCGAAGCGGCGCGGCGCGCCGTCGACGGGTGATCGAGAGGTTCGTGAGCGGAGCGCTGCGCCTCGGAGCACGGGCGGGCGACGAGCCCGAGCTCTCGCCCGCGGTCCCGAACCTGGCGCGGCTGCTGCGCGCCGCCGGCTACCGGGTCGCCTACAAGGGCAAATGGCACCTCACCCACCCGAGCGGGGCGGCGACGGGCGAGGGCTTGCTCGGCGGCTGGACCGGCGCGGATGCCGCGCGGCTCGCCGACCGGTACGGGTTCGGTGACTGGGACCCGCCCGACGCCGGCGAGAACACGAGGGCCGAGCACTTCGGGGGTGGCAACGCCGGCGAGGGGGCGGGATGGGACGACGTGTACACGCGCCAGGCCGTGCGCTGGCTGAGCAGGCCGGAGCTGCCCGAGCCGTTCTGCCTCGTGGTCTCGCTCATCAACCCGCACGACGTGCTCGGCTACCCGGCCTCGTTTCGCCGCGGCGGGTACGACGAGTCCGAGTTCCGCGAGCTCGGGGTGCAACTGCCGGCGACCGTCGACGAGGATTTGCGCGGCAAGCCCGAGGTGCACGCGCTGATGCGGATGGGAATGGACGCCTACCTGGGCGGGCTCCGCAGCCGCCGGGCGAAGCTCGACTACGTCAACTTCTACGCCCACCTGCAGCGCGTCGTCGACGAGAAGGTCGGCCGGCTGCTCGCGGCGCTCGGCGATCCGGACGATCTCGGCTCGCTGCGTTCGCGCACGGTGATCGTCCGCTGCTCCGATCACGGCGAGATGGGGCTCTCCCACGGTGGGCTGCGCCAGAAGGCGTTCAACGCCTACGAGGAGACGATCAACGTTCCGATCGTCGTCTCCAACCCGCTGCTGTTCGCCGAGCCCGCCGAGACCGACGCCTTGGCGTCACTGGTCGACCTGCTGCCGACGATCGCCTCGCTGGCCGGCGCCGATGCGGGCGGCGCGGGCCTGCGCGGCCGCGACCTCTCGCCGCTGGTCGCCCGGCATGCGCGGCCGCGGCGCGAGGCGCTCGCCGCGGCGCCGGTCGACCTCGGTGCCGCGACCGCGGTCGAGGCGGCCGATTCGATCCAGGACGAGATCCACTTCACCTACGACGACCACCAGGCGGCGACGGCCTCCCAGGAGGCGCCCGGCCAGCCGAACCGGGTTCGAGCCGTGCGCACCGCGAGGCACAAGTACGCGATCTACTTCGACCCTCGCGGCCGGGAGCCGACCGAGTACGAGATGTACGACCTCGAGCGCGATCCCGAGGAGCGCCGCAACCTGCTTTGCGTGCGCACCGGCGAGCCGCTCGATCCCGCTGACCGCAGCACGCGCGGCGATATGGCCGAGCGGCTCGCGCTCGCGATGCAACGCTGTGCCACCGACCCGGCCGGCCGCTGACCCGTTCCTATACTCGCGGCGTGGCGCTGCCTCCCGGTCCGAGGACCCCAGCGGCCGTGAACACGGCCCGCTTCGCCCGCCGGCCGCTCGAGACGCTCCGCGGGTGGCAGCGACGATACGGAAACGTGTTCACGGTCAAGCTGCTCGTCTTCGGCACCGGCGTCTATGTCGCCGAGCCGGAGGGGATCCGCGACCTGTTCACCGGCGATCAGTCCGATCTCCACGCCGGCGAGGCGAACGCGCCGCTCGCCGCCGTGCTCGGCGACCACTCGGTGCTCGTTCTCGACGGGCCCGAGCACCTGCGCCAGCGCCGCTTGCTGCTGCCTCCGTTTCAGGGATCGGCGCTCGGCGGGCTCCGGCCGCTGATCCGCGAGGTCGCGAACGCCGAGGTCGACCGCTGGGCGGTCGGCTCGGAGCTGGTCGCGCGCCAGCGGATGCGCGCGCTGACCTTCGAGGTCATCTGCCGGGCGGTGTTCGGGGTCGGCGAGCCGGAGCGGATCGAGCGCCTGCGCAAGGCGATGCTCGCGGTGATCGACATGCAGGCCTTCTTCTTCGCACCACAGTTCGTGCGCCGCGACCGCGGGCGCTTCAGCCCCGGCGGGCTCTTGGCCCGCCGCATGCGGGCAGCCGACGCGCTGCTGTACGAGGAGATCGAGCGGCGACGCGCGGCCGGCGATCTGGAGCAGCGCGACGACGTGCTCTCGCTGCTGTTGCGGGCGCGCGACGAGGAGGGGCGGCCTATGCGCGACGTCGAGCTGCGCGACGAGCTGATGACGATGCTCGCCGCCGGCCACGAGACGACGGCGACCGGCCTCGCGTTCGCGCTCGATCTCCTGCTGCACAACCAGCCCGTGCTCGAGCGCCTGCGCGACGAGCTCGTGGGCAACGACGACGGCTACCTCGACGCGGTCGTCACCGAGACGCTGCGGATGCGCCCGGTGATCGACGCCGCCGAACGCACTCTGAAGGCCCCCCGCCGGGTGGCGGGCTGGCAGCTGCCGGCCGGGATCAAGGTCTATCCCGGGATCGCGCTCGTCCACCACCGCGCCGATCTGTATCCCGAGCCGGAGCGCTTCCGGCCGGAGCGCTTCGTGGAGGAGGGCGCCGAGTCCTACACCTGGCTGCCGTTCGGCGGCGGGATCAGGCGCTGCATCGGCGCCGCGCTGGCGCAGGCCGAGATCGCCGAGGTGCTGCGGGTGGTGCTCTCCCGGGTCGAGCTCGCCCCGGTGCGCCCGGAGCCCGATCCGGTTGCCCTGCGCGGGATCACCCTGGCGCCCAAGCATGGCGCGCGCGTGCGCGTGATCTCGAAGCGGCGGTTACCGACGGCCGCGCGCGCCGGCGCGCCCGTCGGCGCGGCGCGCTCGCGACTCGTGATGGAGCCAGCCGGGCTCGAACCGGCGACCTCTTCCGTGCAAGGGAAGCGCTCTCCCAACTGAGCTATGGCCCCAGGAGCCCGATTGTAGGCTCGAGCCGCGCCGCCACCGCGCTCCGCCCTCACCGACCGCCATCGCGCACTGGCCGCCGTTCGCAGCGGACCGCCTGCTTTGTGGGGCGCATGCTTTGTGCGAGGATCGGGGTACAAGGCGGACAGGAGGAAGAGGATGGCCGAAGGGGAAACGGCGGTCGCGGTCGGAGAACGCAAGCACCCGGACAAGTCGCCCCGCGTGGTGGAGGAAGCGACCGCGACCAAGGTTCGGCCCGCCGAAGTCTCGAACCTCGAGATCGTCCGCCACTACTTCGAGATCGCCGCCGATCATCTGAAGCTGGCGGACGACCTCCGGGTCGTCTTCTGGACGCCCTATCGCGAGGTCACGGTTCAGATCCCGGTGAAGCTCTCCGACGGCAAGATCCACACCTTCTCGGGCTACCGGATCCAGCACAACGGCGCCCGCGGCCCGTACAAGGGAGGGATCCGTTTCCACCCCGACGTCGACATCGACGAGGTCCGCGCGCTGGCTTCGCTGATGACCTGGAAGACCGCGGTCGCCGGCGTGCCCTACGGCGGCGCCAAGGGCGGCGTCAACTGTCCCGCGGGCCAGCTCACCTCGGACGAGGTGCAGCAGATCGCACGGTCGTTCATGAACAAGATCGAGAAAATCCTCGGCCCCACCCGCGACATCGCGGCGCCCGACGTCAACACCAACGCGCAGGTGATGGCCTGGCTGATGGACGAGTACGGAAAGCTCCACGGCCACACCCCGGCGGTGGTCACCGGCAAGCCGATCTCGCTCGAGGGCTCGCTCGGCCGCGAGGCGGCCACCGGTCGCGGCTGCGTGTACATGTTCCGCGAGGCGGCGCCGCAGCTCGGGCTCAGCCCGGCCGACACCACCTTCGTCGTCCAGGGGTACGGCAACGTCGGCTCGTGGGCGGCGCGGATCATGCAGCAGCTCGGCGCCCGGATGGTCGGTGCGGCGGACGCCAACGGGGCGATCCGCAACGACGCCGGCATCGATGCCAACCAGCTGCACGACCACCTCGTTCGGGGAGGCTCGATCACCGAGTTCGAGCCGGCCGACCCGATCGACGCCGAGGACCTAATCGAGATCCCGTGCGACGTCTTCATCCCGGCGGCGCTCGGCGGGATGATCCACGAGCACAACGCCGATCGAATGCAATGCAAGGTCCTGGTGGAGGGCGCGAACAGCCCGACGACCCCGGTCGCCGACCGGATCCTGAGCGACAAGGGGGTCTACATCATCCCCGACGTGATGGCCAACGCCGGCGGGGTCGTCGTCTCCTACTTCGAGTGGGTGCAGAACCTGCAGCACTTCCGCTGGGAGGAGCGCGAGGTCAACGACAAGCTCGGCACCGTGATGCGCCGCGCCTTCCGCGAGGTCAACGGCCGCGCCAAGGAAACCGGGCTCCACCTCCGCGAAGCCGCCTACATAGTCGGCCTCGAGCGGGTCGTCGAAGCCTCCCGCACCCGCGGCTACGTCTAGCTCGAGCCGCGCGCTCCAGGGCAACCCGGCCCTGGAGGCGTTGATCGACCGCTCAGAAGTCGAAGTCCTTGGGCTCGCCCTGTTCGAACCACAGCTCATCGTCCTCCGGGGCATCGCGAAGGAACTCCGGCGTCTCCTCGAGCACGTCCTCGTCTTCCTCGTTCTTCCTCTTGCTCGAGCTCGCCCTCGACGACCTCGGCCTCGCCGGTGTCCTCGGCTTCCTGCTCGAAAGGATGCTCGACCGTGTCGAATGACTCGATCGGTCGCTCGCCGGTATCGCTCGGCTCGAGCGCCGAATGCTCGGTCTGCGACGGCTCGACGGCCGGCCGCTCATCGGTCAGCGGCGCCTGGGCGCCCTGCTCGGGCTCGGGCGCAGCGCGCTCGGGCTCGGGCGCGGCTTCCACCGCCTGCTGGTCGTGAAAGAGCGCCGCCGGGGCCTCTGACTCGGGGGCCGAGGGAGCCTCGGGCTCGCTCGCGGGCGGCTCGGAGGGCGCGGGCGGCTCCGGTGCAGCCGCGGGCCCCGTCGTCCCCTCGCTGGTGGTCGGCTGCGCGTCGCCCGCCGGCGGGCGCCCGCCGATCGCAGCCTCGGTCGCGGTCGCGGTCGCGGCCTGCCCCTGCGCGGGAAAGTCGGGATCGCCCGGGCGGCTCGCCGGCCCGAACGCCTCGCCCTCGAGCCGCGCAAGCTCCTCGTCGTCGGCGCCGAGCCGACGCTTCAGCTCGAGATGCTCCCGGATCGCGTCGTCGAGAATTCCCATTGCTACGCGGTAAGACGAAAGACTACTGAGCGATCGTCGCGCGGTGAAGGCTGATCGCACGACGCCCGGCGGGCGTCACAGCCCTTGTTTCGCCGCTCACGCTCAGGAACCTTTCGCGATCGGATCGCCGGCTCGGGGGCTGGGCGGCGGTAGCCGCGGCCCGGCCGTGTCGGCAACGACGACGCGGTTCTTGCCTGCGCGCTTGGCCTCATACAGCGCCGCGTCGGCGGCGGCGACCAGCTCCTGGACGTCGGCGGAGGCGCCTGGCGTCGTCGCCACCCCGAGGCTCGCCGTCACGTTCAGCCCGCCGCCGCCGTCGACGATCCGGATTCGCTCGTTCGCGATCCTGGTTCGGATCCGCTCCGCGACCTCGGTCGCGCCCTCGACGTCGGTCCCGGGCAGGGCGACGACGAACTCCTCGCCGCCATATCGGGCGGGCTCGTCGATGCCGCGCGACTCGGCGATCAGGGCCCGGGCGACCTGCCGCAGCACCTCGTCGCCCTGCGGGTGACCGTAGGTGTCGTTGACCTGCTTGAAGTCGTCGATGTCGAGCATGAGCAGAGAGAGATCGTGTCCGAAGCGGGCGGCGCGCGCAGCCTCCTTGACGATCACGTCGCGGAACGAGCGCTTGTTGGCGAGCCCCGTGAGGTCGTCGGTGACCGCCTGCTGGGAGACGAGCTCGTGCAAGGCGAGGTTCTCCACCGAGGCCGCCGCCTGGCCGACCAGATAGAGGAACACCTCGCGCTCGTTGGCGTCGAACCGCCGGCCCGCGCGGGCGACGGTCATCGCCCCGACGGGGGCACCGTCCTGTGCGACGTGGCCGAGCGAGCTGGCGAGCGCGAACGCGTGGCCGTGGAGGTCCTCGACCGGCCCGGCCTCACGCAGGGCGCGCTGCTCGGCGGCGAGCGCCGCCTCCTGAACGTCCTCCGTCGCCCGCCCGTATTCGGCCTCGGCGCCGACGTGCCCGCTGAGCGCGATCAGCCCGTAGTCGGCCTGACAGGTCCCGACCGCCGTCTCGACCAGGATCGCGAGCAGCGCCTGGCGGTCGAGCCCGGAGGCGAACGCCTCGCCGACCCGGCGCACCGACTTCTCGATCTCGATCCGTTGTCGTCGGAGCTGGTTCATCTGCTCGCTGAGTCGGTCGCTCATCTTGTTGAACTCGCTCGCCAGTCCGGCCATCTCGTCGCCGCCGCTGACCGGGACCTGACGCGAGAAGTCGCCGTCGCCGATCCGCCGCGCGGCGCCGAGCATCTCGCGCACATAGCCTTGCAGCGAGCGCAGCGCGATCGCGATTGCGAGCAGCGCGATCGCGAAGAAGGCGAGCAGCGCGATCGCCACCTTCGGGCGCGAGCCGACGAAGCCCTCGTCGGGGATCGGCGCGAACATCGCCACCCGCACCCGGTCGGGGCCGAGCGGCTGCGTCGCCGCGACACGAAGCTGTTGACCATCGGCCTCGAAGTCGGTCGCCTCGCCGCCCTCGGGCAGCGCCGCCGCCTCGATCTCGACCGCGCCGCCGATCGGGCCGCGGGGTCCGACCAGCGCGGAGTCCTCGCCCGTGATCCGCTTGAGGTCGGCGATGTATCGCTTCGAGGTCGTCGTCGAGACCGAGACGCTGCCGATCGGCGCTCCGGCGGCGGAGACCAGGTCGACGGAGGCATCGGCGATCGGCCGGCCACCGGCCGCGACGCGATCGCCGGCCGCGTTCGTGAGCCGGATCGTGGCGACACCAGAGTCCAGGTAATCGTTCGCGAGCGCCTCGATTTCGGATGTCGCGCCGTGCTCGAGGACGGCCGCGGCGTCCGCGTCGGCGGCGATCTCGTCCGCGATCCGCTTCGCCGCGGCGCGCGCCTCGCCCTGCGCCTGCTCATAGAGGCCGGTCGCGGCGTTGAGCCCGGTGTCGAGGCGAGCGTCGGCCTTGCCGTTGGCCGAATCGGTGGCGACTTGGGACACCAGCACGGCTAGCGTGACCATCGGCACCACCACGATCAAGAAGAAGAAGAGGACCAGTCGGAGGCGGAAGCTCACGGCAGGAGCTTAAATCGCCGGCGCCGCACATCCGCCGGGTGCCCGCCGCCGCAAGCGCGATTTCGCGCCCTCCCACCGAGCCGCGCAGCGGGCTATCCTCTCTGCTTGCGCCCGGTTTCCGCGCGCACCGCGGGGCTATAGCTCAGTTGGGAGAGCGCCTGGTTCGCAATCAGGAGGTCGCCGGTTCGAGCCCGGCTAGCTCCATCTTGCAAACGCTCTCGGCGGCTGTCCTCAGGCCGCCACCGCCGTGGGGCCGGCGACCACTCCGTCGTCGTGGAGGCGTCCGATCTCGGTTTCACTGAGCGAGAGCAGCTCGCTCAGGATCTCGTCCGTGTGCTCACCCAGCATCGGCGCACGGGTGGCGGGCAGACGGCCGTGTTCGGAGAAGTCAAGCGGCGAACCGGCCATCAGATAGGTGCCGACCCCGGGTTGCTCGACCGCCTTGAACATCGGGTTCTCGGTGGAGCAGCGGGCGTCCTCGTCCACTAGCTGCATGAACGTCTGGTAGGGGCCCCAGCAGACTCCATGGCGATCGAAGATCTCGCCGATCTCTTCGAGGGTGTGGCTGATCGTCCAGGGCTTCAGGATCGCGCCGAGCACCTCGCGAGCCGCGAACCGATCACCCTCCTTGGAGAGGTCCACATCGAGCTGCTGCTCGACCAACTCGAAGGCGGCGTGCAAACCGGTCGCCTCGACCAGCGCCTTCCACTGGTGCTGCGTCAGGGCGACCACCATCACCCGCCTGTTGTCGGCGGTCAGGAAGTCGCGGCCGAAGGCGCCGTAAAGGTAGTTGCCCTCCTTCTGACGCTCGCGCCGGCAGAGTTGTGCCTCGGCGATCTTGCCGAGGTTGCCAACCATCGCGAAGGCGACGTCGGAGAGGGCGACGGTGACGTGTTGTCCCTTGCCCGTACGCCCGCGATGGCGCTCTGCCGCAAGCACGCCGGCGGCAGCTAGGGTGCCGGTGATCGCGTCCCATGCGGGGAGAAGGTGATTGAAGGGCACTCCTAGGTTGCGCGGGCCGGTCGCCCAGGGAAAGCCCGTCGCCGGGTTCACCGTGTAGTCGACAGCTGAGCTGCCGTCGTGGTTGCCGGTGATCGTGGCCATGATCAGGTCGTTGCGGTGTGCGCGCAACGCCTCGTAAGAGAGCCAGCCCCGGGCGGGGAAGTTGGTCAGCAGGATCCCGCTGTCCTGGCCGGGCTCGGAGATCAGCGCGGTCACGAGCTCTTTGCCGCGATCTGAGCGAAGGTCCACCTGCAGCGAGCGCTTGCCCTTGTTGAGGCCGGCCCAGAAGAGGCTGAACCCGTCGTCGGTGACCGGCCAGCGGTTGCGATCCAGCCCACCGCCGATTTGGTCGAAGCGGATCACGTCGGCGCCGAGCTGGGCCAGCGTCATGCCGCCGAGCGGGGCGGCGACGTAGGCCGAACCCTCGATCACACGGAGGCCGTCGAGAATTCCAGTCATCGGATCTCCAATCAGGCGAGGACGCCGACGAAGGCCCAGTCGAGCACCTGCTCGGGCGGTTCGCCGCTTCCTCGGTCGGCGTGAACGGTGGCGCGCAGGTCGGCGAGCGTCGCGCCGTGCTCCGACTGTGACGTCGCCACCACGGTCACCTCGGTACTGAGCACATCCCCCTCGAAGACGGGTGCGGAGTGCTCGCAGCTGCGCCATGCGACGATCGTCGCCAACGCGGGTAGGGCCCGGGCGGCGTGCGCCGCGGCGATCGAAATCGTCTGACCTCCGTACACGAGGCGGCGCCCGTGTATCCCCGCGCCGCCGTCGCGGTGCGTCATCGCAAGGTTGAGCGTGACGCGCGCCAGTTCCGGCGCGGTCGTCACGGTGTCCCTACCCTCGATCACATAGACGGTCCCAGGCTCGGGTGCCGCAGCCTGGTCGGCGACCCGAGAGCGCATCGCCTCGTAGTCCCATTGCGGAATCGCTGCCCGTACGCGGCTCGGGTCGAGCTCCTCGGAGATCTCGTCGAAGCCATCGGCGTGGCCGGTGGCGACACCCGAATCTCGCATTGGAATCATCGGGCAGCGATAGAAGTCGAGCACCGGCTCGTCGCGCTGGTTGCGTGTCTGGATCCGCAGGACAGCCAGCCCCGAGGCGCTCCCGTCGCGGCGTGCTCGGTTCTGCTTCAGGGCGACGATCTCGGTTCTCGTGCGCAGGGTGTCGCCGCGAAAGACCTGGCGCAACAGCACGAGGCCCCGGTAGAAGAGGTTTCCGAGCACTCGCTGCGTCGGAACGGTGGACTGCCCGATCGCCACGTCGCACACCAGGTTCGGATGGACCAGCGCGTCCTTGGAACCCGTCACCTCTCGACTCAACGGGGCGTCGAGCGGCAACAGCATCCTGTCGCCGGCGATCGCCTGGTGGATCGCCGCATGGCCCCAGGTGAGCGTCATCGCCGGCGCGTCGAAGGTCTGACCCCGCTCCAGATCCTCGAAATAGGGGCCACCCACTGCGACCCTCGAGCCCGCTTCCACGACGCCTCTCCTCATTGAGTTTGAGGCAAGTGAGCCTAGCCGAGCACATATGCTCGGGAACGGATGAGGCCCCGCCGTTCCTGTCTTTCCGTACCGGCTCGCCCGCCCCGGAAGCTCGAGAAGGCGCCGGAGCTGGTTGCCGACGAGGTCGTGCTCGACCTCGAGGACTCCGTGCCACCGGAGCAGAAGGAAGAGGCGCGGACTGCCGTCGCCGAGGCCCTGCGCCGCGGCCGATGGGCGTCCGCCACCGTCAGCGTCCGCGTCAACGGCACCTCGACACCCTGGTTCGAGGAGGACGTCCGGGCGGTCGCCAGGGGAGGCGAGCGGCTCGACTCGGTGATCGTTCCCAAGGCCGAGAGCCCCGGCGACCTCCACTGGGCCGAGACGCTGCTCTCCGAGGCTGCCCGCGCCGCCCGCCGTGAGCGGCCGCTCGGCCTCCAGGCACTGATCGAATCTGCCAAGGGGCTGCGCGACGTCAACGAGATCGCCGCAGCGTCGTCGCGCCTCGAGGCCCTGATCCTGGGCCCGGCTGACATGAGCGTTTCGCTCGGCTTTGCCTCGCCGGAGGAGGGACCGCACTGGGATTACGTCCGCGGCACCCTACTCGTCGCCGCCCGTGCGGCCGGTCTTCAGGCAATCGACGGCCCGTACCTCCAGATCGCCGACACCAAGGGGCTGCGCGCCTCCGCCCGGCGCGCGCGCGAGTTCGGCTTCGATGGAAAGTGGGCGCTTCATCCCGATCAGATCGAGCCGCTCAACGAGCTCTTTTCCCCGACCTCGGAGGAGGTCGCGCGGGCGCAGGCGATCCTCGACGCGCTCACGGGCGCAAGGGACGGCGCGGTGATGCTCGACGGCGAGATGATCGACGAGGCGAGTCGCAGACGGGCTGAGGCGCTACTGGCTCGGACCGGAGCGGGGCCGATGCGATGAGATGGATCCAGGAGTTCTCCGACGGATCGCGCGACCAACGCACCCTTGTTGCCCGGGCCGCCGCCGCTCAGGCGGCGATTGGCGCGTCGGACCGAGGTGCCTTGTCTCGCGGCTGAGTGGACCAACAGGGTTCGGAGCTTGAGGACTGGGCACCAAGCACGTTCTGGTGCCCAAATCGAGCGACATCCGCAGACATCCACGGCTATCCGACACGGGTGGTTTCGCGAGTCCACGGGTACGACTGGAGGGCCTGCTTGTCGCCGGGGTTCCGCGTAACACGCAGTCGCGGCCACAATTCCTCTCAGGCACGCGACTGCCGCGACCCCTCCGCGGCGACCGCGACTGTGATCGTCGCGAGAACGACGACGGCGGCTCCGAACAGCGCCAGGTTCGCGGTCGGGCCCGGCGCTTCCTCGGAGAGAAAGGCGCTGATTGCGGCGAGCGCCCCCGCCGCGGCCGTGGTCAGCGCCAGGGCGCGCGAGGTCGTGCTCGCAAGCAGGCGCAGGAGGCTGAGCAGCGCGATCAGCGCTCCCCAGAGGATCGGGATGGCGGGCCGGTCGTAGCTGATCACCGCCGGCGAGACCACCAACCAGATTCCGGTGATCAGAGTCACCAGGATCGAACCGACCGTCGAGGAGCGCCAGTCGGCGCGCGCCGAGCGCTCATCGGTCTGCTCGATCAGCGGGCCTCTGTCGGGCGCCTCGGGCGTCATCCCCGTCGATTGCCCGCGTTCGCGCGCCCTAACCATTCGAACGCGGCCGGCTACGTCGAGAGAAGCCCGCGTATCCGCACTCACTACTGCCGGGAGCCGGGTGTTGAACACCGACGACGGGGTGAGCCGCACCGTGGACACTGGAGAAGAAGGCAGGAGATGTGCCATGACCAAGCGGTCCAGCAGGCGGGTGCGGCCGTTGCCGACGGCTGTCGCTGTGCGGTCGCTGATCGCATGCGTGTCATTGCCGCTGGTCGCGCTCGCGCTCAGGGCCTCGCCGGCGTGGGCCGATCCGTACGTGGCGCTCGGCGACTCGGTCGCCGCCGGAGGGGGGAGCCTCGGCTACGTCAACCGGCTGTTCGTGAACTACACGCCGACACTCGGCGCCGATGAGCTGCTCAACCGCGCTCAGCCAGGGGCGACGAGCACGTCGCTTGAGGACGGAGGCCAGCTCGCCACCGCGCTCGCCGACCTCGACGCGGCCTCGGACACGAAGGCGGTGACGATCGACATCGGCGGCAACGACTACCTGACCGGGCAATGCACGACCAACTGGGACGATCCGAGCACCTGTCCCTATCGCGCCCGCCTCGCCTCGATCCTCGCCCAGCTGAAGGCGGCGCTCGCCGCCGACCCAGGCGATGAGCGATTCGCGGTGATGGCCTATTACAACCCCGGCGTCGGCCTGCCGAGCGAGGCCGAGTTCGACCTCGCCGAGCTCGGTGCGAACCTGGCAATCGGGCTCTCCGACACCGGCGCCGACGTCGGCCTCAACGACGTCGTCTACCAAGAGGCGGCTAAGCTCGGCATTGCGGTCGCCGACCCGTCTGCCGCGTTCAAGGCCAACGGGCAGGCGTTCATGGCCGACAGGGTCCACCCCAACGACGCCGGCCACGCTGCGATCGCGGCGGCATTCTGCGCGGTTGACCCGCCGCTGGCATGCACCCTCGAGCCGCCGCCTCCGCCGCCGCCCGCCGACACCAACCCGCCCCAGACGACGATCACCAAGGGCGCGCCTGAGCGCACCCATAAGACGCGCCTCGGGTTCAGATTCCGATCCTCGGAGCCCAACTCCAACTTCGAATGCACGCTCGACAACAGGCCTTGGAGGCCCTGCACCTCGCCGAAGAAGGTCAAGCGCCTCGACGAGGGCAGACACAAGTTCAAGGTCCGGGCAAAGGACTCCGCCGGGAACGTCGATCGCACGCCGGCGAAGGACAGCTTCAAGGTCGCGGGCTGATCTTTGTCGCCGCTGGCCATGCCGGGGCAGAGTCAGTCGGCTTCAGCGATGAAGCTCTGCCAGGCCCTCGGCCTCGGCCTCGAGCTCGCGCCGGGCGCCGGCGTCGAGGCGCTCGAACGGCTCCAGCTTCACCCGGCCCTTCTCGTGGCGCCAGGTCCCCGCCACCCGACCGTCGACAAGGAAGGTGGGTACGGACTGCGGGGTCTTGGGGCTGAACACCTTCGACCGGTGCCGCTCGGGCAGGACCTGGGTGCGACGGGCGTGGACGAGCAGCGTCGCGTCCCAGACCGGCAGGAGGCGGGGAGGTGCCGGCGTCTCCCGATCCGGAAGCGGCTGGCGCGGAAGATCGACGAGCTCGGTTCCGTCCTCGGCGCGGAACCGACGCAGCTCGAGCCGGTCGAGCGCGGCGGCGACCGTGCGTCCCGCCATGCCCGCCCAGTCGGCGATCTCACTCGGCCGCGCCGGTCCGAACCCGCGTAGGTAGCTGCGCACGAGCTCGACCTGCGCCTCGGACTCATCGAGCTCCGGGTCGGGCCCGATCCACAGCCGCGCGTCGGCGAACACGTCAGCCCGCCGGCGCTCCCAGGTCCCCGAGGGCGGGACGCGGACGAGGTCGAGCCAGATGCTGGCGCCGTTGGTCCCGCGCGACCCGAGGCCGACGATCTCCTGCAGCTCGGCCCGGGTCAGCGGGCTCTCGGCGAGGCGGCGCTCCAGGCGCTGGGCCGCGGCTGCCATCTGCCGGGCGTTGGGATCGTTTCGCCTGCCGCGCAGCCACGCCTCGCGACGGTCGCGACGGATCGCCGCCGAGAACGTCCACCAGTCGCGGGGAGAGACGAGGTGGATCGTCGCCCGCATCAGCGTCCCCTGGACCACCGCGCGTCGCTCGAGCGCGCGGGTGAGCCGGTCGCGCTCGAACCCCTCGAGCCGCGCCCACAGCCCGACATACATCGCCGGCGCGTACTGCGCCTGGATTCCACCGACCCTCTCGAGCGCCTTCGGCAACGCCATTCGGCCGCGCTCGAGCAGGAGCTGACGGGCGAGCAGCGCCCGGTTGAGCTCGCGCTCGGAAAGGATGCGCTCCGCCGACATTCGCCTCAGCCTATGCGCCGGCGGGCGGCCAGATGTCCTCCTCGGCGATCTCCAAGAGGTTGCCCGCCGGATCGGCGAAGTAGAGCGTCCGCACGCCGTCGCGCCACGAGTGCTCGTGGGCGACCTCGACGCCGGCGACGCGCAGGTGGCGCTTCCACGCCTCGTACTCCTCCGAGCCGCCGACGAGCAGGCAGAGATGACCGGGGCCCTCGGTGCCGTGAGCGGAGATCGGGCCCTCGCGCTCGGCGAGCGCCTGGCGCGCGAACAGCAGCACGACCCCGTGCCCGAGACGCAGCGCGATCCCGCCAGGCCAGCGCGAGACGACCGGCAGGCCGAGCACCTGCGTGTAGAAGCGCTCGACCGCCTCGGCCTCGCCGGCGTCGTGGTAGAGGCAGGTCTCGAGCACGCCGCCGAGCCGCGGCGCGGCGGCGCCACCGTCAGCGTTCATTCGCGGGCGGCGCCGGGCCGCCCGGCGGGATCGCGAGCAGCGCTCGCACCCGGCCGGTGACGCCGCCCGAGGAGATCGCCCGCCGCAGGGCACGCCGGTCCGCGGGGCCCGGCGGCGGCCGGGCGGCGGGCGAGTACAGATGCGCGCGCAGCGCGGCGGCGTAGCCGGCGATCGCGCGGTGGCCGAGACCCGCGAAGCGGCGCTCCAGCCGCAGCAGCGTGAGGTCGCCGGCCAGTGGCCAGCCGCAGCGCTCGAGCGCGAGCCGCAGCTCGGCCAGCTGGGCGACGGTCGCCTCGCCGGCGACCAGCCGCCGGCGACGACGCCAGGCGGAGATCGCGGCCGCCGCCGCGACCAGCAGGGCAGCGACGCCGGCCACGGCCCACGGCAACCCACCCGCACTGCCTGCGTCGCCCTCTCCCGCACCAAGGGAGCCCGCCTGCTGGCTCGGATCCCTCGCCGAGCCCCTGCCGGTGATGTCCTGATTGCCGATCGTCAGGTTGCGACCCTGCGCCTCGGCGGCGAGCTGGCCGCCCGGCTGCTGGGACGACGCGGGCGCAGCCGGCGGGGTCGGGTCGAAGGTCACCCAGCCGATACCGCGGAAATAGGCCTCGACCCACGCATGCGCGTCGAGGTCGCGGATCGCGTAGACCCCGCTCTCGGCGTCGAAGCTGCCGGGCGCGAACCCGGAGACCACCCGCGCGGGGATCCCGACCAGGCGAAGCATCAGGGCCATCGAGCCGGCGAACTGCTGGCAGTAGCCGGCGCGGTCGTCGAACAAGAACGACGCCAGCGGGTAGGCGTGGCGGTCGACGTCCGGCGTGTACTTGTACGCCCCGTTGCGAAGATGCTCCTCGATCGCGCTCACGGCGTCGTAGGGAGTGGGCGCGTGCGCGACCAGCGCGCGCGCGAGGCGGTAGGTCGCGGCGTAGGGGGAGGCGAGCACCGCCTCGCGCGCGTCGGCGTCGCGCTCACCCCAGAGGGGCATCGCGATCGCGGCGGTCGGGGCCGCGGCCGACGACAGCCCGACCAGCGTCGTGCCCGCGAAGCGCCGCGGCGGATAGTGCTCGGGGGCATCGCGAAGCTCATCCGCGGTCGGCTGCGGGGAGTAGCCGATCACCCCGTAGCCGGCGCCCGAGCTCAGCGGCTCACCGGAGAGCGACAGGGTCCCGTCGGCGCTCATCGACACGTCGTCGATCCCCTCGACCGAAGTGGGCGTGCCGAAGCCGACCGCAAGGCGGCTGGTCAACGCCTTCACCTCCACGTCAGCCCTGGTGGTCCACTCCGGGTGGCGGTGGAAGAAGTCCGCGTTCGGCTGCCGGTAGCGAGCGGCGCGCTCGGCGGCCGCGAGCGGGTCTCCGCCGGCGGCGCGTTGCCAGCCGATGCCGTCGAATCGATCGAGGACGCTCGCCTTCCAGTAGAGCGCCTTCGGCGAGCGCACGGTCATCAGGATCGTCCCGTCGCGGGGCCATTCCAGAGGCCCGTAGCGGTGGTCCCAGTCGAAGCTGATCTCGCGGTCGCTGGCGAACACCTCCCAGGTTCGGTAGTCGAACAGCTCCGTCGACGCGGCCCGGGCCGCGAGCGGCAGCGCCACGAGCCCGGCGAGCGCGGCCGTCAGCCATGCCGACGGCCGCGCGGCCGGGCGCAGGCGCGCGATCCACAACCACGCGCAGACCAGGGCGAGCAGGGCGACGCCCCAGAGCAGCTCGGCTCCCGGGTCGTCGAGGGTGACCGCGATCGCGAAGATCGCGACCAGCGGAACCAGGGCCGCGACCCGCAAGGGGTCGCGCCGGCTCGACGGCCAGAAGGCGAGCGCCGATGCGGGCCCGAGCAGCGCCGGGACGCCGAGCAGCAGCGTCAGTCGCAGCCACTCGTCGGCGCCTTCGTAGGGGAGGCTCGCGCTCTGAATGCCGGCGAGCCCCGAGCGCAGGTTCTCCCCCAGCTCCGCCCACTGCGCGGGGGCCAGCATCCGTACCGGAAGTCCGACCGCGACGACCGCGCAGCCGCCGCCGATCGCGGCCACCGCCCAGGCGATCACGGATCGGCCTCGGCGCTCGCGTCGTCCGAGCCAGAGCAGCGCCGCGCCGGTCGCGCAGGCGATCGCGAGCGCCCCAAGCAGCCGGTCGACGGGCGGGTCGCCGAGCAGCCTCGCCCATTGCGCGATCCCCAGCCCGCCGAGCGCGGCGAACAGCGCCAGCTCCCGGACCGGAGACGGCGCGCTGGCGACGCGGCCGGGCACGGAGGCCCGCGACGGACCGGCGAGCCGCGGGATCGAGACCGAGCCCGAGACCGCGGCGCTCATGCGGCCCTCTCCGCGGGGCGGCCCGCGCGCTGGCCGAGAGCGAATCCCTCGCATCCGGCAACGGCGAAGACGGGCCGGCCGCGTCCAGTTCCGCCGGGCGCGACGAGGTAGCGGCCGGCCGGCCCGGCTCCTCGCAGTGCGACCGGAAGCGCTGGACGAGCGCGCGCGGTGACCCAGAAGATCGCCCCGCTGCGGCCGGCGGTGGAGAGCGAGGGTGCGGGCGCCGCCTCCGCGAGCGCGAAGCGGGCGTGCAGATGCGGCCAGCCCCGTAGCTCCGCCTCGATCGTCGTCGGCCGCCGATCGCCCGGCAAGAGCGCAGCGCAGCCCCCGCGCTGGGCGAGATGAATGCACAGCGAGGCCGCGGCGCGCACCGCGGCGTCGAGCCGCTCCTCGCTCGCCGGCCGGGAGCTGTCGAGGACGACGAGCGGGGCCGAGTCGGCGCCGGCGATCAGGCGCCGCTCGACGAGCTCGCCGGTGCGGGCGACCGCCGGCCAGTGGATCCGCGATGCCGGACTTCCCTGACGATAGGCGCGCAGGCCGTCGACCTCGAGCTCGATCCTAAGCACGTCCGCATAGCCGGCGGCCGCCGCGTCGCCTCCCCGGGAACGGTTGCCGAGGCCGCCGGAGTCGGAGCCGGCGCCGCCGACGATCACCGGATGGATGCGCGGCAGCACGAGCAGCTCACCGGGCGGCTCGCTCTCGACCGAGCGCACGCGGAGGCGAAGCGGATCGTGGACCTCGAGCCGGGCGGGCCGCAGCCGGCGGCGCCCGCGACCGCTGATCTTCACCTCGGCGGCGTGCGTTCCCCGCCATCGAGGACCGACGACGACCGGATCTTCAAGCGCGTCGTCGGAAAGCTCGCCGGCGGGCGGGCGGGCGCGGGCGCCGATTGCCCGTATGCGGACCTCGAACGGCTCGTCCTCGATCACCCGCGAGGGGCCTCCCACGCGCACCAGCCGGCGGGGGCGGGCGAGCTCCACCCAGACGATCGAGGTCACCGCCAGCACCAAGAGGCCGATCCCGGCGAGGGTCAGCGACGGGGTTCCGAAGCCGAGACCGGTGAGCAGCAGCGCCGCGCCGAGCCCGGCGGCGGTCGGCGCTCCGTTCATGCCCCTAGAGCGCGGGGACGCGCTCGAGCGCGTCCGTGATCACGGCGGCGGCCTCCTCGCTCGCCGCCTCCGGAGCGAGCAGCAACCGGTGGGCGAGGACCGAGATCGCGAGCGCCTGGACGTCGTCCGGCAGGGCGTGGTCGCGTCCCTCGAGGGCGGCGAGAGCCTTGGCGGCGCGAAACAGCATCAGGATCGCGCGCGGGCTGGCGCCGAGATCGACCCGGGGATCGTTGCGGGTCGCGTCGCCGAGGGCGACCGCGTAGCGGCGCAGCGCCTCGCTGCCATGGATCGACGCCACCGCGGCCTGCGCGGCGCGCACCGTGCTCACGTCGGTCACCGGCCCGAGGTCGTGGACGAGGTCTCCCTTCGCGTGCGCCTCCAGCATCGCAGCCTCGTCCTCGGGGCTCGGGTAGCCGAGCGAGACCCGGACCATGAACCGGTCGAGCTGCGCTTCCGGCAGGGGGTAGGTGCCCTCGTAGTCGGCCGGGTTCTGGGTCGCGAGGACGACGAACGGGCGCGCCAGCTCGTGCTGGTGGCCGTCGATCGTGACGTGGCGCTCCTGCATGCATTCGAGCAGCCCGGACTGGGTCTTCGGCGAGCTGCGGTTGATCTCGTCGACCAAAACGACGTTCGCGAACACGGCGCCCGGGTGGAACTCGAAGCGGCTCTCGCGCTGGTTGAAGACGTTCGTGCCGACGATGTCGGCGGGCAGCAGATCCGCAGTGCACTGAACGCGCGCGTACTCGGCGTCGATCGAGCGCGCCAGGGCGCGGGCAAGCGCCGTCTTGCCGACGCCCGGATAGTCCTCGATCAGCACGTGGCCCTCCGCGAACAGGGCGACGAGCACGTCGCGGATCACCCCGGCGTCGACCTTGACCGCGCGCTGGACGTTCTCGCGCAGCCGATCACCGACCTCCGCCACGGCGGCTGGATCGAGCTCCGGGACCGTCGCCACCCATCCATGGTACGTGGCCCGAGACACCCGGCCCGGGAACCGAGGTGGCGAAGGAGCAGGCGGGCTAGCAATGGCGTCTGCCGGGGTACGCCACGGCGCCTGCTCCCTCGTATGCGCCCCGGTCGCGCGACTCGCGGCGGCAGGCCTTCCCGAGCCGGCGGCGGATGCCGCGATCCGCAAGCTAGAGGGGCGGCCGGACGCTTCAGTGTCGCCGGTCACGGCGTCCGACGGCAAAGAAAATGCGGTCCGGGGGGACTCTGCTCTGCCTGCCTCGCGCGTAGCCTGCGCGCGATTGAAGCTTTGCGAGTCAACTTCGAGAGGGCCGGGTGCTTGGCTTTCGCCTCCGGATTCCTCTCTCCCGAACCGCAGGGCGAATGTATTGGCGCCCCGGGCCGAATGCAAGGGCTGGCCGGGGAGAATCCCGCAATCTGCGAACAATTACGGCGCTCGCCCGTCGGCGCCGGGACGCCGCGGGCTCGGAGCGCGCCGGCTCGCGCTGAACCCCGACCAGCGGCTAGCCTGGCGGCGATGGAGGCGAGACGCCCGATCGCACTGGTCACCGGCGCCTCGAGCGGGATCGGCGCGGCGACCGTGCGCGCCCTGGCCGAGGCGGGCTTCGAGACGGTGGCCGCCGCGCGGCGCCTCGAGCGCTGCGAGCAGCTGGCGCACGAGGTCGGCGGTCGGGCGGTGCGCCTCGACGTCGCCGACCGCTGGTCGGCCGCGGCGCTCGCGGAGGCTGTGCCCGAGGTCGACGCCGTCGTCCACAGCGCCGGCGGGGCGCTCGGGCTCGAGCCCGTCGCCGAGGCGGACGACGATCGTTGGCGCGAGATGTACGAGTCGAACGTGATCGGCGTGATGCGGGTCACGAAGGCGCTGCTTCCCGCGCTGCGCGACTCGGAGAGCCCGATCATCGTCCTCATCGGCTCGGTCGCTGGAGTCGAGGTCTACGAGGGCGGCGGGGGCTACACGGCCGCAAAGCACGCCGTCCACGCGCTCGCGCAGACGCTTCGCCTCGAGCTGCACGGCGAGGGGGTGCGCGTCACCGAGGTCGCCCCGGGAATGGTCGAAACCGAGTTCTCGCTGGTGCGCTTCGGCGGCGACGCCGAGCGCGCCGCCGAGGTCTACCGTGGGATCGATCCGCTGACCTCCGACGACGTCGCCGCGGCGGTCGCGTTCTGCGTCACCAGGCCGGCAAACGTCGACGTCGACTACCTGGCGATCAAGCCGACCGCGCAGGCGACCGCGAAGATCCTCCGTCGCCGTCGCTAGCCGCCAACGGCGGCGGCGCCTAAACGTCCCGAAGCCTGATCGGGCCCTCGGTGGCGCCGGTGACGAGCTGGTGCACGAGCGGCTCGCTGGAGCCGAGGATCTCCGCCGCCGGGCCGCTGGACGCAATCCTGCCTTCGTGGAGCACGGCGACGTTGTCGGCGAGGCTGCGCGCGGCGCGCATGTTGTGAGTCGAGACGAGGAAGGTGGCGCCGGTCTCGCGTTGGACGTCGGCGAGCACCTCGCAGAGCAGGCCCAAGCGCACGCCGTCGATCCCGCTGTCGAAGTCGTCGATGATCACGATCCTCGCCTCGAGCGCCAGCGCCCGCGCGATCGCCACCCGCTTGGTCATTCCCGCGGAGAGCTGGTCCGGCATCAGCTCGGCGCAGTCGCGAAGGCCGACCATCCCGAGGTGCGTCAGCGTCGTCTCGCGGACGAGCTCCTCCGACCAGCGCTTTCGCTGGCGAAGCGCGAAGGCGACGTTCTCGTACACGGTCAGCGAATAGAAGAGCCCGCAGGTGAACGGGAGCGTGCCCTGGAGGACGATGCTCATCCCCTGACGCAGCTCGTTGAGCTGCTGATCGGAGATCCTCGCCAGATCCCGTCCCTCGACGACGACCCTGCCGGAGGTCGGGCGAATGAGCCCGACGACGTGACTGATCGTGACCGTCTTGCCCGCCCCGGAGGGGCCGAGGAGGACCGTGATCTCGCCCGCGGGCACCGAGAGGTCGACGCCATGGAGGACGCGCGTGCGACCGAAGTCCTTGACGACGTCGCAGAGCTCGATCGCGCCACCCGGCTGCGGATCAGCGGGCATGAAGCCAGTCTAGAGCCGGTCAGCGTGATCGGCGAGTCACTCGGCCGGTGCGCTCTACCATCGTCGCGATGCGTATCGACGAGCTGCTCGCCAGCAAGCGACCGGTGTTCTCGGTCGAGTTCTTCCCGCCGAAGACCGCGGAGGGGGTCGCGCAGCTGTTCGAGACCGTCGAGGCGCTGCGGCCGCTGGCGCCCGACTACGTCTCGGTCACCTACGGGGCCGGCGGATCCACCCGGGACGGGACGGTCGAGATGGTCGAGCGGATGATGACCGAGTACGGAATCGAGACGATGGCCCATCTGAGCTGCGTCGGCGAGACGCGTGAAGGGCTGGCCACGCTCCTGGAACGCTTCGCGGCGATCGGGATCGAGAACGTGCTCGCGCTGCGCGGCGACCCGCCCCGCGGCGAGGCCGCGTTCACCCCCCCGGCCGACGGCCTCTCCTCGGCCGCCGAGCTGACCGAATTCATCAGCGAGCGCCACTCGTTCGCGATCGGCGGCGCCTGCTTCCCGGAGGTCCACCCCGAGGCCGAGAACCTCGCCGCCGACCTCGCCTACCTGAAGACCAAGGTCGAGGCCGGGGCGCGGTTCTTGATCACGCAGCTGTTCTTCGACAACCGGGTCTATTTCGACTTCGTCGCCGCGGCCCGAGAGATCGGGATCGAGGTGCCGATCATCCCCGGGGTGATCCCGATCACCAGCTTCGGCCAGGTTGCCCGGATCTGCGACCTCTGCGACGCGACGATCCCCGACGAGCTCAAGGCGGCGATGGAGGCACTGGGCGGCGACCCGGAGGCCGAGGCGCTGCTCGGCGTCGCATACGCGGCTCAACAGTGCGAGGAGCTGCTCGCCGGGGGAGCGCCCGGGGTCCACTTCTACGCGCTCAACCGGGCGCCGGCGACCAGGGCGGTGCTCGCAGCACTGCGTGCCTCGCGGCCGTGGCGGCGCAGCGAGGCCGACGGGAACGTTCGCGCCTACCAATAGGCTGTTCGGCGATGCAGGCCAGGGAAGGCTCGTTTCGATTCAACGGTCGCCGGCTCGCCTACGCCGAGTACGGCGAAGGCGAGCGGGTGCTGGTACTCGCTCACGGGCTGTTGATGAACCGGCACATGTACGACCAGCTCGGGCCGGAGATGGCGGCGCGCGGGATCAGGGTGATCACCGTCGATCTGCTCGGCCACGGCGCCTCCGACAAGCCGACGGACATGCGCGCCTACAGCATGACCGCGTTCGCAGACCAGATCGCGGCGCTGATCGAAGAGCTCGGCCTCGACCGCCCTGTCGTCGGCGGGACGTCGCTGGGCGCGAACACCGCGCTCGAGATGGCGACCCGGTACCCGCAGCTGGCACGGGGGCTGTTCATCGAGATGCCGGTGCTCGACAACGCCCTGGTCGCCGCAGGCCTCATCTTCCTGCCGATCCTGGTCACCCTGAGGGTCGGCAAGCCGGTGCTGCGCGCCGTCGCCGCGGTCACCGACCGGGTCCCGCGCAGCCATTACCTCGTCGACATCCTGCTCGACTGGACGCGACGTCCGCCGGAGACCTCCGAGGCCGTGCTCGAGGGCATCCTGTTCGGGCGCACCGCTCCGCCGCGGGAGGAGCGCCGGCTGATCGGCTTGCCGACGCTGGTGATCGGCCACCGCGCCGATCCCCTGCACCCGTTCACCGACTCCGACATGCTTGCCGAGGAGCTCCCCAGGGCGCGGCTCGTAAACGCCGAATCGATCTTCGAGTGGCGGGTCTCGCCCGGTCGCCTCGACGACGAGTTGGCCACCTTCGTCGCCGACGTCTACGCCGACGAGCACGCGGCGACCGCAGCCGCCTAGCGGCGCCGCGGCCGTGAAAACCCCTTGAGGCGGGCTGAAGCTTCTCCGCTACGCTCCCACGCCGATGACGAGCAGGGAAGAGCGCGAGCGACGTCGCGCCGAACGGCTGGCGGCCGAGAAGGCCGAGCACGCGGCCGCGCGGCGCAGGTTGATGATCGGCTACGTGGTGGCCGGGGGGCTGGCGCTCGCGGTCGTCGTCGGGCTGGTGATCGTGATCGCCTCGAGCGGCGGCTCCGACCAGCAGGTGAACGGTGAGGACGTGCCGGCGAGCGCCCACATCCAGGTGCAGAGCGGGTTCGTGCACGACGTCAAGCCCGACGGTCGCGAGGGGACCCCGCCGCCCGCGCTCCAGCAGGGCGATCTGCAGGCGGCCGCCAAAGAGGCGGGCTGCGAGCTGAAGCTCGACCTGCCCGACGAGGGCAACACCCACATCACCAAGGAGAGCGAGATCCCGAGCTACGACACGAATCCGCCCACCTCCGGCAATCACAACCCCGAGCAGGAAGCCGACGGGGCCTACGCCGAGCAGGTGCCCGAGTGGTACGCGGTCCACTCGATGGAGCACGGACGGATCGAGATCCAGTACTCGCCGAAGCTTTCGCAGGCCGACCAGCTCGCGCTCAAGGGCGTCTTCGACGAGAGCCCGGCCGGGATGCTGATGTTCCCGAACGAGGACATGCCCTACGAGGTCGCGGTAACCGCGTGGACGCAGCTGATGGGCTGCGACAGGTACGAGGGCCGCGCGACGCTCGATGCGATCCGCGACTTCCGCGAGACGTATCGGGGCTTCGGCCCCGAGCCGCTGCCGTTGACAACCGGCTGAGCGCCGCCCGGCGCCACGCCTCGGCAGGCGACGAAACCCCTGCAAACCTGCGACTCTGGACGCAGGGCGGCGGGCCGGAACGGATGCACGGCCCAGTCACGGCCGCCGCCTGGGCGCTGGCGACCGCCGAAGCGAATCCCCGGCATCGAGCCCGTGTTGGTTGAGAACGTGAGAGCGAAACCTCGTCATCTGCTGCTGGTCGCGACCGCCGCCATCCTCTGCTGGGCGGCGGCGCCGGCGCTCTCGACGCAGCGCTACATCCCCGAGGCCGTCGACTTCGAGCAGCCGCTGGGGGCCGTCGAGGCTTCCGGCGCGATCCCCGAGGCGAAGCTCGAGCGCCGGCCGGTGCGGGCCGGGCGGGGCCCGGTCAGCTTCCGCTCGTCGGTGATCGCGGCGCCGGAGCGCTTCGATCTCGTCGGCCTCGCACGAGAGATGCGACCGATGGAGATCCGCGCCCGCGAGGAGGCCGGCGACTGGAGCGACTGGATCGAGACCGAGGACGGAAGCCCGGTGTATTTCGGCGGCGCCGACGAGCTCCAGCTGCGAACCCGCGGCTGGCGCCCGCGAGGCACGCTTCATTACGTCAACGTCTCCGGGACCACGAGCGCGCTCGGCGGGCTGCTGACCAAAGCGCGCGAGGCGGTCAACTCGGCGTTCATCTCCGCCTCGGAGCTGCTCACCCCGGCGGCCGACGCCCTGCCGACCCGCCCGCCGATCATCAGCCGCAGCGCCTGGGGCGCCAACCGCGACACCGGTGGCTGCCGCCCGCGCGAGCGGCCCGGGCGCGGGGTCGTGAAGGCCGCCGTCGTCCACCACACGGTGACCGCGAACAAGTACAGCGAGGCGGAGGCTCCGGGCATCGTGCTCGGCATCTGCCGCTATCACCGCAACGCGAACGGCTGGAACGACATCGGCTACAACGCGCTCGTCGACCGCTTCGGCAACGTCTATGCGGGCCGCGCCGGCGGCCTTCAGAAGCCGATCATCGGCGCTCACGCGCAGGGTTTCAACGCTCAGACGACGGGCGTCGCCTCGATCGGCACCCACACCACCACCCCGATCACCCCGGCGACCGAGGATGCGCTGGTCGACCTGCTCGCATGGAAGCTCGCCGTCCACGGCCTCCAGGCGATCGGCAAGACGACGCTGACCTCCGCCGGCGGCGACCTGAGCCGCTACCCGGCGGGCCGCCGGGTGCGCCTCAACAAGGTCATCGGCCACGGCACGGTCGGGCTCACGGCCTGCCCCGGCGCCGCCCTCGAGGCCGAGATGACCAGGCTGCGGCGGCGAGTGCAGGCGAAGATCGAGGCCTCGGGCGGCGAGCCTCCCCCGCCGCCCGACGACGGCGGCGGCGTCACCCCGAAGTAGCGCCCGTCGACTACGGCGCCCGGTAGGCGGGGAAGAAGGTCCCGGCGTCTCGGCCGGCCGCGAGGCGTCCGTACTCGCCCGGGTCACAGACCAGCTCGTGCGTGCGGAACGGAAGCTCGGCGTTGGCGAAGCCGCGCTTGAAGCGCTCGAGGCCGTCGCCCGGGGCGACCCCACCGCCGAGGTTGAGCGGGAGCTGGAGCTCGTCGGCGAGGTCGAGCATCGCGGCGACGACGTTCTTGAACGGCGAGTCCTCGAGTGCCGAGTCCGCGGTGCCGCCGAGGAAGTAGTGGAGGACCGCATCGCTGCGCCCGGCGATCGCCGCGGCGGCGGGCACGCCCTCGCGGCTCGCGATCAGCAGCCAGCTGGACCCGAACGAGAGCACCGCCTCGAGGTAGTCGCGGCCGAAGAGGTAGCGCTCGCCGGCGCCGGTGCGGGTCATCGTCTGCTCGTAGGCGAGCGCGAAGGCATCGCGTTGCGCCTCCGAGGACGCCGGGCCGGCGACCTTCTCGACCGTCCATCCACGGCGTTCGTTGGCGCGGATCTGCTCCGCGAGGCGGCCGCGGATCGCGCGTGGCCTTGCGGGGTCGTGGATCTGGAGCGCCGAGCGCTCGACCGCACCCGAGGCCCAGGGCTCGCCGACCACGCGCTCGCGCCCGAAGACCGAGACCAGGCCGGTCGACGACCAGTCGACGGTCGCGGCGTCCGGCGGCCGATCGCCGGAGACGTTGCCGCCGGGATAACCGTACGGGGAGACCGCGTCGACGCGCTCCGACCCCTCGAGCTCGCGGACGATCAGCGGCACCTCCGCCCGGAACCGGCCGGCCGTGATTCGCAGCGTGTGCGTGGCGCCCTCGGCAGCGAGGAACTCGGGGGCGCGGAAGAGATCGTCGCTGGAGGCGGCCGCGCCGCCGTCCGCGATCAGCTCGGCCCGTCCCACCCGGTGAAGTCCTCGGGCAGCAGGCCCCAGACCTGGTTGTCGACTCGCTCGTCGCCGCGCCTGATCGCGGCGCGCATGACGCCCTCACAGCGGAAGCCGAGGAAGGTGACCACCTTCTGTGCCGCCTCGTTCGTAGCCGGGATCTCGGCGTGGATCCGGTGGACGCCGTGGTCGCGGAAGGCCCGGTTGCACGCCTGGCGCTCGGCTTCTCGCGCGACCCCTCGGCCCCACGCAGCCGGGTCGCCGACCAGCACCGCGAGCTCCGGGCCGAGCTGGCGCTCGAGCCCGAACAGGGCGACGAAGCCGACCGCCTCGTCGGAGCCGTCGATCGTGATCGCCCACTTGCGATCGACCGCGGCGTCGAGCGCCCGCTCGACCCAGGCGGCAGCATCCGCGAGCGTGAACGATTCGCGGCTGCCGACCAGATCGGCGGTCACCCGCTCGTCGTTGAACCACCGGTGCACCGCCTCGGCGTCGCCGGAACGAAACTCGCGCAGGCTGACCTCGGCCTTCGCCATCGGCGCGCAGCCTAGAACCTCTGGCGGGCGAGGCGCCGACGACTAGCCATAGAGCCCGTGGCCCGTGATCAGCAGGCGGGCGGTGCGGGCGAGGATCCGCAGGTCGAGGGCCAGCGACCGATGCTCGACGTACCAGACGTCGAGCTCGATCCGCTCCGCCCACGGGTATTCCGGCGCGCCCGTTGACCTGCGCCCAGCCGGTCAACCCGGGTTTGACCTCGAGCCGCCGGCGCTGGTGCGGCGTGTACTGCTCGACCTGCGCCGCAAGCGTCGGCCGCGGGCCGACGATCGCCATCTCACCGCGGAGGACGTTGACCAGGTTCGGCAGCTCGTCGAGCGACAACCGGCGCAGCACCGACCCGACGCGGGTCACCCTCGGGTCGTCGGCGTAGACCGGCGTGCCGACTCCCACCGGGTCGCTGCCGGTGCGCATCGTGCGCAGCTTGAAGAGCTCGAACTGCTCGCCGTCGCGGCCGACCCGGCGCGAGCGGTAGATCACCCCGCCGGGGGAGCCGAGCTTGATCGCGATCGCGGCGATCGCGATCACCGGAGAAGTGGCGAGCAGGGCAACGGTCGCGATCGCGACGTCCAGCGCACGGGTGATCGGCTCGCCGCCCGTCATCTGGTCCCCTCGGCCTTCTCCCAGGCCCCCGCGGTCCCGAGCCGGATCCGGTCGAACAGCCCGGCGGCGATCGAGGCGGTGACGAGCACGTAGTAGCGCGCGAGGTGAAACGGCTGGATCGGCACGATGCCCGCGAGCCCCGCGGCCCCGAGCACGGCGAGCTGCGCGGCGAGCGTGACCACGTAGATCGGCGACTGTCCGACGATCGCCAGGTTGGCGAGCAGCGCGACCAGGTGCAGCAGTGGAGATGCATAACGCAGCACGCGGTGACTCGCGATCTCGAACGCGTACAGCGGCCCGTAGCCGGCCGGGCGCAGCATCCCGTCGCCGATCATCTCGTCGAGGATGCCGCGCATCATCCGGCGCTTGCGCGCGAACTCACCCTCGATCGACTCGATCATCTTCTCCTCGGAGATCGCATCGGCCGCGTAGACGGCGCGGTGACCGCGCTTGGTGAGCATGAACGGGAACGAGAGGTCGTGGCTGGAGGCCGCGCCGAGCGGCACGTACGCCGAGGCCCGGACCGCGTAGATCGCGCCGTTGCCGGCGGTCACTCCCGCGAGCCGCGATTCGAGGGCGCGAATCGCGAGCTCGAACCGCCAGTAGGCGCCCTCCTGGTTGGAGCCGCCCTGGTCGAGCAGGCGCGCCTGGCCGCAGACGTATGCCACCTGCGGATCGCCGAACGGCGCGAGCAGCTCCCGCAGCGCGTCCGAACGCCAGGCGGCGTTGGCGTCGGTGAACGCGAGGATCTCCCCGGTGGCGCGGTCGGCGGCGGCGTTCTGCGCGGGCAGCTTCCCGCGGCGATCGAGATCGAGGACCAGGTCGGCGCCCGCGGCGCGGGCGAGCTCCACCGTGCGGTCGCCGGAGCCGTCGGAGGCGACGATCACCTCCAGCAGCTCGCGCGGGTAGTCGAGCGCGAGCGCGTTGACGACCTTCGCCTCGATCACTCGCTGCTCGTCGTGCGCGGCGATGATCAGCGAGACCGATGGCAGCCGCTCCAAGGCGGGC
Organism: uncultured Solirubrobacterales bacterium; assembly: GCA_963759295.1. Classification (GTDB taxonomy): domain Bacteria; phylum Actinomycetota; class Thermoleophilia; order Solirubrobacterales; family 70-9; genus WHSW01. Next base: position 183,933 of record CAVWYT010000011.1, on the reverse strand, counting down.
ACCGGGCGCTGCGGCCGGGCCCGGCCGAGCAGCGCGAGCACGAGCGGATAGCCGGCGTGGGTGTAGACGAGCAGCCCGGCTGCGGCCCAGAAGACGACCTCGATCATCTGCATTGCCGGGCGATTATGCGGGCACGAGGCCGCGATAGACCTCGAGCGTGCGCTCGGCGATCGCCGGCCACGAATACGGGCCGGCCGCAGCGGCCCGCGCGGCGGCGGCGAGCTCGTCGCGCTTGACGCGGTCGGCGACCAGCTCCGAGAGCGCCTCGGCGAGGGCGATGGGATCATCGGGAGGGACGAGCCGCAGCGCCCGCTCGCGCTCGCCGACCTCGGTGAAGCCCCCGACCGAGCTGGCAACGATCGGCCTGCCGAAGGCAAGCGCGGTGTAGAGGACGCCGGACTGCTCGATCTCGCGGTACGGCAGCGCGACGACGTCGGCGCGCCGGAAGAAGGCGGGGATCTCCGGGTCGGTGATGAACCTGTCCACGAACCGGACGGTCCCCGGGCAGCGCTCGGCGAGCGCCCGCAACGGCTCGAGGTCCATGCGCGCCATACCGACGATCCACAGCTCGGCGCCGCTCACGTCCCTGAACGCCTCGAGCAGCACGTCGACGCCCTTGTAGGGGCGGACGAGGCCGAAGAAGAGGATCACCGGTCGATCGACGTCGGCGAGCTCCTCCGCCAGCGGCCGCTCGTGCGTCTGCCGCGTGAGGTGCTCGAACGCCCCGTGGGGGATGCGGTGCACGCATCCGATCTCGAGGCCGAGGTCGCGTAGGTCGGCCGCCCCGTACTCGGAGTGTGCGATCACCGCGTCCATGCGAGCCAACAGCGACCGCTGACGGGCGCGCGCCGCGGTCGAGGCCGGGAGCGGATAGTGGACGGTGAACGCGCGCGGATGCTTGGGAAGCAGGAAGCGGTCGAGGTCGGGAACGCTCAGCCACTGCAGATGGACGACGTCGGCGCTCAGCGCGTGGGCGCGCATCCGGCGCATCCCCGGCAGATGCTCCGCGAGGCGGAGGCCGCGGCGGGCCGGACCGCGGAGGCCGCGGCGCGTCGAGCGCGCGTAGAACAGCTCGCTGACGGAGTAGCCCTGCGGCTCGGCGACCGGCCCGTAGTCGAACCGGCTCGTGATCAGCTCGACCTCGGCGCCCGCGCCGGCGAGCGCCGCGCACAGGGCGCGGTCATACGGCGGCGTGAACGCCGGCGGATCGACGACCTGGACTCGCATCAACGACGATTCTCCCGTGGACCTCTCCTACTGCGTCGTCAACACCAACGGGCGCGAGCTGCTGCTCGCCTGCCTAGACCTCGATTCGCGACCACGGGCCGGCCGGATTCGACACCGAGGTGCTAGTGCTCGACAACGACTCGGACGATGGCTCTGCTGACGCGGTCGAGGCCTGGAACTCCGGTCCCGACGGCCTCGGCGACCGGCTGCGGCTGATCCGCGGCGAGCGACGCGAGGGCAAGGCAGTGCTCGACAGCCGGCTGCTGCGCGAGGCGAGGGGCGAGCTCTGCCTGCTGCTCAACGAGGACTCCGAGCTGCGCGCTGGAGCGGCCGCCGCGCTCGTCGCGGCGATTCGCGGCGACCCGCGCGCCGCGGCGGCGGGCGCGAAGCTGCTCGATCCGACCGGCGTTCAAAGGCCCTCGGCCTGGCGGCTGCCGGGGCTCGGCACGTCGATCGCCGGGGCGCTCTTCCTGCACCGGGCGCTGGTCAGCCAGAGCCGCGGCGAGCGCACTCGCGAGGTCGGCTGGGTCCAGTCGGCGGCGATGATCGTCCGCCGCGCGGCCGCCGAGGAGGTCGGCTACCTGGACCCCGCGTTCTTCGTCTACTCCGACGAAACCGACTTCTGCAGGCGTCTGCACGAGGCGGGATGGCGGATCCTCTACGTCCCCGCCGCCGAGGTCGTCCACCACGAGCAGCTGGCCACCGACCCCACGGCCGGCGAGCGCCGCGTGGTCGAGTTCCACCGCGGTCGAGACCGGTACATGCGCAAGCACCACTCGGCGGTGAGCGCGGCCGTCGCGCGCCGCCTGTCGTGGTGGACCTATGCGGTCCGGGCGATCGCGGCGCGCGCCCTCCCCGGCCACGATCCGGCCTGGTACTCCCTGCACGCTCGCCAGGCGCTGCATCCCGAACGCGGCGAGGGACTGCGCGAGGCGGCCGCGCGCCACAACGACTCGCTCCGGTAGCGGTGCACGGTTCCAGTTGCGAGCGGACGGAGCGCGCATGCCCTACCGCAGGTCCTCGTCCGCGCGCACCGACTCGTAGACCTCCGGGGCGTACCCGCCGGCTTCGGGCTCGTGCGGGGCGGAAGTGCCGGCGGTGCGTAGGCGGCCGATCACCGCCGCCGGACGCAGCATCCGGCGCAGGCTGGCGCGCTCCTCCCGGGTCAGGAACCCGGTGACCAGCAGCAGCCCGGGCAGCGCCAGCCAGAGAGCGGTCCGCGACGCGAACCCGGCGAGCCCGTCGGTCGGCAGCAGGAGCTCGCCCCCGGCGACGACCGCCGCCGTCACCCCGCCGAGCAGCGCCAGCCGGCCCCATTCATACGGGACGGGGAACAGCCGCTGGGTGAGCACGTACATCAGCACCAGCACCACCGCGTAGGACGCGACCAGCGCGATCCCGGCGCCGACGATCCCGTAAGCCGGGATCAGGATCAGGTTGAGGACGACGTTCGACCGCCGTCCCGGCGATCGTCGCCGGGAGGTTGAACTCGGTGCGGCCGGTGCGGCCGAGGATGACGACGAGGACGAGGTAAAGGGCGTAGAGCGAGATCGCCTGTCGCCAGGAGGCCGATCGCCTTGAACGAGTCGAAGTACGCCGGAGCGGCGAGCAGGCGCACGATCCAGCGCGCCAGCAGCCACAGCCCGGCGACCCCGAAGGCGCAGACGGCCGCGAACCAGGTGAACACGAGGCTGTAAGCGCGCCGCGCCTCGTCGTCGTCGGCGATCGAGTAGGCGAGCGGCGGCCAGGCGAGCTGGAAGCGCGCGGGCGACCACGTTCATCCCCTGGGCGAACTTGATCGCCAGCGCGTAGAGCCCCGCCTCGGCGAGGCCGGCGAGCCGGACGATCAGGATCCGGTCGATGAAGTTGAGCGAGTACAGCGAGAGCTCGGCGGGCATCGTCGGCAGCCCGAAGCGAACCATCCGGCGCAGGAGCGGAAGCTCCGGCCGCAGGCCGAGGCGGCGCCGCTCGCGCCACAGCTGGACGAACAGAAACGCGAGCCCGGTGCCGTAGCTGCCCCAGAGGATCCCGGCGGCGCCCTCGTCCTCGACGACAACGAGCCAGACCGTGACCGGGATCGTGGCGATCACGTTGAGCACCGTGAGCCCGAAATAGGCGCGCGCCCGCTCATCGACGCGAAGCAGCGTCAGCGCGTACTCCCACAGGGTCAGCGTCCACAGCCCGAGCACTCCGATCCGCACAAGCCCGGGATCGGAGTGATCGAGCATCGCCTCCGAGAGCGGCCCGGCGAACGGAAGCACGATCAGGGCACCGACCGTCGTCGTCCAGAACAGGGCCGCGAAGCCGGTCGCGACCACGCGCGCCTGGACGCTGCGCGCGCCGGATGGCCCGGGCGCCCCCGGACGCGCGGCGAAGGAGTCCGGCAGCGGGCTGTCGAGGTAGTAGAAGCGCAGCAGCGCCTCGATCACGCCGAGCCGGATCACGATGCTCGCCGCGATCACCGAGGCGAACACGACCTCCGCGGCGCCGTAGTCGCTCGGGGTCAGGTAGGCCGTGTAGAGCGGCAGCAGCGCAACCGCGATCAGCTTCGAGAGCACGCTCGAGGCCGTGTACGCGGCGCCCGTGGTGGCGAGGCGGCGCAGGTACTCCAACACTTAGCCGGACATCGTCGCGGCTGGACCGGGCGGATCGCGTCGCAGCGCGACCCCGACGCCGAGCAGGGCCCAGATCGCCGGGTCGATCGTGAACCCCGTGTAGCCGAAGCTGTCGACGAGCAGGACGACGAAGCAGGCGCCGACGGCCGTCCGCGCGACCGACCTGCCCGCCCCCGAGCCGAGCACCGTGACCAGGGCGCTGACCACGAGGCCGAGATAGACGATAAACCCGATCGCCCCCTGCTCGGCGGCCACCGTGATCGGCTCGGAGTGCGAGACGGTCGTGCGCGCCTTCTCGACGTGATCGTAGAAGGCGCGGCCGAACGATCCGGAGCCGTAGCCGGCGACCGGCTTGCCGATGTAGGTGCTGTTGCCCTCCCTGTCCTCGTGCCGGAGCACGCCGGCGAGCTCGAGCCCGCCGCGGACGAGGTCGTAGTGGCCGCTGTCGATCGAGCGGTCGGTCTCGATGTCGCTGTTCGGCGTGCCGCCGGCGATTGCCAGCGCCGCGAGGCCGACGACTCCGATCCCGGCCGCCGCCAGCGCTCCCGGGATCGCCCAGCGCAGCAGCGCCACCATGCCGAGGCCGACGAGCAGCGCGGCGAAGCTGGTCAGCGAGTAGCTGAACGCGAGGCCGACGAGGCAGAGGCCCGCGGCGCTCAGCGCGAGCGCCAGGCCGCGTCTCGAGCGCGTCCAGGCGATGTAGGCGCCGAGCGCCGTGATCGCCAGCGCCAGGTAGCGACCGAGGATGTTCGGGTCGAAGAACACCGAGTTGGCACGGAAGTAGACGTGGAGCTCGTTGGCGTCGAACAGCTCCGGGTTCAGGAACAGGTCACGAGCCAAGTACTGGTAGATCGCGATCGCCGCGCACACCGAGGCCACGCCGGCCACCGCGATCAGCACTCGGCCGAGCAGCCGATCGGTCCACTCCTGCTCGGACAGCAGCGCGAACATGACCGCGAACGGGACGAGGAAGAAGCCGATGTTCTCGATCGCGTTGGTGACGTCGTCGGAGTAGCTCGACTGCAGCCCGTAGAGGACCAGGGTGGCCGCGAGGGCGTAACGCAGCCACCGCGCCCAGCCCTCGCGTGTCCCGTTCGCCCGCGGGGCGGCGCCGCGAAGCGGCGTCGCGATCACGCCCGCCGCGATCACCAGGTAGAGCGGGACGAGCAGGTTCGCATTCTCGCCGCCGATATCGATGGGCACCCGCAACGGCAGCACGGTGAAAGCGGCGATTGCGAACGCCGTCTCATAGCGCCGGAACAGCGCCACGAGCAGGCCGAGAGCGACGGCGGCAACGACGAGGGCGGCGGCCAGGTGCGCCGGGCTGGACCGGAAGTCGACGATACGGGGCTCGTCCCAGACGCTGCCGAGGACGATCACGGGGGCGACGCAGAGAGCGAGCGCGATCGCCGCCAGCCGCACCCTCCGGTCGGTGACAACGAGCGCGGCCGCCGCGCCACCGCAGGCGGCGAGGATCCCGATCAGCTCCGGGACCGAGGCGGTCAGCCCGCGCCTCCATCGGCGCCGGTCGGAGACGGCTCGCCGGGGGCGGGCATGAAGATCCGCCGCGGCCAGATCATCTCCCGCTCTTCGCTGGGGAGATCGACGCGCAATCGGTAGCGGCCCGGCGCGGCGAGCCGACCGTCGTCGGTGCGCCCGTCCCAGATGTAGGAGACGGGCTGATCCGCGGCAAGCGCGACGCTCGGATCGAGCGTGCGGACCACGTTCTCGTGGCTGTCGGCGATCCCGACGAAGGCAGCGCCATCGGACTCCCGCACGAAGAACTCGATCTCGATTCGCTTCGGGCTCCTCCGGCCGCGCGGGTCGAAGAGCGGCGAGCAGTCGTCGGGATCGGCGCCCGGCGGGCATTGGCGGGTGACCTCGAGCACGAGATCGGGTGTCCGGGCGCGCACGACGAGCACCGCGGTCGTCACCGAGGCCGCGAGGAGGAGGAAGAACAGGGCCGCGCCCAGCGAGACGCGACGGCTCACGCGTTCGCCCTGTCCTCGCCCGCGATCACGATCACGTCCGCCTTGCCGGCGGCGGCGAGCGCCTCGCGATCTGCCCGTTCGACCTCCTTCACCTCGAGGTCCTTGGCGACCTTGTGCGCGGCGGCCTTCCTGCCGGGCGCGAACATGACGACGGTCTTGGTCACTCCCGGCGTGGTGGTCGTCAGCGCCCCGAGCCGGTAGCCGCGAGCCTTCAGGTCCGAGCCGACGTCGTCGGCGAGCCCGCTGATCGAGGTCCCGTTGAGGACGGCTACCGTGATCTCGGGGCGAGCGAGCGATTGGGCCTGCGCCCCGGGCCCCTCCTCGCCGCCCTTCAGCAGCTCCTCGGAAACGAGGATCGCGCCGGCGCCGAGAAGCAGCGCGACGGCCGCGATCGCGACCAGCACCCGTGGCCGGGTGGCCCGGCCGGCGAACCGTCGCCAGCGGGGGTGGGGCTCGAGCGCCGCCCGCTCCATCGTGATCCGCTCGAGCGCCGGGCGCTCATGGGTGACCCGATAGGCCGCGGTCACGGGTTCCGTCGGCGTCGGCTCGGGCTCGGGCTCCGGTTCCGGCTCGCCGAGCAGCTCCTCGAGCTCCGTCTCGGCTCGGTCGAGCGACTCCTCGCTGCGGTTCAGGTCCTCGCCCGCGTACTCGGGCTCGCGCTCTCGCCACGCGCGCAGGCGATGGACGTCGCGGCGCTGTGACAGGTACAGGGGGATCAGGAGGACGATCCCGACGGTGGCGGCGAGCGCCACGAAGCCGACGCCGCTGTCGAAGACCTCATTGATATCCACGGCTAGGAGCCGCCGAAGTCGGCGTTGTCACGCCCGATCAGGAGCGCCAGGGGTGCGCCGCCGGCGACCTCGCTGACGTCATCGGTCATCTCCGTCACCTCGGGCTCGCCGAGCTGGTCGGAGATCGCGCCGGCGAGCTCGTTCGCATCGTCGTCGTGATTCGGCGCGAACATCACCAGCGTCGCGTCCTCGCCCTCGGGCGCGTCGGTCTCCGTCCCCGGCTTGAAACCGGCCGGCTTGACGACGTCAGCCGAGACCGCGGCGGCGAGTCCCTTGACGCCCGGGATCTCGACGCCGCCGACGCCCTTCTCCTGGGACGCGTTGAGTACGGCGACCTCGACCTTCTTCTCCTGCTTGCGGCCGCCGCCGTTCTCGCCGCCCCCGCCGCCGCCATCTCCGAAGAGCCCGAACCCGCTGGTGAGCACGACGGCGGCGATCACGAGCGCCGCGATCACCGCGAGGAAGTAGCGGGGGTCGACCGGCGAGCGGCGATCCGCCTCGGCGTAGAGCCCCGCGAACCAGCCGCGGACCGCTGCCCAGCGAGCGCCGATCGGGCCGCGCTCGCGCTCGGGCCGCTGCTCGGCGCCGCGCTCCTCGGCTTCCGGCCCTCGGCTTCCGGCTCCTCGGCTCCCTCGCGCTCGCGCTCGACCGCCTCGCCGCGGGCCTCGGCGGCGGCCGCCATCGCGTCTGCGGCCTCCTCCGCCCGCTCGGGCGCCCGGCCCGCCCACTCGCGCAGGCGGCGCACCTCGCGCGCCTGCTGGAAGATCAGGAAGGCGAGAACCGACAGGCCCAGGAACGCGGCAATGCCGAGGTAGGGCCCGATCTTGTCGATCAGGTCGACCATGGATGAGCCGGGAAGTCTTATCGATCAGGCGAGCGTGTGACGGGCGGCATCGCCGCTGGTCATCAGCTCGACCACGTGCTCGGCAAGGCCCGCCTCGTCGCCGGAGGCGACCAGCCCCTCCAGCCGGCGAACCGTCTCCTCGACCCAATCCGGGTCGAGCGGCGTCGCGCGAACCGCGCGCACGATCCGGTCCGCGGTCGTCGGCTGCGAGCGTTCATCGAGATTGAAGAGCTCCTCGTGGAGCTTCTCCCCCGGTCGGATGCCGACGATCTCGATCGCGATCTCGGTGTCGGGCTCGTATCCGGCGAGGCGGATCATGTTGCGGGCGAGATCGACGATCTTCACCGGCTCGCCCATCTCGAGCACGAACGCCTCTCCGGCAGCGCCTCCGAGGTTCCCGGCCTGGATCACCAGCTGCACGGCCTCTGGAATCGTCATGAAGTAGCGGGTCATCTCCGGGTGCGTGACCGTCACCGGCCCGCCCTGCTCGATCTGCGAGCGAAAGATTGGCACCACGCTGCCGGAGGACCCGAGCACGTTGCCGAAGCGCACGATCTCGAAGAGGGTCTGCGGATTGCGCTGGCCGGCGGCCTCGGCGATCCACTCCGCCATCGCCTTGGTCGCCCCCATCACCGTGCGCGGGTTGACGGCCTTGTCGGTGGAGATGAGCACGAAGCGCTCGGCCCCGGCGGCAGCGGCCGTCTTCGCCGTCACCTGGGTTGCGATCGCGTTGTTGCGCAGTGCCTCGAGCGGGTTCGCCTCCATCAGCGGGACGTGCTTGTAGGCCGCCGCATGAAAGACGACATCGGGCTTGAAGCGCTGCATCACCTCGAGCATCCGGTCGCCCTCCTTGCAGTCGGCGAGCACCGACTCGACGCGGGTGAAGTGCCAGAGCGAGGTCATCTCCCGGTCGATCTCGAACAGGTTGTCCTCGGCGTGGTCGAGCAGGACCAGCAGCTGAGGCCGGACGCGGGCGATCTGCCGGGAGAGCTCGGCGCCGATCGAGCCGCCGGCGCCGGTGACCAGCACGCGCTTGTCCTCCAGATAGGCGCCGACCCGATCGAGCTCCATGACCACCGGCTCGCGGCCGAGCACGTCCTCGACCCGGACCTCGCGAAGCTGGCGGGTGAGCTGGACGCCGCCGCGCAGGAGCTCGAACACGGTCGGCAGGGTGCGGACCGGGATGTCACGCTCGCGGCACTCCGCGACCACCTTCCCGCGCAGGACGCCGGGCGCCGACGGAATCGCGATCACGACCTCGTCGGGCGTGAACCGGTCGAGGATCTCGCCGATCTCGTCCGTGGTGCCGAGCACCTTGAGGCCCTCGGTGCGCATGCCGCGCTTGCGCGGGTCGTCGTCGACGAACCCGATCGCCCGCGCGCCGAGGTTCGGATTCAGCTTCAGCTCACGGACTACCATCTGGCCGCCCGAGCCGGCGCCGACGACGAGCAGCTGGCGCTCGTTGCGCCCGCGGACCCGGCGCCCCGGGCGCTCGGCGAGCGAGCGCCGCGCGAGCCGGGCGCCGCCGAGCAACCCGCAGGCGAGGATCAGGTCGAGGATGATCACCGAGCGCGGCAGGCTGTCCGGGTAGGGCTTCGCGAGCACGAAGACCAGGACCATGAGCACGCTGGCGATCGCCAGCGAGCGAAACAGAGGCCACAGGTCGGGGAGCCGGAAGTAGCGCCACCACTGGTGGTGCTGCCCGAGCAGGTCGAGGACGAGCGCCTTGCCGACCGCGACGAAGGCGACCGAGCCGATCAGCATCTCCTCGTAGCGCTGCGGCAGGTTTCCGCCGTCGTCGAGGAAGCGCAGAACGAAGGCGAGCGCGAAGGCCACGCCGCAGAGCAGCGCGTCGGCGACGAACTCGAGCACGCGCCGCCGATACACGGGGTCGATCACCCGGCGCATCGGTCGAGTGTAGGCGGCGGCGGGCCCCTCGGCCAGTAACCTGTCGCGCCCGCATGGACCCGCTCAGCCTCGCAGGCGGCCTGCCGGTCGCATCGCTGACCGAGCCGATCGTCAACGCCGCCACCGACTTGATCGACTCGATCGGGGTCGTCGGCGTCTTCTTGCTGATGACCCTGGAGAGCGCCTGCATCCCGGTGCCCAGCGAGGCGATCATGCTGTTCGCCGGCTTCAACGTCTCGGAGGGCGAGATGAGCCTGCTGGGGATCGTCGTCGCCGGGGTGCTCGGCAACCTCGTCGGCTCCTGGATCGCGTACGCGGTCGGCTACTACGGCCGGCTTGAGCTGCTCGAGCGCCACCACGTGATCCACGTCAACCCCCGCCACCTACGGTGGGCCGATCAGTGGTTCGAGCGCCACGGCGACGTCACCGTGCTCGTCTGCCGCATGCTGCCGATCGTCCGGACGTTCATCTCGCTGCCGGCGGGCGTCGCCCGGATGCCGTTCTGGCGGTTCACCGTGCTGACCACGCTTGGCTGCATCCCCTGGGTGCTGATGCTGGGGCTGATCGGGCGCGAGGTCGGCGACCGCTGGGAGGACTGGCGCCATTACCTCGAGTACTTCGACTACGTGGTCGCCGCGGCGATCATGGTCGGCATCGTCTACCTGCTGATCCGCCGGCGCCGCAAGGGCGCGCAGACCGCCGAGGCCGGATGAGCCCGTCCGGAACGGTCGAGGCGAGCGGCCTCGACCTCGCCCGCGCCGCGGTCCTCGGGGCCGTGCAGGGGCCGACTGAGCTGCTTCCGGTCTCGAGCTCCGCCCACATCTCGCTGATCCCGTGGCTGCTGGACTGGGACTGGCGCTCCGCCGACCCCGAGGCTCGCAAGGGCTTCGAGGTCGCGCTCCACGCCGGCACGGCCGCGGCGCTGCTGATCGGCCAGCGCGACGTGATCGCCTCCGAGCTGGCGGCCTTCGACACCAGGCGTGCGGCGGTGGTGACGCTCTCGTTCATCCCGCCCGCGATCGCCGGCTACGGGCTCGAGCGCCAGATCGAGCGTCGGCTCGGCGGCCCGGCGAGCATCGCACTCGGGCTGGCCGCGGGGGCGGTGGCGATGGTGCTCGCCGACCGCCGCCCGCAGGACCGCGGACCGGGCGACGTCACCCCGGCCGACGGCCTCGCGCTCGGGTTCGCGCAGGCGGCCGCTCTGATCCCGGGGGTGTCGCGCAACGGCGCCACCCTGACAGCCGCGCGCCTGCGCCGGTTCACGCGCGAGCACTCGAACCTGCTCTCACGCACCGTCGCGCTGCCGGTGATCGTCGGCGCCAGCGCGCTGAAGGGCGTGCGGCTTCGCAAACGCGGCGTCTCGCCCGGCCTGCGCGCGGCGATCGCAACCGGGGCCGTGGTGTCGTTCGCGTCGACCCTCGCATCGCAGCGGTTGATCGGGTTGGTGGAGCGCGACCGCGCCCTGTGGCCGTACGCGGCCTACCGGCTCGCGCTGGCGACCGCGGTCGTCGCGAGAATGAGGCGATGAGCGCGGAGCCGAACCGAGAGAGCCGCGGCGGGTCGGCGAACGGCGACCCGGGTGCGAGGGACGACAAGGGCGCGTACGCGCGTGCCGGCGTCGATCAGCGCGCGGCCGACACGGCGGTCGAGGCGCTGGTTCGCAATCTGCGGTTGATCGACACCGGCCGACCGTCGCGCGTCGTCTCGCTGCCGCGCCACTACGCGAGCGTGCTGCGGATCGACGACAGCCTCGGAATCGCCTTTGGCACCGATGGCGTCGGCACGAAGATGCTGATCGCCGAGCGGCTGGGCCGCTACGAGACGATCGGGATCGATTGCGTGGCGATGAACGTCAACGACCTGATCTGCGTCGGCGCCGAGCCGATCGCGCTGGTCGACTTCATCCTCTGCCGGGAGGCCGACCCAGAGGTCTGCGGCGCGATCGGAGTCGGCCTGCGACGGGGCGCCGAGCTCGCCCGGGTGGAGATCCCGGGCGGGGAGATCGCCCAGGTCGGCGAGATCGTCGGCGGGACCGAGCTCGCCGGCAGCGCGATCGGGCTCGTCGCCCTCGACGAGATCGTCACCGGCGAGCGGATCGAGCCCGGCGACCCGCTGATCGGGCTGCCGTCGTCGGGCCTGCACTCGAACGGCTACACGCTCGCCCGCAAGGCGCTCGCCGATCTCGCGCTCGACGACGATCGGCTCGGCCGTCCGCTTGGCGAGATCCTGCTCGAACCGACCGAGATCTACGTCCAGCCGGTGCTCGAGCTGCTCGACTCGCCCGCCGAGGTGCGCGGGCTGGCGCACATCACGGGCGACGGCCTCGACAACCTGACCCGGCTGGCGGCGCCGGTCGGCTACGAAATCACCAACCCGCTGCCGGTGCCGCCGATCTTCGAGCTGATCGCCGAGCGCGGCGGGGTCGAGGAGGCCGAGATGTACGAGGTCTTCAACATGGGCTGCGGCTTCGTCTGCGCGGTCGCCGCCCGCGATGAGGCGGGCGCGTTGGAGCTGCTGCGTACCCACCACCCGGGGGCGAGGACGATCGGGCGCGCCACCGCCGCGGCCGGGGAGGTCATCCGCGTCTGAGTTCGTTCCCTGGAGCGCTGATCATCGGCCGCGCGAGCGGCTAGGGCAGCTCCCACAGCGCCCCGGCCAGCACCGGCACCGGCTTCAGGCGCCAGTCGCGCGCCAGCGACCAGAGATCCGCCTCGACGACCGGGCGGGCGCGACCGGTGAGCTCCTCGACCTCGCGTGTCGCGCTTCGTCCGAAGCGCTCGATCACCTCGAGCGGCTCGGGGCGGCGCTCGTTCGCGACGCTCGCGCCGGCGGCGAGCGCCGCCTCGCGGTAGGCCTCGTATGGCGCCCGGCCCCAGACACCGTGCGCGGCGCCGTCGGCGCCCGTGAACACCATCGACGGAAAGCTGAGCCGCTCGCGCCCCTCGGTGCGCTTGAGCCCACCCGCCGCCCGGGCGGCCTCCGGTACCGCCCGCACCTGGTCGAGGTCGGCGCCGAAGGCCTCGACGATCGCGTTCGACGACAGATCGACCCGAAAGCGCTCGACGTCGATCCCGGCACGGGCCGCCTCGGCGAGCAGCGCATCGGTGTGGTCGAGCTTGCGGCGCTCGGTGACGAGCGCCTCGCGGGCGCGGCGCAGATAGCTCATGCCGGCCTCGCGCCCCTGCTCGCGGGCCGCGATCACAGCCATACAGACCGGGTACGTGGAGGTGATCTTCGCCTCCGTCCAAAGCCGCGGGTCGCACGGCATCCCCGTCTCGGCGGAGACGTAGAGCCAGTGGGCCATCAGGTCGGCGAAGCAGTCGACCCCGGAGCCGATCCTTCCCTCCTCGTCGCGGTAGGACGGGCCGTAACTGCGCGCCAGCCCGCCCATTACCGGCCAGATCGCGATCGAGTCTCCGAGCTCCCAGATCAGCCTGCGCAGCTTCGGCTCCGCGCCCCACGACCAGATGCAGGCGGGATCGGTGTAGTAACGGAGCTCGACGGTCATCATGCAATGGTGGGGCGCGGAAACCTCGCTGGAGCGCGAGGGTTGAAAATAGACCGGCGATGAGCGAGACGACGACAGGGCCACCCGGAGCACTCACCGGGACGGTGCTGTCCGGGCGCTACCGGCTCGAGTCGAAGCTCGGCAGCGGCGGGATGTCGACCGTGTACCTCGCCCGTGACGAGACGCTCGAGCGCTGGGTCGCAGCCAAGGTCCTTCACCGCGAGATCTCCGACCAACCCGACCAGATCGAGCGCTTCCGCCGCGAGGCGCGAGCGGTCGCCCAGGTCTCGCACCCGAACGTGGTCGCCGTGATCGACGCCGGCGAGGACGGCGGCCGGCCTTACATCGTCTTCGAGTACGTCGACGGCGAGACGCTCAAGGAGCGGATCGATCGGCTCGGCCGACTGCCGCTCGACGAGGCCGCCGCCTACGGGATCGAGGTCGGCCGCGGGCTCGCGGCCGCGCACGCGCGCCGGCTCGTACACCGCGACGTCAAGCCCCAGAACGTGCTCATCGACGCGGACGGCCGAGCCAAGGTCACCGACTTCGGGATCGCGCGCGAGCTCGAGCAGGACGGACTGACGAAGACAGGCCGAGTGCTCGGGACGACCGACTACGTCTCCCCCGAGCAGGCGATGGGCCAGCCCGTCGACTCGCGCTCCGACATCTACTCGCTCGGCGTGCTGCTGTACGAGATGCTGACCGGCGAGGTGCCGTTCCAAGCCGACAACCTCGTCGGCGTGGCGATGAAGCACGTGAACGAGAAGATGCCGGACGTGCAGCGTCGGCGGCGCGACGTCTCCTCGGCGCTCGCCGCGGTGGTCGAGCGGGCGACCGAGAAGAAGCCCGACAAGCGCTACCCGGACATGGACGCGATGCTCGCCGATCTCGAATACGCGCTCGAGGTCGAGGTCCAGCGCGCCGGGCGCTCGACCGGCGAGGCGACGACGGTGCTCGAGTCGGTGCCGCGCCGCCAGCTCCTCTTCACCCCGCGTCGAATCTCCGTAGTCGGGATCCTGCTGGTGCTCGCGGGGACGGCGGCGGCGCTGGTCATCGCCGGGGCGTTCAGCAGCGACAACCCGCGCCACGGGGGCGGCAACGGGGGCGGCGAGGAGCCGACGGGAACCGAGGTCCAGCTTGCCGCGGCGGAGGACTTCGACCCGGCCCCCGGCGATGCCGACGAGCACGGCGACGAGGTCGGCAACGCGATCGACGGCAAGCTCGACACGTCCTGGTCGACGGAGACCTACACCGCCTCGGCGACCGTCGAGGACGCCGCCGGCAAGCCCGGTGTCGGGCTGATCATCCAGGCCGCCGAGCCGGTCAACGGCACGGCGCTCTCGATCACGTCGGCGAAGGCCGGCTGGAGCGCGGACATCTACGCGGCGGACGCCGGCCCGCCGACGACGATTCAGGGCTGGGGATCTCCGGTCGGGCAGGTGGAGGACGCCTCCGAGGACCAGCTCGTCGAGCTCAGCGTCGACGGCGACGCCCAGTACTACCTGATCTGGCTCACCGAGCTCACCGGAATCCCCGGCGAGTACAGCGTCCAGATCGACGAGGTCGGGCTGAGCGCGGACTAGAAGCGGTAGGAGCGCTCGCGCCGATGGCGCTCGACGCCAAGCCGAATCAGCCGATCGCAGAGCTCCGCGTACGGGACGCCGCTCGCCTCGAACAGCTTCCCGAACACGCTGGTCGTGGTGAACCCCGGGATCGTGTTGATCTCGTTGACGAGCACCTCGCCGTCATCGCGGACGAAGAAGTCGCAGCGGGCGAGGCCGGTGCCGCCGATCGCCCGGAAGACCCGCTCGGCGAGCTCGCGCACCCGGGCGATGCCCTGCTCGCCGATCGGCGCCGGGACGACCAGCTCCATCCCACCCTCGGCGTACTTGGCCTCGAAGTCGTACCAGTCCGACGCCTTGGTGACGATCGCCCCCGGCACAGAGGTCTCGACCGACGAGGCCTCGCCGAGGCCGGTGTTGCCGATCACCGAGCACTCGACCTCCCGGGCTCCAGCGTCGGCCTCGACGATCACCCGCGGGTCATGCCCGAGCGCGAGCTCGACCGCGTGGTCCAGGTCGGCCTCGGGGCTGATCACGCGCGAGATGCCGACACTCGATCCCAGCCGCGACGGCTTCACCCACAGTGGGCGCGGCATCGTCGACGCGTGCTCGCGCCACCCGGGCTCGCCGACCTCGCAGAACTCGACCTGCGGCAGGCCCCAGAAGGCAAGCAGGCGCTTGCAAACCAGCTTGTCCATCGCCACCGCGGCCGCGAGCACGCTCGGCCCGGCGTACGCGAGGTCGAGCGACTCGAGCAGCCCCTGCACCGACCCGTCCTCGCCGAACGGGCCGTGAAGGACCGGGAAGGCGGCGTCGCAGCCGAGCAGGCCGCCGCCGGGTCGCATCGAGATCTCCTCGCCGCCGACCGTCCACCGCCCGTCGCGCTCGATCAGGACGTCGACGACGTCGTGGCCCGCCTCGCGCAGCCCGTCCGCGACCGAGGCGCCGGACTGGAGCGAGATCTCGTGCTCGCTCGAGCGCCCGCCCCTGATCACCGCGACCCTCATGGAACCTCCGTGGTCGGCTGCGGCATCGTAGAGGTCGACGTCGACGTCGACGTGGTCGTCGGCTCGACCAGCTTGCCGACCACGAGCGTCACCGTGTCGCCGGTGCGGAGCCGCGAACCGGCGCTGGGGGCCTGCTGGAGCACGCGGCCGTCCTCGCTCGACTGCTCGGTCTCCTGCGTGATCACGTCGACGCCGAGCCCGGCGCCCGCCAGGCTGCTCCGCGCCGCGTCCTCCGACTGCCCGACGACGTCGGGAACGGTCACCGACCCGACTCCCGTCGAGACGACGATCGTCACCTCGTCTCCCTTGCTCAGCTCCGATCCGGGACCGGGGTCCTGAGCGATCACCTCGCCCTCGGGCTGGTCGGCGTCCTTGGTGTCGACGTTGGCGATCAGGCCCGCCCGCCGAAGCCGCGACTCGGCGACCTGCTGCTGGAGACCGAGCAGGTTCTCGAGCGTGATCAGGTTCGGGCCCTTGGAGATGAACACGGTCACGGAGGAGCCGCAGTCGACCTCCTCGCCCGCCGGCGGCTCGGTGTCGATCACCTTGCCCGCGTCGACGCGCCGAGACGGCCGCTGCCGGGTCTCGAACGAGAGCTGGGAGTCGTCGATCTGCCTGCGCGCATCGGCGAGCGTCAGGTTCTCGACCGCGGGCACCTTGACGCTGAGCCCGAGGCTGACCGTGAGGACCACCTGCGAGCCCTCGTCGACCTCGGTGCCGCCGAGCGGCTGCTGCTCGATCACGGTGTCCCTGGCGGCGCAGTTGGAGACCGTGTTCACCGCGACGTCGAAGCCTTGGCCCTCGAGCTGGGCGCGCGCCTGCGTGAGCGACTTGCCGACCAGCCCGCCGGGGACGTTGGCGGTGTCGGGCCGGGTCAGCGCCCACGCACCGACGCCGATCGCGACCAGCGCCAGCAGGCCGAGGAGGATCGCGCGGCGGCGCGTCATCCAGCCGCCCTCCTGCTCGGTCGGCGGAGCGGCCGCCGCTGTCTCGTCCGGTGCCGCCGCTGCGGCCTCGGGCGCCGCTGCGGCTCCGGCGAGCGACCCCGCCGCGACCGCGGCGTAGGCCGCCGTCCGCCCCGTTGCGGCCGTCGGGTCGGCCTCGGCGGCATCGAGCGCGCGAAGGAACTCCTCGGCTGAGGCGAACCGATTCGCGGGATCCTTGGCGAGCGCCGTCAGCACCACCGCATCGAGCGCCGGCGTCACCTCCGGGTTGAGCTGCGACGGCGACCGGGGCTGCTCGGAGATCTGCATCAGGGCCACGGCGACCGGGGTCTCGGCCTCGAACGGGACGCTGCGGGTGAGCGCCTCGTAGAGCATCACGCCGACCGAGTAGACGTCGGAGGCGGCGGTCACCTCCAGCCCCTGGGCCTGCTCGGGCGACAGGTACTGCGCGGTACCGAGCACCGAGCCCGCCTGGGTGATCTCCGAGACGCCGGCGCGGGCGATGCCGAAGTCGCTGACTCGAGCGCGGCCCTGCGCGTCGACGAGCACGTTCTGCGGCTTGAGGTCGCGGTGGATGATCCCGTGCGCGTGCGCGAACTGGGTCGCGGTGAGGACCTGGCGGACGATCTCGATCGCCTCGCCGATGCTCAGTCCGCGGGCGATCAGGTCCTTGAGCGAGGCGCCCTGGACGTACTCCATCGCGATCCAGTGGCCGCCCTCGTACTCGCCGCGGTCGTAGACGTTGACCACGTTCGGGTGCTGAAGGCCGGCCGCCGCGCGAGCCTCGCGGCGAAAGCGCTCCACGAACTGGACGTCCTGGGCGAACCGCTCGTGCAGGAACTTGAGCGCCACGCGGCGGCCGAGCATCTCGTCGTCGGCGAGCCAGACGTCCGCCATCCCCCCGCTTCCGAGTCGCGAGAGGAGGACGTAGCGGTCGCCGATCCGCTCTCCGCGCTCCAGCTTCAACGGTGGCTGGCCGCCTTCGTCCGCGTGCTTCGGGGCATGGAGTCAGCCATTCAGAAGGTCCTCCATGACCTGGGTTGCGATCGGCCCGGCGACCTCGCCGCCGAAGCAGCCGTTGCAGGTTTCGAGCATCACCGCGACCGCGACCTTCGGGTCCTCGGCGGGGGCGAACCCGATGAACCAGGGGCGGTTGATGCCCTGCTCGACGTTGACCTCCGCGGTCCCCGTCTTGCCCGCGAAGGAGATGCCCTGGACGGTGAGGCCGGCCGCGGTTCCCTCCTCGGTGACGTGGGTCATCATCTCGGTCAGCTGGCTCGCGGACTGCTCGGAGACGACCTCCGACTGCTGGTCGGGGTCGAGCTCCTCGATCGTGCGGCCGTCCGGGTCCTTCGCCTGCTGCAGGAAGGTCGGCTTCATCAGCGTGCCGCCGTTGCCGATCGTCGCCGCAACCTCGGCCATCTGCATCGGCGTCACGAGCAGCCGCTCCTGGCCGATCGCGACCCGGCCGATGTCGATCGCGTCGTTCTGATCGAGCAGGTGACCCTCGGAGTACACGCCGCTCGGGGCCATCTGGCTGTCCGGGTAGTCGAGCTCGGGGTCGTGGTCGAACCCGAACCTGTTCATGTACTCGAACATCGTCTCGTTGCCGAGCTGCTCGCCGACCTGGGCGAAGTAGGTGTTGACCGAGTGCGTGAGCCCGAAGTCCATGTCGATCTCGCCGAACGTCTCGCCGCCGGCGTTCTCGAGCGGGACCCCGCCGATCTCGATTCCGGTCCGGCCGCTGAGCGTCGAATCGGGTGTGAACTCGCCGGAGTCGAGCGCCGCCGCCGCGGTCACCACCTTCATCGTCGAGCCGGGCTCGTAGGTGCTCTGGGTGGGGCGATTGACGAGGGGCGCGGTCTGATCCGAGTTGAGCCGCTCCAGGGTCTCCGAGTTCTTGACCAGGTTCGGGTCATAGCCGGGGATCGACGCCATCACCCGCACCGCCCCGGTGCCGGGCTCGATCGCGACCACCGAGCCGGCCCCGTTCGATCCCGGGGTCGAAGCGACGGCCCCCTGGAGGAGCTGGAGCGCGAGCCTCTGCGCCCCGGCGTCGAGGGTCACCGTGATGTCCGCGCCCTCAGGGGTTTGGTTTTCGAGCTCGTCGATGATCGAGGCGAACTCGTTCTTCTCCCCGGCGAGCAGGTCGTTCTCGGACTGCTCGATCCCCCGACGGCCGGCGGTGACGAAGTTGTAGCCGACGGGATTGCCGAACTCGGACCCCTGCGGGTAACGGCGCACGTAAACCGGATGCTTGCCGCCGCCCTCGGGATTGCTCTCGGCGATCAGCACCCCGTCGGACGTCGTGATCGAGCCTCGCGGCACCTGTTGCTCCTCGATCAGGGGCCGGCGGTTGGTCTGCTGGCCCTCGAGCTCGTCGACGTCGAAGACCGCCCACTTGGAGGTGAAGTAGACGAGGGTCGTGAACAGCAGCAGGATGAAGACGTAGATGCGGATGATCGGCCGGTTCATGCGGTCAGGCCCTCGAGGTCGGCGGCGATCGGATCGACGCGCCCGGACGGCGGACGGCGGGCGCGGTCGGAGATCAGCAGCAGCAGCGCGAGCAGGATCATGTTCGCGACCACCGAGCTGCCTCCGTAGGAGACGAACGGCAGCGTGACGCCGGTGAGCGGGATCACCTTGGTGACGCCGCCGATGATCACGAAGGCCTGGAGGGCGAAGATCGCGCTCAGACCCGTGGCCAGCAGCTTCGAGAACCCGTCGGGCGCCATCACCGCGGTCTTCAGCCCTCGGGCCGCGATCAACGCGTAGATCAGGATCACGCCGCAGGCGCCGAAGAGGCCGAGCTCCATCGTGATCACGGCGTAGATGAAGTCGGTGTGAGGGGCGGGCAGGATGCTCCCGCAGTCCGGAAACGGCTGCTCGCAATCCGGCGCGAACGGCCCCGGCAGCTTCAGCAGCGACTCGCCCAGGCCCTGGCCGAAGAGGCCGCCGTCGGCCTGAGCGTAAAGCGACTGCTGGATCTGCCCGGCGCCCTCGGGTGCGTCCTTGCCGGGCGCGAACGGATCCAGCCAGATCTCGAACCGGTCGTGAACGTGACCGATGCCGGAGCCGATCGCGTAGGCGCCGATCGCGAAGATCAGCAGTCCGACGAGCACATAGGACAGCCGCCCAGTGGCGACGTAGAGAAGCGCCAGGAAGGCTCCGAAGAACATCAGCGAGCTGCCGAGATCGCGGATGAACACGAGCATCAGCATCGCCGCGCCCCAGACGACCAGCAGCGGGCCGAAGTGCTTCAGCGGCGGGATCGTCAGCCCGACGACCCGTCGGGCGGCGATCGAGAGCATCTCGCGCTTCTCCGCCAGGTAGCTGGCAAGGAAGACGACGATGCAGATCTTCGCCAGCTCGGACGGCTGAAAGGCGATCGGCCCGACGTCGACGCTCAGATACGCCCCGTTGGTCTGGTTGCGGGTGATGTAGGGGCCGAGCAACAGGAGGATCCCGGCGATCGCGATCAGGTAGCGGTAGCGCTCGAGGACGTGGTAGTCGCGCAGAAGGACGATCGTCAGGCAGAAGAGCGCCAGCCCGAGCACGAACACCGAAGCCTGGTTGAGTGCGAGCTTGTCGTCGATCCGGTAGAGGACGACCAGCCCGACCGCCGCCAACAGGGCGCAGAGCGGGAACAGGTAGGGGTCCGCGTATGGGAGCCGCAAGCGCAGGAACAAGTGGGCGACGACGCAGAGGCCGAGGAAGTAGCCGCCGTAGGTGAGGCTGAGCCCACTGAGATCCTCGGACTGGTTGTTGTGGACGATGAACACGGCGGCGAAGCCGACCGTGATCAGGACGGCGACCGGAATCAGCGCCAGCAGTTCGCGGTTACGGGCGCTCAATTGCCGGAGCCCTGGCCTCGCCGGCCCCGGGTCCGGTCGTCGCCCGAGGAACGCTCCGCGTTGCGATTCGCATCGCCGGAGCCGCCGCCGTCCTGCCCATCACCGGCCTGCTGCGCGCCGCCCTGGGTGGGCGCGGTCGGCGCGCTCGCGGCGCTCTCGACGTCCTCGAGCAGCGAAACGGCATCGTCGTGGGAGCGCAGCTCGTGGTCGGTGACCACGTCCCGGCGATCCTCAGGCACCGAGCTCGCCTGAATCGGCGCCGGGTAGACCTCGCTGTAGAGCTCGATCCCCAGCGGCAGGTCGTACGGAAGTCCGCGGTAGAGGGCCACGCGGCCGCCGTCGTCGATGCCGAGGAAGTAGATCTGGCGCGCCCCGTAGAAGGCACCGAGGCAGATCGCGACGACCACCAGCACCGCCGCCAGCGCCTTCGCCGCGGTGCGCAGGCGGCGGCGTCGGGGCGATTCGGCGGCCGCTCGGCGTCGCCGGGCCTCGGCGGCCTCGCGGATCCGTTCGCCCGACATGCCGGCCTCCTCGGCGCTCGGGCCGACCAGTGTGGCGCCCTCCTCCGCAATCTCGGCTTCGGCGTCCTCCACCCTGAAGGCAACGACGGTGATGTTGTCCCGGCCCCCCGCCTCGTTGGCGGCCTCGACGAGTCGCTTCGCCGCCTCGTCCAGCGTCGCCGAGCTCGCGATCACGGTCGCGATCGCGTCGTCCTTGACCATCGTCGTGAGCCCGTCCGAGCAGAGCAGGAATACGTCCCCGGGCCGAGCGCTGAACGAGAGCGTGTCGATGTCGACCGACTCCTCAGGGCCGAGCGCCCGGGTGATGATCGAGCGCTGCGGATGATCCTCTGCCTCGGCGTCGGTGAGCCGGCCCTGGCGCCGCAGCTCCTCGACCAGCGAATGGTCGGAGGTGAGCAGCTTCAGCGAGCCGTCTCTCCACACGTAGGCGCGGCTGTCGCCGACATGCGCGAACGAGACGTCGTCGTCCTCGACCATCGCCGCGGTCAGCGTCGTCCCCATCCCCGACCGGCTCGAGTCGTCCTGGGCGAGGCTGTGGATGCGCTCGTTGGCGCGCTCGGCGATCGAGCGCAGATATGCCTCGGGCGACCCGGGGCCGCGCTCGGCCGGCTCGAACGCGTCGGCGGCGATCCGTGACGCCACCTCGCCGGCCTGCGCGCCCCCCATCCCGTCGGCAACGGCGAACACGGGCGCGCGAGCGAAGTATGAGTCCTCGTTGGCGGTCCGCTGGCGACCGGTGTCGGACTGATGTGCCTGCTCGACGACGCGCAGCATCAGCTGCCCCCCGGGAGCTCGAGCTCAAACCGCAGCTCGGTGTCGCCGATCTTGACCGTGTCCAGGTCGGTGAGCTCGGCCTCGCCGTCGAGGCGAGCCCCGTTGAGGAAGGTGCCGTTTGTCGAGTTGAGGTCCTCGACGTAGTAGCTCGCGCCCCGCGAGTAGATGCGAGCGTGCACCGAGGACGCGAATCGATCCTCGATCCGCACGTCCGCCTCGCCCGAGCGACCGATCGTCAGCCCGCCGAAGAGGTCGTACCGCTCGCCCGAGACGAGCCCGCCGCCGCGGACGGCGACCAGCGAAGCGTCGGTCGCCGCCGATCGGCCGCCGGGGCCGATCGGGTGCAACCCGGTCGCCTCCGGCGCCGGCGCCCCGGTTCGCCGCAGCTCGCGCAGGGCGCTTCGAGAGACCCAGAAGAGGAACAGGTAGAGCACGACCAGAAAGCCGAACTTGAGGGCGACTGCGATGGGCTCTGTGTCCAAGGGCTAGCCGAGCCGCGAGACGCGGACGCGAAGCGCGGCATTCTCGCGGCAGTCGCTCACTGCTCGATGTCGAAGGTGAAGCGGACGGTTCCCAGAACCACGTCGTCTCCCGGCGAAAGGCGCGAGGCATCGACCCGGCGACCGTTGACCTTCACCCCGTTTGTCGAATTCAGATCGACGATCTGCCAGTCGCCGGTCGGGCCACGGCGTAGCTCGGCGTGTCGGCGGGAGACGTTGGGATCGGCGAGCACGCAATCGCATTCACGCGAGCGGCCGAGCACCGCGGTCGGGCCGTCGAGCACGTAGCGGCGGTCGTCCAGCGAGACGATTGCCTTCGTCTCGGTCAAGTGGGCGGCGGGTTGGCGACGCCGCGACTTCGTCTGCTTGGGCGGCACGCTGTAGACCATCGTGTGGCCCTGCTCACCCTGCTCGGGCGCCTCGCCTTGGCGTGCCGGCGGCTTCACGAGCCGGGTCTGGATCCCGAACTCGCCCAGCCGCAGCCGCTCGTCGCTTTCGAGCCCGACCTCGGGGCGAGTGAGGAGAGCGTAATCGTGGCGACGGGCGTGCTCGAGGAGATAGGCGGAGAGCTCCTGCTCGAGCGAGCGCTCGTAGCCCTCGAGGCGCCTTCGATCCTCGGTCGAGAGCCAGACGATGTACTGGTTCGGGACGTAGACGCGCGAGACCGAAGCGGTGCGGTGGGCGTCCATCTCCTTGGCGAGCTTGCGGGCGATCTCGACCGGCTGCACCTGTGACGAGAAGGCACGGCTGAACACCCCCTCGACGAGGTTCTCGATCCGCTGCTCCAGGTTGCGAAGAACGCTGATGGGTTCGTCTCTCTCCACGCGGGGACGGCCACCGACCGCGGTCGGGAAGGGAAATCCTACGGCGGCGGGCCATCGACGGCGGGCCCGTGCGCTCCGCCCGTGCTTCTAGACGAGGCGCCCGGAGAGCCGCCTCCGCGCCACGCCACGCCCATGAACGGGATCGGCCGGCCGCGGATGATCGCCGGCGCGGGCGCGACGCGGGCCGTATTCGAGCACTACCGCGAGCGCGGCGGCGGCGGCAACGGCAAGCGGCCGTCCGCCGAGGTCGCCGTCGCCGACCAGCGATACCGCTGCGTCGGTCGCCGCCGCCCAGAGCATCGCGCCGAGCAGCGCGACGGCCGCGTGGCGCGCGCTGAGGACCCAGCCGAGCGCGACAGCGGCGAGCGCGAACACGGCGGCGCCGAGCAACGATTCCCAGCCGACGAGCGGCGCGAGGACCGATTCGGCGGCGGCGCTCGCGCTCGCGGCCCAGTCGCTCGGGGCGCGCTCGGCGATCCCCAGGTCCGGACCGGCGCCGATCACGACCCAGGCGGCGAACATCCATGCCCAGCTCGTCGCGCCGAGCAGCGCTCGCGCGACCGGCGTCGGGCCGGCGGTGCCGAGCGCCGTGGCCGCATTTGGGATTCCGACCTGGGCGAGCAACGGCGCGGCGAGCGGCGCCAGCGCGGCGAGCGGCGCGGCGACGATCAGCGACGGCAGGGCGAGCGCGGCGAGGGCGAGCGCGGCGCCCGGGAGCCCGATCGGCCCGGCGAGCAGCGCCAGGACGGAGGCGGTCGCGGTGAGTAAGAGGATCCGCCCCGCGGCGAGACGGGCGCGGCGTGGCCGACGCCGCGGTCCGCTGGTTGCCGGAAGCAGGACGGCGTCGTCGAGCCGGTCGAGCTCCGCCTCGAGGCAATCGCAGAGCTCCCGAGGGCTCGGCCGAAGATCGGGGTCCGGGTCGAGGCAGGCGTCGACGGTGTCCGCCAGTCGCTCCGGCAGATCGGCGCGCCGCTCGTGCAGCGCCTGGATCGGCGCGCCGATCCGACGCGCCGTCTCTGCGGGGGTGCTTCCGGCGACCGGGTTGACGCCCGCCCAACACTCGTACAGGGTCAGGGCCACGGAGTAGACGTCGGTGGGCGGGCCGGCGGACTCGCCCTCGGCCTGCTCGGGTGACATGTAGGCGAGCGAGCCGACCACCTCTCCCGCGGCGGTCAGGGTCGAGGCGCCGGAGACCCGCGCGATCCCGAAGTCCATCAGCTTCGCCCTGCGTCCACCGGCGGCGTCGTCGCGGACGATCACGTTCTCGGGCTTGACGTCGCGATGGACGACGCCACGGTCGTGAGCGTGAGCGAGCCCCTCGCAGACGTCGGCGCCGACCTCGGCCACGTCCCGGTCGCTGAGCAAGCCCTCGCGCCGGAGCTCCGCCAAGGTCTCGCCCGGAACCAGCTCGGAGACGAGCACCGCGCGACCGTCGCGCTCCCCGAGCTCGTACAGGGTGACCACGGCCGGGTGGTTGAGCCGCGCCGCCGCCTGCGCCTCGCGCATCACCCGCGCGGGCTCCGCTTCGACCTCCTTCACCGCGACCTGTCGCTGAAGACGCTCGTCGAAGGCGCGGTAGACGGTGCCCATCCCCCCTGAGCCGATCCGCTCGAGGAGGCGGAAGCGCTCCATCACCAGGTCGTCGCCCACGACCAGACCTCTTCGCCGGGCGCTGCGTCTGTCCTTCCGCGGCAGAGGTCATACTCTCCCCGCCGACCCGACCTCGGCTGATTACCGTGGCTTTCCTCGACGAGGACGAACTCCGACCGGCTTCAGACGGGCCGGGCGCCCACCGCCCGGGACTCGACCGCCAGCGCCAGGTCATGGTGCGCAGGGTCTTCGCCCTCGGCGTCGGCGTGCTCGTGATCATCCTCGTCCTGCTCGGGATCAAGGGCTGCCTGAACGAGCGCAAGCAGCGCGGGTTCGAGAACTACGCTTCCGACCTCGGGGCGATCGCGACGCAATCGAACCAGCTCTCCAACGACTTCTTCACCCTGCTCGAGGATCCGCCCAAGGGCCAGGACGAGCAGGCGCTCGAGGCCCAGATCGCCACCGACAGGGGATCGGCCGACAACCTCCTGCAGCGCGCCGAGGGGCTCAGCACCCCCGACGAGCTCAGCGACCCCCAGGTCGAGCTGGTCGAGGCGTTCACGCTGCGCCGGGACGCGCTCGCCGGGATCGCCGCGGACATCCAGACCGCGCTCGGCGGCGAGGGCAGGGGCGAGGCGATCGACCGCCTCACCCAGGATATGCGCGCGCTGCTGGCCAGCGACGTCCTCTATGTCCGCGCGCGGGACACCGTCCAGGGGGTGCTCGCCGACGAGGACGTCGACGTCGACCCCCTGCCCGAGAGCCAGTTCCTCCCCGACCCGATCGACCGCTGGATCGATGACATCCAGCTGACCACGGTCCTCTCCAGCTTCGCCACCGACGCCGGCACCACCAGCGGCATCCACGGCGTCGCCCTGCTCAGCGCCTCGATCAACGGCACCGACCTGACCGCCGATGCCGAGAACAGCGTCGATGTCGGCAGCGGCGCGCCGGCGCTGGAGGCGGAGGTCCAGAACCAGGGCGATCAGGAGGAGAGCGACGTGACCGTCAAGTACACGCTCAGCGGCGGGGCGGTCCCGATCGAGGGCGAGGGCCAGATCGCGAAGCTCGACGCCCAGGGCATCGACGCGGTGAAGCTGCCGTTCGAGGCCCGGCCCGAGACCGGCGTCGCGCTGACGCTCGAGGTGCAGGTCGTGCCGGTGCTCGGTGAGGAAGTCGCCGACAACAACAGCTTCACCTACACCGTCACCTTCAACTAGCGCCGGGCGCCTACGATCCGGCCGATGCGAGTCGCATACCTCGGCCCGGCCGGGACATTCAGCGAACACGCGTTGCAGACGGCGGCGGCAGGCGCCGAGCTCGAGGCGCTGCCGCAGGCGAGCATCTACGACGCGATCACGGCGGTCGCCGACCGTGAGGCCGACCGCGCCCTGGTCCCGTTCGAGAACTCGATCGAGGGTTCGGTGCGCGCGACGCTGGACGCGCTCGCCTTCGACGCTCCGTCGGTCTCGATCGTCGGCGAGCACGACGAGCCGATCTCCAACAGCCTAATCGCCCGCCGTTCGCTGGAGCTCGATCAGATCGAGGTGGTGCTCTCGCACCCGCAGGCGAGCGCCCAGTGCGCGCGGTTCATCCGTTCGCAGATGCCGCGTGCACTGGTCCGCGCTGCGGCCAGCACCGCCGAGGCGGTGCAGGAGGTCGCTGAGCGCGAGGAGCCCTGGGCCGCGCTCGGGGCCGCAAGCGCGGCGGCCATGTACGACTGCGTGATCCTGCGCGAGGGAGTCGAGGACGAGCCTGAGAACGTGACCCGGTTCGTCTGGCTCGCGCCCGCCGGGACCGTGGCGCGTGGAGACGGCGCCTGGAGGACGTCGCTGAGCTTCTCCGAGCTCGGCGCCGACCACCCCGGAGCGCTCGTCGAGGCACTAACCGAGTTCTCGAGCCGCGAGGTCAACCTGACCCGGATCGAGTCCCGGCCCCTGCGGCGCGGGCTCGGCAGGTACATGTTCTTCTGCGACCTCGAGGGGCCCGAGGCCGACCCGGCGGTGAGCGCCGCGATCGAGGCGCTGCGCGGCAAGGCGGAGAACGTCCGCGTACTCGGCAGCTATCCGATCGACACCTCGGGCATCCCCGGGGTGGCATGACTCGCGGCCGCAAGGCGGCCCGACATCCGCTCTACAATCCTGCAGATCATGGCGGACCTCGCTGATCCCGGGGTAGGGATCCGCCCCCGCAACGGGGGACGCGCGCTGTCGGCCGCCAACGGGAAGGTCATCAACGGCCGTGAGCACGCCTTCAACGGCAACCGCTCGACCCATGCCCGCGGCGCCAGCGGCAGGGTCCTGGTGCTGAACGCGAGCTACGAGCCGATCAACGTCTGCACGGTGAGGCGGGCGGCGGTGCTGGTCCTCAAGGATCGCGCCGAGGTGCTCGAGAAGGGCTCCGGCGCCCTGCACTCGGAGCGCCTCGAGCTCGATCGCCCATGCGTGATCAGGCTGGTCCGCTATGTGCGCGTGCCACGCGACGTGCACCGCCGCAAGATCACCCGCAAGGCGGTTCTGGCGCGCGACTCCTACACCTGCCAGTACTGCGGGCGCGAGGCGGCCGGGCTGACCGTCGACCACGTGATTCCACGCAGTCGCGGCGGCGAGTCGGTGTGGGAGAACATCGTCGCCTCGTGCGCGCCCTGCAACCGCAAGAAGGGCAACCGGATGCCACGCGAGGCGCGGATGCACCCCGCTAACCACCCGAAGCCGCCGGGCCCGACGGTGTTCATCCGCATCGCCGCTCCCCGGGTGCCGCTCGCCTGGGAGCCGTACCTGATCGCCGCGTAGCGCACAGCTCGGCGGCCGGAGCACCGTCAATAGCGAAGGGCCGCCCCGGCGTGGGACGGCCCTTCCAAGGTGCGATTTCGAACGGATCGCTGAATCGCCGCCGGGTGGGACTGGTTCCGGCTCAGCGGCCCGCCGGTGCCTGGGCTGGATTCCGCCAGGCGGCTCGCACGCTGCCCGCCCGCGGCGGCGGTCACCCGCCGACCGGACGGAGCGGCCGACTAGCGGCCCCGCACCTCCAGGGTCCCGAAAGAACTGTCACTCAAAGTCGGACCACCTCCTTTCTCTGGTGATTTCGATTCAAGCACACGCGGTGGTCGAGCTCGGCGCCGGGCGCGCTGCGAACCGCAGGGTCCGGAGTGTGGGCCAAGCGAGCTGCCCGAGGCGGACACCGACTCGCCGACCGATGATCCCGAGCGTCGCAACCGGTCGTAGAAAGTGACCGGTCTCACGCAACGGAACCGGAAGCTGATGGACGCTGATGACATGACCCACGTGGCCGCGACCAGCGCGGCGGTGCCGGACGAGATGCGCTCGATGCGGCCGCAAGGCCGTCGCCTGCTCGAGATCGGAATCCTGGCAGCCCTGATCATCGGCGCCGTCGTCGCCTTCGGCGGGCTCGGCGATCTCGGCGGCCGCCTCGCGGGCGCCGACCCGGCGCTGGTCTTGCTTGCCGCCGCGCTCGAGGTCGGCTCCTGCTTCGCCTTCGTCGGCGCCTTCCGAGGCGTCTTCTCCGATCGCCTCTCGTGGCGGTTCAGCTACGAGGTCGCGATGGCCGAGCAGGCTGCCAACGTATTGCTGCCGACCGGCGGAGCGGGTGGGCTCGCGCTCGGCGCCTGGGCGCTGGGCCGGATCGGGATGCCGGCCGAGCGGATCGGCAGACGCACGGTCGCGTTCTTTCTCGTCACCAGCTCGGTCAACTTCGTCGCCGTGGTGGTCGCCGGGGTGGGGCTCGGCGCGGGGATCCTCTCCGGAGGCGTCGCCGCACTGACGGCGTTGACCCCGGCGGCCTTGGCGGCCGCGGGGCTGGTGGCGATCGCGCTCTCGCCGCGGGTCCTTGACCGCCCGGAGGCGACGCACGGCGGCCGGATTCGCGCCGCGCTCGTCCGCGGCCGCGGCCATCTGGCCGGCGGGATCCGAGACGCGGTCGCGCTGCTCGCGAGCGGCAGACCGCTGGTCGTGGGTGGGGCGGTCGGCTACATGGCGCTCGACGTCTTGGCGCTCGCCGCGATGTTCGCCGCGCTCGGCGGCGGGGCGCCGGCCTTCGGGGTCTTCGTGCTTGCCTATGCGGTCGGTCAGCTCGGCGGATTGGTGCCGCTGCCCGGGGGCGTCGGGGGAACCGACGGCGGCCTGATCGCCGCCTTCGCCCTGCTCGGCACCCCGGTCGCGATCGCGGCCGCCGCGGTGATCGGCTACCGGATCTTCCAGCTCGGCGTCCCGGCGCTGCTCGGGATCACCGCCTTCGCGCAGTTGCGCCGCAGCCTCGCCACCGGCGCCCCGCCCGCCGGCGACTCGGCGCACGAGGTCCGAGGCCCGAGGCCCGGCGCGCCCTGCCTCGAGCCGGCCTGATCGAGGCGCGGCGGGTCGCTCAGGCGTCGGCGGAGCCGTCGCTCCCGGAGGCTGGATCGGTTGGGATCGCACCCTCGGCCGCGGCCACGGCGACCAGCTCCGCCTCGTCGGCGACATCCGCGGAGGATTCGACGACGAGGGCCACGGCGCTGACCCGGTCATCGTCCTTGATGTTCATCACCTTCACGCCCTGGGTCGGGCGGCCCATCTGCGAGATGCCGCCCGCGTTTGTTCGCTGGACCATCCCGTTCTGGGAGATGAACAGCAGGTCCTGGTGCTCGCGCACGATCAGCGCCCCGGCGAGGCCGCCCTTCCTTGCAACCAGCTTGATCGTCAGCACGCCCTTCGTGCCGCGGCCCTTGACGGGGTACTCGGAGACCGCGGTGCGCTTGCCGTAGCCGTTCTCGGTGACGACGAAGAGCTCGGAGTCGTCGCGGGCGACGTCCATGGTCAGGACGCGGTTCTCCTCGCCATTTACCTTCGCGGAGACGTTCATGCCCTTGACGCCGGAGGTGTCACGGCCCATCGCCCGGACCGCGGACTCGTTGAAGCGGGAGGCGTGGCCCGATTTGGAGACCAGCAGCAGGTCGTCGCCGCCGGAGGTGAGCCTCACCTGGACCAGCTCGTCACCGTCGCGCACCTTGATCGCAATGATCCCGTCGGCGCGGATCGGCGTGTTGTAGGCGATGAACTCGGTCTTCTTGACCAGCCCCTTGGCGGTCGCGAAGACCAGGTACTTGCCCTCGGTGAAGTCGCGGGTCGGCTTCACCGCCATCACCCGCTCGCCGTCTCTGAGCGGCAGCACGTTGACCAGCGCGCTGCCCTTCGCCGTCCGCGAGCCCTCGGGCAGCTCGTAGACCTTGAGCCGGTAGACCTTGCCCCGGTTGGTGAAGAAGAGCAGGAAGTCGTGCGTCGAGCAGATGTGCAGGTGCTCGATGTAGTCGCCCTCCTTGAGGTTCATCCCCATCACCCCGACCCCGCCGCGGCGCTGCTGGCGGTAGGTGGCCAGCGGCAGGCGCTTGACGTAGCCGGAGCGGGTGATCGAGATCACCATCTGCTGGTCGGCGATCACGTCCTCGATGTCGAGATCGCCCTCGGCGTAGGTGATCTCGGTGCGACGCTCGTCGCCGTAGCGGTGCTCGATCTCGCTCAGCTCGTCGACAATCACGCCGTCGATCCGTGCCGGGTCGCCGAGGATCGCGCGCAGCTCGGCGATCAGCTTCATCAGCTCGTCGTGTTCGGAACGCACCTTGCCGGACTCGAGCGCCGTCAGCCGCTGCGAGGCGCATGTCGAGGATCGCCTGCGCCTGCTCGGTCGAGAGCTCGAATCTCTCTATCAGCCCCTCCCGGGCGGCGTCGGGATCCTGCGAGCCGCGGATCAGCGCGATCACCTCGTCGAGGTTGTCGAGCGCGATCAGCAGGCCCTCGAGGATGTGGGCGCGAGCCTCGGCCCGGCGCAGCTCGAACTGCGTGCGGCGGGTAATCACCTCGCGCTGATGTCCGACGTAGTGCTCGATCACCTCCTTGAGCGAAAGCGTCTTCGGCACCCCGTCGACCAGGGCGACCATGTTGACCCCGAAAGAGGTCTGCATCTGGGTGTGCTTGTAGAGCTGGTTGAGGACGACCATCGCCGGGTCGCCGCCCCGTTTGAGCTCGATCACGAGCCGCATGCCGGAGCGGTCCGACTCGTCGCGCAGATCGGAGATCCCGTTGATCTTCTTCTCGCGGACCAGGTCCGCGATCTTCTGGATCAGCCCCCCGTCGCCGCCCTTCTTGACCATGTAGGGGAGCTCGGAAACGATGATCGCGTCCTTGCCGCCCTTGAGCGGCTCGACGTGCGCCTTCGCGCGCACCCGGATCGAGCCTCGTCCCGAGGCGTAGGCATCGCGGATCCCGTCGGTGCCCATGATCGTGCCGCCGCCGGGGAAGTCCGGGCCCTTGACGTGCTTCATCAGACCCTGGAGGTCGATCCCGGGATTGTCGATGTAGGCCTTGACGGCGCCGATCGTCTCGCTCAGGTTGTGCGGGGGGATGTTGGTCGCCATTCCGACCGCGATCCCGGCGGCGCCGTTGGCGAGCAGGTTCGGGAACCGACCCGGGAGCGCCAGCGGCTCGCTTTGCGACTCGTCGTAGTTGGGTCCGAAGTCGACGGTCTCGGACTCGATCTCGCGCAGCATCTCGGTCGCCAGCCGCGCGAGGCGGGCCTCCGTGTAGCGCATCGCCGCTGGAGGGTCGTCGTCGATCGAGCCGAAGTTGCCCTGGCCGTCGACCAGCGGGTAGCGCAGCGAGAAGTCCTGCGCCATACGGGCGAGCGTGTCGTAGATCGCGCTGTCGCCGTGGGGGTGGTACTTGCCCATCACCTCGCCGACGATGAACGCGCACTTGCGGTACGGGCGGTTGGGCTGCAGGCCGAGATCGTGCATCGCGTAGAGCACCCGGCGATGGACGGGCTTCATCCCGTCGCGGACGTCGGGCAGCGCCCGGCCGACGATCACGCTCATCGCGTAGTCGAGGTAGGACGAGCGCATCTCCTGCGCGAGCGCGCGCTCGTCGATACGGCCGGTCAGTGCGTCCAGCGAGCCTTCCATCTAGGCCACCGCCCGCCGCGGTTCGCGGTTCGCGGTCCGCGGTCCGGATCTAGACATCGAGGAACCGCACCTCCTTCGCGTGCTTCTCGATGAACGCCTTGCGCGGCTCGACCTTGTCGCCCATCAGCTCGGTGAACAGCTGTTGGGTGAGCGCCTCCTCGCTGTCCTCGATCGTCACCCGCTGCAACGTCCGGGTTCCGGGGTCCATGGTCGTCTCGCGGAGCTGGTCGGCGTTCATCTCACCGAGCCCCTTGAAGCGCTGCAGGGTGACCCCGTGGCGGGCGAGGTCGAGAACCTGCCGGCGGAGCTCGTGGAACGAGTCCGCGGCCCGCTCGCGCTCGCCGAGCACGACCTTGAACGGCGGCCGCCCGACCTGCCTGAGCAGGTCGGCGTGGACCTCGACCAGCTTCCGGTAATCACCCGAGTCGAGCAGCGCAGCCGGAAGCCGGTGGTAGCGCGCCAAACCGCTGCGGCGGTGGATCGCCTTCACCTCGAGCTGCTCATCGGAGGCCGATACGAGCTCGGTCTCGAACGCCTCGCCCTCCGGATCCTCGGCCTCGATCAGGCCCTTGACCGCGGCGAGCGTCGCTGCTCCGGCATCGAGGATCTGCGACTCGCCGAGGAACGTGACCAGGTCGTGACCGACCTCCGCCTGCAGCGAGTCCGACCAGCCCTCGTATTCCTTCAGCCGCCGGTTGAAGCGGGTCCAGCGCGCCTCGGTGAGCTTCGTGGCCCTGCCCTCGGAGTCGGTGAGCGCGAACTGCTCGAGCTTGTCGCGCAGCAGCAGCGCCTCGAGCTCGGACTCCTTCTCGACATAGACCTCCTGCTTACCGTTCTTGACCCGGTACAGCGGCGGCTTGGCGATGTAGACGTAGCCGGCGTCGATCAGCTCGGGCATCTGCCGGTAGAGGAAGGTCAGCGCCAAGGTGCGGATGTGGGCACCGTCGACGTCGGCGTCGGTGGCGAGGATGATCTTGTGGTAGCGGGCCTCGCCGAGCTCGAACTCGTCGGCGACGCCGGTGCCGATCGCGGTCACCAGGGCCTGGATCTCGTTGTTGGCGAGCACCTTGTCGATGCGGCTCTTCTCGACGTTGATGATCTTGCCGCGCAGCGGCAGCACCGCCTGCGTGTTGCGGTCACGCGCCTGCTTGGCGGAGCCCCCCGCCGAGTCGCCCTCGACGATGAACAGCTCCGCGAGCGCCGGGTCCTTGACGCTGCAGTCGGCGAGCTTTCCGGGCAGGGTGGAGTTCTCCAGGGCCGACTTGCGTCGCGTCAGGTCGCGAGCCTTGCGCGCCGCCTCGCGTGCCCGGGCGGCGTCGACCGCCTTGGTCAGGATCCGCCGCGCCTCGGAGGGGTGTTCCTCGAGGAACTCCGCCAGCTTGCGGTTCACC
Organism: uncultured Solirubrobacterales bacterium; assembly: GCA_963759295.1. Taxonomy (GTDB): domain Bacteria; phylum Actinomycetota; class Thermoleophilia; order Solirubrobacterales; family 70-9; genus WHSW01. The sequence goes on along the minus strand of CAVWYT010000011.1, from coordinate 151,136 downwards.
GTCTCCTTGACCAGCCCCTCGACCGGCGGGTTGCCGAGCTTGGTCTTCGTCTGGCCCTCGAACTGCGGCTCGGCGAGCTTCACCGAGATCACCGCGGTCAGGCCCTCTCGGACGTCCTCGCCGGAGAGGTTCTCGTCCTTCTCCTTGAGCAGATTCTTCGCTCGCGCGTACGCGTTCAGGGTCCGGGTCAGCGCCGAGCGGAAGCCCGACAGATGTGAGCCGCCCTCGTGGGTGTTGATGTTGTTCGCGAACGAGAACACCGACTCCTGATAGGAGGCGTTCCACTGCATCGCGACCTCGACTTGGCCGTCCTCGGTCTCGTTGTCGAAGAAGACGACCTTGCGGTGCAGCGAGTCCTTGTTCTCGTTCAGGTGCTTGACGAAGTCGACGATCCCGCCCCTGTAGAGGAAGGTGTCGCGCTGGCCGGCGCCGCGCTCGTCGATCAGGTCGATCTGCAGCCCGGCGGTCAAGAACGCGGTCTCGCGCATCCGCTCGGCGAGGGTCGCGTAGTCGAGCTCGAGCGTCTCGAAGACCTCGTCGTCGGGCAGGAAGGTGATCGTCGTGCCGCTGCCCTTGACCTTGGCGCCGCGCTTCAAATCGCCCCGCGGCTCGCCGCGCTCGTAGTCCTGCTCCCACTTGTGACCGTCGCGCCGAATCTCGAGGTGAAGGCGCTCGGAGAGCGCGTTGACGACCGAGACCCCGACCCCGTGCAGGCCGCCGGACACCTTGTAGCCGCCACCCTCGCCGAACTTGCCCCCCGCGTGCAACATCGTCAGCACCACCTCGGCGGTCGCGCGCTTCTCCTCCGGGTGCTCGTCGACGGGGATCCCGCGCCCGTTGTCGATCACGGTGACGCTGTTGTCGGGATGGAGGGTGAGCCGGATCTTGTCGCACTGACCGGCGAGGGCCTCGTCGACGGAGTTGTCCACGACCTCGTAGACGAGGTGGTGCAGGCCGCGCGGGCCGGTCGAGCCGATGTACATGCCCGGCCGCTTGCGCACGGGATCGAGACCGCGCAGGACGGTGATCTCCGCGGACGTATAGCCGTTTCCTTCCTTCTCCGGGGCCGCCGCGCGCTCGCGGTCGGCGCCCGCCTCAGTTGCCACTCGGTCTAGGCCCCTTCGGTCGCTTTGATGAGAAACCCCGACCGACTGGCCCGGCGAGGGGGCCGAATCCAGACGGCTCGGGGCAACGATGCAACTTCCCATAAGGATACCAGCCGCGCCCCCCGTAAGATTGGCCAGTCCGTGACAAAAGCCCTGCAAATTACGCGAATCGGGGACTATTGCCGGTCGAAATCGCGCTGGTCGGCGACGACGAAGCGAAAACGGGAGATTCGACGCGGTGCCAGGGCACGGTTGACGCGCTCGAGCAGCTCTCCCTGGAGCAGGTCGAGCTCCTGCGCCCAGGTGGCGGCGCGGCAGGCGACGGTGACGACCCCGTCGCGCTCGCGAACCGGGGTCGCCTCGGCGGCGATCCGCTCGCCCGCGGCCTCCCACCAACAGCCCTGGACCGCCGCGATCAACGTCGCCGGCTCGGCCTTGGCCCGTGCGGCCCCGAGGATCTCGGCGAGCGCGCGGGGCTGCGAGCGCCGACTCACGCGGCGCTCTCGTCCACCGCCGCGCGCCCCAGCGGCCGGCCGACGCGGATCGCGATCTCCCGGCGCCCGCAGGCGCCCGCCGGCAGCTGCCCGGGCTCGGTCGCCGTCACCAGCGCCTGCCCGCCACCCTCGGCGAGATGCTCGACGAGAAGCCGGCGTCGATCGGCGTCGAGCTCGCTGGTGACGTCGTCGAGCAGCATCAGCGGAGCCGGTCGCCGGTCGCCGACCAGCACGCGGCGCTCCGCGAACAGCAGCGCGAGGAGCGCGGTGCGCTGCTGGCCCTGAGAGCCGTAGCGGCGCAGGGAGCGATCTCCGAGATCGAGCGCGAGCTCGTCGTGGTGGGGGCCCCAGCCCGTGTAGCCGCGAGCCACGTCGGAGTCGCGACGCTCGACAAGCTCGGCGGCGAGGCGCTCTGGATCGGCCGCGGAGCTGCGCGGCCGATAGGACAGGGTCGCCGAATCGCCGAGACCGAGCGCCGCGGCGGCGGCGGCGAAAGGCTGGGCGAGGCGCCCGGCGGCGAGGGCGCGGTTGGCGGCGAGCTCGACGCCCGCCGTGGCGAGCTCGAGGTCCCAGGCGTCGAGCGTCGCCCGCCCGGCGATCCCGGCGCGGATCCGTCCGAGCAGCGCGTTGCGCTGTGCGAGGGCGCGCGAATAACGCCGGCGCGACTCGTCGCGCCCCGGCCACAGCGCCGCGCAGAAGCCGTCCAGGTGAGTGCGCCGGCCTGCGGGCGGGCCCTTGACGAGCGCCAGGCGATCCGGCATGAAGACCGCCAGCGCCGGGCGCAGGCTCGCGCTTTCCGCGCCGACCTGCAACCCGTCGACCAGGTGGCGGCGCCCCTCGCTGCGACTGATCGAGAACATGAACCGGCGAGCCCGCTCGCCGTCGCCCACCCGCGCTTCGGCGCGCGCCAGTGGGCGCCCGAAGGCGATCGCCTCGCGGTCGTCGCGCGTCCTGCATGAGCGCCCGGCGAGCGCCATGTAGGTGGCCTCGAGCAGATTGGTCTTGCCGGCGCCGTTCGGGCCCCAGAGGAGGTTCAGGCCGGGGCCGAGCTCGACCTCACAGGTGGCGAGGTTCCGGAGGTCGAGAACGCTGACAGCTTCGACGACCATGGCGTCGCCACGGCTCTAGACGTTGAGCCGGATCGGCATCACGAGGTAGCTGAAGTCGTTGTCACCGACCGGTCGCAGCAGCCCCGGCCGCAGCGGCGAGCTCAGCTGGACGGCGACCTCGTCGGTGCCGACGCTCTCGATGCCCTCGATGAAGAACTGCGGGTTGAAGGCGATCTCCAAGGGCTCGCCGGAGTAGGGGGCGGGGATGCCCTCGCTCGCGTCGCCGATCTCTGGCGTCTCCGCCGCGACGGTGAGCTCGCCCTCCGCGAACGCGAGGCGCAGCGGCGCGTTGCGTTGCGCCAGCTGACTGATCCGGCGCGTGGTCTCGAGCAATTCCTCGCGTGGCAGGCGCACGTCGTGCTCGAACGATTCCGGGATCAGTTGGCGCCAACTCGGAAACTGGCCCTCGATCAGCCGCGAGGACAGGGTGACACCCGCGGTCCGGAAGACCGCTTGGTTGCGCGATAGGGAGATCTCGACCTCCTCGGCGCCCTCCGCCGAGACGATCCGGGCGAGCTCGCGTAGCGCCCGGGCCGGGATGTTGGCCTCCAGCGACTGTGAAACCGGCGCCTCGAGCTCCGTGTGCTTGACGCTGAGGCGATAGGAGTCGGTGGCGACCATGGTCAGCCGGCTGTCCTCCGCCTGCACCAGCACCCCGGTGAGGATCGGGCGGATCTCGTCGCGCGACGCAGCCCGCGCCACCAGGTCGATCGTCGCGGCCAGCGGCGTCGCGGGCAGCTTGACCGCCTCCACCTCGAGCTCCGGGAGTCGCGGGAAGTCCTCGGCCGGCAGGGTGCGCAGATGAAACCTCGCGCCACCGCCACCGATCTCGACATCCCGCTGTTCAGCCCGCAGCTCGAGCGACACGGGCCCGGGCGGGAGGCTGCGGACGACGTCGGAGAACAGGCGCCCCGGAAGCAGCACCGTGCCGTCGAGCTCAGTGGCGGCATCGCCGATGATCCGGGTGAGGCCGAGCTCCATGTCGGTGGCGCGCAAGGTGAGCGCGCCATCGGCAGCGATCACCATGATCCCGCCGAGCGAGGGCAGCGTGCCGCGGGTTGAGACGGCTCGGCCGACGAGCTGCAGACCGCCGGAGAGTGAATCGCGTGGAACGGAAAGCTTCATCGGGGATCGTTCATCTTCCTACTTGGATCAGATGTATCTGATTCGTGGATTCTGTGGGTCGAGCTCGGGAATTTGGCTTGACGATCGAACTTTGGCCCGTGGACTAGGCGGCCGGGCCCTGTGGATCGGAGGGTCCGTGGGGGGGATCGAGGCCCGGACCGGGCTCGCCTTTCCCCAACCCGCGTCGGATCGTATGGATGGCGACGGCGGTCTCCGACTCCGGCTCGAGCCGGTTGGAGACGGCGCGAATCGCGTGCAGGACGGTGGTGTGGTCGCGGTCGAAGCCCCGCGCGATCTGGGTCAGCGAGAGCTCGGTGAGCTCGCGAGCCAAGTACATCGCGATCTGGCGCGCGTGGGCGATTCGGGGGGAGCGACGGGCCGAGAGCAGTTCGGCCTTGCTGAGGTCGTGGACCCGGCAGACGGCATCCTGGATCGCCTCGAGGGTTACCCCTCCCGATCGCGTCGGCTCGCCGCCGCCTCAGGATGGCCGAGAGCCTGGTGGACGACGGGCTCGGAGAGCGGCTCGCTGAGCATCGAGGAGATCGCGAGCACGCGGGTCATCGCGCCCTCGAGCAAGCGGATGTTGCCCGGAGCGCGGCGGGCGATCTCGTGGAGGACGCCGGGCTCGACGCCTGGTTGCTGGTCGCCGGCGAGCCGCCACAGCAGAGCCATCCGGGTGCGCAGATCGGGCGGCTCGACCTCGACCGTGAGCCCCCATCCAAAGCGGTCGCGCAGCCGCTCGGCGAGCCGGGAGAGCGCCTCCGGGGGACGGTCGCTGGAGAGCACGATCTGCTTGCCGGCCGAGTAGAGGGCGTTGAAGGTGTGGACGAACTCCTCCTCGGTTCGCTCCTTTCCCTCGAGCACCTGGATGTCGTCGATCAGCAGCGCGTCGAGCTCGCGGTAGCGGGCCTTGAACACCTCCGGCCCGTCGCGCCGCAGGGCGGCGACGAACTCGGCGGTGAATCGCTCGGCCGTCGTGTAGTGGACGGTGAGCGCCCGATGGTTACGGCGCATGTAGTCGACGATCGCGCCGAGCAGATGGGTCTTGCCGAGCCCGGGCGAGCCGTGCAAAAAGAGCGGGTTGTAGGCCTCGCCGGGGAGCTCGGCCACCGCGAGCGCAGCTGCGTGGGCGAGGCGGTTGCCGGGACCGATCACGAAGCGGTCGAAATCGTGCCGCGGGTCGACCGGCAGCGAAGCTGGCGCATCGGGCGCGCTCCCGGCGGCCCCGGCCTCGGTGTCGATGAAGGCGACGTCGTCGAATCCGGAGTGCTGGCGGCGAAGCGCGGCGGCGAGAGCCGCGCCGTAGCGTCTCTCGACCCAGGTGCGGACCGCCGGTGGGGCGGTGAGCAAAACCGTCGAGCCCTGGGAGCTGACCGCCCTCAACGGCTCGAGCCAGAGCTTGAAGGTCGAGTCCGGGAGCGATCGTTCGAGCTCACCGCGGACCTTCGCCCAGGCGGAGGCGAGGTCGTCGGTGGGCGCTTGCCGGGCCACGGCGAGCGACCATACATCCGCCGCCGAGCGACCTGGCCGGCCACCTCGCATTTCGCGGGAAAGACCGGGCCGCCGGGTCCACGCGAGCCCGAGGTCGCTCTGTAGACTGCGCGCCGCGATGAAGCGCACGTGGCAGCCCAAGAAGCGCAAGCGAGCCCGCACGCACGGCTTTCGAGCCCGGATGCGGACGCGCTCGGGGCGCGACGTGATCCGGCGCCGCCGGCGCAAGGGCCGCAAGCGCCTCAGCCCGTAGGGCGTGCGTTGGAGCCTGGCGAATGGCTGAGCGGCGCAGGCGCGGCCGGCTGTCGCGAAGCGGGGACTTCGACCGCGTGTACCGCGACGGGCGCTCCTATGCGAACCGGTATCTGGTGCTCTATTCGTTCCCGCGACCGGCCGAGGGCGGCGCCGGCGACGTCCGACTCGGGATCTCGGTCAGCCGCAAGGTCGGCGGCGCGGTGCAGCGCAACGCCGTCAAGCGTGCGCTGCGCGAGGCGTTCTGGAGCCTTGACGAAGCCCTGCCCGTCGACCACGACTTCGTGCTCGTCGCGCGGCCGGATGCCGCCGGGTTGGTCGAGCGTGGGGGGACACGCGGACTCGCCGAGGCGCTCGCGGAGCTGGTCGAGCAATCGGCGCGCGCGGAGGCGGCGTAACACGTGAAACGGCTCGCTGCGCCCGTGGCCGCCGTGCCTCGCCTGATGCGCGAGCTGTTCTTACTGCCGCTGCTCGCCTACCAGCGCCTGATCTCCCCAGCCCTGCCGCCGCGCTGCAGGTACTACCCGAGTTGCTCGTCATACGCGATCCAGGCCGTCCGGGAGCTGGGCGTGATCCGCGGCACGGTCGTCGGCGCGTGGAGGGTCGTGCGCTGCAACCCGTGGAGCGACGGCGGCGTCGACGAGCTCTCCGACCGCTCCCTGTTTCGCGGATCGAGCGGCCACGAGCATAAGCACGGAGCGGCCGCATGATCGTCGTCGCGGTGCTCGGCATCTTCCAGCCGTTCGTCGACCTCGCCGAGGCGATCATCAAGTTCTTCCAGGAGCAGGTCGGCCTCTCCTGGGGGCTCGCGATCGTCGCTCTGACGTTCACCGTCCGCCTGCTCGTGCTCCCGCTCTCGATCCGCGGGATCAAGTCGATGCGCCGGATGCAGCTCGTCGCGCCGGAGCTGAAGAAGCTGCAGGAGAAGTACAAGGACGACCGCGAGCGCCAGCAGCGCGAGATGATGGCGCTCTACAAGGAGCACGGGGTCAACCCCCTCTCCTCGTGCTTCCCGTTTCTGCTCCAGATCCCGTTCTTCATCGCCGTCTACTCGCTGCTGCGGTCCTCGACGTTCAGCGACGACGTGGTCACCAGCGGCGCGAGCCAGAGCTTCTTGTTCGTGAACTCGATCATCGAGAAGCCCGAAGGGGCCGAGCAGATCGCGCTGATCGTCCTGTTCATCGTCACCACGGCGCTGACCTTCATCTACACGACGGCCACCACGCAGACGACAATGGGACCGCAGCGTTACCTGCTGCTCGCCTTCCCGGTGCTGTTCGCGCCGATCATCGCCGCCCAACCGGCCGGCCTCGCCGTCTACTGGATCACGACCAACATCTGGAGCCTCGGACAGCAGGTGATCGTGCAAAGGCTGATCCCGGCGCCGCACCCGCCGCCGCCCGAGGAGACGAAGAAGGCCGCCAAGCCACCCCCTCCGCCGCCGAGAAAGCGAAAGAAGCGACGGTGAGCGCGGAGGCGTTCCCCACCGAGCCCCGCGAACGCGTTGAGGCCCTGCTCGACGAGATTGTCGACGCGCTGGACCTCGACGGCGAGGTCACGGTCGAGGAGAGCTCGGACGAGATCGCCGCCAGGGTCGAGGGCGAGGACCTCGGCCTCCTGATCGGCCGGCGCGCCCAGACGATCGACGCGGTCCAGCTGCTCTGCTACCGGGCAGCCTTCCGCGGCCGCGGCGACCGCAAACGCGTTTCGGTCGACGCGGCGGGCTATCGCGAGCGCCGCCGCGAGGCCGTCGAGCGCCAGGCCGACCGCGCCGCGGAGCGTGCGCTCAAGACGGGCAAGGAGATCGAGCTCGAGCCGATGAGCCCGACCGAGCGCAAGGTCGTCCACGACCGCCTCAAGGACCGACCGGGCCTGGAGACGTTCAGTGAGGGCGAGGAGCCCGGGCGCTGCGTGATCGTCGCACCGCTGCTCGCCGAGGCGGGTTGATCGAGGCGGGGTTGCGGGCGAGGCTCGAGCCGGTGCTCGAACTGCTCGCCCACGACCCGGCGTCACTGAGCTCGGTTCGGACCCCGGCGGAGGCGTGGCGGGTCCACGTCCGCGACTCGCTCGGCGGGCTGGAGCTCGTCGGCGAGCCCGAGCGGCTCGCGGATCTCGGCTCGGGCGCAGGCTTCCCCGGGCTCGTGCTCGCGGCGGCGCTGCCCACGACCCGCGTCGACTTGATCGAGTCCGTCGCCCGGAAGGCCGCTTTCATCACCCGCGCGATCGCGGCCGCCCGGCTCGACAACGCGCACTCGGTGCACGCTCGATCCGAGGAATGGGCCCGCCGGTCCCGGCCCGACGGCGGTCGCGAGCTCTACGACGTGGTCACCGCGCGCGCGGTCGGTCGGCTCGCGACGCTGGCCGAGCTCGCCTCTCCCCTGCTGCGTGAGGGCGGAGCACTGGTCGCCTGGAAGGGACGTCGCGACCCCGGCGAGGAGGCCGAGCTCGCGCGGGCGGCTCCGCGGTTGGCGATCGAGCCGCAGCGGATCGTCCCGGCCGCGGCGAAGGCCGGCTTCGAGCATCGCCATCTGCACCTCATGCGCAAGGCCGGCCCGACGCCGCCGGAGCTGCCGCGTCGACCCGGAATGGCGAAGAAGCGCCCGCTAGGAGCGGGAAGGTGATCGCGGCGACGCTCCTGCCGCCACCGCTGAAGCTAAGGTCGAGGTCAATGTCCACGATCCGCGATCGGAGCGGCTGATGGGCGCCGTCTACGCGGTCGCCAACCAGAAGGGCGGGGTCGGCAAGACGACCACGGCGGTCAACCTCGCCGCGTGCGCCGCCGCCGCCGGGCGCCAGGTCCTGCTCGTCGACCTCGACCCGCAGTGCAACGCGACGGTCGCGCTCGGCCTCGGTCGCGACCGGACGCCGTCGAGCTATGAGTGTCTCTGCGGCGACACCTCGGTCGCCGTCGCGGCGCGGTCCGGCGGCCCCGACAACCTCTGGATCGTGCCCGCGAGCCGTGATCTCGCCGGCGCCTCGGTCGAGCTGCCGCGGATGGACGGTTACGAGCACCGGCTCCGCGACGGGCTCGGCCCGGTGCGTGAGCGCTTCGCCCTCACCCTGCTCGACTGCCCGCCTTCGCTCGGCCCGGTAACCGTGAACGCGCTCGCCGCCGCCGACCGGGTGATCGTTCCCGTGCAGGCGGAGTATCTGGCGCTTGAGGGCCTGGTCCAATTCCTGGAGACCCTCGAGTTGGTTCGCCGCAGCCTCAACCCGTCGTTGGTTCTGACCGGCGTGCTGATCACCATGCACGACGAGAGGACCCGCCTCGCGCACGACGTCGAGGCGGAGCTGAGGAAGCATCTACCCGAACAGGTGTTCGATACCGTGATCCCCCGCAGCGTTCGCCTCGCCGAAGCCCCGAGCCACGGGGTGCCGATCACCGAGCATGCGCCGCAGTCCCGCAGCGCTGATGCCTACCGCGCCTTGCTCGAGGAGCTGGAGGCGCGATCCGCGCCCGACGACGAGTCGGTCGCGGCGTGACCAACCAACGCGGCATAGGCCGGGGGCTCGCCGCGATCCTGCCGGAGACGACCGCCGGGGACGTCGACTACCGCGAGCTTCCGGTCGGCCTGATCCGGCCCAACCCCGATCAGCCGCGCCGCCGGGTCGAGCCCGGTTCGATCGCGGCGCTGGCCGAGTCGATCTCCGAGGCGGGCGTGATCCAGCCGCTGATCGTGCGCCCGCTTCCCGACGGCCGCTACGAGCTGATCGCCGGTGAGCGGCGCTGGCGCGCCGCGCGCGAGGCGGGCCTGGAGGTCGTCCCCGCGGTGGTCCGCGACGAGGACGAGGCGCGTCGGATGCAGACCGCGCTGATCGAGAACGTCGCCCGCGAGGACCTCAACCCGGTGGACCAGGCACGCGCTTGCGCGGCGCTGATCGAGGACCTCGGCCTGTCCAGGGAGGAGCTGGCGCGGCGGCTCGGCCGCACGCGCCCGGCGGTCTCGAATCTGATCCGCCTGCTCGACCTCCCCGACGAGGTGCTCGAGCTGCTCACCGCGGGCGAGCTCAGCGAAGGCCACGGCCGCGCGATCCTGATCGCGAAGGACAACGACGTCCGCCGCCGCCTTGCTCGCGACGCGGTCGCCGCCGGGTGGTCGGTGCGCGAGACCGAGCGCCGCGCCAACGCGTCCGGACAGGTCAAGCGTTCGAAGGTCGTTGCGCATCCCGATCAGCGGGCGGCGCTGGAGCGCGCCGAGGATGCGCTGGAGCGCGCGCTGGGCACCGGCGTGCGCGTCCACGCGGCGCGCAGGGGCGTGCGCGCCGAGCTCAGCTTCGACAGCCTCGACGAGCTGCTCGAGTTCGCCGGCGCGCTCGACGACGCGCGCTAGCCGCCAGGCGCGGTCTCACGGCCGCGCAGCAGCGCGTTCACGTCCGCGACTGGCCCGAGATGTTCGAGCTTTTCCGGGTTGACGACCGAGCGAACCGCCTGAATCCGCCCGCCGCCGATCTCGATCGACATCACGCCGATCACCCGGCCCTCGGGATCAAGGTACTCCGCACCGGGCGCGCCGTTGACCTCGATCGGCCGCAGCCCGACGCCGAACCGCGCGCTCGCCCGGACCCAGGCCCCGAGCGTCCGCGCCACCCGGGAGCGTCCCGCGACGGGCCGCGCCAGCGCCGGGACCTTTCCGCCACCGTCGCCGTGAAGGACCACGTCCTCGGCGAGCAGCGACTCGAGCGCACCGAGGTCGCCCTCCTCGACCGCCGCGAAGAAGCGCTCGGCGAGCCGGTCGCGCTGCTCGCGGGAGGTCTCGAAGCGCGGCCGTCGCTCGTCGACCTGGCGCCGCGCGCGGGTCACGAGCTGCCGGCTCGCGTCCTGGCTCTTGCCGATGATCTCGGCGATCCGGTCGTACGGATAGTCGAAGACCTCTCGCAGCAGGAAGGCGGCGCGCTGCTCGGGCGTGAGGCTCTCCAGCAGGACGAGGAAACCCACCGACAGCGAGTCCGCGATCTCGGCCTGCGCGGCGGGGTCGTCCTCGCCGGACGTCAGCAGCGGCTCCGGCAACCACTCGCCCACATAGACCTCACGCCGCGCGCGGGCGGAGCGCAGCTCGTCGATCGCAAGCCGAGTGACGACGGTGGAGACGTACGCCCGCGGTGAGGCGATCTGCTCCCCGCCCTCGAGCGCCTGGTGCACCCGAAGCAGCGCCTCCTGGACGACGTCCTCGGCCTCGCTCACGCTGCCCAGCATCCGGTAGGCGATCGCGAATGCCCGCCGGCGCAGCTCCTCGACCTGCTCGGAGACCGTCATCCCAGCCCCCCGGCGAACCCCTCACGCCAGCTCGGGTAGCGCGGCTGCCAGCCGAGCTCTCGCTTCGCCTTCTCGTTCGAGGCGCCTCGCAACGTGGTCATCATGATCGCTACCCCCTCGCCCGCCAGCAGCCGGCCGAGCCAGAGCGGGATTCGCCGTGGCGGCTTGGCGCCGAGCACGCTCGCCAGCCCCGGGATCCAGTCGCGCACCGGGGCGGGGTCGTCGTCGACCACGTTGTAGATACCCGGCTCGCCGCGTTCCACCGCGGCGGCCGTCGCCGTCGCAGCGTCGGAGATCTGGATCAGCGACATGATCCCGGTCCCGCCGCCGACGATCGGGAAGCGCCGCTTGCGCACGGCCTCGGTCTGCTCGCCGTCGATGTTGATCCCGAGCGACGTCCCCGGTCCGTAGAAGCCGCCGTAGCGAAGCACCACTCCCTCGACCCAGTCGGCCTCGGTGACGGCCCGCTCGACATACAGGATCCCCCTGACCGTCTCCTTGACCGACGCCGGCGGATCGGTGTCCACGGCGGCGTCCTCCGTCTTGACCGGCCCTCCGATCCGCGCGAACTGCCACCCGGCGAAGCTCTGGGCGACGAATCGCCGCACCCCCGCGGCCCTGGCGGCCGAGAGCAGGTGGTCGGTCCCCTCGGTGCGCAGGCGGTTGGTGAGCGCGAACGTCTTGTCGATGTTGCGGATGCTCAGATCGGCCGAGAGCGCGGTCAGCTGATGGACGATCACCTCGGGCTCGGCCTCGCTGACCGCGCGGCCGACCTGCTCGGGGTCGAGCGCATCGGCGACGGCGGGGTTGGCGCCCAGGGCGCGGACCGCGTCGCGCTTCGACTCGCTTCGGGTCATTCCGACGACATCGTGTCCCGCGGCGACCAGCCGCGGTACCAGCTGCCTGCCCAGCGCCCCGGTGGCGCCCGCGACGAAGACCCTCATCGTCATCTCCCTTCACTCGCTTTCCTCATCTACATACGAGACGAGGTACCCGCTCGGTCTGTGACGCCGGCTGGATCATCTAGGGAGCGAGGCGCTCGATCCGCCAACCGGCCCCATCGCGCGAGTAGCGAAACCGGTCGTGAAGGCGACCGACCTGTCCCTGCCAGAACTCGATCGAGTCGGCGATCAGCAGGTAGCCGCCCCAGTGCGCCGGGCGCGGCACCGTCCGATCCCGGTAGGCGTGCGCGAGCTCGGCGAAGCGCCGATCGATGACCTCGCGCGAGTCGAGCGGCTCGCTCTGCGGCGAGGCCAGGGCGCCGAGCTGGGAGTCGCGCGGCCTGGTCGCGAAGTAGGCGTCGGAATCGGCATCGGAGAGCGGCTCGACCCGGCCCCGGACCCTGACCTGGCGATCGAGCTCGCGCCAGTAGAGGACGAGTGCCGCCCGCGGCCGGTCCGCGAGCTGGCGACCCTTCTCCGAGCGCCGGTTGGTGAAGAACCGAAACCCGTCGGGCCCGTATCCCTTGAGCAACACCATGCGCCCGTCGGGGACTCCATCGGCGTCCACGGTCGCCAGCGTCATCGCCTCGGCGAGCGGGACCTCTCGCTGGGCGTCGGCGTACCAGGCCGAGAACTGCTCGAAGGGATCGTCGGCGAGCGCCTCACGGCGAAGGCTCGGGATGTCCGGGCGCCGCGGGCTCACGGCCGGGGAGGCTAGTCGGCGCGGGCCGGCGGGCGCCTTTAGAATTGGCCGCCGCGGGGCGATTAGCTCAGTTGGTTAGAGCGCGTCTCTGATAAGGACGAGGTCCGTGGTTCGAGTCCACGATCGCCCATTCACTCCGCCCGGATCAGTTCGCCGCCCGGTGTGAGCTCGACGAAGTGCGACGCCTCACCGGCGCCGTAGCGCCGGCACTGGTTCTCGCTCTCGTCATCGACGTCCTGGCGCGGGTCGTGTGCGACGTCGGCGACCCAATCGTCGAGGCCGGGCAGGCGCTCCGCGATGCACGGTCCGACCTCGAGCTCGACGCCGCTTGCCCTCGCCTCGCGATAGGCGTCGATCGCCGCGGCGACCGCGCGACCGCGCTCGCCGGAATCGGGTTCGTCGCCGCCGCATCCGCCGCCCGCCCAGGCGAGGCCGCTCGCGACCGCCGCGGCCACGGCGAGCCTGCTCACCGGCAGCGCCGTCCTCCCGGACACCCCGTGAGTATCCCATCGCGGGGTGGCGGATTCTCGCACCGCCGGCCCCGGGGGCCCTCATGCCCGGACCTATAATGGCCCGAAGGCAAGCGATCGGGACGAGGGCCGGGAAACGAGCGGCATGCAGCAGATGCAGATTTACGGTGTCAGCTTCGACATGGTCGGCAAGCAGCCGATCGTGTTGCTGAAGACCGTCGACGGCAATCGCTTCCTGCCGATCTGGATCGGCCATCCGGAGGCGGCGGCGATCCTGATGAAGCTGCAGGGCGCCCAGACGCCGCGTCCGATGACGCACGACCTGCTCAACGACGTGCTCGACCAGCTCGAGGCCAAGTGCGAGCGGGTCTCGGTGACCGAGCTCCGTGACAACACCTTCTACGCGTCGATCACGCTCTCGATCAACGGCTCGGAGGTCGAGATCGACTCCCGGCCCTCGGATGCGATCGCGCTCGCGGTCCGCTGCCAGGCGCCGATCTTCGCGGCCGAGGAGGTGATCGAGGAGTCCTCGATCGAGTTCGAGCACGAGGTCGAGGACCAGGAGGAGGTCGTCGAGAAGTTCAAGGACTTCCTCGAGGACGTCACCCCCGAGGACTTCGCCACCGGCGGCGAGTCCTAGCGTTCCGGTCCAGCGCTGGCCGGTCGCCGGTCTAGCTTCGATCGGCGGCGGCGTCGATCGAGCCGATCGCCTCGCCGCGCGCGCGCTCGAGCGCCAGCTTCAGCAGCCGCTCGCACAGGGTCTCGAACGACATTCCCGCCGCCTCGGCGGCCATTGGCAGCAGCGAGGTGTCCGTGAGGCCGGGAACAGCGTTCGCCTCCAGCACCAGCGGGCCGTCGTCGCCGACGATCATGTCGACCCGCCCGAAGGCGTCGAAGGCGAGGGCGTCCCAGGTGCGCAGCGCGGCGTCGATCACCGGGCCCTCGGCGGCGCCGAGATCGGCGGGACACACGTACTCGGTGCGGCCGATCTCGTAACGCGCCTCGTAGTTGAACCGGTCCTCGTCGCGAGGCCGGGCCTCGACCGCCGGCAGGGCGATGCCGCGAATCAGCGAAACGGCGATCTCGCGGCCCTCGATGTGGCGCTCGAGCAGCACCCGGTCGTCGTAGGAGAACGCGGCCACGAGCGCCTCCGGGACCTGATCGGCGCCGGCCGCGAACCGCACGCCGAGCGAGGAGCCGCCCGCCGCAGGCTTGACCACGAGCGGGAAGCCGAGGCCGGCCTCGATCTCCTCGAGGGCGTCGGCCGCGCCGAGCTCGCGAAACGCGAGCACGTTGAAGGCCGCCCAGTCCGGTGTCGGCACCCCCGCGGCGCGGAGCTCGTGCTTGGCCGCGACCTTGTCGATCGAGCGCACGCAGGCACGCACGCCGGGCCCGGTGTAGGCGATCCCCAGGATCTCGAGCAGCTCCTGAACCGTCCCATCCTCGCCACCGGCGCCGTGCAGGGCGACGAAGGCGACCTCGGGCCGTTCGAGCTTCAGCACCGAGACCAGGTCGGCCCCGACGTCGATCGGGACCACCTCGTGGCCGAGCGAGTCGAGCGCGTCCTCCACGCGCGCCCCGCTTCGCAGCGAGACCTGGCGCTCGAGCCCGCGACCGCCTTTCAGCACCGCGACCTTCATTCGAGCCCGCGGCGGAACGGAATCACCACATCGCTCGACGTTCCCCCCGCCTCGGCCGCGGGACGCGGTATCCGGTGTTCGGAGGTGATCGTCTCGTAGAGATCGACCTGCTCGCCGACCACGCTGCCGATTCGGCGGATCCCCTCGCGGATCTCGTCCGCCGTCGAGGCCGAGAAGTTGAGCCTCATCGAGCTACCGCCGCGGCCGTCCGTGAACGCCGCGGCGCCGGGGACGAATGCGACGTTGTCGCGCAGCGCCTTGGCGAGCAGGTCGGTGGTGTCGATGTAGTCGGGGAGGGTCGCCCAGCAGAACAGCCCGCCCGCCGGTTGCGACCAGGTCGCCCTGCCGGGGAAGAACCGCTCGAGCGCCTCGAGCATCGCGTCGCGTCGCTCGCGGTAGATGCCGCAGAGGTCGCCGACGTAGTCGAGCCACCGGCCGTCCGCGAAGTACTCGCGAACGAAGTACTGGGTCAGAGTCGAGGTGCAGAGGTCCGCGGCCTGCTTGCCGAGTACGACCTTCTCCATCACCGGCGGCGGCGCGCACAGCCATCCAAGCCGGATGCCCGGCGAGAGGATCTTCGACAGCGTGCCGACGTAGAGGACGTAATCGCCGCCATCGAGCTTGTAGAGGGGCTCGACCGGCTCTCCCTCGTAGCGGAGCAGGCCGTAGGGGTTGTCCTCCACGAGGAGCAGCTCGCGCTCGCGCGCAATCGCGACCAGCCGCCGCCGCCGCTCGGGCGACATCGTCACCCCGGCCGGGTTCTGAAAGCTCGGCACGGAGTAGATGAACTTCGGCCGCCGGCCCCCAGCGGCGAGCCGGTCGAGAAGCGTCTCGAGCTCGTCGACTCGCATCCCCTCGCCGTCGACCTCGACCTGAACGGTCTCCGCCTGGTAGGAGCAGAACACGGGGACCGCGCCGGGGTAGGTGGGCGCCTCGGCGATCACCACGTCACCGGGATCGACGAGCGTCTTGGCGATCAGGTCGATCGCCTGCTGTCCGCCTGTGGTGACGATGACGTCATCGGGATCGGGGTCCATGCCCTCGGCCCGCATCACCTCGCGGATGCACTCCTTGGTCTCGGCGAAGCCCTCGGTCGGCCCGTACTGAAGCGCCTGCGCCGAGCTCTCCTGAGCGATCCGGGTCATCTGTGCGGCGAAGCTCTCGGGTGGGAACGTCGACGTGTCCGGCAGCCCGCCGGCGAGCGAGATCACCTCCGGCCGGGCGGTGATCTCCATCAGGTCGCGCATCGCGCTCGAGCGCATCATCCGCGTGCGCTGGGCGAACAGGCCTGCGTAGCGCTCGAGATCGCGCGCGGTGGTGTGCGCGCGGCGGTGCCGCGCCGTCCCGCCGCCGACCGCCGGCGTCCCCTCCGGGGGAGTAGCGGGGTCGTGTGTGCCGGCCACGCAGGGAGTGTGGCGCATCGCCGTCACGGATCCCACATGCCTTGATCCCCGTACGGTGGAGCGTGCACCTCAATCCCGCGGCCGCGGCGGGCAGCGGATGACCGCCGGCCCGGCGCGTGACCTTCGCCGCCGACGGGTACCCTGCGGCGGCGATGGACTTCTTCCTTGCAAGCTGTCAGGGCGTCGGGCTTGCGGTGGCGTGCGGGGCGCTCGCCGGCGCTCCGGGGCGTCGCGACGCGATCGGGGTCGCGCTCCTGGTGGTCGCCGTGGTCGCGGCGGAGCTCCTGTTCGCGGTCTCGCTGGCCGCCGAGGACTACGACGGCTGGCCCGGCTTTATCCTCGGCGCCCTGATCGCGGTGGGCTCATTCTTCGTCGTCAGCGGGATCGCCGAGGGCGCCGGCGCCCGGGCCGGGGAGGGCGGGCTCACCGGGGCTCTGATCGGGCTCGCCGCGCTCGCCACCGCGGGGCTGACGCTGTTGCTGCGTCCGCTCGGGCTCGTCGCCCTGGTGGCGGTGATCTATCTCGGCATCGCCCGGCGCCAGCGGGCGGCGCGCAAGTACGAGGGCCTGCGGTCGCTGCGGTGAGCCCGCGCAAGCTCGTCCTCTGCGTCGTCGACTCGCTGCGCACCGACAAGCTCCAGGACGCCGTCGAGTCGGGTCACGCGCCGACCTTGGCGGCGCTGCTCGAGCGAGGATCGCTGATCGGCGACTGCGTCTCCGCGTTTCCGTCGGTGACCCCGGTGTGCACCTCGGAGATCGCCACCGGCCACGCCGCCGACCGACATTGGATCAGCGGCATGAACTGGTACCACCGCGCCGAGCGCCGCTACGTGGAGTACGGAAGCTCGTTCGAGGCCAGCCGCAGCTTCGGCCTCTTCCGCTCGCTCTACGACACCGTCTACAACATGAACATGGCCCACCTCTCCGACGAGGTGGAGACGGTGTTCGAGCGCCTCGGCGATCACGGGGTGCGCACCGCGTGCACGCCGTTTCTGATCTATCGCGGCCGGAAGCGCCACGAGATGGGACTCGAGGGCCTGCTGCGCCGGGTCGCCGTCGCAGCGACCTTCCATCACGCCACCTGGGGGCCCGACGAGCTCTTCTACGGCGAGCTCTACTCGAGCCGGCGCGTGCCGTGCAAGCCGACGCTCGCGCGCCCGGGGACGCGCGACGAGTACTCGGCCTGTTGCGGGCGGGAGCTCGTCGAGCACGACCTCTACGACTTCCTCCTCTACTCGCTGCCCGACAACGACTACCACTCCCACAAGTACGGTCCCGAGGAGCAGCCCGACTCGATCGCAGGCGCCGACGCCGCGCTCGCCGAGCTCGTCGACGCCTGCGACGGCCTCGAGAGCTTCCTCGCCGAGCACGCAGTGATCGTGATCGCCGACCATGCCCAGACGGCGGTCGACCAACCGCTGCCGCTGATCGAGCGGCTCGGCGAGCGGTGGCGGGTCCTGCAGCCCAACGAGCGCGATCCCCGGCAGGCCGAGCTCGCCGTCTGCCCGAGCTCGCGCGCCGCCGCGGTCTACGTCCTCGACGGTGACGACAGGGCGCGTTTTACGCACGCCGGCGTGCGCGCGGAGCTGCTCGGGATGGACGGCGTCGACCTGACCGCCTGGCTCGAGCTCGACGGCCTCCCGGTGCTCCGCGGGGAGCTCACCGGCGGGCCGCCGCCCGGGTGCGAGGCCGTCGTCGCCGGTCACGGAGCCGAACTTCGCTTCCGCCCCGGAGGCGCCGTCCGCGATCGCCGCGGCGGCGGCTGGGAGATGAGCGGCAATCGCGCCGCCTTGCTGGCCACGGCCGCAGGCGATCGCTTCGACTCCGAGGCCTATCCGGACGCCCTCGCTCGCCTCTGGTCGGCGCTGATCGCGCCTTACGCGGGTGAGGTGCTGGTCTCGCTGGCGCCGGGCTACGAGTGCGTCGATTGGGGCGGGGTGTCCCACTGCCCCGGCGGCAGCCACGGCTCCCTGGACGCCGGCGATTCGCTCGGCCCGCTGCTGCTCTGCGGCCTCGAGCCCGGCACCGAGGCGATCCGTGAGCAGTGGGCGATCCGCGATGTCGCCGCCTTGATCCACGACCATTTCGGGACCGCCGAGCCGCCGCTCACCGTTCGGCGGGCCGCGTCGGTCGGCGCCCGGAGCGTCGCGTGAACGAGCCGGCCGGCACGCTGTCGGAGCAGCGCCCGCCGCGGTCCCGAGCCGCCGCCGAGCCGCCGCCGTGGATCGCCGGCGAGGGGCTCGGAGCCCGCGCAGCCCACTGGACCTGGCGACTGATCCGCCGCATCCATCTCGGCACGCGTGAACCCGCCAACTGGGTGCAGCTGTTCAGGTTCGGGCTCGTCGGCGGCTCCGGATACGCGGTCAACCTCATCGTCTTCGGCCTGCTCGCCGGGCCGGCCGGCATCCACCACATCGGGGCGGCGATCGGGGCGTTCTGCGTCGCGGTCAGCAACAACTTCGTGCTCAACCGGCACTGGACGTTCGGTGCCCGCGACGGCCACGCCGGATTTCAGGCGGCGCGCTTCTTTGCGATCAGCATCGTCGGCCTCGGCTTCAACCTCGTCCTGCTCGAGCTCCTCGTCTCGGCGCTCGGGGTCGGGGAGCTGCCCGCGCAGGCGATCGCGGTGGCGCTCTCGATGCCGGTGAACTTCATCGGCAACAAACTGTGGACCTTCGGGTAGCCGGGCTTGCCGGCGCTGCGGTCCTCTGCCTGTTAGCTCCGGCCGCGGCCCACGCCGCCGGCGTCGGCCGGACCCCGGGGTCGACCGCGACGTCTCCGTCGCCGCCCGGGTACCTGCCGCCGACCCCGGACGGGTTCGAGATCTCCGCCCGAGTAGCGGTCGACCTCGCCGACGAGCAACCGCAGGTGGCCGAGCAGACAGGTCGCTACGGCGGGCTCGAGACCGCGATCCAGACCACCGACGACGGCGCCTGGCAGGTCGGCTACTCGGCGGACGGACGCGAGGTCGCCCAGGTCAAGGTCGACGGAGTGACGGGCCGGATCCGCGAGGCGTGGACCGGGTATCAGGTGGCGTGGCCGATGGCGCGCGGCTACGGCGGGCAGTTCGGCCACGTCCTCAACGCGCCGTACGTCTGGATTCCGCTCTGCCTGATCTTCGTCGCCGGCCTCTTCGACTGGCGGCGTCCGCTGCGGATCGTCCACCTGGACCTGCTCGTCCTGCTCTCGTTCGGCATCTCTCACATATTCTTCAACCGCGGCGAGATCGGGATCTCCGTGCCGCTCGTCTACCCGGCGCTCGTCTACCTGCTCGCGCGCATGCTCTGGGTCGGACTCCGCGGTGGGGTGGGCCTGCGCCCGACCGTGCCGATCTCTTGGCTGGCGATCGCCGCGATCGTCTTGGTCGCCTTCCGCATCACTCTCAACGTCGCCGACTCCGGCGTGATCGACGTTGGCTACGCGGGGACGATCGGCGCCGACCGGATCACTCACGGCGAGACGTTGTGGGGCGAGGACGAGTTCCCGGAGAACAACCGGTTCGGGGACACCTACGGCCCGGCCAACTACTACGCGTACGTCCCGTTCGAGCTCGTGCTGCCTTGGAGCGGCGAGTGGGACGAGCTCCCGGCCTCGCACGCCGCGGCGATCGCCTTCGACCTCGCGACGGTCCTCGGCCTGCTGTGGTGCGGGTTGCGATTGCGCCCGGGACGATCCGGGCGCGAGCTCGGCGTCGTGCTCGCGTTCGCCTGGCTCGCCTACCCGTACACCGGCTTCGCGCTGCAATCGAACTCCAACGACGCCCTCGTCGCGGCGCTGCTCGCCTGGTCGCTGGCCCTGTTCGCGCGACCGCTGTCGCGCGGCGCGACGCTGGCTATCGCGACGATGACGAAGTTCGCGCCCCTGGCGTTGGCGCCGCTGTACGCGACGGGGTTTCGCGGCCTCTTGCGCCCCGACCCGGGACGATCGGGCGGTCGGCTTCGCCGCAGGCTGCCGGAGCTGCGCTCGGCGGCGCTGTTCACGGCGGCGTTCGCCGCGGTCATCGCCCTCACGGTGGCCTACCCGGCGATCGATCCCGGTCTCGGCACCTTCCTCGACCGCACCGTCTCGAGCCAGCTCGACCGCAGCTCGCCGTTCAGCGTCTGGGGCCAGATCGACGGTGTCCAGTGGCTGCAGACGGCGCTCTTCGCCCTTACCGCGCTCTGCGCCCTGGGCCTGGCACTCGTCCCCTCCCGGCGCACGCTGCCGCAGGTCGGCGCGCTCAGCGCCGCGGTCCTGATCGCCCTCCAGCTCTCGGTCGATCACTGGTTCTATCTCTACATCCCGTGGTTCTTGCCCGGATTGCTGCTCGCGCTCGCCGCGGGACGGTCGCGTCCGGCGCTCGCTTGAGGCTCAGTCGAGCGCCGGCTCGAGCACCTGCTCGATCGAGCGCGCGAGCCCGTTGTCGCCGATCTCGACCACGACGGCGTTGATCCACACGTCCTCCTCGGCGGTCGTGAACCTGACCGCCATCTGGGTTCGAAAGCTCTCCAGGGCCTGCTCCCACCGCACCCCGAGCACGCTCTGCCGCGAGCCGGTCATGCCGACGTCGGAGACGTAGGCGGTTCCCCCGGGCAGCACTCTGGCGTCCGCCGTCGGGACGTGCGTATGGGTGCCGACGACCGCCGCCGCGCGTCCGTCCAGATGCCAGCCCATCGCCACCTTCTCGGAGGTCACCTCGGCGTGGAAGTCGACGAAGAACGCATCGGCGTCCCCCGCGAGCCGGTCGAGAAGCGCGTCCGATTCGGTGAACGGCGAGCGCGCGGCGCGCAGCTGCACCTGGCCGATCAGGTTGATCACGCAGAGCCGCATCCCGGCGGCCTCGACGATCGTGTGGCCGTGACCGGGGTTGCCGGCCATGAAGTTCGCCGGCCGGATCACCCGCTCGGTCTGATCCAGGTAGGAGAACGCGTCGCGGTGGCGGAAGGCGTGGTTGCCGAGGGTGATCACGTCGGCGCCCAGCGCGAACAGCTCGGCGCCTGTCTTCGCGGTGATCCCGAGACCCCCGGCCGTGTTCTCGCCGTTGACGATCACGAGGTCCGGCGCGTGGCGCTCGCGCAGATCCGGCATCGATCGCTCGAGCCCGGCGCGGCCGGGCTTGCCGACCACGTCGCCGACGAACAACACCTTCATCCTCGGCCAGCCTATCCGCCGGTGCGATCCGTCCCGTAGGTTTTCGTCGGTGAGCGGGAACTTGGACGCCGCCGGTGCGGTGATCGAGGTCAGCGGGCTGAGCAAGAGCTTCGGCGAGCGAGCGGCGCTGCGGGGGGTCTCGTTCGCGGCCGGCCGGGGTGAGCTGCTCGCCGTGATCGGCCCCAACGGCGCCGGCAAGACGACCCTGCTCTCGATCCTGGCCGGGATCCTCGCCGCCGACTCGGGGACGATCTCCGAACCGGAGCAGATCGGCTGGGTACCGCAGACCGCGGCGATGTACCGGCGGCTGACGGTGGCCGAGAACCTGCGCCTGTTCGCGCACCTCGAGGGAGTCGCGGACGTCGACGCGGCGGTCGAGCGCATGCTCGACCAGACCGGGCTCCACGAGCGCCGCGACGACCAGGTCGGGACGCTCTCGGGCGGCAACCAGCAGCGTGTCAACATCGCCATCGGCCTGCTTTCGGCGCCCGTGGTGCTGCTCCTCGACGAGCCCTCGACCGGGCTCGACCCGCGCCAGCGCGAGCGCCTCTGGGAGTTCGTCCTCGGCCTCGCCGGGTCGGGGACGACGGTGATCTACACGACGCACCATCTGCTGGAGGCCGAGCGCTACGGATCGCGGGTGCTGGTGCTCGCCGACGGTGAGGACGTCTTCGACGGGACCTCGGCCGAGCTCCACGACGCGGTTCCCGGATCGGCCGGCGACTTCGAGGCAGCCTTCGTCCGCTTCCTGCGCGAGCGCGGCCACTAGCGGTGAGGGACTAGGCGAGATGCGCTGGCTGTTGCTCAAGGATCTGCAGATCCTGCGCCGCTCGCCGTTGATCGTCGCCTTGCTGGTGGGCTATCCGATCGTCCTCGGGCTGTTGATCGGGTTCGCGCTCTCGGCGGACAACTCCAAGCCGCGGGTCGCGTTCTTGAACGAGGTCCCCGCGAGCCAGGACTTCCAGCTCGGAAGCGGCAACGAGGCGATCGACCGCGACCTCGCCCGCGGCGAGCTCTGCGAGCGGGTCGAGTGCGTCGACGTCTCCTCTCGCAGCGAGGCCGAGGAGAAGGTCTCCGACGGTGAGGTGATCGCGGCCCTGATCCTGCCCCCGGACCTGCTCGATCGGCTCAACTCGCTCGCCGGCCTCAACCCCCAGCAGCCGACCGTCGATGTGCTCGTCAACCAGGACGACCCCGTGAAGGCGAGCCTCGTCGACGACCGGATCCAGGCGCTGGTCACGGAGGCGAACCTGATTCTCTCCCAGCGAATCTCCGACGAGGCGGCGACGTACCTCGACCTGCTGATCAAGGGCGGCTCGTTCAGCATCCCGATCCTCGGCGACGTCGACATCCTCGGCCTCCGGAAGGCGAGCGCGATCATGCGCGCCGTCGCACGCCAACTCCCCTCCGACAGCCCCGCGCAGGGTGCCCTCGCCCGCGTCGTCCGGTTCGCCGACCTCGCCCGCCAGAACCTCGACTCCGCGCTCCCGCTGCTCGGCGCTGTCGCGGAGCCGATCTCGGTCGACAAGCAGGTCGTGGCGGGCGACACCTCCGAGCTCGACACGTTCGCGATCGCGGTCGCGGTGACGATGACGTTGATGTTCGTCACCGTGCTCCTCGTCGCCGGCTCGCTGGCGCTCGAGCGCGAGGAGAACGCCTTCGGACGGATTACCCGCGGGCTCGTGGGCACCACCGGCCTGCTCGCAGAGAAGCTCACCCTGGGCGTTGTCGCGTCGTTTGCGGTCACGATGATCCTGCTCGTCGCGCTCACCGCGCTCGTCTCGGTCGACTGGGCCCGCGCCCCGCTGATCCTGATCGCGGTGGTGGCCGGCGGCGCCGGCTTTGCCGCCTTCGGCGCCGCGATCGGTGGTTCCGCGAAGGAGGTGCGCGCCAGCTCGCTGCTCGCGTTCATGGTCTCGCTGCCGCTCGCGCTGTTGTCGCTGGTCCCATCCGGAACGGTGAGCGCGGCGGTGTTCCACGCGATCGAGTTCGTCCGCGCTCTGTTTCCGTTCGATCCCGCGCTCGACGCGATCCAGGGCGGCCTCGACGCGGCGGGCCCGTCGGTCGGTGTCCCGCTCTTGCACCTGGCGGCGATCGTGCTCGCCTACGGAGTGCTCGCCCGTCTCGCCCTGAGGCGGTTCGCCTGAGGCGGGCGCGATGGTCTTTCAAAGCATCCTTGCCGCGCTCGATCCCTCGCCGACCGGGAAGCGGGCGCTGGACGTCGCTGCCGAGCTGGCGCTCGCCCTCAACGCTCGCCTGACGATCATCGCCGTCTCTCCCGAGGTCCCCTCCTACGCCTATCGCGCGCAGGTCGACGTCGGCGCGCTCGAGCGTGAGGCCGAGGAGGAGACCGACCGCCTGCTGCGCGCCGCGGTCGAGTCGCTGCCCGAGGAGCTTCCGGCGACGATCGTGCTCAAGCAAGGGAACGCGGGCGAGCGGATCGTGGAGCAGATCGACGCCGGCGACCACGATCTGCTGGTGATGGGGTCTCGCGGGCGTGGGCGGGTGGCGAGCAATCTGCTCGGAAGCGTCGGCGCGTACGTGCACTACCACTCGCGCGTGGCGACGCTCGTCATCCACCCGGACGAGGCGGAGATCGACCCGAACGGCCCCCCCGATTAGAGCTGGCGCAGGGCCTCGCGCCTACAATCCAGTCCGTGAGCGCGGAGCCACAAACGAACAGCAATCGCGCGAGGCGAAGCGCGGTCCGGGTGTCGTGAGCTTTCCCGCCACGCGCCTGCGGCGCCTGCGGCGGACCGGGGCGCTCCGCGACCTCGTGCGCGAGACGCAGCTGTCGCCGCGGCATTTGGTTCAGCCGCTGTTCGTCGTCACCGGCGAGGACGTCCGCGAGCCGGTCGAGTCGATGCCCGGCGTCGAGCGCTTCTCGATCAACGAGCTCGTCGCCGAGGCCTCGGAGCTGCGGACGGTCGGGATCGAGGCGGTGGTGCTGTTCGGGATTCCCGCCGACAAGGACGAGTCCGGCTCGGGCGCCTACGACGACGAGGGCGTCGTCCAGCTAGCGGTCCGGGCGCTCAAGGAGGCCCACCCCGAGCTCACCGTGATCACCGACGTCTGCCTCTGCGAGTACACCTCCCACGGTCACTGCGGCTTCGTCCGCGACGGCCAGGTCGACAACGACATCACGGTCGAGCTGCTGGCGAAGACCGCGATCTCCCATGCCGAGGCCGGCGCCGACGTCGTCGCCCCGTCGGACATGATGGACGGCCGGATCGGGATCATCCGCCACCAGCTCGACGAGGAGGGCCACCCCGACGTCGCGATCATCGCCTACTCGGCGAAGTACGCCTCGGCGTTCTACGGGCCGTTCCGCGAGGCGGCCGAGTCGACGCCCGAGTTCGGGGACCGCCGCGGCTACCAGATGGATCCCGCCAATGCGCGCGAGGCGCTGCGCGAGGTCCGGCTCGACGTCTCCGAAGGCGCCGACATGGTGATGGTCAAGCCCGCTCTCCCGTACCTCGACGTGATCAGGGCGGTCCGAGAGGACACCGACCTGCCGATCGCCGCCTATCAGGTC
The DNA here is from genome assembly GCA_963759295.1 of uncultured Solirubrobacterales bacterium. GTDB lineage: Bacteria > Actinomycetota > Thermoleophilia > Solirubrobacterales > 70-9 > WHSW01. Next base: position 126,484 of record CAVWYT010000011.1, on the reverse strand, counting down.
TCAGGCGAGTACTCGATGCTGAAGGCCGCCGCGGAGAACGGCTGGATCGACGAGCAGGCCGCCGCGCTCGAGACCCTGACCTCGATCCGCCGCGCCGGTGCCGACGTGATCCTGAGCTACTTCGCCAAGCAGGCCGCCGGGTGGATTCGGTGAGGCGAAGCGAAGCGCAGCCGAGCCACGCCGTTGGGGCGCCTGCTCTCAAGGTCCCGCAGCCGAAGCTCCGGTCGCGTAAGGACGGCGCCGCGATCGCGCTCGACGAGACCGACAAGCGGGTCATGAACCTGCTGCAGTCGAGCTTCCCGCTCGACCCCGAACCGTTCGCGCTGCTCGCCGCCGAGGCCGAGCTCGAGGTCGACGAGCTGATCAGCCGCACGCAGCGGCTGCTCGACGGACGGATCATCCGCGAGATCACGCCGATCTTCGACACTCGCGCGCTCGGCTACGCCTCGATGCTGGTCGCGGCCAAGGTCGACGCCTCAAATCCGCAGCGGGCGGCGAAGATCATCAACTCCCACCCGGGCGTCTCCCACAACTACCTGCGCACCCACGAGTTCAACCTCTGGTTCACGATCGCGGTCCCGCCGGACTCCGAGCTCGGCCTCGAGCGCACGCTCGAGGTACTCCAGCGCCTGACCGGCGCCGAGTCGATCCGCCAGCTCCCGACGCTGACCCTGTTCAAGATCAACATGAACCTGGAGATGGAGAGGGGCACGGACGCGCTCTCCGCCACGGTGGACGCCTCGCCGCCCCGCGAGCTGGCGCCGCAGCCCTACGATGAAACCGATATCGCGGTGATCCGCGCGCTCCAGGGACCGATGGCCGTCGCCGACCGCCCGTACGACGAGGCTGCCGTCGAGGCGGGGATGAGCACCGATTCGCTCCTCGACCACCTGGGCGCGATGGTCGAGCGCAAGATCCTGCGCCGGGTGGCAGCGATCCTCTATCACCGCCGCGCGGGATTCTCCGCCAACGGCATGGGTGTCTGGCGGGTGCCCGAGGGCCGGGTCCTGGAGGTCGGGGCGCGGATGGCGTCGGTGCGCGGCATCTCGCACTGCTACCAGCGGCCGACCTACCCCGACTGGCCGTATTCGGTGTTCACGATGGCCCACGGTCGCTCGAAGCAGGAATGCGACGCGATCCTCGACTCGATCGCCGCCGAGCACGACCTCCACGGCTCCGATCGCGCCGTCTTGTACTCCTCGACGGAGTACAAGAAGATCCGGCTGCAGTATTTCACCGACGACTATGCGCGCTGGGACGCCGAGCACGGCGGTGCATGAGTCTCGACACACGGACCTCTGAGGTCCTCTACGCCCGAGCCGCCGGCCTGCTGCCCGGCGGCGTCAACTCGCCGGTCCGGGCGATGCGATCGATCGGCCGTGAGTATCCGATCTTCGTCGAGCGCGGCGAGGGCTTCGAGCTGATCGACGTCGACGGGCATCGATACGTCGACTGGGTCTGCTCCTGGGGCCCGCTGATCCTCGGCCACGCGCATCCGGCCGTGGTCGCCGCGGTCTCGGAGGCCGCCGGCCGCGGAACCAGCTACGGCGCGCCGACGGAGGGCGAGATCGAGCTCGCCGCCGAGGTCTGCGATCGGTTCGCCTCGGTCGAGATGGTGCGGATGGTCAACTCGGGGACCGAGGCGACGATGAGCGCGATCCGCCTCGCTCGGGCGGTGACCGGACGCGAGAAGCTGCTCAAGTTCGCGGGCGCCTACCACGGCCACGTCGACGGGCTGCTTGCCGAGGCGGGGTCGGGGCTGGCGACGCAGGGACTCCCCTCGAGCCCCGGCGTGCCGGCGGCGCAGGCGGCAGCGACCGTCGTCGTGCCCTGGAACGACCGCGAGGCGCTCGCGGCGGCGGTCTCCGGGCACGAGTTCGCGGCGATCATCGCCGAGCCGCTGCCCGCCAACATGGGGCTCGTCCCCCCGGATCCGGGACTGCTCGGGCTCCTGCGGGAGGCGGCGGACTCAAACGGCGCTCTGCTGGTCCTCGACGAGGTGATCAGCGGCTTCCGGGTAGCACGCGGCGGCGCCCAGGAACTGTTCGGTGCCGAGGCCGACCTGACGATCATGGGCAAGGTAATCGGGGGCGGGGTGCCGGCGGCCGCGTACGGCGGCCGGCGCGAGTTGATGTCGCGTGTCGCCCCGGCCGGCGACGTCTACCAGGCGGGAACCCTGTCGGGAAACCCGCTCGCGGTCGCGGCCGGCCTCGCCACCCTGGCCGAGCTCGACGCCGGCGCCTACGCGCGCCTCGCGGCGCGCACGACGACGTTGGCCGCCGGACTTCGCGAGGCGGCCTCCGAGCATCCGGTGCAGGTCGCGTCGGCGCCCGGCCTCGTGACCCCGTTCTTCACGGCCGAGCCGGTCCGCGACTTCGCCGGCGCCGCCGCCTGCGACCTCGACGCCTACGGGCGCTTCGCGCGCGCCCTGCTCGACTTGGCGATCTATCCGCCCGCCTCGCAGTTCGAGGCCTGGTTCGTCTCACTCGCCCACGACGAGGCCGCGATCGAGCGCACCTGCGAGGCGGCGCGCGTGGCGTTCGACGCGGCGTTCGGCGTCTAAGCTCGCGCGCGCGATGGTCGAGCCCGCCGACGCGCTCACCGAACTCGCGACCATGCTCGAAGCCGAGGGGTCGGTGATCAGCCCGCACGTCGTGGAGCCGGCTGAACGCCCCGCGCTCGGGCCCTCGCCGCCGCCGGCGAGCGGACCGCCGCCGCCCGCGGCGAGTACGCGCTCGTTGTCGAGGCGGTCCGCGAGGGCTACCTGCTGCACTACGCGACCGGGCGGATCGTCGCCGGCGACCGATCCGGACCTCGCGTTGCTCGCCGGCGACTACCTCTACGCGCTCGGCCTCGAGCGGCTCGCCGCCCTCGGCGACCTCGCCGCGGTCCGTGAGCTCTCCGACCTGATCAGCCTCGCGGCGCAGATCCACGACACCGGGCGGTCGCCGGAACGGGCGGCGCAGGAGGCGGCGGCGCTGTGGCTCGCGTGCGCGATGGCGATCGCCGCCGGGCCCGGCGATTCGCACGAGCGTTCGAAGGTCGGCGCTGCGATCCGGCTCGCGAGTCGGCGGCCGGCGAGCTCTGGACGGCGGCCGACGCTGCGGCCGCCCGAGCCGGGATCGGGGAGCCGCTGAGAGAGGCCGCTGTCTCAATAGACTTCCGGCCGACCAAACTCTCCTGACTTGGCAGAGCAGGCGGACAAGAGCAAGCGGGACCCGGGTCCCGAGAAGCCCAAGCCGGCGGGCTACTTCGAAGGCGAGACGATGACTCGCCGGACGGTGTTCGCGCTCGGCCGGGCAGGCGCTCGGCGGCGCCGGCGTCGTAGCGGTCGCGCTCCCTGTGGTCGGCTTCGCGCTCGCGCCGATCTTCGACCGCCCCGAGGAGCAGTGGGAGGGCGTCGGCCCGGCTGACGACTACGCCAGCGACACCTACCGCCAGGCGGTGATCACGATCGTCGACGGGGTCGGCGACTGCGGGCAAGACGACGGTCTACATCCGCCGCGGCAGCGCCGACCTCGACGAGGACCCCAAGCGAGGTGATCGCGATCTCCACCCGCTGCGCGCACCTCGGCTGCCCGGTGCGCTTCGTCCGCGCCGCAGGCAACTTCATCTGCCCGTGCCACGGCGGCGTCTACGACTTCGAGGGCAAGGTGATCGGCGGCCCGCCCGTCCGCCCGCTGGATCGCTTCCAGACGCGGGTCAGCTCCGACGGGACGCTCGAGATCGGCCCCCGCTACAGCGTCACCTCCGAGACTCGAGCCGGTCCGCGCCCGCGACCCGGGCGAGTACACCGGCGGGATCTGGGAGTACCTCTACCCGCCGCGGTTCACGACCGCGCCGCCCCCCTGATCCATGCCCAAGCTTCCGGTCCCATCAGCCTTGCGCAAGCCCGAAGCGAGCCCGGCGAGCGGCGCGAACGGCGCGCGCGCGAACGGAGCCGCCGGCAGCGGCGGGCGCGCCGAGAGCGGGGGCCCGGCCGACGCTCGACAAGGCGAAGGAGGGCGCCATCGACGTCGTCGGCTGGGTCGACGAGCGCACCGGCGCCACGCCATTCCTCACCGGCCTGCTGCTGCGCAAGGTGCCGAAGGGGACGAACTGGTTCTACACGCTCGGCTCGGCGACGTTGTTCGCCTTCGCGATGCAGGCGCTGACCGGCGTCTTCCTGGCGATGTACTACGTCCCGTCCTCGACCGAGGCCTACAACTCGATCACCCACCTGACCAACGACGTCTTCCTCGGCGAGTTCGTTCGCGGCCTGCACAAGTGGGGCGCGACGCTGATGATCATCCTGATCTTCCTCCACATGGGCAGGACGTTCTTCTTCGGCGCCTACAAGTACCCGCGCGAGCTCAACTGGGTGATCGGCGTCGTGCTGCTGATCCTCACCCTGGTCATGGGCCTGACCGGCTACCTGCTGCCGTTCGACCAGCGCTCCTACTGGGCGACGATCGTGGCGATGAACATCACCGGCTCGGGCCCGGTCGCTCGGCCCGTACCTGGCCGACTTCCTGCGCGCCGGCGCCGAGTTCGGGGCGACGACGCTGCCGCGCTTCTACGCCGTCCACATGCTGCTGGTGCCGGGGGCGATCATCGCCCTGATCGGGGCGCACCTCTACCTCGTCGTCAAGCTCGGCACCACGGCGCCGCCGTGGCTGCGCGCCGACCCGAAGCCGAAGTCGCTGCGCCGCGAGCCGGTCGCGGCGTCGGGCGGCGACGGCGTCGCGAGCCGCTCCGATGACGGAGGCTCGGGTTGAACACCGCCGAGAAGGAGGCCTACCTCCGCGAGTACGAGATCCTGAAGAAGAAGGGCAAGCCCTTCTTCCCCTACGCGGTCTTCAAGGACTCGGCGATGTTGCTCATCGTCGCCCTGGTGATGATCGCGATGTCGATCGTGCTCGGCGCCGAGCAGGGCCCGAAGGCCGACCCGACGACGACCACCTACGTGCCGCGGCCGGAGTGGTACTTCTTCTTCCTCTTCGAGCTGCTGCGGGTGATCAAGCCGAACGAGCTGGTGCCGATCGCGACCGTCGGGATCCCGACGCTATGCATGGTCCTGCTCCTGCTGCTGCCGTTCTACGACCGCAACCCCGAGCGCCTGCCGTGGCGCCGGCCGGTCGCGACGACCGCCGGGATCATGACCATCGTCGCGATGGCGTTCCTCACCTACCTCGGCGCCTCGGCGGGCTCGCCGACCGAGATCGACATCCAGGTCCCGCCGCAGTTCGAGGCCGGCAAGGAGGTCGCCGCGCAATCGGGCTGCCTGGCATGCCACAAGTTCGGCGACAACGGCAACGACGGCCCCGGGCCGGAGCTGACCGAGATCGGCGCGAAGCTGCCCGCCGCGGCGATTCGCCGCACGCTGATCAACCCGGCCGGCGTGATGCCGGTGTTCGCGCCCTGCGGCGAGCCCGGAAGCTCGAAGACCTCCTGCCTGCCGAAGGAGAAGTTCGACAACCTGGTCAACTTCCTCGCCTCGCTGCAGGTGAGTGACGCCGCGGCCCAGGCGGCCGGTGGTCCTCGAGTGAACGTCGCTTCCGACACCCCGGGCGACGAGTTCGCGGGCCAGATCCGCGGCATGTTCGACCGCATCGCGGGCGTCTATGACCTGATGAACACGGCGATGACCGCGGGCCTTCATCACCGCTGGCGCGAGCGGGCCGCCGATCGCGCCGAGCTCGGTCCGGGCGACAGCGCGCTCGACGTCTGCTGCGGCACCGGCGACCTGGCGTTCGAGCTCTCCCGCCGGGTCGGCCCGCAGCGGACGCGTCGTCGGCTCCGACTTCGCCGAGCGGATGCTCGACCGGGCGCGCAACAAGGCAGCCGAGCGCGGCGCCTCGAACGTCCGCTTCGAGTGGGCCGACGCGCTCTCGCTTCCCTACGACGACCGTTCCTTCGACGCGGTCACGGTGGGATTCGGGGTCCGAAATCTGGCCGACCTCGAGCGCGGCGTCGGCGAGCTCTCCCGGGTGCTGAAGCCAGGCGGGCGTCTGGTGATCCTCGAGATCACGAATCCGCGCCGGCCCCCGCTGTCGACCTTCTTCAGCCTCTGGTTCGACCGCGTCGTGCCGGTGCTCGGGACCCTGGCCGGCGACCGCGACGCTTACACCTACCTGCCCGAATCGGTGAAGCGCTTCCCGCCGCCGGAGGGGCTGGCGGCGATCATGCACGGCGCCGGGCTCGAGCGGATCCGCTACACCGTGCTCGCCGGTGGAATCATCGCGATCCATTCCGGCGCGCGGGCGGCGTGAGCGCCGCCGCGGCCGAGCTCCGACGACCGGCGACGCAGAGATGAACAGAACGACGGTCCCACCGCCCGTCACCCGGGTGCTCGAGGCCTCGGAGGCGTGGCTTCCGCGGCGGATGGCAACGGTCGAGCGCCGGCTCGGCGAGCTGGTAGCCGGGGCGGCGGACCCGCTCGGCGGCGAGGCGGAGGCGACCCTGGCCGCCGGCGGCAAGCGGCTGCGGCCGATGCTCGTCCTGCTCTGCGCGGGACGGAACGCCGGCGACGGCGCGATCGATGCGGCGATCGCGATCGAGCTCGTCCACATGGCGACCCTGGTCCACGACGACGTGCTCGACGACGCGCCGCTGCGGCGCGGGCGGCCAACGGTCGTCGTCCGCTCCGGTCGCGACGTCGCGACGTCGGTCGGCGACCTGCTGTTCTCGCGCGCGTTTGCGGAGTTGGCGAGCGGCGGCTCAGGCGCCGAGCGGCGCGTCGCGCTGCTCGCCCGCGCCTCGGTTGGCCTCGCCCAAGGCGAGCTCGCCCAGCGCCGCGATGCCTTCGACACGACGATCTCCGCGGAGCGCTACCTCGAGCGCTGCCGGCTGAAGACGGCCCGCCTGTTCGAGTGCGCGTGCCTGATCGGCGCCGTGCGCGCAGCGGAGGGAGAGCGCGCACTGTCGGGCTTCGGCCGCGAGATCGGGCTCGCTTTTCAGCTTCTCGACGATGTCCTGGACATCACCGGGCCGCCGGAACGGACGGGCAAGGCGCGCGGCACCGACCTGCTCGACGGCACCGTGACCCTGCCGCTGATCAGCGCCCGCGCCCGCGACCCGGGGCTCGCCGAGCTGGACCTCAGGGCGCTCGACGGGGCCGCGGCGGAGGCTGTCTGCGACCGGATTGCGGCCACCGGAGCGCTCGAGGACGTTCGGGCCGACGCGCGGGCCCGGGTCGGCGCCGCGAAGGCGTCGCTCGGCTCGACGTCGCTGTCCGACGGCCAGCGCGAGTTGCTGGAGATGGTCGCCGACGGGGTCGTCGAGCGCTACGCCTGAGCGCAGGGCCGCCCGGATGCGCGACTAGACTGCCGCGCGAGATGGTGCTCTCGGATCGCACGATCAGGGCCGAGATCGAGGCGGGGCGAATCGTCTTCGATCCCTACGACCCCGATCTCGTTCAACCCTCGAGCGTCGACATGCGTGCCGACGGGAAGTTCCGCGTCTTTCACAACGCCCGCTACCCGTACATCGACGTCCGCCAGCCGATGGAGGAGCTCACGGAGCTGGTCGAGGTGGCCGGTGACGAGCCCTTCATCCTCCACCCCGGGGAGTTCGTGCTCGGGCAGACGCTGGAGCGGGTCCGCCTTCCCGGCGACATCGTCGGGCGGCTCGAGGGAAAGAGCTCGCTCGGGCGTCTCGGCCTGCTCATCCACAGCACCGCGGGATTCGTGGATTCGGGTTTCGAGGGCAACCTGACGCTGGAGCTGTCGAACGTCGCCAACCTGCCGATCACGATCTACCACGGGATGCCGATTGGCCAGATCTCGTTCATGAGGATGGATGGGCCGGTCGAGCGTCCCTACGGCTCGCGAGAGACCGGCTCGAAGTACCAGGGACAGGCCGAGCCGACGGCCTCGCGCTATTACCTGAACTTCGACCGCAAGTAGCGCGTTCGGCACGCTCGAGGCCTCCGCGGCGGCCCCGGGCTCGCAGCGGAGTAGCATTGACGTGATGCCAAACGTGGGACCACTGGAGTTGGCGATCGTCCTCGTGATCGCGCTCGTGATCTTCGGGCCCAAGCGGCTGCCGGATCTCGGTCGGGCGCTCGGCTCGGGCATGCGCGAGTTCAAGGACTCGGTCACCGGTAAGGGCGACGACGACGACGCCGACGATCAGGCGGCGCTCGAGGTCGGGACCTCGCAACCACAGCCCCAGGCCGCGGAGCCGGTCGAGGGCAAGGTCGTAGCCGAGGACCGCTCCTAGGCGGAGGGGAAGGCGGGGCCTTGGCCAGGCTGCGGCCAGCCCAGTTCGACGACCGCATGACGCTCGTCGAGCACCTCGACGAGCTGCGCACGCGGATCATCGTCAGCGCGGCGGTTCTCGTGGTCGGGATCGCGCTCTGCTTCTGGCAGAACTCGCTCTTGCTCGAGATCGCCAACGAACCGTTGCCACGCGACCTGGAGCCGCTCACCTTCAGCCCCACGGAGCCGTTCTTCACCACCGTCAAGCTCGCGATCTACGGCGGCATCCTGCTCGCCATGCCGGTCCTCCTCTATCAGGTGTACGCGTTTGTGCTGCCCGCCTTCAGCCCGCACGAAAGGCGCGTCGTCTTCCCGCTGCTGCTGATGATCCCGTTTCTGTTCGTCGCTGGAGTGGTGTTCGCCTACTTCGTCGTCATGCCCCCCGCGCTCAGCTTCCTGCTCAACTTCAACAGCAACGACTTCAACATCGAGATCCGCGCCAGCGAGTACTACGGGTTCTTCATCACGACGTTGATCGGGGTCGGGCTGCTGTTCCAGATCCCGGTCGCGATCCTCGCGATCACTCGGCTCGGGATCGTCACCCCGCAGCAGCTGGGCAAGAACCGCCGCTACGCGCTGCTCGTGATCGCGGTCGTGGCGATGCTGCTCCCCGGAACGGACCCGATCACGATGCTGCTCTCGATGGCGCCGCTCTACCTGCTGTTCGAGCTCTCGCTCCTACTCGCGCGCCGCTTCGGCACGCCGAGCGACGAGCGCGAGGCCGAGACCAAGGTCGAGGGGCCGCACGCCCCGGCGGCCGGCTCCGGCTAGCGGTCATCTAGGCTCCCGCGTCCGATGCTGTTCGACCTCAGAAGCGGCAAGCGCCGGCGCGTGGTCCAGATCGTCTTCGGCGCCCTCGCGGCGTTGTTCGCGATCAGCTTCGTCGGCTTCGGCGTCGGCAGCGGGCTCAGCGGGGGGCTGTTCGACGCGCTCGGGATCGGCGGCGGCGACACCAGCGGCTCGAGCCCGCAATACGACGAGCAGATCGACAAGGCCAACGAGACGCTGAGCACCGATCCGAAGAACACGCGAGCGCTGCTCGATCTCGTCCAGTACCGCTACCTGTCTGCGACCGGCATGGAGGACGGAGTCCAGCGCGACCCGCAGACGGGCCTGGTCGTGATCAGCGGCGACGCCCAGAACGAGCTCGAGCAGGGAGTCGACGCATGGCAGCGCTACCTGGCGTTGAAGCCGGACCCGGTGAGCGTCGACGGAGCGGTGAACGCCTTCCAGACCGAGGACCTGCTGTTTCGTGGCGCGCTCACCGGCGGCGACGCGAGCGGCGCGCTCGGCGCCGCCGAAGCAGCCGCCGAAGCGCAGCAGATCGTCGCCGACCAACGCGGCACCGCTTCCGACTACGGGGCCTTGGCCACCTACCTTTATTACTCGGGCCAGACAGAGCAGGGCGACGCCGCCGCCGCAAAGGCGATAAAGGCCTCCGACCCTGCCTCTCGCGAGCAGATCGAGAAGGCGATGAGGGCGACCGCCAAGCAGGGAACAGCGCTCTACAAGCAGATCCAGAAGCGGATCCAGCAGGGCGGCAAGGGCCAGGGCGGAGCGTCGATCGAGAACCCGTTCGGGGGCATCGGTGGAGCGAGCGCGACCCCGCCGGCGCCCTAGCGGGCTGCCCGTCGACACCCTCCCGGGGCTACCCTCCGCCGCTAGCATCTGCGCCCGGGCCGTTAGCTCAACTGGCAGAGCAGGAGACTCTTAATCTCAAGGTTGAAGGTTCGAGTCCTTCACGGCCCACTCCGAGAAAGCCCCGCATAGCGCCGGTTTCTCGTCGCTGGGGAGGTGCCCTCCGAGGCCCTGGCCCCGACATCGACTCCACCGTCGCCGGCCTGCGAGCCCGCGGCGCGGAGCTCGTCGGCGACCTGGAGCGCTACCAGGACAGCTACGGCTTTGCTACGTCCGAGCCCCGGAGGGGATCATCGTCGAGCTGGCGGAGCAGATCGGCTGACTAGCGTTAGGACGAGCAGTACGGCGGCCGCCACGACCACGAGGGCATCGCCCAGAGTGGGATCGCGGCCGTGTGCACCGGGCGCTGCTCGCTCAGATCGACTTCTCGACCTCGCATTTGGCGGTGTCCTCGCCCCCGCCGCCCTTGCAGAGGTCCTTGCCCCCGCCGCCCTTGAGTTTGTCCTTGCCCTTGCCGCCCTTGAGCGTGTCCTTGCCGCCGTTGCCGAGGAGCGTGTCCTTGCCCTTGCCGCCCTTGAGCGTGTCCTTGCCAGGGCCGCCGCAAACGACATCGTTTGCTCCCAGGGCGGAGACGGCGTCGTTGCCGCCCAGGGCGGCGATCACGTCAGCGGCGGCGGTACCTGCGAACTGATCGGGGCCGTCGGTACCGACGAAGGTTGCCGCGCTGCCCTTGCAGATAGGCGCGGCTTGACCAGGGGCGACTGGGCCTGGGCCTGGGCTTGGCCCCGGCCCCGCGCACAGGGTCTCGGTCGGCGCCGTCGCGTTGTTCCGCGGGGGACTGGTCGAGAGGGCGAAGTCGGCGGAGCTGCTGTTGCTGTCGTCGGCGGGGTCGAGCGCGGTTGCGCACCCTCGGGTGATGCCCCGCTCGAGCGTCGACTCGAAGGGAGTCGCCACCGCCGGCGGCCCGGCGGTGGCGATGCTCCCGGTAAAGGCGCCGTAGGACACGCAGTCGATTGGCGTGTAGTTCGGGGGATCATTCTCGGTGTAGCAGACGGCACCGTCCTGACCGGTCATCTGAAGGTCGTTGACGGGAGCGACGAAGTCGGCCGTGACGTTGTCCGGAGTGAAGAGGCTGCTGATCAGGATCGTGCGCTGGTTCTCGCCGTTCGGCGCGTTGGGAGTGTCCGTTCTCGGAGTAATCACGTACTGGGAGAACAGAATGCCGCTCGGGTCGAAGGTCCGGATCACCTTCCCAGCTACCTGGTTCTCCCCGTCGGCATACATCTGCAGCTCCACCCATTCGCCTCCCAGAAGCCCAGTCGAAGGGTGAATCTGGCGGATGAAGTTCTTGTGATAGATGGCGCTCGCGCTCGAGGTCAGTGCGAGCATTCCGGTGACTGCGAGCCCTGCAGCGACGACGATCCGAGTCAGACGGCGATTCATTGATTCTCGCTCCTCCGTCCCTCCTTGGCGGGCGATCCTCTCAGATCCGGGCGATGGGCGCTTCGCCTACTCGGGCGTGCAGGCGCAGGGCCCTGTGCGCCGCACCTCGGCGATCTGCCGGTCGCTGTCGAGCGAGACGTCGCAGCAGCTGGTGAGAAGCTCGTGAACCCGCGCCCGAGCGCGTTGAACGCGCGCCTTCATCCCGGGGACGGAGAGACCGACGACGCGGGCCGCCTCGACCTGCGAGAGGCTGCCGAGGTCCGTGAGCGTCAACGCCTCGCGATATGGCTCGGGCAGCCGGCGGACGAGCGGTTCGAGGCAGCGGGCAAGCTCCCGGACGCCTCGGTTTTCGTCCGAGTCGTCGTCGCTGTCGCGATCGGCTTCGATGCGCGTCGTCAGCTCGTCGGGCGCCGCGGGGATCTCCCTGGCGCTCCCCCGCGAGCGGTAATGGTCGATGATCGCGTTGCGCGCGATGCGGTAGGCAAACGCGTCGAGCCGGTCCTCGATGCGCAGCTCGCCCAGGTTGCGGTGAAGCCGTAGCAGCACCTCCTGGGCGATGTCGTCGGCGGCGTCGGGGTCGGCGATTCGCTTGCGGACGAATCCGCGAAGACGCCGCCCGAGATCCCCCGAGAGCTCGTCTGTCGGCGCGGTCGCGCCCCGAGCCGCCCGCGCCGGCACGGTGCGAGTGCCTACCGGCATGCGCAGCCCCGCGAGGCGTGCTCGTCGTGACAGCACTCCGCTTCGTCGGACGAATCGCAGCAGGTCGCCCGCTCCGCCGGAGCGCAGCAAGACGCGCTCGGCGGGTCGGGCGGAGGAGCCGTGGTGGTTTCAGTCTCGTCGTTCATCGGTGGCCTTTCGTTCGCCGGTTCGACCAGGCAGACGAAGAGGACCGGAAATGGATGCAAGCGGCCCGCTCGTCGAAACCGCCGTATGCAAGGCGTAGTGCATGGGCGGCGCCCTGTCAACCTGTGCGGACGGCGCTCGATCAGCCGTAGACGCTGCGGTAGTCGCGCGCCGTGAGCGGGAGCGCGAGCAAGCCGAGCCCGGCGATCACGAGGAACCCGACCCCGATGTCGCCCCAGTCATATCCGCTCAGCATCAGCTCGCGCATCGGGCGCAGGACGTGCTCGGCGGGGTTGAGATCGATGATCGTGCGCAGGATGGCGCTGTCGATGTGGTCGCTGGTCTGGTAGGCGCTGGTGAGGAAGATCAGCAGGAACGCCATCGGCTGGACCGCCTGCACCGCCGCGGCGTCGCGCGTCCTGATGGCCAGGTTGGCGCTCAGCGCGCCGAAGGTGACGATCCCCAGCAAGGCTCCCATGGCGATCATCAGCAACGCTCCCGGGATCCCCGTCTCGACGCGCGCGCCCAGGGCGATTGCGAGCAGGAGAACCACGGCAGCTTGCACCGCCAGTCGCACGCAGTCGCCGAGCAGGCGGCCGAGCATCACCGCCCCGACCGAAGCCGGAGTGGTGAGCAGCTTTTGGAAGTAGCCATGCTGAAAGTCCGCCGCCAGGGCGACACCGGCATTGCCGATCCCGGGCACCGTCGCGAGCAGGATCGCGGTCGGGGCGAGGTACTCGAAGTAGTTGTCGGTGGGGAAGCCGGGCAGCTTCGCGACGCCCTCGAACAGCCCGCCGAAGACGAGGTACATGATCAGCACCGGCATGACCGAGAAGCCGAGCAGGATGGGGTTGCGCGGGAACTGCACCAGCGCACGCCGGGCGAGTAGCAGAGCCTGACCCGCTGTGCTCATGCCGCCACCGCGGTCGCCTCGAGCTCCCGCCCCGTGTAATGGAGATAGACGTCCTCGAGGGTTGCGTCTCTGCCGACCGTCGCCTTCAGCGCTGCCGGAGCGCCTTCGACGACGACCGTTCCGCGGTCGATGATGGCGATGCGGTCACACAGCCGGTCGCCCTCGTCCATGTAGTGGGTGGTGAGCACCAGCGTGACTTTGAGCTCACGGCGCAGCCGGTCGAGCGTCTCCCAGACGCCGGTGCGGCTGCGTGGATCGAGCCCCTCGGTGGGCTCGTCGAGAAAGAGGATCGGGGGCAGATGCATGAGCGAGGCGGCCAGGTCGACGCGACGCTTGGTCCCTCCCGAGAGGGCGGCGAGACGCGTGTCCGCCAGTCGCTCGAGCTCCATGACCCGCAGGAGCAGTTCGGCGCGCGTGGTCGCCTCGTGCTTGGCGAGCCCGTGGAGCCGTCCCTGGAGGATCATCAGCTCGGACGCGGTCGCGAACTCATCGACTCCGGCCTGCTGCATGGCGAAGCCGATACGCCGGCGCACCTCGACCGGCTCTGCGACGACGTCGAAGCCGGCTACCCGCGCACGCCCGCCGGTCGGCTTGATCAGCGTGCCGAGCATCCCGATCGTCGTCGACTTGCCGGCACCGTTGGGGCCGAGGATGCCGTAGGACTCGCCGGCCGCTACGCGCAGGGAGACGCCGCGCACGGCCTCGGTGCCGTCGGGATAGGTCTTGGCGAGGCCGTCGAGGACGATCGCGTCGTTCGCCGGCGGGTCTGCGGCGCGCGCGCCGGCGATGCGGATGAGCTCGTCCAAGGCACGAGTGGCCGTCAGGTCGACGGGGAGGTCCACGAGGGGGGCGAGGTTGTGTCGGCGACTCGCCGCCGGTGAGGAGCCAGTCATGTTCCGTATGGACGTGGGCCGCCCGGGAAGGATGCAACCGCCGCATTGGCCGGGCGAGGTGGAAAGCCCGAGAGCGATCGGCGGCTGACTACTGATGCGATCGGATCGCAGCTCGGGTAGGTTCTTCCAAGTTGGGGGCCATGCGTTTGCAGAGACACCTGCCCGGTGTCCGGGAGGTTTCGTGAACATCAAGGCGCGCTCGACCCTCATCGCCACCGCCACGGCCGTGTTGTCGTTGCTGCTTGTCGGCACAGCATCCGCCACGCATCTGAGCGAGACGGGGAGTCCCGGCGGACCGACGGTGCCATGGGGGTTCAACGAGGGCTGGGGTTGGTCCAACCCGCAGTTGGGATGGTGGAGCGCTGATTTGACGACCACCCAGGTGCGGATCGGCGGCGCGATCCAGCCCGACGCGCTCTCGGCCGATCGCTTCAGCGTCCAGTGGGCGATGGTGGAACAGACCAAGGGCAAGTACGACTGGACGGAGCCCGACGGTGAGTACGACGCCATGCAGCGCTACGCCCCCCAGCCGGTGATGGTGCTGGCCAACGCCCCGGTCTGGGCGCGCGATCGCAGTGCCCAATGCCCGGTTTCCGGCCTTTGCCTCTACCCGCCGCTTGCGAAGTACGACGGCCAATGGAAGAAGTTCGTCCGCGCCGCGATCGCCCGCTATCCGGACGTGCGCGCGATCGAGGTCTGGAACGAGCCAAACCTCGGCCGCTTCTGGGCGCCGGCTCCCGATCCCAAGCGCTATGCCGCGATCCTGCGGACCGCCCATGACGCTGCGGTGGCGCAGCACAGCACGAAGCCGGTCGTGGTCGGCGGCCTCGGACCGGCGACCAACACCGCCACGACCATGGGCGCCGCCGAGTACCTGAAACAGGTGTACGCGTCGGCGGGTGCCGGCTACTTCGAGGGCATCGGCGCCCATCCCTACACGACCCAGGTTCCCCTTGTCGAGAACATGGCGAAGCGCCTCGACAAGCTGCGGGCGGTCCGCGACGCCAACGCCGATTCGGGCACCTCGCTCTGGATCACCGAGATGGGCCTTTCGAGCGACGGGACGTCCGGCGTCACCCTGGAAAATCAGGGCGACGAGCTGGCGCGCCTCTACCACTCGGTCGAGGGACACGACGTCGCCGTCTTCATCATCCATCGCTTCCACGACATCGGCTACGAGGGGGGCTACTGGAACCAGACCGGCGTGGTGCGCGAGGACTTGACCGCGAAGCCCGCCTACTGTCAGTTGGCCACGGCGATCGGCACTCCTTGCGGCGGTTAGGGCCGCGTCCGTGCCCGCTTGACCCGATTAACCCCCCGGACTACAGTCGAATCTGACCCGATCTCCGTTCCGAGGATGCGACACGCTTTGGACTCGCCGAGGATGGACTCACGCAGTCGATTGCATCGGCGGTGAGGTCGACTCCTTGGGCGGCCTGAACGCGACACGACCCTTGCACTGAGGCAGAGCTATGGAGTCGGCGGCCATACGTCGTGTCCCACCGCTTCCGGGCCTGATTCAGCTGGGGCTGATCGGGCTCCTCGTCTCGCTGGCCGCCGTCGCGTGGGCAATCACGAGCGAGCAGATGACCGGGATGGACGCCGGCCCGGGCACGGACCCGGGAGAGCTCGGGTTCTTCCTCGGCGTTTGGGTGGTGATGATGGCCGCGATGATGTTCCCCTCGATCGCGCCAATGGTGCTCATGCACGTGCGGATCCAGGGGGCGCGGCGAGAGCGCGGCGAGACGGTAGCGATCGGGGCAACCTCCCTGTTCGTCGTCGGGTACCTGATCGCCTGGTCGGCCGCGGGCTTGTTGGGCTACGCGACATACCAGCTAGGCCAGGCCGCAACGGGCGAGCTCTTCTCCTGGGACAACGGCGGCCCGTACCTCGCCGGCGGCGTCGTCGTTGCCGCCGCCGTCTACCAACTCACGCCGCTGAAGGACGTCTGCCTGCGGCACTGCCGCAGTCCGTTCATGTTCCTGATGCACCACTGGCGGCGGGGACGACTCGGCGCCCTGCGAATGGGGGTCATCCATGGCGCCTGGTGCGTTGGTTGCTGCTGGGCGCTGATGGCGGCGCTGTTCGCGCTCGGCGTGATGAGCCTCGGCTGGATGGCGCTGATCGCCGCGCTGATCGCGGTCGAGAAGCTCTTGCCATGGAGGGCGCTCGCAAACCGCGGGATCGCGGTCCTGCTCTTGGTCCTCGGCTTGGCGCTCGCATTCGCGCCGTCGAGCGTCCCGGGCCTCACCCTCCCCGGGTCCCCGGCGGCGATGCGGGCCATGCAGGGCATGGATCAGGGGTCGATGAGCGGTGGCTCGATGGGGGGCCGCTCGCCGAACGACGGCTCGAACGGCGCTTCGCGCGACGGCTCGATGGAGGGCGATGCGATGAGCGGCGGGTCGATGGATACCGGCCCGATGCACTGAAGGGTCGTCAAGAAGTGCTTAAAGCTGAGGCCGGGCCCGGGTCTGGCCGCTCACCTGGTAGCTCACGTACCAGGCGAGGTGCCGGGCGGCGATCACGCCCAGCGAGAGCGGCGCGAGCAAGCGCTTCATCTCGGGAGAGCCTAGCGACATCGCCGGCGTAAAGGCGTGCTGCACATGCCTTTCCTGTTCACCGATTTGCAAGGCTTTCAAACGTGAGCGCGATGACGATCGCGGGTGAGGGCACGGCCGCGGCCGGCGGCGCCCAGTCGATCGGGCCACTCGCCGAGGCCCTGACGCGCCTCGAGGGGGTGCTTGCGGCCGAGCGCCCGGAGTCGGTGCTGCTCGCTGACGACTCGGACACCGCGCTCGCCGCGGCGCTGGTCGCGACGAAGCTCTCGATTCCCGTCGTCGCCAGTGACGCTGCACGCTCGCCCGCGAGCGAGAACGGTCGCTTGATCGCGCAACTCGCGGATACCTACACTGCCGCGGCATGAGAGTCGGGATCATCGGGCTCGGCTACGTCGGGCTTCCGCTCGCGGTCGCCTTCGCCGAGGCGGGGCACCAGGTCGTGGGCGTCGACGTCGACGCCAGGGTCGTCGACGGGCTCGCCGGGGCCCGCAGTCGGGTCGAGGACGTCGACCCCGAGCGCCTGGCGGCGATCTCGGAGCGGTTCAGCGCCAGCACCGACCCGGCGACGCTCTCCGGCTGCGACGCGGTCCTGATCTGCGTCCCGACCCCGCTCGCCAACCAACGCGAGCCCGATCTCAGCCACATCGTCGACTCCGGCCACGCGCTCGCCGGCGTCCTCTCCGAGGGCCAGCTGGTGGTGCTCGAATCGACCAGCTACCCGGGGACCACCCGCGAGCGTCTGCTGCCGATCCTCGAGGAGTCCGGACTCGCGGCCGGCCGCGACTTCCATCTCGCGTTCTCGCCCGAGCGCATAGACCCCGGGCGCACCGACCACACGATCAGGACGACGCCGAAGGTGGTCGGCGGGCTGACCGACGCGTGCACAGCGCGCGCCCGCGAGGTCTACGCCGAGGTTTGCGACGAGGTCGTCGCCGTCAGCACACCCGAGGCGGCGGAGATGTCGAAGCTGCTCGAGAACATCTTCCGCTCGGTCAACATCGCGCTCGTCAACGAGCTCGCGGTGCTCTGCGACCGGATGGGAATCGACGTCTGGGAGGTAATCGACGCCGCGGCGACCAAGCCCTACGGGTTCATGCGCTTCGACCCCGGCCCGGGGATGGGCGGCCACTGCCTGCCGGTCGATCCGTTCTACCTCGCCTTCAAGGCGCGCGAGTACGACTTCCCGGCCGAGTTCGTCGAGCTCGCGGGCAAGGTCAACCAGCACCAGCCCCACTATTGCGTCGGGCGGATCGTGCGGGCGCTCAACGACGCCGGCAAGCCGGCCCGCGACTCCCGCGTCCTGCTGCTCGGCGCCTCCTACAAGGCCGGGGTCGGTGACATGCGCGAGGCTCCTTCGCTGAAGATCGCCTACTTGCTGCGGGCGCTCGGCGCCGAGGTCAGTTACCACGACCAGCACGTGCCGGAGGTCGCCGAGCTCGGCCTGCGCTCGATCGAGCTCACGGAGGCGCTCGCCGGCTGTGACGTCGCCTGCGTGATCACTGCGCACCCCGAGGTCGACTACCGGCGCGTGATCGCCGAGGCTCCGCTGGTCGTCGACTTTCGGGCCGCGACCCGGGGCATCGAGGCGGAGAACCTCGTACGCCTCTAGGCGTGTTTCGGCTACCGATCAGGCGCCGCGCAGCGCTCGCCGCCGACCGGGCGACGCTCGCGCTCGCGGCCACCGCCGCCGCCACCGCCGGGACGGTGATCGTCGGCCAGTTCGCTCGCATGGCTCGCCGCCGGGCTCCGGTGGAGCCCCCGGCGAACGGCGGCGTGATCGTCACCGCCGAGCACGCCTTGGGTGCCGCCAGCCAGGCGACCCAGGACACGGTCACGGTCGCGCGCGAGGCCGTCTCCGCCGCCCCTCGCGGCGAGATCGTCCTCTTCAACATCCTCAGCGGCTTCACCGGCGCGGTCGCGCTCGTCCGGCTCTCGACCTGGGGGATCCGCGGCGGATGGTGGCCGGCCAGCAACGTTCGCGTCGGCGGTCGCCACGTGCACCACTTCGTTCCCGGGATCCTGGCCGCGTTTTTCTGCGGCGGCGCAGCGATGGTCAGCAGGGACGAGCGCGTCGAGGAGCTGCTCGCCTTCCCGTTTGGTGCCGGCATCGGGCTCACCTTCGACGAGGCGGCCCTGCTGCTCGAGTTCGAGGACGTTTACTGGAGCCGCGAGGGACTGCTCAGCGTCCAGGTCAGCCTCGGGATGTCGGCGGTGCTCGGTGCGACGATCCTCGCGCTGCGAATGCTGCGCCGGGGTGAGCGCGGAGCGGAGCAGGCCGGGCTGATCCCCGGGCGAGACCGGCCAGTACCTGGTCCCGTCGGCGGCCCCGGGCGCCAAGCACGGGATTCATCCCGCGCCGGACCGGCGTTCGACCGCGTAGCGGGCGAAGAGCTCGCCCGTGCTCTCCTCGTGCAGCAGCCAGGTGAGCCCGACGCCGCGGTCGCCCTCGGTGAGCCCGGAGACGAGGCCCGGGCCGACGCCCCCGGTCACCTTCGGGGCGTGGGTGACGAACATCTCGTCGAGCACGCCCTCCTCGAGCAGCTGGCCGTGGAGTCGAGGGCCGCCCTCGCAGAGCAGCGAGCGCACGCCGCGCTCGGCGCGCAGGTGGGCGAGCAGGGCCCCGAGGTCGATTCGTCCCCGGCTGGCGAAAGACGCGAACCGTCGCCGCCGTGGGCGGCGGCGAGTTCTCGGAGGAGGTCGCAATCAGCACCCGCCCGCCGCCGGTGAACAGCGGCGCGTCCCACGGGATGTCGAGCCGCCCGGAGACGATCACCATCAGCGGGTCGTAGGGCAGCCCCTCGCGCTCGCGGCGCTCGCGCTTCGCGGGATCGGCGACCACCCGCCCGTAGCGCTCGGCGCGCATCGTCCCGGCGCCGATCATCACCGCGTCGACGCGAGTTCGCAGGCCGACCAGCATCGCGGTGTCGGTGTCGGAGCCGATCGTCCCCGACCGCCCCTCGAAGGTCGCGTGGCCGTCGAGGGTGAGGGCGAAGTTCGAGACCACGTAGGGGCGCTCGGGATGCGCTGCGCCGACCAGGTCGAGGCTGGCGATCTGCTCGTCGACCGTCGTCCGCGCCACCTCCGGCAGCAGCTGCCTCACGGTCTCGCCTCGATCTCCGCAAGGTGACCGACGTTGGCGCGGTCGTCCGCCTCGTCCGACGGCGTGGCGGCGAACCACGCGTCGAGGATCTCCGCGAGCTCCGCGTGCGAGGTCGTCCGCAGGCTGAGCGCCAGCACGTTCGCGTCGTTCCAGCGCCGTGCGCCCTCGGCCGTCGGCGCGTCGGCGCAGAGCGCGGCGCGGATGCCCGGGACCTTGTTCGCCGCGATCGAGGCCCCGGTCCCGGTCCAGCAGCAGACGACCGCCTGCTCGGCTCGCCCTTCGGCGACGTCGCGCGCTGCGATCTCGCTCGCCCACGCCCAGTCGTCGCGCTCGTCGGCTCGCCAGCGCGCCGTGGGCGAACGGCTCGTGGCCGCGTTCGCGCACGGCTCGCGGCACAGGCCCTCGGCGATCCCCACCCGCTCGTCGGCCGCGATCGCGATCTCTCATCGGCCTACCCGCGCCCCGCGCGCGCTCAGCGGCCCGCGGCCCGCGGGCTGGCTCGGCCTGGCCCGGGGCGGATCGGCGGGATCGGCTTCGTCGTCGGGGTCGTCGGGCTTCAGCAGCCAGCTCCTCGCCGTGGTGGCCGTGATCTCGAGCTCGTCGCCCTCGCTGCAGGCTGTAGGTGGCCTGGTCGCGGTCGCCTCGACCTCGACCACGCTGGCTCGCGGAAGGCGACGCGGAAGCAGAGCCGGTTGAGCTGCTGCGGGAGCCTGGGGGCGAAGCTGAGCTTGCCGCCGTCGTGGCGCATGCCGCCGAATCCCGCCACCGCCGCGATCCAGGCGCCGGCCAGCGACGCGATGTGGACGCCGTCGCGCGAGTTGTGCTCGAGGTCGTCGAGGTCCATCAGCGCCGCCTCGATCGTGTACTCGAAGGCGAGGTCGAGCTGGCCGACCTCGGCCGCGATGACCGACTGCGTGCAGGCCGAGAGCGAGGAGTCGCGGACGGTGATCGCCTCGTAGTAGGAGAAGTTGCGCGCCTTCTCCTGGGCGGTGAACGCGTCCCGCGAAAAGGATCAGCGCGAGCACGAGGTCCGCCTGCTTGATCACCTGCTTGCGATAGATGTCGAAGTAGGGGTAGTGCAGGAAGAGCGGGTAGTTCTCGGGCGGGGTGGAGTCGAAGTCCCAGACGCGCGTGGTGGGTGTAGGCCTCCGACTGCTGGTGCACCCCGAGCGCCTCGTCGTAGGGGATCGTCATCGCGTTGGCGGCGTCGCGCCAGGCCGCCGCCTCCTCGGAGTCGACCCCCAGCCGCCGCCGCCGCCTTCGGGTGGGCCTCGGCGCTCTCGGCGGCGTCGATCAGGTTCTGCCGCGCCGCCAGGTTGGTGTAGATGTTGTTGTCGGCGACGGCGCCATACTCGTCGGGGCCGGTGACCCCGTCGATCCGGAACGCGCCGGCGGCGTCGTGGTGTCCGAGCGAGCGCCACAGCCGGGCGGTCTCGACCAGCAGCTCGAGCCCGCACGTCCTTCTCGAACTCTGATCGTCCTGGCTGGAATGCAGGTAGCGCGAGACGGCGTTGGCGATGTCGGCGTTGATGTGAAAGGCGGCCGTGCCGGCCGGCCAATAGCCGGAGCACTCGGCGCCGTCGATCGTCCGCCAGGGAAAGGCGGCGCCCTTGAGCCCGAGCTCGCTCGGCCCGCTGCTTGGCCAGGTCGAGCGTCGAGTGACGCCAGCGCAGCGCATCGCGAGCCGCCTCGGGGTAGGAGTAGCTGAGCATCGGCAGGACGAATGCCTCCGTGTCCCAGAACGCATGGCCGTCGTAGCCCGACCCGGTCAGCCCCTTGGCCGGAATCGCCCGCCCCTCGTTGCGTGCCCCCGCCTGCAGGACGTGGAACATCCCGAAGCGCAGCGCCTGCTGAAGGCGGGGCTCGCCCTCGATCTCGACGTCGGCGCGGGCCCAGAACGCGTCCAGGAACTCGCGCTGAAGGCGGCAGAGGCTGCCCCCATCCCGTATGCCTGGCCTCGGCCAGCGCGCCTCGACCTGGTCGCGCACCGCGGGCATCGAGCGTTCGCTCGACCAGCCGTAGCCGATGAACTTGATCAGGCGTAACGGCTTTCCGGCCTCGACCTGGGCCGTCACCGTGGCGCGGGCGAGGTCGGTGTCGACCTCCGCGCTCGGCGTCGACGTCGTCGGAGGCCTCGACGATGTGGTCCATCGCGGCCGCCATCCGCAGCTCGCTCATCTGCGTCCGGTGCACGAGCACGGCGCGGAGGTCGTGCTGACGGCCGAGTGCTCGCCGATCAGCGCCGCCTCCTCGGCCGCGGCCACCGCGGATCGCCCGCGCCCTCGGGTAGCGGCTCGTTGGCGACCAGCTCGGACTGCAGGACGACCCGCAGCGATCCCTCGATCGGCTCGACCTCGTACAGGATCGCTGCGATCGCGCGCTGGACCAGCGACACCAGCCGCACGCTGCGGATCCGCACCGCCTCCCCGGTCGGCGACACCCACTCGACGTCGCGGGTCAGGGTCCCGGCGCGCAGGTCGAGGGCGCGCTCGTGGCGGCGGAGCTCGCCGTAGCGGACGTCGAACGGCTCGTCCTCGACCAGCAGCCGGATCAGCTTGCCGTTGGTGGCGTTGACGACCGCTCTGGCCCGACTCGGGATAGCCGAAGCCCCCCTCGGCATAGGGGAGCGTCGCGGGCCTCGAAGAGCCCGTTCAGGTAGGTGCCCGGGAGCCCGAACGGCTCGCCCTCGTCGAGATTCGGCGCGCAGACCCGATGTGGCCGTTGGAGAGCGCGAACACCGACTCCGACTGGGCGAGGACGTCGAGGTCGAGCTTGCTGCTCGCGCACCGTCCACGGGCGCGACCTCGAAGGCGCCGTGACGGATCAACGCTCGAGCAGCTCCGCGAGATCGGAGACGACCACGTCGGCGCCGTGCTCGGCGAGCGCCTTCGCTTGGCCGACCCGGTCGACGCCGACGACGAGCCCGAAGCTTCCCGCGCGCCCGGCCTCGACACCGGCGAGCGCATCCTCGTAGACCGCCGCCTCGGAGGGCTCGACGCCCAGGCTCTTGGCGCCGGCGAGATAGGAATCGGGGGCCGGCTTGCCGGCGAGGCCCTCGCGCTCGGTGACGTGCCCGTCGACGATCTGCTCGAACAGGTCGATGATCCCGGCCGCCTCGAGCACGGCGCGGCAGTTGGTGCTCGAGGAGACCACGGCGCGCCGGATCCCGGCGTCGATCGCGGCGCGCACGTAGCGCACCGACCCGTCATACGGCTCGACGCCGTGCTCGTCGATCAGCTTCAGCACGAGCTCGTTCTTGCGCAGACCGAGCCCGGTTACCGTCTCCGCGCTCGGCGGATCGTCCGGCCCGCCCTCGGGCAACTCGATCCCCCGCGAGGCCAAAAACGAGCGAACGCCGTCGCTTCGCGACTTCCCGTCGACGTACTGGTCGTAGTCGTCGCGGGCGTCGAACGGTTGGAGCTCGCCGCCCTCGCGCTCGGCCCGCTCGCGCAGGTAGGCGTCGAACATCTGCTTCCAGGCGGCGGCGTGGACCTTCGCCGTCTGGGTGAGCACGCCGTCGAGGTCGAACAGGCACGCCCTGATTCCGTCGGGAAGGCCCAAGCTCACAATCGCCGGATCGCGCCTTGCCTGACGCCATCCCTCCCCGTTCGTGGCGCCTGCTGCACGGGCGAGAACCTAGGCCGCCGCTGAGACCGCGTGGTTGGCCAGGATCCGGTGATCGGGGTCCCAGCGGCGCTTGACCTCGGCGAGGCGCGCGCAGACGTCCGGGGGCAGCAGCGCGTCGACGTCGCAGGGCCGGTCGGCGAAGTTGAAGTAGCCACCGTCTCCGGCCCACGGCTTCATCGCAGCGGTGAGCCGGTCGAGGTACGGCGGAATCGCCTCTTGGAGCTCCGGCGTCATCGGCACCCCGATCGCGATCATCACGAACTCGGCGTCGAGGCTCGAGAGCGCGCCGCCCCCCTCGGCGGGGCGCGCGAGCGCGCCTCCGGCCTGGCGCAGCTCGGCGAACAGGAGCGGCGAGCCCGTATCGGGGCCGACCAGGCCGACCAGGGTGTCGATCGCCTCGTCCGGCAGCTCGCGGACCACGAGGTGATCGCCGAGGCCGGGTACGGGTTGCTCGGGGTCCATGTGGATACGGCTCAGGCCCGCGGTCGGCATCCGTCCGAAGGTGTCCATGATCGGCTCGCCGAGCGCTCGCAACGGAGCGATCAGTCGCTCGCCCTCCTCCTGCTCGCCGATCAACGCCGCGTCGATCGTCAGTAGCGGCTTGTCGCGGATCGGCTCCGGGACGTCGGGAAGCGGCGGCGGGCGCAGGAAGCGGACGATCGAGGTGACGTCCTCGCCAACGCCGCCCGCCCAGTCGCGGTAGGCGCGGACCGCCTCGGCGCCGAGCTCGGCCGGGAAGACGAGCGCCCCGGCGTAGACCTCGGCGATCGGCAGCAGCTCGGTCTCGAGCGCGGTGACGAGCCCATATCCGCCGCCGCCGCCGCGCAGCGCCCAGAACAGGTCCGGATCGTTGTCGGCGTCGATACGCCTCGCCTCGCCGTCGGCGGTGACCAGCTCGATCGCCCGCACCCTGTTGCAGGCGAACCCGTGCCGGCGCCCGAGCCAGCCGAGCCCACCGCCCAGCGTGTAGCCGATCACGCCTACGTCCGGCGAGGAGCCGCCGAGCGCGGTCAGCCCGTGCTCCCGTGCCGCCTCGCCGAGCTCCGCGGCCAGCACCCCGGCCCCGACGCGCGCGATCCGCGTCTCCGCATCGACCGCGAGGTCGCGCATGCCCGCGGTCTTGATCAGGATCGTGTCGTCGAGTGGGCCCAGCGCCCCGGCGCCGTGGCCGGTGCCCTGCGCGGAGACCCGGAGCCCGTTGTCGCCGGCGAACCGGACCACCGCAGCGACGTCGTCGGCGTTCGACGCGAAGGCCACCGCGGTCGGGCGCTGGTCGGCGGCCAGGTTCCAGGCCTGCCGGGCCTCGTCCCAGTCGCCGTCCGCCGCGGTGGCGAGGCGTCCTTCGATCGAGAGCGCGGAGAACTGGCTCATCGGATCGGCACTCTAATGATGAGTGCGCCGCCGCCGCCGGTCGGTGTCAGAGCCAACCGAACCGCCGTCCGGCGATCTCCTCAAGTCGGGCGACGTCGTCGCGAAGCAGGCCCTCGAGCCGGCCGCGCAACTCCGAGTCGAGCGTCGGCTTCGGGGCCGCGCCGGTGTCCGGGTCGTGGACGAGGCGCTCGACCAGCCACCGCAGCGACTCCGGCAGCCGATCGAAGTTGCGATCGAGAGCCCGCAATCCCGGGAGCCGCACGGCGCGGTCCATGATCCGAAACCCACCGGAGGCCTTCCCGCTTCCCGTCTCCCACTCGCGCTCGAATTGCTCGGAGCGAAACTCCGGGTCCACGCCGCAGAGCTCGAACAGGCGCCGCATCGTCGCCTCGCGGTCGTCTCTGAGCTGCTCGCGGGAGACGATCGCGATTCGCTCGGCTGCGAACGCCGCCAGGTACGGCTCGATTTGCATCGCGTAGCGGCTGCGATCGACGTAGGCGCTCGCCGGGTCCGCGAGCGCCTCCGCGAGCGGGCGGCTCTCGTACCCGCCACCGACGTTGTGGAGGTAGTGGGAGAGCATGCGGTCGATCGGGTCGCGGACCATGTAGACGATTCGGGCCTCTCCGATCAGCGACGCCATCCGCTCGGCGACGCCCTCGAACCGTGGCCGGTTCGTGTAATGGGGGGAGGTCTCGCCGCGCACCGGCGCGGAGCGGTCGAAGTGGCTCGCGTACCAGTCGGGGCCGAGCTCCCAGTTGAGCTCGGCGACGAAGAAGTTGAGCTCCTTAGGCCGCGACATCGCGATCTCGGGGTGGAGGTTGAGGTAGTGGTGGAGGCTCGTCGTCCCGCACTTGAGCCCCCCGATCACGACTAGGTTGGGGAGCGCCCCGGAGCGCTGCGCGCGCCGCCGCCGCCGCGCCAAGTGCCGTCGCTCCGAGGCGAAGCGCTCGCGCGCTCGCGCCACCATCGCGTCGTCGGCGGGGTCGCTGGAGTGCGTCGGCCCGTTAGCCGCCGGCACCGAGCCTCTTCGCCGCGTCGCGAAAGTTCTTGACCTCCGCGTCGGGCTTCTTGCGGCCCTCGAGCTTCTCCCCGCGGCGATTGACCCAGATCACCGGCACGTTCATCTTCAGCAGCGGGGCGACGTCGGCGTCGTAGCCCGAGGCGATGTGAACCCAGCCCTTCTTGCCGCCGATTCGGCGGGCCGCCTCCTTGAAGTGGGCCGGATCGGGCTTGTAGCTGCGCACCTGCTGGGCGGTGACGACGAGGTCGAGGTCGGTGCGCAGGTGACGCCGCGAGACGCCGAGCAGCTTGTCGTCGACGTTGGAGATGATCCCGAGGTCGTAGCGCTTGCCGAGCCGGTCCATGGCCGCGTTCGCCTCGCGAAACGGCAGCCAGCGCCCGACGCTGTCGGGTAGGAACTGCGCCCGTGAGGGCTCCAGCTCCCAGCCGATCTCGCCGGCGACCTTGACCGCGGTTCGGCGCAGCACCTCGGCATAGAGCTCGTAGGAGCCGCCCATGATCTCCGCCTGCACGTCGAGGAAGCGATCGATGAACTTCTGCTCGTCGAAGGAGAAGCCGTCTCGCTGGGCCTCCTTGGAGAACGCGTCGAGGATCCCCTTCTCCCAGTCGATCAGGGTCCCGTAGCAATCCGCGGTCACCCAGTTGATCTCTTTGAGCTTCGGCAGCGCCATCGATACCTGCTTCGCGTTCAGCGTCGGACGACTCCGCTGTGGTCAGCCAAACGCTCGCGGCGCGGCATTATGGCAAGCGATAGGCTGCCCGCCCCCGCACCCCCCTCGAAGTCGATGGACCTACTCGAATACCAGGGCAAGCAGCTGTTCGCCGAGCACGGCGTCCCGGTGCCGCGGGGGCGGCACGCCGCGACCGTCGACGATGCGGTCGCCGCCGCGAACGAGGTCGGCTACCCGTGCGTGGTCAAGGCTCAGGTCGCGATCGGAAAGCGCGGCAAGGCCGGCGGGATCAAGGTCGCGGCCGACGAGGCGGAGGCGCGCGCCCACTCCGAGGCGATCCTCGGCATGGACATCCGCGGGTTCACCGTCCACGACCTCTGGATCGAGCAGGCCTCGGAGATCGCCTCGGAGTACTACGCGTCGATCATCCTCGACCGCTCCGAGAAGAAGCTGCTCGCGATGCTCTCGGCGATCGGCGGCATGGACGTCGAGGAGATGGCCGAGACCGATCCGAACGCGCTCGTCAGGCGCCACCTCGAGCCGGGCGCCGAGCTCACGACCGCGACCGCGCGCGAGATCGCGGTCGACGCCGGGATCGACGAGGACGTCACCGATCAGGTGGCCGAGCTGCTGGTCAAGCTGGAGCGGGTCGCGCTCGCCGAGGACGCGACCCTGATCGAGGTAAACCCGCTGATCGTCACCGCCGATCGCAAGGTGATTGCGCTCGACTCGAAGGCGACGATCGACAACAACTCCCTCTATCGCCACCCCGAGCTCGCTGAGCTGACCGACAAGTCCGCCGAGGATCCCCAGGAGGCCATGGCAAAGGAGAAGGGCCTCACCTACGTCAAGCTGGGGGGCAACATCGGCATCCTCGGCAACGGCGCCGGGCTGTGCATGTCCACTCTCGACGTCGTCGCTCAGGCGGGCGGCAGGCCCGCGAACTTCCTCGACGCCGGCGGCGGCTCGAAGGCCGAGGCGATCGTCGACGCGCTCGAGGTCATCACTTCGGACCCGAAAGTGACCGCGATCCTGTTCAACATCTTCGGCGGCATCACCCGCTGCGACGAGATCGCCAAGGGGATCATCAAGGCCTCGCAGCGGATCGACATCGACGTACCGCTGGTCGTTCGCCTAGATGGCACGAACTCCGAGCAGGGCCTCGGCATCCTCGCCGACGCCGAGCTCGGCAACCTCCACGTGGAGAAGACGATGCTCGGCGCGGCGGAGGCCGTCGTCGGGCTCGCCGGGCACGGGGGATGAGATGTCGGTCATCGTCGACGCAGACACCAAGCTCGTCGTCTCCGGCCTCACCGGCCGCGAGGGCTCCTTCCACGGGCTTCGCAACCGCGACTACGGCACCGACCTCGTCGCCGGCGTCACCCCCGGCAAGGGAGGGCAGGACGTCGATGGGGTGCCGGTCTTCGACTCGATCTCCGAGGCGGTCGACGAGCGCGGCGCCAACACTTCGATGATCTTCGTCCCGGCCCGATTCGCCGCCGCGGCGATCGAGGAGGCGATCGACGCCGGCATCGGCACCGTGATCGCGATCACCGAGGGGATCCCGGTGTTCGACATGCTCGGCGTCTACTGGAAGGCGAAGGAGGCCGGTGTGCGGCTGATCGGCCCCAACTGCCCAGGCGTGCTCTCGCCCGGCCAGGCCAACGTCGGGATCATCCCGGCGCAGTTCTTCGACGCCGGCTCGATCGGCGTCGTCTCGAAGTCCGGGACACTCACCTACCAGATCGGCAACGAGCTGAAGCAGGCCGGCGCCGGCAACTCCTCGATCGTCGGGATCGGCGGTGACCCGATCGTCGGCTCGGACTTCATCGACGTGCTGACGATGTTCGAGGCCGATCCCGAGACCGAACTGATCGTGATCGTCGGTGAGATCGGCGGCGACGCCGAGGAGCGGGCCGCTGATTTCATCGCCGCGGCGGTGACCAAGCCGGTGGTCGCCTACATCGCCGGTTTCACCGCGCCGCCGGGCAAGCAGATGGGCCATGCCGGAGCGATCATCTCGGGCTCCTCGGGGACAGCCGAGGCGAAGAAGGAGGCGCTCGAGGACCGCGGCGTGCGGGTCGGAAAAAGCCCGACCGAGACCGCGCAGCTCGCGGTCGAGGCGATGCAGACGGCCGCCTAGTCCTCGGCAGCACCGGCCTCGACGAGGATCTTGCGCAGGGGCTCGAACAGGGCCGGGTTGGCTGCGATGATCGATCCGGGCATCGGCGGCCCGCCGCCGATCGCGCCAACCTGCGCCCCGGCCTCAGACGCGATCAGCGACCCGGCACTCAAATCCCAGCGCGAGAGCCCGCGCTCGTAGTAGGCGTCGACCCTCCCGCAGGCCACCGAGCAGAGGTCGACCGCCGCGGCGCCCATGCGACGGATGTCACGTATCTGCTCGAGCGCCCTGCCGAGCACGGCGGCCTGCGCTCGGCGCCGGCCGGGGTCGTAGCCGAAACCGGTCGCGACCAAGGCCGAGGCCGGCTCGGCGAGGTCCGAGGGCGCGATCGGCTCCCCGTTGCGGGTCGCGCCGCCGCCCTGCACCGCGGCGAACAGGTCGCCGTGGATCGGGTCGTTGACGACCCCGACGACCGGGGCGTCATCGCGCTCGACCGCGATCGAGACCGCGAACCCGGGATGCGCGTAGATGTAATTCGTGGTCCCGTCGAGCGGGTCGACGACCCAGCGATAGCCGCTCGTGCCGGCGACGTCGGCGCCCTCCTCGGCGAGGATGCCGTCCTCGGGGCGCGCCGCCCGGATCCCGTCGATGATCAGCTCCTGGGAATCGCGGTCGACCTCGGTGACCATGTCGGTCGTAGACGACTTGGTGCGGACGTCCGAGCGTGGGCCTCCGAGCCGCGCCAGCAGCAGTTCGCCCGCCGTGCGCGCGAGGGCATCGGCCAGGACGCGCATCTGCTCGAGCTCGCTCACGACGCGGAACCGTAGTCACGTTCGGGATCCGGGTGCCGTTGCTATGGTCGGGCGCCCGATGGCCACCGACGTGATCAGCTTCGCCCGCGGCGCTCCGAGCGCTGACATCCTGCCGGCCAAGGCGGTCCGCGAGGCCGCCGCGAGGGCGCTCGCCGACGACTGGCAGCGGGCGCTCTCCTACGGCACCGGCTTCGGCCACCCGGGGCTCTGCGAGTGGACCGCCACCGCGCTGCATGGGATCGATCCCGAGCAGGTGATGTTCACGAACGGCTCGATGGAGGCCGCGGCGCTGCTGTTCCGATACCTGGTCGAGCCCGGCGATCGAGTGATCGTCGAGCAGCCGTCATACGACCGCACGCTGCTGCTGCTCGGCCGCACCGGGGCCGAGCTGTTACCGGTGGAGCTCGAGGCCGACGGGCTCGATATCGACGCTTTCGAACGCGCGCTCGAGGGCGGGCCGGTGAGGCTCGCCCACGTGATCCCCAACTTCCACAACCCGGCGGGCTGCACCCTGTCCGCAGCGAAGCGAGAGCGCCTCGTGGCGCTCGCCGCCGAGCACGGCTTCACGATCTTCGAGGACGACCCCTACCGGTTGATCTCGTTCGGCGCCGACCCGCCGCCGACGATGCTCTCCCAAGACACGGCCGGGCGGGTGCTGCACGCGTCCTCGTTCTCCAAGACGGTCAGCCCGGGCGTCCGGGTTGGCTACCTCGCCGGACCCGCCGAGCAGATCGCGACCCTCGCCAAGCGCGGCTCGGAGCACTACATCTCGCCGAACATGCTCGCCGAGTCGATCGTGTTCGAGCTCTGCCGCTCGGGGAAGCTGGCGGAGAACATCGAGTCGGTCAACGCGGCCCTCGCCGAGCGCCGCGACGCACTCGTGGAGGCGCTGCGCGAGCGTCTGCCCGCGGCCGAGTTCGTCGTCCCCGACGGTGGTTACTTCCTCTGGGTCGACCTCCCGGACTCCCACGACACGGTCGCCGCGCTTCGCGCCGCGGCCGAGGAGGGCGTCTCCTTCGTCGCCGGGCCGGACTTCCTACTCGACGGCGGCGGCTCCAGCCTGCGGCTCTCATTCGCGAGCGTCCCGGCTGAGCGGATCGCCGAGGGCGTCGGTCGCCTCGCGCGCGCGCTCGAGGCGACTCGCGCCGCGAGCCCCGCCTAGCCCCGGCGACGCCCTGGATCGCGGCGTCGCGTGGGCGGCCCGCGGCCGCGTCGTGGGTCAGAGGCGAATCCAGGCTTTCCCTAATTCTCGACCGTTTTTATCAAGAATATTGATAGGCTGATCTTTACCAGCGGGTACCAAGCTTCGGCGCGGGAACGCTCACGCTTCGGATTTGCAAGACGAGGAGGTGGTCGATGAGTCCGGTTTGGATGATCCAGGGGAGTAGAAAGCTGGATCCGGTGAGCGAGCGCAACCTCGCCGAGCGCCGCTTCTCGGCGCTCGCGGCGGCAGTGCGCGAGCACGAGGCGAACGTCCGCCGGCGCGAGTACTCGATGCGCCCGCAAGACCAGACGCTCTACCGGCGCCTGCGCCAGATCTGCGGCGACGTCTAGCGCCCGTAACGGTCGGTCGACAGCACCAGAGCCTCGGGAAGCGGTGGCCGTGGGTCCGGGGCCGGGTCGGCTCTCACCGAGACGGTCTCGGCGACGCTTCGCGAGACCAGATGGCGGCCGTCGTCGGAGACCACGACGACGCCGTCGGCGTCGGCGCTCTCCAGGGTGCCGTGGAGACCAGGGGCGAGGCCGGCTTCCTTGAGGTAATGAAGGAGCTCCTCCGCCTCGTTCTCGAACCGCAGCACCTGCACTCTGGCGCCCGGCTCGACGTCTGCGAGCAGCACGCCCTGCTCGCGGGCCCCCTCGACGATCGGGTGCCCGTGCGGGCAGGTCTTCGCGTCCCCGATCGCGGCCAGCATCCGCTGTTCCAGCACCGGCGACATCGCGTGCTCGAGCCGCTCGGCCTCCTCGTGGACCTCGTCCCAGGGGATTCCGAGGATGTCGGTGAGAAAGCGCTCGATCAGCCGATGGCGGCGGACGATCGCGGTCGCGTGCTGGCGACCCTCGGTGGTGAACGAGAGCGTCTTGTCCTCGGCACGGGTGACGTAGCCGTCGCGCTCCAGCCGGCCGATCATCTCGTGCACGGTCGGCGGCGAGAGCTGCATCGCCCGGGCGATGTTGGCGCCGGTGATCGCCAGCCCCGCCTCCTCGAGCCAGAAGATGATCTGGAGGTACTCCTCCTCGGCGACCGTGGCGTGATCCGGGGCCATGAATCGATACTAGCTGCCGGGTGGGGTGGCGCCGACGGGAGTCGTCAGCGGTGCCCGGCCAGGGTGGAGACGACCGCTTCGTAGAAGCCGTCGCCCATCGCACCCTCGGTGACCGTCGCGTTCGGGAACCGCGCCAGCGCCCCGCGCAGCGCCTCGTCGTTGGCGTGGCCGTTGGCGACCACGAAGAAGCGACCGACCGCCGGGGCGGCCTCGAGGTCCTCGATCGAGTCGCCGACCGCGATGCACGACTCGGGGTCGTAGCCGCGAGCGCGGACGTGGAATGCGACGGCCTTGCCCTTGCTCGCTCCGC
The DNA here is from genome assembly GCA_963759295.1 of uncultured Solirubrobacterales bacterium. GTDB lineage: Bacteria > Actinomycetota > Thermoleophilia > Solirubrobacterales > 70-9 > WHSW01. The sequence goes on along the minus strand of CAVWYT010000011.1, from coordinate 94,659 downwards.
CCGGGACGAGGTGGTAGGCGTGGGTGTGTCCCTCGATTCCCTCCATCGGGCGCCCGATCGCGCCGTTGTCGAGGAAGCGGAGATCATCGTGGCCGTGGTCGGCCAGCACCCGGTTGACCTCGGCGACGTCGACCTTGCCGCGCACCAGCAGCGACAGCTGGCGCCCCTCGTGCCAGGGCGAGTGCCACTCAAGCCGGCCACCGAAGCGCTCGAAGAGCAGGTCCGGGATCCCGGCGGCGATCATCCGCTCGGCGGGCCCCGCACCGTCGCCGACGCGCCAGTCGCCGGTCAGGTGGGTGCGCTCGCCGTCGATCACGACGCCACAGCCGGCCTCGTAGATGTAGGAGGTCTGCCCCAACAGCCGCGCATCGGCCATCACCTGGGCCTCCCGGCGGCCGGACATGATCACGACCTCGACCCCGGCCCGGTGGCAGGCCTCCAGGCCGCGGGCCTGACGAAGGCTGAAGTCGCCATCGGGACCGCGAAACAGCGAGCCCTGCGGCCCGAGCAGGGTGCCGTCGAGGTCGGTGTATACACAGCGCAGGGCCACGGGCGGTCTAACTTAGACGGCGATGGCCGTCTGGAGGCTCGCCGACCGCGCGCTCGACTTCCCGCCGCCGCTCGCGGCGGGGATCGTCAACGTGACCGAGGACTCGTTCTTCTCCGGCTCGCGCAGCGAAACCCCCGAAGCGGCGGCGGCCGACGGGCTCGCGCTGGTCGAGGCCGGCTTCGACATGCTCGACGTCGGCGCGGTCGCGGCTCGCAGCGGTCCGGCGGTGGCGGCCGCGGAGGAAGCGGGACGGCTCGTCCCCGCGGTCCAGCGCCTCGCGGTGGAATCCGGGGTACCGGTGCTCGCGGACACATCCTCGGCCATGGTCGCCGGCGCGGCGCTCGATGCCGGCGCGGCCGCGATCAACGACATCGGGGGCGGACGGCCGGAGATGCTCGAGCTAGTCGGCGAGCGCGGCTGCGGATACGTGCTCATGCACATCGAGGGGCCGCCGCGGGTCGCTCGGCCCACGCCCGCCTACGACGACGTCGTCGCGCACCTCAAGGACTGGTTCGCCGAGCGCCTCGAGCGCGCGGTCGAGCTCGGCTGCGACCCCGAGCAGATCGCCCTCGACCCGGGCCTCGACTTCGACCTGACCACCGAGCACGACATCGAGATCATTCGCCGGCTCGGGGAGCTGCGCCCGCTCGGCCGGCCACTGTTCCTCGCCCTCTCGCGCAAGGATTTCCTCGGCGCGATCCTGGCCGGCTCCTGGGAGGGACGTGCATCGGCGGAGGCGCGCGAGGCGGCGACGCTCGCCGCGATCGCGCTCGCGGTCCCGGCCGGAGCCGACGTGCTTCGGCTCCACGACGTCAGCGCGCTCGACGCGATGCGCACCGCCGCCGCGATCGCGCGCCCGGCCCGATGACCGGCCTCGCGGACGCGCCGCCGCTTGCCTGGGAGCGTTTGCTCGAGGCGGGTGAGACGGAGGATCGCCTGGTGACGACCAGCATCATCGATCCGCACGCGGCTCGCACGGTGCCGTTCCCGCCAGAGCTCTCGCCCCGCGTCGCCGCGGCGCTCGAGCGCACCGGGATCGCGCGGCTGTACTCGCACCAGGCCGAGGCGCACGAGAGCGCGCGCAACTCGGACCTGGTGATCACCGCGGGGACGGCGGCGGGCAAGTCGCTGTCGTTCAACCTGCCGGTGCTCGACGCGATCGCCCGAGACCCGAAGACTCGCGCGCTGTATGTCTACCCGACCAAGGCGCTCGCTCAGGACCAGGCGCGCAAGCTCTCCGAGCTCGGCCTGCGCGAGCTCCGGCACGCGATCTACGACGGCGACACCCCGCGCGACGACCGCCCAGCGATCCGTCGCCGCTCGAACCTGATCCTCACCAACCCGGACATGCTCAACATGGCGGTCCTCTCGCACCACAAGGGATGGGGCGACTTCCTCGCCAATCTCGACTGGGTAGTGGTCGACGAGGCGCACACATACCGCGGGGTCTTCGGCTCGCACGTCGCCAACGTGCTCAGGCGTCTGCGTCGAGTGGCGCGGCTCTACGGCTCGGAGCCGCGGTTCATCCTCGCCTCGGCGACGATCGCCAATCCGGTCGATCTCGCCGGCGCCCTGACCGGGACCGAGTTCGCTTTGATCGACTCCGACGGCGCGCCCCGGGCGAAGCGCCGGATCGCGATCTGGAACCCGCCGGTGATCGACCCGAAGACGATGCGCCGGCGCTCGGTGCTCTCCGAGACCGCGGAGCTGCTCTCCGACCTGGTCGTCCACGGATCGCGGACGATCTGCTTCTTGCGCAGCCGACGCGGGATCGAGCTGATCCAGCGGTTCACCCGAATGCGCCTGGAGGAGCTCGGGGAGCCTGGACTCGCGGCGCGGATCGCGCCCTACCGAGCCGGTTACACGCCGCCGCAGAGGCGCGAGATCGAGGCGCGGCTGAGTCGCGGCGAGCTGCTCGCGGTGGTCGCCACCGATGCGCTCGAGCTCGGGATCGACATCGGCGAGCTCGACGCGGCGATCTGCGTCACCTTTCCGGGCACGGTCGCGAGTCTGCGCCAGATGTGGGGGCGCGCCGGACGGCGCTCTGAGGGCATCGCCGTCTACGTTGCCGGCGAGGACGCGCTCGATCAGTTCTTCTGCCGTCATCCGGACGAGTTCCTCGCCCGCCCGGTCGAGGCCGCGATCCTCGACCACGAGAACGAGCGGATCCAGACCGCGCACCTGCTCGCCGCCGCCTACGAGGCGCCGCTCGGGGGGAGCGGCGATCAGCCCGGCGCCCACGACGATCAGATCCTCGGCGAGCGCTGGCGCGAGCGCGCCGAGTCGCTGGTCGGTGCGGGCCAGCTGCGGCGCGGTCGCGACGGGCGCTTTCTGCCCCGAGGCCCCGGATTCCCCGCAGGCGAGATCTCACTGCGGTCGGCGTCGCTGGACTCGGTCGCGGTGGTCGAGCGCGCGTCGGGCGAGATGCTCGGCCAGGTCGAGGCCGAGCGCGCCTTCTCGACCGTTCATCCGGGGGCTGTCTACCTCCACCTCGGTCGTTCCTACGAGGTCGCCGAGCTCGATGTCGACGGCCGCCGGGCGATCGTCGACGCATTCGAGGGCGACTGGTACACGCAGCCGAAGAAGGAGACGCTCGTCTACGTCGAGGCCGAGACCGAGCAGCGCGCGGTCGGAGCTGCGATGGCCCGGTCGAGCTTCACTTCGGCGAGGTGTCGGTGACCGAGCAGGTGATCGCCTACCAGCGAAAGAGCCTCGCCGACCACTCGGTGATCGACCTCGTCGCGCTCGATCTGCCGGAGCAAAACTTCCCGACCCAGGCTCTCTGGTACGTGCTCGACGACCCGATCGCGGGACCCGCCGCGATCGCGCCCGACGTGCTGCTCGGAGCGCTGCACGCCACCGAGCACAGCCAGATCGCGGTTCTTCCCCTGCTCGCCATGTGCGACCGCTGGGACATCGGCGGCCTCTCGACCAACATCCACTTCCAGACGGGCCTGCCGACGATCTTCATCTACGACGGGCACCCGGGCGGCGTCGGGATCTCGAGGCGCGGCTACGACGAGTTCGAGCGCCTGGTCGCCGACGCGGCCCGGTTGATCGGCGAGTGTCCGTGCGCCGACGGCTGCCCGTCTTGCGTGCAGAGCCCGAAGTGCGGGAACCTCAACGAGCCGCTGCACAAGTCCGGGGCGCTGGGGTTGATGGACTCGATCATCAACCTGATCGCCGCCGAGCGCCGCCCGGTGGCGCGTTGACCACGGCCGTGAACCCGGTTACGTTGCCGCCATGGCGCGGAAGGCGCTCGGGGGGATCGCGGCGGCGGCATTGATCGCGGCGGCGCTGGGGGCGCCCGCTTGCTCGCCGACGTACCCGAGCCGACGATCTGCGATCAGGCCTCGAGAACGGTGAAGTTCGAGAGCGTCGACACCCTTCGCGACACGATCAGCGCCCGCGCCGGTTCCGGGGGCGCGATCATCGTCACCGCGCGCGGCGCCTCCGAGGACGACGGCTACACCCGCGAGGACACCTGCCCCGCGCCGCCCGCCGGCGCGTGGAGGGTGGTCGTGCTCAGCGGCCTCGGCGGAGGTGACACGATCGGCGTCCAGACGCTCCCGAAGAAGCTCGACGCGAAGCTCAACGGCGGTGGCACGGTCGATGACCTCGACGGGCATGCCGGGGTCGACGAGCTGCGGGGTGGCCCTTCGCACGACACGCTCAAGGGCTATGAGGGCGCCGATCTGTTCGTCGGCGGCAGCAGCTCCGACGAGGTGCTCGCCGGACGGGGCGACGACACGATCAGGGTCCGCGACGGCGGCAACAACGCGGACGCCGTCAACTGCGGCGCGGGCAGGGACGTCGCCTTCGTCGATCCGGCCGACCGGCTCAGGGGCTGCGAGGCCGTAAACCGCGGTCGATGAGGGCGCGCCAGATTGCCGTCGTCGGCAGTGGCGCGCGGGACGAGGGCTTAGCGGCGCTCGCCCGCCAGGTCGGTAGGCGGATCGCCGAGGCCGGAGCGGTCGTCGTCTGCGGTGGCCTGGGTGGGGTGATGGGGGCGGCGGCAGGCGGCGCCGCCGCCGCCGGCGGCGATGTGATCGGGATCGTTCCGTCGGCCGATCCCCTGGATGCAAGCCCTGATTGCACCCACGTCGTGGCGACCGCGACGGGGATCGCGCGCAACCTCGGTGTGGTCGCGTCGGCGGAGGCAGTGATCGCCGTGGGCGGCGGCTGGGGCACGCTGTCCGAGATCGCCCACGCGCGCCAGCTCGACCGCCCCGTGATCGCGCTCGCGAGCTGGGAGATCGAGCCGCCGGACACGTTCGGCGGCGACGTCGGCATCGAGCTCGCGGCTGATCCGCGAGACGCGGTCGCGCTCGCGCTGCGCGAACGATGACGCTCGGACTCGGGCTGGCCCGATGGCCGCGGATTCCGGAGAGGCCCGAGCTGCCGGGCGGCGTCATCGACGTCTGCGCGGCGGACCTGGACCGGACGGACGAGGTGATCGCGGGCGTGCTCTCGGCCGAGGAGCGCGAGCGCGCCGCTCGCCTGGTCGACGAGCGCGCCGCCCGGCGCTGGAGCTGCGCCCGCGGCCTGCTTCGCTCACTGCTCGGGCGCTACCTCGACCTCGCTCCGGGCGCGGTCCGATTCGACACCTCCGCACGCGGCAAGCCGGCGCTCGCCGGCGACGACTCCGCGGCGCTTCGTTTCAGCCTCTCCCGCTCGGCCGGGGTCGCCGTCTACGCGCTCTCGCGCGACCGCGAGCTCGGGATCGACATCGAGGCCGGAACCGGCCGATCCGCGAGCTTGCGATCGCCAGACGGGCATTCGAACGCGACGAGATCGCGCGCCTCGCCGAGCTAAAGCAACCGGCGTTGCGGCGCGAGTTCCTGCGCCTGTGGGTTCGCCACGAGGCGCGGGTGAAGTGCCTTGGCACCGGCCTCGCCGATCCGCCCACGGCCGCCGAGCGCGACCGACTCTGGGTCGAGGAGATCGAGGTTGGTCCCGGGATCGTGGCCGCCGTCGCGGCCGACGCGCAACCCCTTGGCGAAGTCCGCCGTTGGGCCATCTGACGCTAGCCTTGACCGCCGCGGCGAGGTAGCTCAGTTGGTAGAGCACACGACTGAAAATCGTGGTGTCGCCGGTTCGATTCCGGCCCTCGCCATCCCCACGCCGCTCGATATGGGTGCACATGAACCGATAGCTGGACGTCGTCTCGGCCCTGCCGGTGTCTGCGACCTTCACCAACGACCCGAGCGTCGCGCCGAAGCCCTCGCCGAGGGATAGGGATTGCGGGCTCCGGGTATGACTCGACCGTGGAGGCGGTCTCGGGCCCAACCGATCTCACGGTGCGCGCCTGGCGGCAGGCGCTTCGCGACGCCGTGATCGCGTTTCGGGCCAAGAGCCTGATCGACAACGCGGCCACGCTCACCTACTACTCGGTTCTGTCGCTCTTTCCCGGCCTGATCGTCCTCGTATCGCTGCTCGGCGTCTTCGGCACCGAGAGCTCCGTCGAGGGCCTGCTGCGGATCGCCGACGATCTCGGCTCCTCGTCGGCAGTCGACACGCTGCGCTCGCCGGTGCGCAACATCGTCGATCAGTCGGGCACCGCGGGTGTCGCGCTCGTGCTCGGCGTCGCCGCCGCCCTCTGGTCCTCCTCGGGCTACATCGGCGCCTTCATGCGCTCGGCGAACGAGATCTACGAGGTCGACGAGGACCGTCCGTTCTACAAGCTGACGCCCCTTGCAGCTGCTGATGACTCTGGTGATGACCGCGATCGTGGCGTTGGTCCTGGTCGCGCTGGTGCTCACCGGGCCGCTCGCCGAAGCGATCGGGGACGAGCTCGGCCTCGGGAGCGCCGCGGTTACGACCTGGTCGATCGCGAAATGGCCGCTGCTGTTCGCGATCGTCGTCGCGGTGATCGGTCTCCTGTACCGGTTCTCGCCCAACGCGCGCCATGCGGGCCTGCGCTGGATCCTTCCCGGCAGCCTGCTCGCGACCGTGCTCTGGGTGCTCGCCTCGGCCGGGTTCAGCCTCTACGTGGCCAACTTCGGGTCGTACTCGAGCACCTATGGAAGCCTGGCCGGCGGCATCGTCCTGCTGCTGTGGCTGTGGCTGACCAACCTGGCGATCGTCTTCGGAGCCCAGTTCGCCGCCGAGCTCGAGCGCACGGGCCACGCGGCCGACCACGCGACGCCGCCCGGCGAGTTCGCGCCCTTCGTCAGCCAGGCGAAGGAGGAGGAGCCGAACCGGCCGCCGGTTGAAAACACATCCCCGGCGCCAAGCGGGCGCTGAGCCGCGCGCGCGCCGAACGACCTCGCCCGGCAGAGAAGGGCGCCGTCCGGCCCTCTGTCTAAGTTGAGATCCGTGACCGGGCAAGCTCAGATGGAGGCCCTTCAGGTGCCGCTCGAGACCGCGGCCGAGTCGCGGCTCGAGGGCGCCACCGCGGCGCGTACGTTCGTTCGCGACCTCGCGGAGGGCGATGCGGTGGCGGCCGCGTTCGCGGTCCGCGAGCGCGAGCGGCGCTCGCGCAAGAACGGCGACGACTTCATCAAGCTGATCGTCGCCGACCGCACCGGCTCGCTCGAAGCGGTCGCTTGGGAGGATGTCGACGAGTGCTTCGAGTGCGCGCGCGCCGGGCGCGGTCGTGTTCGTCGACGGCAGGTTCGAGGTCCACCCGCGCTACGGCGCGAAGATCACCATCCGCTCGATCCGCGCCGCAGTAGAGGACGAGTACGACCACGACGAGCTCACCGAGGGGCCACCGGTCTCCGTCGACGAGCTCGAGGCGAAGCTGCGCCAGCTGCTCGCGACGATTCAGAACCCGCACCTGCGGGGGCTCCTCGATCGCGTCTTCGGCGCCGAATCGAAGATCTGGCGTCGATTTCGTGTCGCGCCGGCGGCGAAGTACTACCACCAGGCCTACCCCCACGGGCTCCTCGACCACACGGTCTCGGTCGCGCAGGCGGTGAGCGCCGCCGCGGCGGCGTTCCCCGGCATCGACCGCGACGTCGCGGTCACCGGAGCGCTCCTCCACGACATCGGCAAGACCCAGGCCTACAACGACGATCCGCTGGCGATCGAGCTCACCGACGCCGGACGTCTGATCGGCGAGATCCCGCTCGGCTACTACCTGGTCCGGCGCACGATCGAGTCGATCGAGGGGTTCGAGCCCGAGCTGGCGAAGGCCGTCCTCCACATCATCCTCGCGCACCATGGCAAGCTCGAGAACGGCTCGCCGGTCGTCCCGGCCACACGCGAGGCGGCGCTCGTTCACGCGCTCGACAACCTCGGGGGCACCCTGGGCAGCTTCGACCGGATCGAACGCGAGCTGCCCGACGGCGAGCCGTGGTCGCGCTTCGACCGCGGGATCGAATCCGCTGCCTACTTCCGTTCCCGCCGCGCCGCCTAGCCGCGGCCGGCGTTGGGTCGAGCGCCCGGTCGCCGTGATCTGGAAGCTTGCTCGCGTGGACGCCCCGGGGCCCGAGGCGACGGTCGCCTCGGCGCGAAACGGCGCGCAAATCCCGCGCTTTGCGGCATGGGGGCAGCGAAACGCGCCGCCCATGCCTCAGTATCTTGAGCACGCCATGGCGAAGGACACCGAGAAGCTGATTCGCCAGCTCTCGTTGATCTCGTTTCTGATGGCCAACCGCCGGCCGGTGTCGGCGCTGGAGATCAAGCGCGAGGTCGAGGGCTACAGCTCGATGAACGAGGATGCGTTCGCGCGCCGCTTCTACGCCGACCGCGCGGAGCTCGAGAGCCTCGGGATCTCGCTCCAGGTGGAGAAGCCGGCGGAGGGCTTCTTCGAGGCCGAGCTCTACGCGCTGCCGCCTGAGAACTATTACCTGCCGGCGATCGAGTTCACGGACCCCGAGCTCGCGGCGCTGCGGACGGCGCTCGGGCTGCTCGATGGCGAGTTCGCCTACGCCGAGCCGTTGCGGCTCGCCCTCCAGCAGGTCTCTTGGGGCAGGCCGAGCCCGCTCGTCGAGGGCGAGGAGGCCCCGATCGACGTCAAGCTCTCGGCCTCGGCCGGTGGCCGCGATCTATCTCAGCGGCTCGCGAAGATCGAGACCGCGATCTCGCGCCGCAAGACGATCGAGTTCTCCTACTACTCGCTGCAGCGCGACGAGGTCTCCGACCGCAAGGTGAACCCCTACCACCTCGTGTTCCGCGATCAACAGTTCTACTTGATCGGGTACTCGCACGAGCGCGACGAGGTGCGCGTGTTCCGGCTCTCGCGGATCCGCGGCAAGGTCTCCTACGCAACCAAGGCCGAGCACGACTTCTCGCCCCCCGAGGAGTTCGACCGCCGCGATTACGCCAGCCGCGCCGATTGGCAGATGGGGGAGATCCGGGGCACCGCGCGGATCTTCTTGCGCGAGCGGATCGCCTGGCTTGTCGAGCGCGACTTCGGCCGCCACGGCGAGTTCTCGAAGCCGAAGAAGGCCGACGCCGTCAAGGGTCGCGGCTCGGTCTTCGAGACCGAGTACGCATCGCCGCGACAGCTGATCTCCTGGGTGTTGAGCTGGCGCGAGAACGCCCGGCTGCTCGATCCGCCGGAGCTCGCCAAGGAGGCGGGCGAGCGCCTCGCTCTGCTGCGCGAGCGCCACAGGCGCGAGTTCGACGTCGCCGAGACCGTGAGCCGGCCGCTCGCGGAGGGCGCCGCCGCGCGGCGCAACGGAACCGCTCGGAGCTCGAACGGCCGCTCGGAATCGGTGATCCGACCCGAGCGCTTCGCCCGCCTCGTGACCCTGGCCGGGCTGCTGATCGGCGCCGCCCGCAACGAGGGCAGCCTGCCGACCGCGCAGGTCCTCGAGGAGCTCAAGATCTCGATCGAGGAGCTGCGCGAGGACCTCGACGTCCTCAACGTCGTCAACTTCGGTGGCGGGACGTACGTGCTCTACGCCGAGATCGCGGGCGATCGAATCGAGGTCGATCCGGACACCTACGGCGACAACTTTGCCCGTCCGGCGCGTCTGTTGCCGCTCGAGGCGAAGGCGCTGGTGGCCGCGATCGACCTGTTCGGCGATCATTTGCCCCAGGCGGGGCTCGCCAGCGCGCGTGAGAAGATCGTCGCCGCGCTCGGTCACGACCCCTCCCACGAGGGGCTCGAGATCGCTCCCGGTCGCGACGACTCGTCGGTCGTCCGCACGGTGAACGCTGCGATCCAGAGCCACCGGGTGCTCGAGCTCCAGTACTACAAGGAGAACGAGGACGAGTTCGTGAAGCGCGAGGTGGAGCCCTACCAGCTCGTCAGTGGCGCCGAGGGCTGGTACCTGGGCTGCTTCGATCTCGGCCGCTCCGCCACCCGCCACTTCAGGCTCGACCGGATGAAGGAGGCGGCGGTCACCGACCGGGAGTTCGAGCCGCGGATCGGGGTCGAGGAGCAGCTCGCCGAGCAGGAGTGGCTGGTCCACGGCGAGGTCACCACGGCCGGGATCGCGAAGGTCTGGGTCTCGCCCGAACGTGCCCGGTGGCTGCGTGAGGAGCGCGTCGTCGTCGAGGAGCTCGGCGACGGCGCGGTCGTCGTCGAGGTGCCCTACGGCTCCGACGATTGGCTGGTTCGCGAGGTCCTCAAGGGCGTCGGCGATCTGGTCGTGCTCGAGCCGAGCGACGCCCGCGACGCCGTGCTCAGGGCCGTGGCCGCCAAGCAGTAAGTCGGGCCACCAAGCGAGCGAGGCCACGGAACGTGGGCGACTCCCCAGCCGGGCACCCCGAGATCGAGCGCCTCGTGGCGCCGAATCCGAGCCCGATGACCCTCGACGGCACGAACACCTACGTGGTTGCGGCCGACGGCGGCGCCTATGTGATCGATCCCGGCCCCGCCAACCGCGACCACGCTAACGCCGTGGTCACGGCGGCCGAGCGGGCCGGAGGGCTGAGGGGCATCGTGCTCACCCATTCCCACGCCGATCACTCCGGCGCGGTGCCGATGCTGAGCGACGAGGCGCCGTTGCTTTGGGGTCAGGTCGGCACCGGCGACGAAACGGTGGCGGGATCCGCCGGCGTGGCGCGCGAGTGGGGAGCTGACGCTCCGGCGGCCATCGGCCCGTTCGAGGTCATCCGAACGCCCGGTCACGCGCTCGACCATGTCTGCTTCCTGCGAGAGGGCGTCTGCTTCTGTGGCGATCTGATCCTCGGTCGCGGCTCCAGCTTCGTGCCCCCCGACGGCGGCTCGTTGGCCGTCTACCTCGAGTCTCTGCGGTCGATGCAAGGGCTCGAGATCGAGCTGCTCTGTCCCGGCCACGGGCCATGGGTCGAAGCGGCCCAGGCGAAGATCTCCGAATACATCGAGCACCGGCTCGAGCGCGAGCGCAAGCTGATCGGGGCGCTGCGCGACGGCGAGCGCTCCAGGCGGCGGCTGCTCGACCGCGCCTGGGACGACGTCCCGGAGGGCCTTCGGCCGGTGGCGGCCCTGGTGATGGAGGCGCACCTCGAGAAGCTCGCCACCGAGGGGTTGCTCGACGAGGGCGACCTGGTTGGATGAGCCGGTGCCGAGCCGCCGCGACCAGATCGAGCTCACCGAAAACGAGCAGCGGGAGCTGCTCGACACCGAGCGCATCGTGATCGTCTCGAGCATCGGCCCGCGCGGCTGGCCCCACTCGATGCCGATGTGGTTCACGGTCCGCGAGGGCGAGATCTGGGTCTGGACGTACGCGAAGTCGCAGAAGGTGCGCAATCTCGAGCGCGACGCGCGGGCGACCCTGCTGATCGAGACCGGGTTCTCCTACGAGGAGCTGCGGGGAATCCAGATCGAGGCGAAGGCGGAGCTGATCCGCGAGTCGCCGCGAGTCGCCGGGTTCGGCGCCGAGCTCGCCGCCCGCTACTCCGGGGGGATCGCGGATGTCGAGGGCGCCGCCGCCGCGCTCCAGGCCCAGGCGGCCAAGCGCGTCGCGATCCGCTTCCGGGCCGTCCGCACCGCGACCTGGGATCACCGCAAGCTCGGCGGCACGTACTAGCCGTGGGATCGGCGACCAGCGAAGGATCGGCGGCCATGGCCACCACAACACTCGAGCCGCGGCCGAGGCCGCGGACGGCGATGTAGCCTCCCGGGCCGATGGAGACCCTCAAGGGCCTGATTCTCTCGGGCGGGGCGGGCACCCGCCTGCGCCCGATCACGCACACCTCGGCGAAGCAGCTCGTCCCGGTGGCGAACAAGCCGGTCCTCTTCTACGGGATCGAGGCCCTGGTCGACGCCGGGATCACAGAGATCGGGGTCATCATCGCGCCGGAGACCGGGGAGGAGATCGCGGCGGCCGCCGGGGACGGCTCGGCCTTCGGGGCGCGGATCACCTACATCCTTCAGGACAAGCCCGCCGGGCTCGCGCACGCCGTGCTCACCGCCGAGGCGTTCCTCGGAGACTCGGCGTTCGTCATGTACCTGGGCGACAACCTGCTCCGCAACGGGATCACCGATCTCGTCGGGGCGTTTCGCGAGCACGAGCCCGAGGCCTTGATCTTGCTGACGCCGGTCGCCGACCCGTGGAACTACGGCGTCGCGGAGCTCAACGGCGACAGCGTCGTCCGTCTGGTCGAGAAGCCCAAGGCTCCGCCGAGCGACATGGCGCTGGTCGGCGTCTACATGTTCACCCCGGCGATCCTCGAGGCCGCTCGGGCGATCGAGCCCTCGGGGCGCGGGGAGCTCGAGATCACCGACGCGATCCAGCAGCTGATCGACCGCGGAGCCAAGGTCGAGAGCCACACGGTCAGCGGTTGGTGGAAGGACACCGGGCAGCTCGCCGACATGCTCGAGGCCAACCGCCTCGTGCTCGAGGATCTCGAGCGCGACGTCGAGGGCGATCTGGACGAGGCCAGCAAGGTCGAGGGGCGGGTCTCGATCGCCGCCGGCGCGAAGCTCGAACGCTCGGTGGTCAGAGGGCCGGCGATCATCGGCGAGGGGACGAGGATCATCGACTCCTACGTCGGGCCCTACACCTCGATCGCGGCGGGGGTCGAGATCGTCGGTTCGGAGGTCGAGCACTCGATCCTGCTCGGAGGCTCGAGCCTCCGCGACCTGGAGGTGCGGATGGAGGCGAGCCTCCTGGGCCGCAACGTGAAGCTCGTCCGAGGGGCCGAGATGCCGAAGACCCTGCGGATGATCGTCGGCGACAACGCGGAGATCACGCTCCCATGAGGGTGGTCGTCACCGGCGCGGCCGGGATGCTCGGCCGGGACGTCGTCGAGGCGCTCGCACGGCGTCGGCACGAGGTCTACGGCCTCTCGCGCTCGGAGCTCGACATCACCGACACTGCGACGGTCGAGGACGTGATCGAGGAGCTGCGCCCGGACGTCGTCGTCAACTGCGCCGCGTGGACGGACGTCGACGGAGCCGAGGCGAACGAGCGCGCCGCGATGCGAGTCAACGACGCCGCCGCCGGCATGGTGGCAGCGGCGTCGGGCGCCCGGAACGCCGCCGTCGTCTACGTCTCGAGCGACTACGTCTTCGACGGCGAGAAGGGCGCTCCATACGTGGAGTCCGACCTGCCGGCGGCGATCTCCGCCTACGGTCGCTCCAAGCAGGCCGGTGAGACCTCGACCGCGATCGCCAACCCGCGCCACTTCATCGTGCGCTCGTCCTGGCTGTTCGGGCACGGTGGCCCGAACTTCGTCGAGACCATGCTCCGCGCCGGCGCCGAGCAACCCGAGGTGATCGTCGTCTCCGACCAGGTCGCGAGCCCGACCTACACCGCCCACCTGGCCGAGGCGCTCGGCCTGCTGATCGAGACCGACGAGTACGGCATCCATCACATCGCCGGCGCGGGTCGCTGCTCGTGGTTCGACTACGCGCAGGAGATCTTCGACCAGGCGGGGGTCGAGTGCCGGGTGATGGCCGGGACCACGCAAATGCTCGGACGCCCGGCGCCACGGCCGCCGTTCTCGCTGCTGGTCTCAGAGCGCCCGGACCCGATCGTGCTTCCCGACTGGCATCAGGGGCTGGCGGAGTACCTTCGTGATCGCGTGCGCCCCGCCGCCCGCGGCGACCAAGCCGCGGACGTCTCACGCATGGGTGGGCGGACATGAACGTCCTCGTCACCGGCGGCGCCGGCTTCATCGGCTCCGCCTACGTGCGCCACCGGCTCGCCACCCACCCGGGCTTCTCGGTCCGGGTGCTCGACAAGTTCACCTACGCGGGCAGGCGCGAGAACCTCCAGGATCTGGACCCCGGACGACTCGAGATCACCGAGGCGGACATCACCGACCGGGAGGCGGTCAGGGCCGCGCTCGACGGCTGCGGCGCGATCGTCAACTTCGCGGCTGAGACGCATGTCGACCGCTCGATCGCCTCGCCGGGGGAGTTCATCCAGACCGACGTCTTCGGCACCTACGTGCTGCTCGAGGCCGCGCGCGAGGCCGGGATCCGCCATCTGCAGATCTCCACCGACGAGGTCTACGGTTCGATCGGGGAGGGCTCGTTCACGGAGAGCTCGCCGATCGATCCATCCTCGCCCTACTCGGCATCGAAGGCCGGCGCCGACCTGATGGTCGGGGCGTATCGCAACACCTACGGCATCGACGCCTTGACCACGCGGGCGTCGAACAACTACGGGCCGCGGCAGTACCCGGAGAAGCTGATTCCGCTCTGCATCCTGAACGCGCTCGCGGGCGACCCGCTGCCCGTCTACGGCGACGGGATGCAGGTCCGCAACTGGCTCTGGGTCGAGGACTTCGCGAGCGCGATCGACATCGTGCTCGAGCAGGGGACGGCCGGTGAGGTCTACAACGTGGGCGGCCCCGACGAGCTTGCCAACATCGACGTCGCGCGGCGGATCCTCGAGCTCACCGGCCGCGACGAGTCGCTGATCGAGTACGTCAGCGACCGGCTCGGCCACGACCGGCGCTACTCGCTCACCTCCGCGAGGATCGAGGCGCTCGGCTGGCGGGCGGCGGTGGGCTTCGAGGAGGGGATCGAGCGGACCGTCGCGTGGTATCGCGACAACGAGTGGTGGTGGAGGCCGATTCGCTCGGGCGAGTACCGGGACTATTACGAGCGCCACTACGGCTCGACGCTGGGTTGAGCGTGCCCCGGCGCCTGGAGACCAAACTCGAGGGGACGGTGCTGCTCGAGCCGGAGGTGCACGGCGACGAGCGCGGCTTCTTGATCGAAACGTTCAGCGCCGCGGCCTGGGCACAGCTCGGTGTGGACGCGGAGTTCATCCAGGACAACCACTCGCGCTCGCGGGCCAACATCCTCCGCGGCCTGCATTTCCAGACCTCGCCCGGCCAGGCGAAGCTCGTGCGCTGCATGCGCGGCAAGGTCTGGGACGTGGCCGTCGACCTGCGGCGGGACTCGCCGACCTACGGACAGTGGCAGGGCCACGAGCTCGACGACCAACTCCATCGGCAGCTCTACGTGCCGGTCGGCTTCGCCCATGGCTTCTGCGTGCTCTCCGAAATCGCCGACGTCCACTACAAGCTCTCCAGCTACTACGACCCCGCGACCGAGGCCGGGATCGCCTGGAACGACCCGGACGTCGCAATCGAGTGGCCGATCACCGAGCCACGGCTCTCCGCGCGCGACACCGGCGCACCGCTGCTCGGCCAGATCGCAGGCGGGCTGCCGTTCTAGGGCGGCCGACGGCGCGCAGCGGCTCCTAGAGCTCCAGGCCGGAAGCTCGCGCCGCGTCCTCGCGCCTCGTCCACGCCTCGACGCGGCGCACGAGGCCGTCCTCGATCAGGTAGACGAGGTAGCTCTCGACCGCGATCTCGAGACCGCTGCCGGCGCCACGGTTGCGGACCAGCACGTGGGCGACGACGACGCCCTCGCCCTCGAAGGTCTCCAGCGGCTCCACGGCCTGGCTCGCGAACGCGTCCGGGGCCAGGAACTCGAGCAGCGCCTCGCGGCCGCGGACGACGTCGTGCTCGTCCGGCGAGCCGTCGATGCGCTTGAGCTCGACGTCGGGATGGGTGTAGGCCAGCGCGCGCTCGTGATCGCCGCGGCTCAGCGCATCGCACACCTCGCGCACCCGCGTCGCCCAGATGCCCTCGTTCACAGGCGCAGCGTAGGCGAGTCCACGATCCTCAGCACGCCGCCGGCGTCGTGCTGCCCGGGCGCTCGACCACCCGCGCGTCGTATCCCGAGCCATCGCCCCAAGCGCTCGGGGGCCGCCGGGGCGCCTGCGTAGAATCGATCGGTTGGGCATGTCCTCCGAGTCGACCGTCAACTCCACCTCTCTCGAGGCCTTCAGCGCGCGCACCAGGCGTTGGTTCGAGGCCTCGTTCGAGGCGCCGACGCCGGCGCAGTCCGGCGGCTGGCCGAAGATCGCGAGCGGCGCCCACACGCTGATCTGCGCGCCGACCGGCTCGGGCAAGACCCTGAGCGCGTTCCTGTGGGGAATCGACTCGCTGGCTCGCCGACCGCGGGAGCTCGGCACCGGGGTCAAGCTCGTCTACGTCTCGCCGCTCAAGGCCCTCTCCTACGACATCGAGCGCAACCTGCGCGCCCCCTTGAACGGCATCGGCGCCGAGTTGGCCGTGGGGCTGCGCACCGGCGACACCCCCCAGCGCGAGCGCCAGGCGATGCGCCGCACCCCACCGGACATCCTGATCACGACGCCCGAGTCGCTCTACTTGATGATCACCTCGCAAGTGCGCGAGATCCTGACCGGCGTCGAGGCGGTGATCGTCGACGAGATCCACGCCGTCGCGCAGTCGAAGCGCGGCGCCCACCTCGCCCTGACGCTCGAGCGGCTCTCGAAGCTGGTGCTCGATGGTGACTCGGACACGCGCGCGAGCGCGAGAGGCGGTGGGCGGGCGCGCGGAACCGCAGCGAATCGGGCTCTCCGCGACCCAGCGCCCGCTGGAGCGGATCGCGCGGTTCTTGGTCGGCCCGAAGCGCGATTGCGAGATCGTCAACGCGGGTACCCGCAAGCAGCTCGACCTGGAGATCGTCGTCCCGGTCGAGGACATGACGAACCCCGCCGATGGCGCCGTCCCCGCGGCCGCCGTCGCCGTCCCCGGACGCGAGGCGAAGGAGGCGGCCGCAACGGCGATCTCGTCCCCGGATCGGATCGATCCCGGCCCGATCGAGGCTTCGCTCGACCCGGCGACCAACATCCGCTCGATCTGGCCCGCGATCTACCCGGAGCTGCTCGCCCTCGTTCGCGAGCACACCTCGACGATCATCTTCGTCAACAATCGCCGCGGCGCCGAGCGCCTCGCCAAGCGCCTCAACGAGCTCCACAACGACCACCGAGTCGAGCCCGAGCTCCCAGCCACCGAACACGCGGGCAACACCGCGCCGCGCAACCGAAGGCAAGCAGAGGAGGACGCTCCGCTACAGGACCCGCTCGCGTCTCCTTCGGCGGACAACTCCTTCGAGGAGATCGCCCGCGCCCATCACGGCTCCCTCGCCCACGAGGAACGCACGATCGTCGAGGAGCTCCTGAAGTCCGGAAAGCTTCCCTGCCTGGTCGCAACCTCATCGCTCGAGCTGGGCATCGACATGGGCGCCGTCGACCTCGTGATCCAGGTCGAGTCGCCGAAGTCCGTCGCCCGGGGCCTGCAGCGCGTCGGCCGCGCGGGACATCAGCTCGGCGAGGTCTCGAAGGGACGGATCTTCCCGAAGTTCCGCGCCGACCTGCTCGAGTGCGCCGTCGTCGCGCAGCGGATGCGCCGCGGCGAGATCGAGGAGACGGTGATCCCGCGCAACCCTCTCGACGTGCTCGCGCAGCAGGTCGTCTCGATGGTCGCCGACAGCGAGTGGACCGTCGACGACATCGAGCGCGTGGTGACCGCGTCCGAGCCGTTCGCGGAGCTCTCGCGCGAGCAGCTCGAGAACGTGCTCGACATGCTCGACGGGCGCTATCCGTCGGAGAGGTTCGCCGAGCTTCGCCCGCGGCTGGTCTGGGACCGCACCGCGGGCACCGTCCGCGGCCGCAAGGGGGCCCGCCAGCTCGCGGTCACCAACGCCGGCACGATCCCGGATCGGGGCCTCTACGGCGTCCACCTGCCGGATGGCCGCCGGGTCGGGGAGCTCGACGAGGAGATGGTCTACGAGGCGCGTCCCGGCCAGACCTTCCTGCTCGGCGCGACCACCTGGCGGATCGAGGACATCACCCGCGACCGGGTGATCGTCACCCCGGCGCCGGGCGTTCCGGGCGCGGTCCCGTTCTGGCGCGGTGACGGCGTCGGCCGCCCGCCGGAGCTCGGCCGCGCGATCGGAGCCTTCGCCCGCGAGGCGGTCTCGCTGGATTCCAAGCAGCTGGCCGATCGCTACGACCTCGACCGACGTGCGGCCGAGAACCTGATCAGCTACCTGCACGAGCAGCAGGCCGCGACCCGCGTGGTGCCCTCCGACGAGACCCTCGTTGTCGAGCGGTTTCGCGACGAGATCGGCGACTGGCGTATCTGTGTGCTGTCGCCGTTCGGCGGCCGCGTCCACGCCGCCTGGGGGCTCGCGCTCTCGGCTCGGATCCGGGACGAGCTCGACCTCGAGGCGG
Source organism: uncultured Solirubrobacterales bacterium (assembly GCA_963759295.1). Lineage (GTDB taxonomy): Bacteria > Actinomycetota > Thermoleophilia > Solirubrobacterales > 70-9 > WHSW01. Next base: position 76,719 of record CAVWYT010000011.1, on the reverse strand, counting down.
ATGCGATCTGGTCCGACGACGGGATCGTCGTCCACCTCCCCGACGCCGACGAGCCGCCCTCGGCCGATCTCGTGATGCTCGAGCCCGACGAGATCGAGGACCTGGTCGTGCGCGAGCTCGGCGGCTCGGCGCTATTCGGCGCCCGGTTTCGGGAGAACGCGGCCCGCAGCCTGCTGATCCCGCGCGCCTATCCGGGGAAGCGCACGCCGCTCTGGCAGCAGCGGCTCAAGGCGCAGAGCCTGCTCGAGGTCGCCAAGGACTTTCCGCGCTTCCCGGTGATCCTCGAGACCTACCGCGAGTGCCTGCGCGACGTGCTCGACCTCCCGGCGCTGATCGAGCTGCTCCGGGATCTGCATTCGCGGCGGATCACCCTGGTCGAGGTCGAGACGCAGACCGCCTCGCCGTTCGCCTCCTCGCTGCTCTTCGACTACGTCGCCACCTACATGTACGAGGGGGACACGCCGAACGCCGAGCGCCGTGCCGCGGCGCTGGCCCTCGACCGCGATCTGCTCTCGGAGCTGCTCGGCGCCGACGAGCTCAGGGAGCTGATCGACGCCGAGGCGCTCGAGCAAGTCGAGCGCTCGCTGCAGCTCCTGCACCCGGATGCGCTCGCCAAGGACCGTGACGCGCTTCAGCAGGTGCTGCGCCGGCTCGGCGACCTGACCGCCGAGCAGCTCGAGGAGCGCACGGCCGAGGGTTACTCGGCGCAGTCGATGCTCGACAAGCTCGAGCGCGAGCGTCGCGCCGCCAAGGTGCGGATCGCGGGCGAGGAGCGCTGGATCGCCGCCGAGGATGCCGGCCTCTATCGCGATGCGCTCGGCGTCCCGCCTCCCGGCGGACTGCCCGACGCCTTCCTGGAGCGGGTCGAGGAGCCGATGCAGGCGCTGGTTCGCCGCTACGCGCGCACCCACGGCCCGTTCCCGACCGCCCAGGCCGCCCGCCGCTACGGGCTCGATCTCACCCCGGCGCTGAAGGAGCTCGAGCGCTCGGGCACCCTGGTGCGAGGCGAGCTGCTGCCGGGCGGGAGCGAGCGCGAGTGGTGCGACGCCGACGTCCTTCGCCGTCTGCGCCGGGCGAGCGTCGCCGCCCTGCGTCACGAGGTCGAGGCGGTCGACCCGGGCGAGCTGGCTCGCTTCCTGCCCGCATGGCAGAACGTCGACGCCCACCGGCCGGGGGGAGCGGGGCCGGATCGGCTGCGCGAGCAGCTCGTGCCGCTGCAGGGCGTGGCGCTGACGCCCGAGGTCTGGGAGCGCGACGTCCTGCCCCGCCGCCTCGGCGCCTATAGCCCCAGTTGGCTCGACCAGCTGACGACCAGCGGCGAGCTCGTCTGGATCGGGGCCGGTGCGCTCGGGAGGACCGGCCGCGTGGCGCTCTATTACCGCGAGGACGTCCACCTCGCCGGGCCGCCGCCGTCGAACGCCAAGCTCGAGCGCCCGGAGGGTGAGGTCCACGACGCGATCCGGGAGCGACTCGCCGGCTCGCCGTCGTTCTGGCTCGACCTGGTCGCAGACGTCGACGTCGATTCCGAGCGGCTCCACACCGCGCTCTGGGACCTGGTCTGGGCCGGCGAGATCACCAACGACGCCTTTGCGCCGCTGCGCGCCCGCAGGCTGACCGCTGTGCCCCCGCACCGGCGCGGCTCGCGGCGGTTCGCCGCCCGGCGCAACCCCTCCTCGGAGGCGATCGTCGGACGCTGGTCGCTGACCGAGGCGCTGTTTCGCATCGCGCCGTCGCCGGGCCCGCGTTTGCGCGCTCAGGCGGAGCTGATGCTCGAGCGCTATGGGATCGTCACCCGGGAGACGGTGCTCGCCGAGGGCGTTCCCGGCGGTTTCTCGACCCTCTATGGCGAGCTCTCGAACCTCGAGATCCTCGGCACCGCGAGGCGCGGCTACTTCGTCGAGGGGCTCGGCGGCGCCCAGTTCGCGCTCGCCGGCGCGGTCGAGCGCCTTCGGGGGCTGCCCCGGCGCGACGAGGACGAGTATCTCCTGCTGGCGGCGACCGATCCCGCGCAACCGTACGGCGCCGCCCTGCCCTGGCCGAGGCGCCCCGAGGGGCGTAGGCCCGCGCGGACCCCGGGCTCCTACGTGTTGCTTCGCAACGGCAACCCGGTCCTCTACGTCGAGCGCGGCGGCAAGGGCATCGTCCGCCTGATCGAGCTCGAGGGGGAGGAGCTGGTCGAGGCGATCTCGAAGCTCGCCGCGGCGGCCCGCGAGAAGGTGATCGGAAAGCTGGGGATCGAGCGGGTCGACGGTGAGGCGGTGATCGGCTCCGACGCGGAGGGGCCGCTGATCGCCGCCGGCTTCAGCCGCCAGCCGCGGCGGCTGGTCGCCTCCGCCTAGGCGAGGTCGTGCCGGAGGGCGACACCATCCACCGCGCCGCCCGGCGCATCAACCTGGCGCTCGGCGGGCGCGAGATCGCGCGGGCGGAGGCCCCGAACCCCCGCTCGCCGATCCATCTCCGAGCGAGCGAGCTCCAGGGTCACACCCTGCGACGGGCGGAGGCCCGCGGCAAGCACCTGCTGATCCATTTCTCCGGGGAGCTCGTGATCCACAGCCATCTCGGCATGAACGGGCGCTGGCGGATCGAGGCGGGAGCCAACTCCCCCGCCTCGCGGCCTTGGCTGCTGCTCGCCGGCGGCGAGCGGTTCGCCGCCCAGACCGGCGGCAAGCTCCTACGCCTGGTCGGCGAGTCGCGGGCCCGCAACGATCCGCTTTTGCTGCGGCTCGGCCCCGACCCGCTCGGCCCGGCCTTCGACCGTGCCGAGACCGCCGCACGGCTTCGATCGATGGGCGTCGGCCGCGAGCTCGGCGAGGCCCTGCTCGACCAGGAGGTGGTCGCCGGGATCGGCAATGCGATCTCGAACGGCGCCTGCTTCGCCGCCGGGATCAGCCCGTGGCGCCCGGTCGGCGAGCTGACCGCCGAGGAGGCGGAGCGCCTGATCGCCGAGGCCGAGCGGATCATGCGAGTCGCGATCGAGAGCGGCCGCCGCCCGCCGAGCGTCTACCGCGCCGAGCGGCGAGGTTGCCCGCGGTGCGGGGGCAAGGTCGAGGTCCGTGGGCAGGGCGAGGCAAATCGGGCCACCTACTGGTGTCCTCGCTGTCAGTCGTGAGTCGTTGCGCAGCCGCGGCCGCTGGGCGCGATAATCACGGAACGATGGGGGAGGACTCCCGAGAGCTGCTGGCGCGCGTTCCACTGTTCGCGGAGCTCTCGCAATCCGAGCTCGACCGGGTCGCCTCGGTGGCGGTCCCGCGCTCGTTTCCGCGCGGTGTTCGCGTCTTTCACGAGGGCGATCACTCCGATGCCTGCTACATCGTCCGCAGCGGCGACCTGCGCGTCACCCGCGAGCATCCCGACGGCCGCGCGATCGCGCTCGCGACCTTCGGCCCGGGCGACTTCTTCGGCGAGCTGGCGATGTTCGACGGGGGCACGCGCTCGGCGAGCGTCGAGACGCTGAGCGAGGTCGAGCTGCTCGCCCTGCCGGCCGGCGACGTCCGCCGCGTGGTCGCCGAGCACGGCGAGCTCGCGGCAAAGCTGATCGTCGCCATCACCCGGCGGCTGCGGGAGACGAATGAGCGGGTCGCGAGGCAGTCGTTTCAAACCGTTCCCAGTCGCGTCGCCGGCGTCCTCTCGCAGCTGATCGCCGAGGCGCTGCCAGGCGACCGTGAGGGCGGGGTCACGGTCCGGATGACCCAGGCGGACCTCGCCCAGCTCGCCGGCACCTCCCGGGAGAGCGTCAGCCGCTTCCTCGCGACGCTCGAGCGAGCGGGCGTGGTCGCGGTCGGCCGGGGGCGCGTGACCGTGCTCGAGCCCGGCCGACTGCGCGCCTACATATTCTGAGCGGCGGGTACGGCTTCACAGGTGACCGACTTCGACCGCCAGCGCGCCCGCATGGTCGAGCGCCAGCTGCGCCGGCGCGGGATCTCCGATGAGCGCGTGCTGGCGGCGATGGCCGAGGTGCCGCGCGAGGGCTTCGTCCCCGAGCGCTACGCCTCGCGCGCCTACGCCGACTCGGCGCTGCCGATCGGCGACGATCAGACGATCTCCCAGCCTTGGATCGTGGCCGCGATCTGCGAGGCGCTCGAGCTCGAGGGCGAGGAGACGGTGCTCGAGATCGGCACCGGGTCGGGGTACTCCGCGGCCGTCCTCGCGCGGCTGGCGGCGCGGGTGATCGGGATCGAGCGCTTCGCGAGCCTCGCCGAGCGGGCGCGGGACGCGCTCGCCGGGCTCGGCATCGACACCGTGGAGGTCCGGGTCGGCGACGGCTCCCGCGGGGCGCCCTCCGACGCGCCGTTCGAGGCGATCGCGGTCCACGCAACGGCGCCGTCGGCGCCGCCCAGCCTGCTCGGCCAGCTCGCCGAGGCGGGTCGCCTGGTGATCCCGGTGACGGAGGGCAGCAGCGACATGCTGACCGTGTTCGTCGCCGAGCGTGGCGGGTTTCGCCGGCGCGCGATCGCGCCCTGCCGGTTCGTGCCGCTGGTCGGGGAGGAGGGCTTCGACCCTGCGCGATAGGCTCGCCTCGTCATGGCGCGCGGCTTCTACGCCCTCAACTTCTTCTCGCCTGCGTTCGTCGACCAGCTCAAGCGGGCCCGGAAGACCGCGACCATCCGGCTCGGCGACAAGTCGGCCAAGTACGAGCGCGGCCAGCTGGTGTGGATCACGGTTGGGCACCAGCACAGCCCCAGGGAGAAGATCTTCACCGCGGTGATCGACGACGTCGAGGTGAAGCGGGCCAAGGACCTCTCGCCGCGCGACATCGAGCACGACAACCCCGAGTTCCGCCGCGTCGACGAGACGCTCGGGTTCATGCGCCAGATCTACGGTCGCGAGATCGGCGTCGACGAGACGGTAACGGTGGTCCGTTTCTCGCAGGTGATCGAGACGCCGCACGGCGGGCGATTCGGCAACGGCGAGACGCCGTCTCAGAACTGAGCGGGCCCCGAGCGACCTGAGATCGCGCCGTGCCGATCGAGTACCGCTTCCTCACCACCTGGCTGCTCGAGGCCGCGCGGGAGCCGATCTGGGACGCGATCCACGACCAAAGGGCGTGGCCATCGTGGTGGCGCGGGGTCGAGTCGGTGGTCGAGCTCGATCCCGGCGATGAGCTCGGGGTCGGGTCGCACTCGCGGCTCACCTGGCGCTCGCGACTGCCCTACGACCTCGTCTTCGAGGCGAGGACCCACGCGGTTTCGAAGCCGCATCTGATCGAGGCCGAGGCGTTCGGCGAGCTCACCGGAATCGGTCGCTGGCGGCTGTTCGAGCAGCATGGGGTCACCGCCGTGCTCTACGAGTGGAACGTCGCGACGTCGAAGCCGTGGATGAACGCCCTCTCCCCGCTGCTGCGGCCGGTGTTCGAGTGGAACCACGACTGGGTGATGCGCAACGGCGCCACCGGGATCGCCGAGCTGCTCGGCTGCCGGCTGCTCGCCAGCGACTGATTCGCCCCACGGCGGGCACGGGGCCGCGATCGACCGTGGCCGCGCACCGACGCGGTCGCCGTCCATTCTCCCTTGAGTCGTAAGGACTCAGATCCTTGACTGTCGAGCGGGCCCCGCTACACTCTCTCGCCCCGGCTTTGGCACTCTGATCGGTAGAGTGCCAAGCGAGGCCCGGAGCCTTACCGGAAGCGCAACAAAACCAAGCCTGGAGGTAGCAACGAATGAATCTGAAGCCCCTTGGCGATCGGCTGATCGTCAAGGCGATCGAGGAGGAGGAGACGACCGCGAGCGGCCTCGTCCTCCCCGACACCGCCAAGGAGAAGCCCCAGAAGGGCACGGTCGTCGCGGTGGGCGACGGCGCCTGGGACGAGGACGGCGAGAAGCGGATCCCGCTCGACGTCGCCGAGGGCGACGAGGTCCTCTACAGCAAGTACGGCGGCACCGAGATCAAGGTCGACGGTGATGACCTGCTCGTGCTCCGCGAGTCGGACGTGCTCGCGAAGGTCGTATAGCCCCCGACCCGGCCGTCCGCTTCGCGGACGGGCGGAAACTCTCGTTTTCTGACTTAGAAGGAGGAACTGACCAAGATGGCTCACAAGGAGCTGAAGTACGACGCGGAGGCGCGTGCGGCGCTGCAGGAAGGCGTCGACGCCGTCGCCAACGCGGTCAAGGTCACGCTCGGCCCCAAGGGCCGCTACGTGGTCCTCGACAAGAAGTTCGGCGCCCCGACGATCACCAACGACGGTGTGACGATCGCGCGCGAGATCGAGATCGAGGACGTGTTCGCCAACCAGGGCGCGCAGCTGGTCCGCGAGGTCGCAACGGCGACCAACGACGTCGCCGGCGACGGCACGACGACGGCCACCCTGCTCGCCCAGACGATCGTCCGCCACGGCCTCAAGAACGTCGCCGCGGGCGCCAACCCGCTCGGCCTGCGGCGCGGGATCGAGTCGGCGGTCGACCAGGTCGTCGACGACCTGCGCTCCAAGCAGTCGAAGGAGGTCGGCGGCAAGCAGCAGATCGCCCGCGTCGCCGCGATCTCGGCAGCTGACGAGGAGATCGGAAACGTGATCGCGGATGCGATCGAGAAGGTCGGCAAGGACGGCGTCGTCAACGTCGAGGAGGGCCAGACCTTCGGCATGGAGCTGGAGTTCACCGAGGGGATGCAGTTCGACAAGGGCTACATCTCTCCGTACATGATCACCGACCAGGACCGCATGGAGGCGGTGCTCGAGGACCCCTACATCCTGATCGCCAACCAAAAGATCGGCTCGGTGCGCGACATCCTGCCGATCCTCGAGCAGACGATGCAGTCGGGCAAGCCGCTGGTGATCATCGCCGAGGACGTCGAGGGCGAAAGCCTCGCGACGCTGGTGGTCAACAAGCTCCGCGGCACGTTCACCGGGGTCGCCGTCAAGGCCCCCGGGTTCGGCGATCGGCGCAAGCGGATGCTCGAGGACATCGCGATCCTCACCGGCGCTGAGGTGATCACCGAGGAGATGGGGCTGAAGCTGGAGAACACCCAGGTCACCCAGCTCGGCCGCGCCCGCCGCGTCGTCGTCTCCAAGGACACGAGCACGGTCATCGACGGCGCCGGCGAGAAGTCGGCGATCGAGGGGCGGATCAACCAGATCCGCCAGGAGATCGAGAACACCGACTCCGACTTCGACCGCGAGAAGCTCCAGGAGCGCCTGGCGAAGCTCGCGGGCGGGGTCGCCGTGGTCAAGGTCGGCGCCGCGACCGAGACCGAGATGAAGGAGAAGAAGCACCGCGTCGAGGACGCGCTGCAGGCCACCCGCGCGGCCCTCGAGGAGGGAATCGTGCCGGGCGGCGGCGTGGCGCTGCTCAACGCCCAGGGCGCGATCGACTCCAAGGAGCTCGACGCCGACGAGGCGACGGGTGCGGAGATCATCCGCCGCGCCCTGGAGGAGCCGATCCGCCAGATCGCCGAGAACTCGGGTTTCGAGGGATCGGTTGTGGTCGAGAAGATCCGCGGCCTGAAGCCCGGCGAGGGCCTGAACGCCGCCAGCGGCGAGTTCGGTGACCTGGTCAAGGACGGGGTCATCGACCCGACGATGGTCACCCGCTCGGCGCTCCAGAACGCGGCGTCGATCGCCAAGAACATCCTCACCACGGAGGCGATCGTCGCCGAGCCGCCCGAGAAGGAGGGCGCCGCCATGGGTGGCGGCGGCATGCCCGACATGGGCGGGATGATGTAATCGCCTCAACAGGCGAGTGCGTCCCCGCACGGGGACCGCGCTGCCCGCCACCGCAACGAGGCGGCAGCGCGAATCTTCGAGAGGCCCGGGCCGAGCGCCCGGGCCTCTCGCTTTGCCGGCGCCCGAAGCCTCGGCGGCGGTCGGTGATCGGCTACGCCGCTCCGAGCACCTCGGTCATCCGCCGTGGATTCACCCCCAGGGCCCGCGCGTCCTGCGTCCCGCGCTCGCCGACCATCGCGACCTCCATCAGCTCCGCCTCCTCCCAGGTCGCGAACGCGGCCTCGCCGACCAGCCGGCGCAGCCCCGCGAGGCCGTAATGCACGAGCCCGAGCGGGATGTGGAGGAGCGGACGCTCCCGGCCCGCCGCGCGGGCGACGAGACGGGCGATCTCGTCGTAGCTGAGCCGCTCGGGCCCGGCGAGCTCCCAACGGCCCGACGCGTCGTCGCCGCGCTCGAGGTCGGCGACCACGCAGCGGGCGGCGTCGTCGGCCCAGATCGGCTCGAACTGCGCCCGGCCGTCGCCGGAGATCGGGATCGCGGGCAGCAGCGCGAGTCGGCGCTGGATCGTCATCCACGGGTCGTCGCGGTCGTAGACGATCGAGGGCGCGAAGATCGTCGTCGCGAGCTCCGACTCGCGAACGGCGCGCTCGGCGAGCGCCTTCGATCGGAAGAAGCGGGTGCGCTGAAAGACGGTCGCGCCGATCGCGGAGAAGAAGGTGAAGCGATCGACTCCGGCGCGCTCCGCCGCACGGAGCAGGCGGGCGGTGGCGAGGCCGTTGACCTCCTCGAGCGGCGTCGGCGGCTGGTCGCGGATCGCGCCGGCGAGGTGGATCACGGTCGAGACCCCCCGCAGCGCCTGGCGGGTGAGCCGCGGATCGGCGAGATCGGCGAGGCCGCCGAGCGCGAGGCTGACCTCGACCCGGAGCCGGCCGAGCTTGCGCGGGTCGCGGACCAGGACGCGGACGTCGTCGCCCCGCTCGAGCAGCTTCGGCACCAGCGCCCTGCCGACGGTGCCGGTGGCCCCTGTGAGGAGGATCATCGTCCCGCACTCTAGAATGCGCGCCTCCGCCGGTCCGGCCCTGCCGATCGCCGGCCTCGGCAAGCACTCGACCGAAGGGAAACATGGCCTACGTGATCGCCGAACCCTGCATCGGCCAGAAGGACAACTCCTGCGTCGAGGTCTGCCCGGTCGACTGCATCCACCCGACGCCCGACGAGCCCGACTACGACAGCGTCGAGCAGCTGTTCATCGACCCGGACGAGTGCATCGACTGCGATGCGTGCGTCGAGGCCTGTCCGGTCGACGCCTGCTTCGCCGAGGATCAGCTTCCGGAGGAGTGGACCAAGTACACCGCGATCAACGCGGAGTACTACGCCGGCAAGTAGCTCGGCGGCCGCGGCGGTTCGGGGTCGGAGACCACCGAGCGCGCAGCGCGCAGCGAGTACATGAGCGGCAACCGCGGCGTCCCCTCGGGCTGGCGATAGAGGACGCCGGCTCCGAGCTCATCGGTGTCCGCCACCAGGTGATCGAAGCGGGGGAAGAGCGTGTAGTCGTGCTCATGAAGGAGCTCGAGCCGCAGCCCGGCTCCGAGCACGGCCGTGATCACGTCGGAGATCGGGTGCGCCCACTCGCGGGTCGCGTTGTTGCGGGTCGGGACCTCGAGGTCGGCGTAGGTCCCGGGTTCGCCGTCGTCGAAAGACTCACCGGCGGGGTCGTGGAAGTAATCGAGCTCGATCGTCGTGTCGTCGTCGGCGAACACCCAGGTGAACGGGTGAAACTCGCTCAGGTAGAGGAAGCCGTCGTCGGCGAGCAGCGAGGAGACGATCTCGGCCCAACGGCCGAGATCCGGGAGCCAGTTGAGCGCCCCGAGGCCGGTGTAGACGACGTCGAAGCGCTCGCCGGCGAGCGCCGCGACCGCATCGTGGACGTCGCCGGCCACGAACCGGGCATCGAGCCCCATCTCGCGCGCGATTGAGCTCGCCGCCTCGACCGCCGGCTCGGAGAAGTCGAGCCCGACCACCGAGGCGCCGCGGCGCGCCCACGACATCGAGTCGAGGCCGAAATGGCACTGGAGGTGGACGAGCCGCTTGCCCGTCACTTCGCCCACCTCCTCGACCTCGAACGGGCGCAGCGTCGAGCCACCAGCGCGAAAGCGGTCGACGTCGTAGAAGGCGCTGCCGACGTGGATCGGAACCCGCTCGTCCCACCACGCGCGGTTCGGTTCCAGGCGCGGGTCCAGCGCTCAGCCCTGGACCTGGACGACCGGCAGCTCGGTCCCCCCGACCGGCGCGGCGGCCGGGGCGGGCGCCGGGGCGGCGGCCGACGCGAGCTGCATCACGGGCAGCTCCTGCGGGGTCGCGGCGATGATCCCGCGCGCCGCCTGGCGAATCGCCACCGAGGCGGGGGAGTCGGGATCCGAGAGCACCAGCGGCGTACCGTCGTCCGCGTGCTCCCTCAGCTCCTCGGAGAGCGGCACCTTGCCGAGCAGCGGCACGTCGAGATCGTCGGCGAGCAGCTGGCCGCCGCCTTCGCCGAAGATCGTGAAGCGCTGGCCATCGGGGGTCGTGAACCCGGACATGTTCTCGATCACGCCCATCACCTCGAGGTCGACCTTGGCCGCCATCTCGGCCGCGCGGCGGGCGACCGACTGGGCGGCCGGTTGAGGCGTCGTCACGACCACGACGCGCGCCTGGGGCAGTAGCTGGGCGAGCGTCATCGCGACGTCGCCGGTGCCGGGCGGCAGATCGAGGACCAGGTAGTCGAGCTCGCCCCAGGCGACGTCCTCGAGGAACTGCTGGATCGCCTTGTGGAGCATCGGGCCGCGCCAGACGACGGCGGCGTTGCGCTCGAGGAAGAACCCGATCGACATCACCTTGACGCCGGCCGGGCCGTCGAGCGGAATGATCTTGCGGTCCGCGTTCACGTCCGGCTTGCTGTCGACGCCGAGCATGCGGGGCATCGAATAGCCGTAGACGTCAGCGTCGAGCGCTCCGGCGGCGTGGCCCTCGGCCTGGAGGGCGGCTGCGAGGTTCGCGGTCATCGTCGACTTGCCGACGCCACCCTTGCCGGAGGAGATGCAGATCACGTTCTTGACGGCGGCCAGCGCGCCCTGGGGAAGCCCGCCGCCGGGACGGCCGAGGGCCTGCTGCAGGCGGCCCTTCTCGTCGTCGGTGAGCACGTCGAAGCCGACGCCGACTTCGGTCACGCCCTCGAGCGCCGCGACGTTGCTTGACACGGCCTGCTGGAAGTGCGAGCGGATCGGACACCCGGGCGTGGTCAGCGAGACCACGACCTCCACCTTGCCGCCGTCGCGGACCTCGATCGAGCGCACCATGCCGAGATCGACGATCGAGCGCCGCAGCTCCGGATCGATCACGCCGCGCAGCGCCTCGGTCACCTGCTCCTGCGTCGGAAGAGTCATAGGTTCATTCAAGCAGAGGGACGAAAAGCAGAGGGACGAAAAAGCGATCGACCGGCACGGATGCCGGTCGATCGGGGAGGAGAGGTTGCTGTGTCTGTCCGCGAGGTATGTGGCGGACAGCTTCTCCGGGCGAGCCCAACCTCGGTGGCAGGCCCGGGCTAAGTGCGACTCAGGCGGGCGTCGAGGCCCGATCCGTGACGACGGTCTGAGCCTTCTTGAGCTGCTCCTCGAGCTTCACGCGGTTGTCCTTGACCGCCTTCTCGACCCGGGCGCGGTTGGCCCTGACGGCCTTTTCGACCTCGCGCCGACGAGCCTTGACCTCGCGCTCCATGCGAGTCCGGCTCGAGCGGACGCGTCGGTTCGCCTTGCGGCGCGCCTGGCCACCGCGGCGCTCGAACTTGCTGAGCTCGCGGGTGACCTGGGTGCGGAGGCTCTTGAGCTCCTTCTCTCGACTCGAGCCGGTCGTCCAGGGCTCGACCACCTCGGTAACGCGGTCGCGGACGGTCAGCACGGCGCCGACCGGGACATCGACCGCGCGCTCGGCGCCGTTGCGAACGATCGCGGTCGCGCCGTGACGGGCCTTGGTGACGCCCTCGCGCACCTGGGTGGTGTCGCTGTGGTGATGCGTCCTCTGCGCCGTCGAACCGGTGCTCGAGGCGCTTCCAGTAGTGGTTCTTGCGTTGGTGGCCATTTTCTCCTCCTTCTCGATCCCCTCGTAGGGGACCTCGTTGGCTGTCTTTCTAAGTTCCTTACTTCTAAGCTTGTTCCAGTGTATCAAGACGAACGTCTGTTTGCATCCCGATGGCACAACGCCCGTGTCCGCGGTGAGAACCTCGGTGAGCGACGCAACGTCCGGGCGCTCAGAAGGCGGCGGGCACCGGCCCGACGCGCTCGAGCCAGGAGCTTGGGTGCTCCAGCTCCGCGAGCGTCGGGAGGTCCGCGGGGGAGCCCCACGGCAGTTGCGCGGCGGGCTCTCCGGCCGCGGATACGATTCGGTCGAAGAAGGTCTTGCCGAGCTCGTACTGGCGCAGCTTCAGGTCGATCCCCAGCAGACGGCCGACGATCTCGCCGAGCCCGCCGCGCCGCGCCCGTCGCACCTCCAGCCGCTCGCGCAGCTCGGCCACGCGCGGATCGCGATCGCGCGCGCATGCGTCCATGACGTGCTCGGCGTGCCCCTCGACCACCGACATCGTCGCCTGGACCCGGTCGAGCAGGGCCCGCTGCTCGGCGGAGGCGAGCACCCTGGCGAGCTCGCCGCGAAGCATGGCGCGCACGAGTTGCCTCGGATCGCGCGTCAGCGCCCGGGCCATCGTCGCGAGGGAGGCGCCGGTGATGCTCTCGGCGGCGCCGTCGAGCAGCTCCCCGATCAAGCGCCGCAGGTGATCGGCCAGCCACGGCACGCGCTCGAACTGGACGACGTGGGTGCACTCGTGGAGCGCGATCCAGCGCAAAAACGGCTCCGGGTCGGCGCCCAGCTCGCGACGCGTGGACTCCATGTTCTCGGCCACGAACAAGAGCCGAGCCGGCCGCTCGCCGCCGAACAGCGAAACGTCGTACTGGCCAAGGACCCGGCGTCCGGCGTAGCCGGCGGCGATCCCAGCCTCGGTCCCGACGATGGCCCCCAGGGTTCGGCGCGCGATCGAGCCGAGCGGGCCCGGCAGCTCGAGATCGGCGGCGATCCGGCGCTCGAGCGGCGCCGTCGCCCGCGCCAGTGTGACGAGCGCCGCGCGCGTCCACTGGCGGCGGTCGACGAGCTCGGGCCGCGGCGGTGACCGCACCTCACCGAGCCCGGAGTAGGCGGCGCTCGCCGCCAGCGCCTCGACGCAGGTCCGGTCGATCGCGTCCCGCGTGTAGACCGGGTCGAGCGGCCGGCCGCGCCCCGGGACGCCGGCGATCACCGTCGTGGCGACGCGGTCGGCGACGGCCCAGTCGACGACCGCGCGCGGATCGGTCACGATCGCTGGGCGACGGCGCGGCGCTGGATCTCGAGCAGGGTCCCGAGCAGCTCCTCGTCGAGCCCTCCCGCGATCTCGTAGCGGGCGTCGAGGTCCAGGGTCGCGTCGGACAGCTCGAGCTCGCCGAACTTGACGCTCGCCCCCGCCTCGCGGGCGATCAGCTGCCCCGCGGCAACGTCGACCGAGCGGGTCTGGCGGGCTCCCAGCATCCCGTCGAAGCGACCGGCGGCGAGATAGCAGAGCGTGATCGCGAGCGACCCCAGCGAGCGAATCCGATAGGCGTTGCCCTGCAGGCCCTCGACGATCGGCAGGATCAGCTCGGGCTTCGACGCTTCGAGCCCGACGAGCTCGAGCCCGTACCCCGGTCCGCGGGCGCGCACCGGCCGGCCGTCGAGCAGCGCGCCGCGGCCGCGCTCGGCGAAGAACTCCTCGTCGGCGCCGAAGTCGTGGACGAAGCCGAGCTCGACCGCCGCCATCGAGTCGCCCGAGGCGAGCGCGACGCTGAGCCCGAAGCTCGGCACGGTGCGGCGCGCGTTCAGCGATCCGTCGATCGGATCGATGACCACGCGGGTCGGGGAGCTGCCGTCACCGAATACGAACTCCCCGCGCTCCTCGGAGATCGCCGTGAACGCAGCCCCCTCCCGGTGCAGCCTCTCGAGGACCTCGAAGACGATCTCCTCGGCATCTCGATCGATGACCAGCGCGCGGTCGCCGCCCTCGCCGACGCCGGCATACTCGGTGCGCGCGGCGATCCCGTCGGTGCGCGCGAACAACTCGCGTTGTGCGGCGACCATGCTCCGGAATGCGTCAAGCCACGACTCGGTGGCGACTCCCGCGTGCTCGGATCCCATCGCGGGCCATGCTAGAACGAGTGCGCGTGCCTGCGGATGGCGACACGGCGACCGAGCCGCAGCGCCTCGTCGCCGATCACGGCGACGAGCCGCTGCTGATGCTCGGTGTCGCCGGCTCCGGGCGCACCGAGGCGCTCGCCCTGCGACTGTTGGCACTCGCCGGCCGCGGCGTGCGCCCGGAGTCGGTTCTCGTGCTGGCGCGCTCGCGCGCGGCGCGCTCGCAGCTTCGCGAGCGCGCCGAGGAGCTGCTCGACAGGCCGCACGAGGAGCTCTGGATCCACACCTATCAGGAGGTGGCCGAGCGCCTGCTGCGCGACTACTCGCTCGAGGCCGGCCTCGATCCGTTCTTCACCACCGTTGGCGCCGCGGACCGGCTCGCGATCCTCCTCGACCGGGTCGACGAGCTGCCGCTTCGCCGTCACGAGATCCGCGGCAACCCGGCGGGCCTGCTGGCGAGGCTGCTGCGTCGCATCGACCTGCTGAAGATCGAGGCGGTCGCGCCGTCGGCGCTGCGCGAGTGGGGGGTGGCGCTGGAGCGCTCCGCGACCGGGGGCGCCGAGCGCGAGCGCGCCGAGCGCGAGATCGAGTTCGCCGACCTCTACGCCCGCCACGACCGCATCCTGCGCGAGGCGGGAAGCCTCGACGACGGCGACCTGGTGCTCGAGCTCGGCAAGCTGCTGCGCGACCGCGCCGACGTCCTGGCCGCGGTTCGGGGCCGCTTCTCGCACTTGCTCGCCGACGAGCTCGAGGACGCGGGCGTCGCGCATCGCCGGGTGCTCGACGCGATCGCCGCCGAGGGGCGGATCGCGTGCGCCTGCGATCCGGAGCAGGCCGTGCGCCGGTTCCGCGGCGCCGGCGAGGCCTCGCTGGCCGCCTTCTTGCGCAGCCACCCGGGCGCCGCGGAGATCGACCTCGGCCCGCTCCTTGCGCGAGCCGCGCGCGGTGCGGTTCTGGAGCTGCGAGAACGATCGCGCCCAGGTACAGGCGGCGGCGCGCGAGATCGAGCACCTGCTGGCCGCCGGCGAGGCCCGGGCCGAGCGCATCTGCGTGATCGCCGGCCTCGGCTGGCGCGAAGGTCGGCTTGCGGCCGCCGCGCTCGAGGAGCGCAGCATCCCGTTCCGGTTCGTCGGCGAGGCGGCCTTCTTCCAGCGCCCGGAGGTGCGTGACGTGCTCGCCTGGCTGCGGATGCTCGCCGATCCCGGGGATGCGGCCGCGGTCGTCCGGGCGCTCACCCGGCCGCCGGTCGAGCTGCGGTCCGTGGACCTGGCGAAGGTGACGACGATCGCGCGCCGCCGCAAGCTCGACATGGTCTCCGCCCTGGAGGCGGCGCTCGAGAGCCCGCAGCTGCCTCCCGAGGCGCGCGACCGGATCCAGGGGTTCCTCCGCCTCCAGCGCGCGGCCGCGAACGCGCTCGAGCGGATGCGCGCCGACGTCTTCGTCCGGCGCCTGATCGAGCGGGTCGGGCTGCGCCGACACCGGCTGTTCGCGGCGAGCCCCGAGACCGCCGAGCGGCTGGTCAACCTGTCGCGGCTCGCCGAGCTCGCCGCCGACTGGTCGCGCCGCGAGCCCCGCGGCTCGGTGCGCGACTTCGTGCGCCACCTGACGGCGGTCGCCGACGCCGGCGAGGTAGATGGCGAGGACTGCGACCGCCCGGCGCCCGGTGCGGTGCTGGTCGCCGAGCCCGAGCAAGTCAAGGGGCTCGAGTTCGATCACGTCTATCTGCTCGGGCTGCGAAGCGGAGCCGTCGCAGCCCGCCACTGGGAGGACACGTGGATCCCCGACGAGCTGCTCACCGAAAAGCTGCCCGCGCCCGGCGAGGAGCTGACCGCGCGCCGGCGCCAGATGCTCGCCCACGTCGCGATGAGCCGAGCGACCGAGTCGCTGGTGCTCTGCTGGCCCGACCGGCCCGAGCAGGGCAGCGCGACGCCGTCGCGGATCTACCGTGCCGCGCTCGAAGCACACGGCGGCGAGGAGGAGGTGCACGCCGAGGAGCTGTTCGGGCCCGCCGAGGGCTTGCACTCGACCTATCGGATGCTCCGCGACGAAGTGCTCGAGGCTTCCTGGCGGGCGGGGTCGGCGATCTCGGAGATGCGACTCGACACCGCCGACGACGTCAACGCCGCGGTCGCCCGCTACCTCGAGCTGGTCAAGCTCGCCGCGCTGATCCAGAGCCCGGGCGCCGAGCCCGCCCCGGAGGCGATCTCGGCGATCAACGAGCTGCTCGGGCGGATCGCCTCCCCCGAGCAGCGGATCGCGATCGAGGCGTCGTCGCTGGACGAATACGTGATCGGCGAGGAGCGCGAGCGCAACGCGCGTCGCAAGCAGGTTGCGGCCCGCCGCGAGCCCTCGCTCGAGCAGTTCCTGCCGCGGCGAAAGGGTGGACTCGGGCTATCGGCGTCCGACATCGACCTCTACCGGACCTGCCCGCTCAAGTACAAGTTCGCGCGCGTGTTCGCGATCCCGCAGGAGCCGACGATCAACCAGCGCTTCGGGATCCTGATCCACAACGTGCTCGAGCGTTTTCATTCCGAGGAGATGCGTGCCGCGAGCGGCGGCCCGGAGCCGATCTCGGCGCCACCCGGCAGCCTCGACCGGCTGCTCGCCCTGTTCGAGGCCGGCTGGCGCCGTCAGGGCTTCAGCGCCTCCGACGACGAGCTCCAGTACCGCGACCGCGCCGTCGCGGCCCTCGCCCGCTACCAGGAGCGACACCTGCGCTCCGAGTCGCGGCCGATGTGGCTGGAGCGCAACTTCGCCTTCTCGATCGGCCCGCACCAGCTCCGGGGCCGCGTCGACCGCGTCGACCGGCTGCCCGACGGAAGCTACGAGCTGATCGACTACAAGACCGGCGAGCCGGGTAGCGGCCCGGAGCTCGCCGGCGACGTGCAGCTCGCCCTCTATCGCCTCGGTGCTCGCGAGGCGTGGCGGATCGAGGCCGACCTGGGCAGCTACTGGTACGTGCTCGCCGACAAGCGCGTGCCCGTCCGCGCCGAGGCCGACGACGCCGAGCGCGTCGAGCGCACGGTGCTCGAGGTCGCCGCCGGGATCACCGACCAGGACTTCGAGCCGCGCCCGTCATACGAGATCTGCTCGTGGTGCGATTACCGGCTGATCTGCCCGGCGAGCGAGGCGTAGGGCAGGCACGCGCTCAGCTCGCCTGCGGCCCCTCGTGCTCGTCGGATCGCTGCCTCAAGAACCGCTGAAAGTCGCGCGCGATCGAGTCCCCGGAGGGGACGTCCTGTCCCTCGCCGAGCACGGGCTGCTCCTCGTGCTCGACCTCCAGGCGCCGGACCAGCTCCTCGATCTCGGGGTTGGCGGCGACCGCGCGATCCACCTGGGTGTCGAAGCGCTCCATCGCGTCCTCGAGATCCGAGGCCTCGATCGCGATTCCCGTGAATCCCTCGAGCCGCCGCAGCAGCGCCAGCGCCGCCTTCGGATTCGGGACCGCGGCGACGTAGTGGGGGACGGCGGCCCAGAGGCTCGCCGAGGTCAGGTCGCGGCGGCGGCAAGCGTCGTGGACGATGCCGACGATCCCGGTCGGCCCCTCATAGCTGGAGCGGCTGAGCCCAAGCCGCTCGACCAGCTCGGGGTCGGAGGCGAGGCCCGTGATCGGCACCGGACGGGTGTGCGGGACGTCGGCGAGCAGGGCGCCCAGCGTGACCACCATCTCGACGTCGAGGCGCTCGGCCGCCTCGAGCACGGCGCTTGCGAAGGCGCGCCAGCGAAGGTTCGGCTCGATCCCCGAGACCAGCACCAGGTCACGCTCGGCGTTCGGAGCGGCGGCGGCGAACACCGTGTTCGCGGGCCAGTCGACCTCGCGGGTCTGGCCCTCGGCCATCCGGATCGTCGGTCGGGTGACCTGGAAGTCGTAGAACTCCTCGGGGTCGATCTCGGCCACCGGCTCGGCGCCGAGCGAGACGGCGACCGCCTCGAGCGCCGTGGTGGCGGCGCCGGCGGCGTCGTTCCAGCCCGCGAACGCCGCCACCATCACCGGCGATCTGAGCGCCGGAGGCTCGGCTTCCCACCTCAGCACCTCCACAGTCATCGAGCCTACCGTGCGCCCGAGGCGGCGGTCACGGTTCGTCCGCGCCCCCGGTCAAGATCGAGCCGGTGGAGGCAGCCGTAGCACAGATTCACCCTGCGGTCGCCGAGCTCCGCCCGGGGCAGCGATTCGAGGGGCGCTACGCGGTCGTCTCGAAGGAGCGGCTGACCGCGCGCAATGGCTCCACCTACCTGTCGCTGCGCCTGCGCGACCGCACCGGCACGATCGCCGCCCGCGTGTTCCGCGACGCCGACCGCATCGGGCTGCGGTTCGCCGCCGGCGACGCGGTCAGCGCTCGCGGGCGCGCCGAGCGTTACCGCGGCGAGCTCACGGCGGAGCTCGACGACGTCAGGCGGCTCGATCCGGAGGGCTTCGATCCGACCGAGTTCCTGCCGGCGGCCTACCGATCGGTGGAGGAGCTCGAGGGCTTTCTCGAGCACCTGATCCGTGAGGTCCACGACTCCGGTCTGCGCGCGGTCTGCGAGCAGGTGGTCAACGGCCCGCTGGGCGAGGATTTCCGCCGCGCCCCGTGCACCCGCGGATCACACCACGCGTATCTCGGCGGCCTGCTCGAGCACACGGTCGCGGTCGCGACGCTGGTCCTGGAGACCTGCGCGCTGCATCCGAAGCTCGACTCCGATCTGCTGATGGCCGCGGCGATCGTCCACGACGCCGGTCGCGCTCGCGAGTTCACCTACGGCGCCGAGTTCGGGGTCACCGAGGAGGGCCGCATGCTCGGGCACCTCGCGATCGCAGCGGAGCTCGTCGGCTCCGCGGCGTCGGCGCTCGGCGACGAGCGTCGGCTGGCGCTGCTCAACTGCGTGCTCTCGCACCACGGCCCCGATACCGGCCCGGCCCGGGCCCGCTCGGGCGGACGAGGGTTCGCGTCCGCGGAGGCGCTCGCCCTCTACCGGCTGAACGCCCTCGACGCCTCGGTCAAGGGTGCGCTCGAGCAGGGGCTCGCGGCGTAGGGCGCTCACGGCTCGGCGGGCGGGCTCAGCGCCCGGCGAACGAACTGCGCGGCGACCACCAGCAGCAGTAGCGCGAAGGCGACCTCGAGCGTTCGCTGGCTGAGCGCGTTCGCCGCCTCGACGCCGACCGCGACCCCGACCACGGACAGCGCCCCGACGATCAACCCCTCGCGCACGCGCACGTTGCCGAACCGGTTCTGACGCCACGCGCCGACGATCGCGACCGGGACGATCGCGAGCAGCGAGGTGGCCTCGGCACGAATCTGCGGCTCGTCGAGGAAGACCGCGAGCGCCGGGACGAACAGGATCCCGCCGCCGACCCCGAGCGTGCCGCCGACCGTGCCACCGGCGAATCCGAACAGCGCGGCGGCCACGTACTCCATCAGCGCACCAGCAGCTCGACGGCGACGGCGAACAGCAGCAGCGCGAACAGCAACGAGATCGACCGCTCTGAGATCCGCTGCTGAAGGCTGGTGCCGGCGAGCACCCCGACCACCGCAGGCAACCCGACGAGCGCGCCCTCGAGCAGATCGACGTTTCCGTGCATGCCCTGCGCGATAGTGGCGAGGAGGCCGATGACGACGATCGCAAGTAGGCTCGTTCCGGTCGCCTCGCGCTCGCCGTAGGCGGCCCAGAAGATCAGCAGCGGGACGATGACGCTGCCGCCGCCGACCCCGAACAGGCCACTGAAGGCGCCGGCCGACGTCCCGATGACGGCGAGCTTCAGCAACCGGTCACGGGGCATCCGCCGCGATACTAGTGGCGTGTCCGCCGCCGCCGAGCGCGTCTCCGAGTACGCCACGCCGCTGGAGCCGCTGCGAGCGGGGCCCGAGCGCGCCGCGATCCTCTGCGACGTCGACGGCACCCTGGCGCCGATCGTCGACGACCCGGATGCGGCGCGCGTACCCGAGCCGGCCCGCTCGGCGCTGCGCGCGCTCGCCGTTCGCTACCGGCTCGTCGCCTGTGTCACCGGGCGGCGCGCCGCGGCCGCACGGCGAATCGTGGGTCTGGACGAGCTCACATACGCCGGCAACCATGGGCTCGAGCTGCTCGTCCCGGGAGATCTCGAGCCGCGCCTCGACCCGGGGCTCGGCCACCACGGCGACGTCGCGGCCGGGTTCGCCTCTCGCCTCGATTGGAGCGATCTCGCAAGCGTCGGTCTGCGGCTCGAGGACAAGGGCCCGATCCAGGCCGTTCATTGGCGCGGCGCGCCCGATCCCGAGCGCGCCGAGCAGCGCGCCGCCGAGCTCGCCGAGCTCGCCGCCGAGCAGGGACTGGTCCCGCATTTCGGCCGACTCGTGCTCGAGCTGCGGCCACCGGTCGCCGTCGACAAGGGCGTCGCCGCACGGCGGCTGATCGGCGGGGCGGGCGCCGCCCTGGCGCTGTTCGGCGGTGACGACCGCACCGATCTCGATGCCTTCACCGCCGTCCGCGAGCTCGAGCGCGAGGGCGCGCTCGAGCGCGGGATCTGCGTTGGGGTCGCGTCGGCCGAAGGTCCGCGCGAGATCACCGCCGAGGCCGACGTGGTCGTCGACGGCACCGACGGGTTCCTCGATCTGCTGCGATCGCTCTGATGCTGTTCTGCGACCTGCTCAGGGTGACGGTGCTGCTGGTCGCGGCCGTGGCCACCGCGCTCGGGGCGGTCGGCGTCGCGATCGCCAACCGGGAGGTCGACGAGCTAGCGCTCTCGGTCGCCGGAGCTTGGTGGATCGCCGCCGCGGCGATCGGCGTCTACCTCGGCCGCCCGGCGCGCGCCGCGGACGCCATCGGCCGCGTGCTCGCGGGCGCGCGGACCGCCACGAGCCTGCCGCGCGAGAGCCCGGCGCGGATCGCGTTTCTGCGCCTGTGGCCCGTGGGCGCGTTCGCGCTCCTGGTCGGCGGCGCAGGCTGGATCTGGCCGCAGGTTGCCCTGATCGGGGCCGGCTACGCCGTCCTGATCTCGCTCACCTGGCGCGGGCGCGAGCGGGCGGTCGCCGCGATCGAGGAACGCGACGGCGTCCGCTTCTACGTCGAGCCCTCGTCCGCCTTCGAACCCGTGAAGCTGATTCGAACCCCCGGCCTGTACCGGGACCGGGCTCCCTCCGCGAGCCCCCCGCCACCGCCCGCGGTCCCCAGCGGCTAGCGTCGGGGCGGTTCGGTGAGCGCGCCGAGCGCCCACCGGCTCCCGCCGCCGCCGGAAGGCGACAGCGCCGCCGATCGCCGCCGCGAACGCGGCCACCGCCGCCAGCACGAGCCCGGCTCGCGGTCCGGCCTGCTCCGACAGCCAGCCGACCACCGGGCCGCCGATCGGGGTCGAGCCGAGGAAGACGACCGAGTAGAGCGCCATCACCCGACCGCGCATCTCGGGGCTCGCGCCGAGCTGGAGGGTCGAGTTGATGCCCGCCGCGAAGGTGACCGACGCGAGCCCGAGCGGCGCCAGGGCGGCCATCGCCAGCGGCAGCGACGGAGCGGCCGCGGCGAGCAGCGCGAAGCAGCCGAAGCCGGCCGCGGCGACGACGATCGTGCGCTCGCTGACCCGGCCGCGGGCGCCGGTGAGCAGCGCCCCGGCGACGGAGCCGACCGCCATCGCGACGGCGAGCGCGGTGTAGGCGGCGGCCCCTCCGTCGAAGGTGAACCGCCCCAGGAGCGGCAGCAGGACCTGGAAGTTGAACGCCAGCGTGCCGACGACGGCCATCATCAGCAGCGGGATCAGCAGCGCGGGCTCACCGCGGACGTAGCGCACGGCGGCCGCGACCCCGTCCTCGCTGTCCTCCCTGGAGGGAGTTGCGGGTGTGCTCAGGCGCGCCGGATCCATTCCGCGCAGGGCGACGATCATTGCTGCGAAGGTGGCCGCGTTGAGCAGAAAGCAGGGGGAGACGCCGAGCGTCGCGATCAGCAGGCCAGCGCCCGCGGGCCCGAAGATCCGCGCCGAGTGGATGAGGACGCTGTTGAGGCCGACCGCGTTCACCACCCGGTTGGCGCCGACCATCTCGATCACGAAGCTCTGCCGGGTCGGGTTGTCGATCGCGTTCACGGAGCCCCGTACGAAGACGAGCCCGAAGACCATCCATGGCTCGACCACGCCCGAGGCGGTCAACCCCCAGAGCACGAGCGCCGGGAACGCCATCGTCGCCTGGGTGACGATCAGCAGCGAGCGCTTCGGCCACCGGTCGGCGAGCACGCCGCCCCAGGCGCCGAACAGCAGGATCGGCAGGAACTGAAGCGCCGAGGTGACGCCGACCGCCACGCCGCTTCCGGTGAGCTCGAGGATCAGCCACATCTCCGCGACCATCTGCATCCAGTTGCCGCTCAGCGAGACGATCTGTCCGGCGAAGTAGCGCCGGTAATTGCGGATCTCCAGCGAGCTGAAGGACCGGCGCAGGGCCGCGCTCACGGGACCACCTGGGTCGCGCGTCGCCTCACCCGATCACTCCCCGCCGGCGGCTCCGCGATCGCGCTGCTGGAGCATCCGCTCGAGGATCTCCGCGGCTCGCTCGAGCGTGGCGACGTCGGCGGCGTCGAGGTCGCGCATCCGCTTCGCCAGATAGGCGTTCTTGCGTTTGCGCAGCCGGCCGAGCAGCGCCCGGCCCTGAGGCGTTGTCGCAACCAGAAAGCCGCGCCCGTCTCGGGGATCCGGCGTGCGGCTGACGAGCTCGAGCTCCGCGAGGCGGGAGAGGGTTCGGGTCGCGGTCGGGCGGCGGATCCGCTCGCGGTCGGCGAGCTCGCTCGGAGTCAGCGGGCCGTGGACGTCAACGGTTCCCAGCGCCGCTGTCAGCGTCGGGCTGAGGACCCCGCCGCCCTCCGCCTCGTAGGCGTCCTGGCGCAGCCTGCGAGCCGTGCGTACGATCGCCAGGCGAAGCCTGGACGCGATCTCGACGACCGTGGGATGAGTAGTTTCCATTGCTAATTAGCATAGCGAACTACTGCGCGCGGCCGCGCAGCTTGAGCAGCTGGCGCCAGCTGCGCGCGTTGGCGACCTGGCGCTTCGTCAGCCACGCCCGGCGCGCGGTGGCGATCCCGTAGACGATGTTCGAGAGCGTGTCGACGCCGTGGGCATCGGTGCTGACGACGATCGGGACACCGGCTTCGGCGGCGAGCCGCGCGTGGCCCTCGTTTAGGTCTCGCCGGTTCGGGTTGCCGTTGATCTCGAGCAGTGTCCGGTGCTCGGCGGCGGCGGCGACCACCGCCTCGACGTCGATGTCGTACGGCTCACGCTTGCCGATCAGCCGGCCGGTGAGGTGGCCGATGCAGTCGACGTGCGGGTTCGCGATCGCGGTTACGACCCGCTCGGTCATCTGCTGCTCGGAGATCCGGAACGAGGTGTGGATGCTGGCGATCACCCAGTCGAGCGCCTTCAGGATCTCCTCGTCGTAATCGAGTGAGCCATCGAGGAGGATGTTGACCTCCGAACCCGCGAGCAGCCGGAAGCGCCCGCCGTGGGCATCGTTGTAGGCGGCCACCTCGTCGATCCGGTCGCGCAGCGCGTCGGGGGTGACGTGGTTTCCGAACCCGTGGCTGGCCGAGTGGTCGGTCACCGCGAGGTAGGTGTAGCCGCGCGCGCGTGCCGCGGCCGCCATCTCGGTGAGCGAGTTGCGCCCGTCCGAGAGCGTCGTGTGGCAGTGCAGGTCGCCGCGCAGGTCGGTCACGTCGACCAGCGTGGGCAGCTCCCCGGCCACCGCGGCGGCGATCTCGCCGCGGCCCTCCCGCAGCTCCGGCTCGATGTAGCGCGAGCCCGAGGCGCTCGTACACCTCCGCCTCGGTCGAGTACCGGGCCACGTCGCCGGACTCGACCTCGCTGATCCCGTGCTCGGAGACCGAGAGGCCCATCTTCACCGCACGCTCGCGCAGCTCGACGTTGTGCTTCGCCGACCCGGTGAAGTGTTGGAGCAGATTGCCGTAGGCGTCGGGCGCGACGATCCGCAGGTCGACCGAGACGCCGTTGTAGGTCGTCGCCCGGGCGCCGGACTCGGCGGCGTTGCCGGCGCTGGCGACCAGCTCGTGCTCGGTCAGCGCCACGGCCAGCGCCCGCGGGTCGCTCGCGGTCGCGATCAGGTCGATGTCCTTGCAGGTCTCCGCGCGCCGCCGCGCCGAGCCCGCCACCTCGACCGCGTCGCTGGCCGGGTGGGCGCGCAGCGCCTCGGCGAGCCGCTCGGCAACCGGAAGCACCTCGGAGAGCAGCAGGCGCTCGGCCGGGCCCTCGTCGCCGAGCCGCTCGAGCGCCGCGAGCACGTTCTCCTCCAGCTTCGCTCCGAGCCCCTTGATCGCCCGGATCCGTTCCGACTCCGCCGCGGCTCGCAGGTCGTCGAGGCTCGCGACGCCCAGCTCGTCGTAGAGCTTGCGAACCGTCTTCGCCCCCAGCCCGGGGATTCGCGTCACCTCGATCAGCGACGCCGGGAACTTCGCCTTCAGCTTCACCGCCGCGGGAATCTCGCCCGTGCGCGAGAGGGCGACGATCTTCTCCTGCAGCGTCGCGCCGATCCCGGGCAGCTCGGTCGCCTTGCCCGCCAAGGCAAGCTCCTCGACCGAGACCGGACTCTGCCGGATCACCCGGGCCGCCTCGCGATAGGCGATCACTCGATAGCGGATCGCACCGTCGAGCTCGTACAGGGTCGCGAGCTCTGACATTGCCTCGGCGATCTCCGCGTTGCGCACGGCGCTCACTCTAGATTGCGCCCGTGCCCGCAAACCAACCGGTGTGGCTGGTGCTGCCGACCTTCAACGAGGCCGAGAACCTCGAGGCGATCGTCGGCGCCGCGCTCGATCGGCTGCCGGAAACCGCCACGCTGCTGGTCGTCGACGACTGCTCCCCGGACGGCAGTGGCGAGATCGCCGACCGGCTGGCGGAGTCCGAGCCGCGGATCTCCGTGCTCCACCGTTCGGCCAAGCAGGGGCTCGGCCCGGCCTACGTGGCCGGGTTTCGCGAGGCGCTCGCCGGCGGCGCGGGCCTGGTCGCGCAGATGGACGCCGACTTCTCCCACGACCCATCCGACCTTCCGCGGCTGATCTCGGCGACCGAGGGGGCCGACCTCGTGCTCGGCTCCCGCTACGTCGACGGCGGCGCGGTGGCGGAGTGGGGCCCGGCGCGGCGGCTGATCAGTCGCGGCGGCAGCGCCTACGCGCGCAGGCTGCTCGGGGTCGAGATTCGCGACCTGACCGGCGGCTTCAAGGTGTATCGGCGAGCCGTGCTCGAGGCGATCGAGCCGGAGACGATCCCGTCGCTCGGCTACGCGTTCCAGGTCGAAACGACCTACAGGGCGCTGAAGCTCGGCTTTCGCGTCGTCGAGGTGCCGATCGTGTTTCGAGATCGCCGTGTGGGGCAGTCGAAGATGAGTGGACAGATCGTGCTCGAGGCCGCCTTGCGGGTGCCGGCGATGCGCTTCGCGAGGCGTCGGTGAGGACCCATATGCTGTGCGCTCAGCCGAGCTCGCAGCCGGTACTATACTTTTTGAAGTAAGAGACGAGCTAAGGAGACCGAAGTGACAGGCAAGCTCCCCGACGTGACGGACGCCAATTTCCAGGCCGACGTCCTCGATTCAGGCTCCCCGGTGCTGGTCGACTTCTGGGCTCCCTGGTGCGGCCCGTGCCGCGTCGTGCATCCGATCCTCGAGGAGATGGCCGTCGAGCGCGAGGGTGAGCTGCGGATCGTCAGCCTCAACGTCGACGACAACCAGCAGACCGCGGCGCGCTACGAGGTGCTCTCGATCCCGACGCTGATCCTGTTCCGCGACGGGGCCGAGGCGAAGCGAATCGTCGGCGCGCTCCCGAAGCGGCGCCTCGAGGCCGAGCTCGAGCCGGCGCTCGTCTAGGCGGACGCCGAGAGCTCGATCCGGATTCGCAGCTCGCGGCCCTCGATGCTGACGCTGGGGCCGTCCGCGCTGTCGTAGGAGAGCTCGACGGCGAGCGTCTCGCCCGCGATGTATGGCTCGTGGGCGCGTGCGGCGTCGAGCAGCTCCCGATCGCCGCCGAGCGTGAGGCTGATCCGGTCCGAGACGTCCAGCCCGCGGGATTTGCGGGCGTTCTGCACCGCGTGGACGATCTCCCGGGCGAGAGACTCACGCCGCAGCTCGTCGTCGACCTCGAGCGCCAGCGCCACCGCGCGCCCGGCCTCGGCCTCGACCTCGTAGCCCTCCAGCGGCTGCATGACGAGCGTCACGTCATCGGGCCCGAGCTCGTGCTCGTCGCCCTCGACGTTGATCCCCACGCGGCGCTCGCCGCGCATCGCCTCGGCGACGCGGCTCGGGTCGAGCGCCTCGACGGCGGCCGCGACCTGCGGCATCGCCTTGCCGAACCGCGGGCCGAGGCTGCGGTAGTTGGGCTTGACCGCGTAGCGCACCAGCTCGCCCTCCTCGGAGACGAACTCGAGCCGCTTGACGTTGAGCTCGGCCCTGACCAGCTCGCCGAGCCGCTCGATCTCGGCGCGCTCGAGCTCCGTCGCGACGATCACCGCCTTGGACAGCGGCTGGCGGACCTTCACCTTCGCCTGCGCGCGCGCCGCGCGCCCGAGCTCGATCGCGCGCAGCGCCGCCTCGACGCCCGCCTCGAGCTCGCCGTCCTCGAGCGCCGGGTCGGGAGTGGGGAAGTCGGCGAGGTGGACCGAGTCCGGGGCGCCCGCGAACGCCTCCGCCTCGCCCGCGAGCAGGTTCGAGTAGATCTCCTCGGCGACGAACGGCGTCAACGGCGCCAGCAGCTTTGCGACCTCGACCAGGCAGTGTCGAAGGGTCGAGAACGCCGCGCGGTCGCCCTCCCAGAACCGGCGGCGGCTCAAGCGCACGTACCAGTTCGAGAGCTCGTCCACGTAGGCGGTGATCGCGCCCCCCGCGTCCGTGCAATCGAAATCATCCATGCGCTCGATCACCTCGCGCACCGTCCCCTGCAGGCGCGAGATCGCCCACCGATCGAGGTCCTCGGTCGACTCGCGATCGGGCTCGAACCCGGCCACCTCCGCCACCCCCAGGCGCTCGGCGTTCGCGTACAGGACCCAGAACGAGTACGTGTTCCAGAGCGTGAGCAGGAACTGCCGTAGCGACTCGCCGACCGTCTCGGTGGAGAACCGGTATCCGGCCCAGGGCTGCTGGGAGCTGAGGTAGTACCAGCGAAAGGCGTCGGCGCCGTGGGTGTCGATCACCTCCCACGGATCGACGACGTTGCCACGGCTGGTCGACATCTTCTGGCCCTCGGGATCGAGGATCAGACCGAGACAGACGCAGTTGCGGTAGCTCGTCTGGTCGAAGAGCAGGGTCGACTCGGCGAGCAGCGAGTAGAACCAGCCGCGGGTCTGATCCTGGCCCTCGCAGATGTAGTCGGCGGGGAAGCGCTCCGCGAACTCCGACTCCCCCTCGAACGGGTAGTGAAACTGCGCGAACGGCATTGCGCCCGAGTCGTACCAGGTGTCGATCACCTCCTCGACTCGCCGCATCGGTCCGCCGCAGGAATCGCAGTCGATCGTCACCCCGTCGATGTACGGGCGATGCAGGTCCTCCCCGACGACGCCGCCGCGCTCGGTCAGGTCGGCGATCGAGCCGGCGCAGAAGCGCCGCTCGCATTCGACCCGCTCGCATTCCCAGACGGGCAGCGGCGTTCCCCAGTACCGCTCCCGCGACAGCGCCCAGTCGACGTTGCCCTCCAGCCAGCGCCCGAAGCGCCCGTGCTTGACGTGATCGGGACGCCAGCCGATGGTTTCGTTCTCGGCCAGCATCCGGTCGCGCACCTCGGTCGTGCGGATGTACCAGCTCGACTTCGCGTAGTAGAGCAGCGGCGTGCCGCAGCGCCAGCAGTGGGGATAGGAATGCTCGTAGTCCTCGACCCGGAAGAGGCGGTTTCTCTCGCGCAGCGCCTCGACGATCTCCGGGTTGTGCTCGAAGACCATCTTCCCCTGGAAGTCCGGGACCCGCTCGTCATAGGTCCCGTCGGGCCGGACCGGGTTCTGAAGCGTCATCTCGTACTGCTCGCCGAGCCGGAAATCGTCCTCGCCGAACGCCAGCGCCGTGTGGACGAGGCCGGTGCCGTCCTCGGTGGTGACGAAGTCGCCGAGCAGCACCGAGTGTCCGAGCGGGCCGAAGTCCTCGCCCTTGAGATAGTCAAACGGTGCCTCGTAGCGGATCCCCTCGAGCGCCGTGCCGGGGAAATGAGCCAGCAGCTCGGCGTCCTCGCCGAGCACCCGCTCGACCAGCGGCCTCGCCACGACGTAGACCTCGGATCCCGACTCCCCAGGGCGCGAAGCGGAGGGGGCGTCGGGGTTGATCCTCGCCCGCACGTACTCGATCTCGGCGCCGACGGCGATCGCGGCGTGCGAGATCAGCGTCCACGGGGTGGTCGTCCACACGAGCAGGTAGTCGCCTGGCTGCACCGGGCTCTCCGGGATCGTCTCCGCCGGCGGAACCTCGGTGACCGGCATCCGCACGTAGGCGGACGGGTCGACGACGTCGTGATAGCCCTGCGCCACCTCGTGCGAGGAGAGAGCCGTCCCGCAGCGCGGACAGTACGGGACCACTCGGTGGCGCTCATAGAGGCGACCTTGGTCCCAGATTCGGCGCAGCGACCACCACACCGACTCGATGTAGTCGGTGGTCATCGTCACGTAGGGGTCGTCCAGGTCGACCCAGAAGCCGATCCGCTCGGTGAGCCGGTTCCACTCCTCGACGTAGCGCAGCACCGAGTCGCGGCAGCGCTGGTTGAACGCCGCGATCCCGTACTCCTCGATCTCGGTCTTCGACGAGATCCCGAGCTCCCTCTCGATCTCGAGCTCGACCGGCAGGCCGTGACAGTCCCAGCCGGCCTTGCGAGGCACGTAGTGGCCGCGCATCGCCCGGTAGCGGAGATAGACGTCCTTGAACGCGCGCGCGAGCACGTGATGGGAGCCGGGACGGCCGTTCGCCGTCGGCGGGCCGTCGTAGAAGCTCCATACGGGCGCCCCCGCCTCCCGGCGCTGACGGACCTGGCGGGCGAAGACGTCGTCATCGCGCCAGCGCTCGAGGATGCGCCGCTCGAGCGCGGGGAACGACTGCTTCGGGTCTACCGGTCGGAATCCGGGCACGAGCGGCTGATTCTGCCAAGCGCCCGCGGCGAGGTCCGCGCGACCGGACTCGGCGAGCCGAGACACGAAGCGTCCCGGTCGGCGCCCTAGGCGTCGTCCGTAGGATGGGCGGGATGCGGATCAAGCTTCCGGTGGCGGGGACGCTGGCGCTGGCGGCGCTAACCGGCTGCGGTTCATCCGAGCCGCCCCGGACCCCGGCCGCGTGCCTGGCACCGCCCGCCCGCTACGTGGAGGCCCTGGCGGCGGCGCCAGGCGCCGTCCGGCTGAACGGCGAGACGCCGATCAGCGGCTGTCTGGTCGACGAGCAGCCCGCGGGAACCCTGCAGACGGTCGGCAGGTCGCTGGTCGGTGCGGCGACCGCGCTCAACCGGGTCGCCCTGCGCGACGAGGATCGCCAGGCGTTCATCGAGCTCGGCTACCTGCAGGGGGCGATCGAGCGCGGAGCGTCCGCTACCGGCGGCATCCACCGGGACCTGGTGCTGCGGATCGACTCCGCCGCCGGCTTCACCGGCGCCGGCGCCGAGCCGCTCCCCGCGTCGCTACAGAGCGCGTTCGACCGCGGCCGCGAATCCGGGCTCGCCGGCGGCTGATCCGGCGCGCCCGGAGGGCGGCAGCTAGAACCGAAGTCGCGAGCTGCGCGAACGGCTCACGCGTGCGTTGGCCGCCGGATCGACGTGCCGCTCGCGCGTCCTGCGCGAGAACTCGGCCTGCCGAGCGTCGAGATAGAGCAGCGCCATCAGTGGATTCATCATGCCTCCCTCTTCATAACCGGTGTTCTCCTGTAGATAGTTATAGCATAACCGGTGATAGTATGTAGACAGTTATGAGAGAGCAGACGGCACCCGGTGACCTGGAGCTGGTTCGCGAGTTCGTCAACACCCGCGATGTCGAGGAGGGCCGTGACGAGCTCGCCTCCGCCTCCACCGCCGACCGCTGGCTGGCGGCCCACGGCCTGGCGCGCGACGAGCGCCTCGAGGTGGAGGCTGAGCGCGAGCGGCTGGTCGCCGTGCGCGAGGCGCTGCGGGACCTGCTGCTCGCCAACAACGGCGGCGAGGCCGCGCCGCCGGCGGCGCTCGCGGTTCTCAACCAGCAGTCCGCGCGGGCGGCGATCGGCCTTCGGTTCGATCCCGGTGGCGCCGAGCTCGTGACCCGCTGCGATGGCGTCGACGCGGCGATCGCGACCCTGCTCTCGATCGTCCACGGCGCGATCAAGGACGGAACCTGGCCACGGCTCAAGGCATGCCCGGCCGACGACTGCCAGTGGGCGTTCTACGACCGCTCACGCAACCGCTCGGGGACCTGGTGTGACATGGGCGAGTGCGGTAACCGTGCCAAGGCGCGCGCCTACCGGGAGCGCCGCAGGGCCGAATCCAACCGCTAGCCTCGAAGCGGCACACGAGGTGATCAGGAGGCGCGAATGGCAGTCGAGTCGGAGACCCAGCTCTGGGGCGGCGAGACGGTGAAGGCGGTCGAGAACTTCCCGGTCTCCGGGGAGCGGGTCCCGCTTCCGGTCGTCCACTGGCTGGGCCGGCTGAAGGCCGCCGCTGCCAGGGTCAACGCCGAGCTCGGCGAGCTCGACCCCGGGATCGCCGAGCGGATCGCCGCGGCCGCCGACGCGGTCGCCGCCGGCGAGCACGACGAGCAGTTCCCGATCGACGTCTTCCAGACCGGCTCGGGGACGTCGTCGAACATGAACGCGAACGAGGTGATCGCGAGCCTCGCCGGCGACGAGGCCCACCCCAACGACCACGTCAACATGGGCCAATCCTCCAACGACGTCTTCCCCTCGGCCGTCCACCTGGCGGCGCTTGCCGAGGTCTCCGGCGAGCTGTTGCCGGCGATGGACGGGCTCGCTCGCGCCCTGGCCTCGAAGGCCGAGGAGTTCGCCGGCCACGTCAAGTCCGGGCGCACGCACCTGATGGACGCGGTCCCCGTGACCCTGGGCCAGGAGTTCGCGGGCTACGCGGCCCAGATCCGTCTCGGCGCCGAACGGGTCCGCGGCACGCTCGGCCGGGTCGGCCAGATCCCGCTCGGCGGGACCGCGACCGGAACCGGGATCAACACGCATGCAGAGTTCGCTCAGCGCGTGCGCCAAGGGCTTTCGGACGCGAGCGGACTCGAGATCTCCGCGCCGCAGGATCGCTTCGAGGCCCAGGCGAACCGCGACGCCCTGGTCGAGCTCTCCGGCGCCCTCAAGGTGGTCGGCGTTTCGCTGATCAAGATCGGCAACGACCTCGCCCTGATGGGGTCCGGCCCGCGCGCGGGGCTCGCCGAGATCCGCCTGCCCGAGCTTCAGAAGGGCTCCTCGATCATGCCCGGCAAGGTCAACCCGGTGATCTGCGAGGTCGTGATCCAGGTCGGCGATCAGGTGATCGGCAACGACGCGGCGATCGCGGTGGCCGGCTCGCAGGGGCAGTTCGAGCTCAACGTCCGGGTGCCCCTGATCGCCCGCAACCTGCTCGACTCGATCAAGCTGCTCACGTCCGCCTGCCGGCTTCTCGACGAGAGGTGCGTGCGCGGGATCGAGCCGAACGAGGAGATGCTGCAGCGCCACGCGGAGTCGACGCTCCAGGTGGCGACCGCCCTCACCCCTCACATCGGCTACGACCGGGCGGCCGAGATCGTCAAGGAGGCGGCGACCTCGCACCGCACGGTCCGGGAGGTGGCCAGGGAGAAGGGGGTCGATGAGGCGGTGCTGATCGCGGCGCTCGACTACGTGAAGATGGCGCACCCGCACGGCTGAGCGGCTCTCCGGCGACCGCGGACGTAATTTTGCGGCCCGTTGCCAGACTATGAGGTAGCGACGATCGAAGGGATGAGATGGATAACGGCAATCAGACGAGCGGCAGTACCGGCACCGAGAAGGCCACCTTCGGGGCCGGCTGCTTCTGGCAGGTCGAGGAGCGCTTCCGCGAGCTCGACGGCGTGGTCGACACCGCCGTCGGCTACGAGGGCGGGGAGCTCGAGAACCCGACCTACGAGCAAGTCTGCGGTGGCGCCACCGGGCACGTCGAGGTCTGCCAGGTCGAGTTCGACCCGGCTCGAATCGCCTACGAGGACCTCGTGCAGCGCTACTTCGAGATCCACGACCCGACGCAGCTCAACCGCCAGGGCCCGGACGTCGGCTGGCAGTATCGCTCGGTTGTCTTCGCCCACAGCGACGAGCAGGCGGCGGCGGCGCGACGGGTGCTGGAGCGCAACCGCAAGCGGTTCTCGGCCCCGATCGTGACCGAGATCGAGCCGGCGAAGCCGTTCTGGCGCGCGGAGGAGTACCACCAGTGCTACCTCCAAAAGCGCCATGGCGCGAGCGGCCTGATCGGACAGCTGCTCGGGCGCTGAGCTCGAGGCGGCTCTCCCCGACGCCGAGCCCGCGCGGCCGAGCCGGCCCTCAGGGCCGGTAGGGGGGCGCCTCGCCCCACCCCCAGCGCGGCACCGGGGCATGCTGCGCGGCCTCGGCATCGGGCTGGGAGTTGTGGAGCGCGAGCCGCGTTCCCCACTCCAGGTAGGCGACCAGCGCCGAGCGGAACTCCGGGTCGTCGGGAAGCCCGGCGTCGTCGGCGGCGAGGCTCATCAACGATGCGAAGCGAAAGCGCTGCTCGGGCGTGATCCCGAGCCCACGGTGGTGTGCGAGCATCGACTCGTAGCCGCCGAGCTCCTCCGTGTAGCGCCGCGGCCCGCCGAACACCTCCGTCCACCAGGCCGCGACGTGGTCGCGGTGCGCGTCGGCGACGCCGCCGGGGAAGAACGGGGAGATCAGCTCGTCCGCTTCGACGCGGTCGTAGAAGGCGTCGATCAGGCGCCGGATCGCCGGCTCCCCTCCGGCCCATTCGAACAATGTCGGGGTCGCGTCACCCACGGCTCGAATCTAGCGGCCGGCTCTCCTCGGCGAGTGCTGCGGGCTCAGCGTGCGGTCCAGCCGCCGTCGATGACGAGCGTCTGGCCGGTGACGTAGCTCGACGCGTCGGAGGCGAGGAAGAGCAGCGCCCCGTCGAGCTCGTCCGGGCGGCCCGCCCGACCGAGCGGGGTGCGCTGCTCGACGAACCGGCGCCCGGACTCGTCGGCCAGGGTCGCGGCGGTCATCTCCGACGGGAACCATCCCGGGGCGAGCGCGTTGACGCGCACTCGCCGCGGCGCCCAGCGAACGGCGAGCTCACGCGTGAGGTTGACCACCGCCCCCTTGGAGGCGGCGTACGACGGCGTGTCCGGTCCGTCGCCGGCGACGAGCCCGCTGATCGAGGCGATGTTGATGATCGATCCGCGCTCGCGGTCGAGCATCACGGCGGCTGCCGCGCGGGCGCACGAATAGAGGCCGACGGTGTTCACAGCGATCACCCGGCGGAAGAGCTCGGGCGACTCGAGCTCCTCGTCCTCGGAGGGCCCGACCCCGGCGGCGTTGACGAGCACGTCGAGGCGACCCGTCGCCTCGACTGCCGTGGCGATCAGCCGCTCGACGTCGTCGTCGACAGTCACGTCGCATCCGATCGCCACCGACCGGGCGCCGTCCGAGCGCAGCTCGGCCACCAGTGAGTCGAGCCTGTCGCGCCGCCGAGCGCCTGCGACCACGGATGCCCCGGCGGCGCCGGCGACGCGGGCGAATCGTCGGCCGAGCCCGGAGGAGGCGCCGGTGACGACAACCGTCCGCCCGTCGAGGCGAAACATCCGGGTCGGGTCGGCGGCCCCCGTCACCGGTAGCGGATGCCGGGCCCGCGACGGGTCAGAGGTTCACCGCCACGTACTTGGTGTCGAGGTACTCGTCGATCCCCTCGTTCCCACCCTCGCGGCCGACGCCCGACTGCTTGACACCCCCGAATGGGGCGCCGGCATTGGAGACCATTCCCTGGTTGAGGCCGATCATCCCGGTCTCGAGACCCTCGCAGACCCGCAGCGCTCGCTTCAGGTCGCTCGTGTAGACGTAGGCGACGAGCCCGTATTCGGTGTCGTTGGCCGCCGCCACCGCCTCCTCCTCGGAGCCGAACCCCTTCACCGGGGCGACCGGGCCGAAGATCTCCTCGCGCAGGACCCGGGCCGACTCCGGGACGTCGCCGAGGACCGTGGGCTCGTAGAAGTAGCCGGCGCCGTCGCGAGCGCCGCCGCCGACGACGCATTTGGCCCCCTTGTCGATCGCGTCCGTGACCAGCTCGGAGACCTTCTCGCGCTGGTCGTCGTCGATCAGCGGGCCGACGTCGACGCCCTCCTCGGTCCCGCGGCCGAGCTTCAAGGCGCCCATGCGCTCCGCGAGCCTCTCGGCGAACGGGCCCGCGACCGAGTCGGCGACATGGAACCGATTCGCGGAGGTGCACGCCTCGCCGATATTGCGCATCTTGGCGAGCATCGCCCCGTCGATCGCAGCGTCCAGATCGGCGTCGTCGAAGATCAAGAACGGCGCGTTGCCGCCGAGCTCCATCGAGACCTTGAGCACGTTGTCGGCCGCCTGGGCGATCAGCTTGCGCCCCACCTCCGTCGAGCCGGTGAACGAGAGCTTGCGCAACCGGGGGTCCTCGATCACCGGCTTGGAGATCGCGCTCGACGACGAGCCCGTGACGACGTTGAGCACTCCCGGCGGCAGCCCGCAGTCGGCCAGCAGCTTGGCGAGCGCGAGCATCGAGAGCGGGGTCTGCTGCGCGGGCTTGACCACCATCGTGCAGCCGGCGGCGATCGCGGGACCGATCTTGCGCGTCCCCATCGCGTTCGGAAAGTTCCAGGGGGTGATGAAGTAGCAAGGCCCGACCGGCTGGCGCATGACCAGGACCCGGGAGGCGCCGTTGCCGGCGACCTTGTAGTAGCCGTCGACGCGCAGCGCTTCGCCGGAGAACCAGCGAAAGAACTCGGCCGCGTAGGCAATCTCGGCCTTCGACTCGGCCACCGTCTTGCCCATCTCGAGGGTCATCAGCAGGGCGAGGTCCTCGGCTTGCTCGTTGAGCGCGACAAACGCCCGGTGGAGGATCTCCGAGCGCTCGTTCGGCGGCGTGGCCGCCCACTCGGCCTGCACGTCGCAGGCGGCATCGAGCGCTGCCTTGGCGTCGTCGGGCGTCGCGTCGGCGATCTCGCAGAGGATCTCGCCCGTGGCCGGATCCTCGACGCCGAGCGTTTCGTCACCGCTCGCGTCCCGCCACTCGCCGCCGATCAAGAGCTGCCTCGGGGTCGCCTCGATGACCTGCTTCTCCCGCTCGCTCGCGCTCATTCGACCTCCGTTTCGGGCTCCGCTCGGACCGGCCGCAGCGTATCGCCCCGTTTGACGCCGGCGCCGCTCACCGCGACTCCTCCCTCCCTACCCTGTTGCACCCGGTGGGGATCCGGGATCCAGGGACTGTGAGCGCGAAGCCAGAAGCGAAGAACAATGGCGCCAGGCGAAGCGCGATCGAGGGACTGTGAGCGCGAAGCCAGAAGCGAAGAACAATGGCGCCAGGCGAAGCGCGATCGAGACGGTGCTGGCGCGGATGGCGCCGGCCGCCCTGGCCACGTTGGCGATGATCGCGCCGGCCGGCGCCGATGGAGCCTGGAAGGTCAAGGGCCACGGCTTCGGCCACGGGGTCGGCCTCTCCCAGTACGGCGCCTACGGCTACGCCGAGCACGGGTGGAGCTACCGCGACATCCTCGGGCACTACTTCTCGCACACCAAGGTCCGCAAGCACCCCGGCGCCCGGGTGCGGGTGCTGCTCGGCTCGCGCGACGACTCGGTCACGTTCCGAGGCGCGGCGAAGGCGTGCGGTCGCAAGCTCAGCCCCCGGCGCCGTTATTCGTTCGTCTCCCGCTCCGGCGACGTCTCGCTGCGCAACGCCGAGGGCCACCGGATCGCCGGCTGCGGCGGCGAGGGTCAGGCGTCCGGCGGGGTCGCGATCGGCGGCTTCGGCCGCTACCGCGGCAGTCTCGTGGCCCACCCCGACGGAGGCGAGATCCTGGTCATCAACGCGGTCCGGGTCGAGGACTACGTGCGCGGCGTGGTCCCGAACGAGATGCCGTCCTCGTGGCCGCAGCAGGCGCTGCGCGCGCAGTCGATCGTCGCTCGCTCCTACGGCCAGGCGACCGATCGCGGCGGAGCCTTCGACCAGTACGCCGACACGCGCAGCCAGGTCTACGGCGGCAAGGGCTCGGAGACGCGGCCGACCGACCGGGCGGTGAAGGCGACCGCGCGTGAGGTCGTCACCTACCGCGGCAAGACCGCCGTCACGTACTACTTCTCGACCTCGGGCGGGCTCACCGAGAACTCGGAGTTCGGGTTCTCGAGCGGCACGCCGGTTCCGTACCTGAAGTCGGTCAAGGACCCGTACGACGATCTCTCACCGGTCCACAACTGGAGGATGCGGTTCACCGACGGCGAGATGGATTCCGAGCTCGAGGGCCTGTTCTCCGGCCGGCTGCGCGAGATCGACATCCTCAAGACCGGCAAGTCGCCGCGCATCGTCCGCGCCAAGGTGATCGGCAGCCGCGGGTCGACGGTGGTCACCGGTGACACTCTGCGCGCCCGCCTCGGCCTGCGCTCGACCTGGGCGCGCTTTCACCATCGCTAGCTGTAGCTCCCGTGGCGTGCTCGGTCCGCCTAGCCGTCGGCGTACGGCTGCAGCGGGATCCCGTGATCGGTCTCGCGCATCCCGATCTCGTACGCCGCCGCCCCGACGCACTCGAGCAGCCGGGGCTCGTGTCCTCGGCGCTCGACGGTGAGCTCGAGATCGGAGATCGAGCAGTTGAGCGTGTTGTGCTCCGGACCCTCGGGGTCGGCGTACACCCAGGCGACGAAGTTGTGGGCCTCGGAGGAGACCCGACCGCGGACCTTGACGCCCTTGCCGGCGAGCTCGAACGAGCACTCGGTGGGCTCGTCGTCGATCCGGGTCGAGCGGATCCGGTCGAGGCCGCCGAGCCGGTGCGACTCGCCGTCGATGTGGAGCATCGCGTTGCCGATCCACGGCGTCGTCCACGGTCCGAGCTTGATCCGCCCCAGCGCCGCATCGAAGTAGCCGTCGCCCTGGCGGAACTCGTTGGCCTCGATCCAGGTCCAGCGCTCGGCGTGCTCGGCGCCCCAGTTGTGGCCGACCATCCCCGGCCAGGCGTCGACGGCGATCGACTCGTCGTCGACGGTGACGATCCCGGTGAAGCGGGTGTCCGGATGAGGGGAGAGGAGCTTTGTCCGCGGCAGCGGCGCCTGGTAGAGGAACTCGTAGGGCAGGTGCCGGAAGGCCTCGGCCCCGTCCTCGAAGCGCAGGTCCCAGCCGACGCGCATCGCCTCGGTTTCGATCTCGCCCTGCGCGTGGCCGGGCTCGAGCACGCCCCCGCCGACCTGGATGTAGGCGCCGTCGGGCGCCGATAGCTCTGCGGCGGGGACGGTGAGCTTCGTCGCCCGCGGCTCGGGCCGGTCGGCGTCGAAGAGCGTGAACCACAACGCGCCCTGGGGTTCGGATCCCGGGCGCTTGTGGACGGTGTGCCGGATCCAGATCCCACGCCCGCCGCCGGGCCGCGTCGCCTTGACGTAGAAGCTCTCGTAATGGCCGCCGTCCGCACGGACCGCGGGGAAGCGCGCCTCGGTTCGCACGCCGGGGGTCAAGCGACCGGGCTCAGCTCTTCGGGATCACGACC
Source organism: uncultured Solirubrobacterales bacterium (assembly GCA_963759295.1). GTDB lineage: Bacteria > Actinomycetota > Thermoleophilia > Solirubrobacterales > 70-9 > WHSW01. The sequence continues at coordinate 39,247 of CAVWYT010000011.1, read as the reverse complement.
GGGGCGCACGGCGGACCGGGCGTCGTGATGTCCCCGGTATCGGAGACCGGGTCGCCGTTCTCGTCGAGCAGGTCGACGCGGAGCTGCTTCTTGGTCACGGTGACCTCGGCGTAACTGTTCTGGTTCATCGACGCGCACTGCATCCCAAGCCCGTTCGGCGGCTGCGGCTTGAAGAACAGGTCGTGGACCAGCGTTCCCGCGGAGGAGGTGCCGAGGGTGTCGTTGACCTCGCCCGCGTAGGTCTCGGTGCCGACGGGGCCGGTGACGATGTCGAGGATCCCGGAGTTCTGGACGCCCGGCCCGCCGAACGTGTTGAAGCGGGCGTCGTTGACCAGGCTCGCGTGAACCTCGGCGGTCAGGAAGACGACGTTGTCGACGTTGTCGGCGAGGTAGTGAAGGAGCGCCGCGCGCTCGGCCTCATATCCCTCCCAGCGGTCATAGGGAAACGTGAAGTACTGCTGGATCGGGACCTCGTTGAGGACGACCTTGAAGGTCGCCGAGGACTTCTTGACCGCGCGCTCGAACTTTCTCAGCTGCTCGGCGCCGAGCATCGTCCGGCTCGGGTCGTTGAGCGAGGAGGTACACGCCGTCGGCACCGGGTTCGCGAGCTGCGGGGCGATCGCGGCGAAGGCGTTACGGACGCTCTGTGGCGCCGTTGGCGCGAGGTCGGGGTCGCCGCTTCCGGGCGGGTTGTCGCAGGCGCCGCCGTAGTCCGAGCTGGTGCTGCGGAACGAGCGCTCGTCGAGGAAGAAGATCTCCAGGTTCTTGCCCCAGCGGACCGAGCGGTAGAGGCCCGTCTTCTTGCTGACGGCGGGGACGGGGTTGTAGTCGGTGAACGCCTTGACGCCGTTCTTGTAGACCTTCTCGCCGCTGATCTCGGTGCTGCCGAGCGCCTGGCCGTCGTTCGAGTAGGGGAACGAGCTTTCCCCGCGCGAGAAGTCGTTGATGAACTCGTGGTCGTCCCAGTGTGCGTAGTAGGCGGCCGATCCGCGCGCCTTCACCCATGACTTCTCGGTCAGGTTGGTCTTGTAGGCGGCCCACTTCTGGGCGACGCTGACCGCGATGTCGGCGAGCCCGTAGCCGGGGACCTCCGTGTCGGAGTAGATCGTGTCGCCCATGAGGACGTTGAAGTCGTTTCGTTCCCTGGCGATCCGATTCCAGACCTTGAACAGGCCCCAGTAGGGGGCCGAGCCGCCGGGGACCGGCCGCGCGTCCTGATCGCCGGTGAGCGCGAACCGGATCTTCGCGTTCTTCTTCGACGGCGGCGCGGTGGTGAACTTGCCGGTTGCCGAGCGCGCTCCGCCGGGCGTGCAGTAGCGGTAGCGGTAGTCGGTGGCGGGGTCGAGCTTCGTCACCTGCGCCTGCACGGTCATGTCGTGGCTCGTCTTCGCCTTGACCTTGCGCCAGCGAGTGCTTGGCGTCGCAGGCGGCGAAGCCGCCACGTTCGATCACCTGCAGGTAGGTCTTGCCGGGCGTGTCGGCCCTCGCCCAGAGGATCGCCGAGCTCGAGCGGACCTCGCCCGAGGCGACCCCGTAGCTGAAGCCCTTCGGCTTCGCCGAGGCGCCCGGCGCCAATGCCAGAGCCGCGATCGCCGCGGCACAGACCGAGAGTGAAACGGCGCCGATGCGCCTCCCTGCAGCCACCGGCGCGGCAGCCTAACATGACCCCCGGTGCGAGACCAGCGCGGCAGGGGGTTCATCGTTCGCGTGGTCGGCGGGACGCTGGTGCTCGTCGTCGCCGCCGCGGCGATCGCTGCGATCGCGATCGCGCTCGGGCTCGGCGACAACGATCCGCTCGACGTGCGCGTCGCGCGGATCGCCAATACCGCAAGCGCCGCGGCCCGTCCCAACGCCGACCCGCTCGCCTGGAAGCCGTCGCGCGCGGCCGAGTTCGAGCGTCGTGCGGCGGTCGGCGAATCGCACGTGATCTACGAGAAGAGCCCCGGCGGCGTCGTCGCCTCGGCCGAGCGCACCGCACGCTTTCGAACCCGGATCGAGGCCGCGGCCGGTCGGCACGGCGTCGATCCCGACACCCTCGAGGCGATGATCTTCCTCGAGAGCGCCGGGCGACCCGTGGCGATCGCCGGTCCGACCCCAGAGTCCGCCGCGGGCCTCGCCCAGATCCTGCCCTCGACCGCCACCGACCTGCTCGGGATGTCGGTCGACCTGGCGGCGAGCATCGCGCTCACCAAGCGGATCTCCAGGTCGGGCTCCCCCGGCCAGACCGACCGGCTCGAGGCTCGGCGGGCCGCGATCGACCAGCGGTTCGACCCCGACGCGGCGATCGAGGGGGCCGCACGCTACCTGGAGATCGCCGAGCAGCGCTTCGGCGCCGCCGACCTGGCGGTCGCCTCCTACCACATGGGGATCGGAAACCTCGAGACCGTCCTGCGCGCCTACGCGGGCGCCGCCAGCTCGACGCCGATCGGCGAGGTGGTGGCGACGGCCGGCCTCTCCTACGCGCAGGTCTACTTCGACTCCGGCCCGCGCGTGCACCGCGACGCTTACGAGCTGCTCACCGGATTCGGCGACGAGTCGTTGAACTATCCGTGGAAGGTGCGCGCCTCGGAGTCGATCATGAGCGCCTTCCGGCGCGACCGCGACGCGCTCGCCGCGACTGCGGAGCTCGCCACCAACAAGGCGACACTCGAGGAGGTCTTCCACCCTGAGAACGAGACCGACGTGTTCGACGACCCGGGTGAGATCGAGGGGGCGATCCGCGACGGCGACCTCGTCCCCCTGCCCGACGACCCGGGGCTCGGTTGGGAGCCCGATCGCGACATCGGTGAGTTCGCCGCCGAGCTCGGCCAGGAGCCCGAGCTCTATCGCGCCCTGCGGCCCGAGGCCCTGGCGGGGCTCACCTACCTCGCTCGGCTGGTCCGCAACGACAGCAACGCCGCGACGCCGCTTCGGGTGACGAGCGCAGTTCGCGATCGCAGCTATCAGGACCGGCTCGTCGAGTCCAACATCCAGGCGACGGAGGAGTACTCGCTGCACACCACCGGCTGGGCGTTCGACATTCGCCGGGACTACGAGTCGCGGCGCCAGGCGGCGGCGTTCCAGTACGAGCTCGACCGGCTGCGGGCGCTGGCGCTGCTCGACTATGCGGTCGAGCCGGGCGCCATCCACGTCACGATCTCGAGCCTCGGTCGCCGGCTGCTGCCGCGCTAGCGGGCTCGCTCTCAGACCTTGATCGTGATCACGTCGCCGTCGGCGACCTCGTAGCCGCGGCCCTCGGTGCGCAGCAGGCCGCGCTCGCGCGCTTGCACGTAGCCGCCGGCGTCGACGAGCTCGCGCCACGAGATCACCTCGGCGCGAACGAAGGCGCGCTGAAGGTCGGTGTGGATCTCCGCCGCCGCGTCGTGGGCGGTCGCTCCCCGGTGCACGGCGTGGGCGACGGCCTCCTTGTCCTCGTCCGCGGTGAAGAAGACGATCAGCTCCAGGAGCTCGAAGGCGGCGTGCACGAGGCGCTCGAGCCCCGACTCGGCGATCCCGAGCTCGGCCCGCATCTCGAAGGCCTCCTGCTCGCCGAGCTCGCCGAGCTCCGATTCGACCCGCGCGGAGATCGCGACTGCGCGGGCGCCCGCGGCTCGCGCGTGCTCGGCGACCGCCCCCGGCACCTCGTCGGCATCCTCGTCGACGTTGGCGACGTAGAGAACCGGCTTGGAGGTGAGTGCGAACAACCGTCGTGGCGCCTCGTGCGCGGCATCCGGGACGGGCACGTCGCGCGCCGGCCGTCCCGCGCCGAGCGCATCGACGACGCCGGCGAGCCACTCCCGCTCGGCGATCGACTCGGCATCGCCCGAGCGGGCCTGTTTGGTGACCCGCTCGAGCCGACGCTCGGCGCTCTCGAGGTCCGCGGCGAGCAGCTCGGTTTCGATCAGTTCGATGTCGTCGATCGGATCGATCCGCCCCTCGGGGTGCGGGACGCGGCCACTGGTGTGGCAGCGCACGACGTGGCAGATCGCGTCGGTCTCGCGGATCGCGGCCAAGAACCGGTTTCCGAGGCCCTCGCCCCGCGATGCGCCGCGCACCAGTCCGGCGATGTCGTGGAACTCGATCGTCTCCGGCACCAGGTCGCTCGCGCCCACCGTCTCGGCTATCGGAGCGAGGCGATCGTCCGGTACCGGGACGACCGCGACGTTTGGGTCGATGGTCGTGAACGCGTAATCGCCGGTCTCCGCGGCGGCGCGCGTCAGCGCGTTGAAGAGCGTCGACTTGCCGGCGTTCGGCAGGCCGACGATCCCTACCTTCACGCGCCCGGGGACGCCGGGTCGGCCCCGGCCTCCTCGGCGGTGAGCGCCGGACCGCCGGCGCCACCGTTGCCCGTCGCGCGCCGGTTCGCCTGCGCGAGCTCGTTGGCGTCGACCGCGAGCTCGAACAAGCGCTCCTCGGCGGGAACGACGCCGAGCCCGCGGACGAGCATTCCGAGGCAGACCCCCAGCGCCGCGCCGCCGAGCACGTCGGAGGGGTAGTGCATGCCGAGGTACGGACGCCCGACGCAGATCACTCCCGCGAGGCCGAACAGATAGGGGCGGGCGCGCGGCTCCACACGGCCGAGCGCAGTCGCCGCGGCCATCGAGGAGGTCGCGTGCGCGGAGGGGAAGGAGAGCTTGGTCGGCGCCTTGGCGAGTGGAGGGTGGTCCTCGATCAGCGGTCTGCGCCGGCCGACCGCGAGCTTGACGAGGAGATTGGCACCGACGCCGATTGGCCCGATGGTGCCCGCGGCGAGCCACTGGCCACGTCGGCGTTCGTCGATCGAGGCGCCGATCGAGCCGATCACCACCCAGATCGCGGCGTACTCGCCGGCCATTCCCAGCGTCCGCATCGTCGTCTCCACCGGCTCGGCGTGACCTCGGGTGCGCAGCAAGCGCAGCAGCGCCTGGTCGGCGTCGCCGAGCACGGCCATCAGCGGGTTGCGTCGTGCCACCCGCCGGCCGGCCAGCAGCGGCCGTCGCCGTGACGCCTTGCCTCGCTTGCGCACGCGGCGCAGGATAGGGCCGGGACTCAGAGCTCGCGGCGCAGCAGCTTCGTCGACGCCTCGGCGACGCGCTGGCGAACCGGCCGCCGGCGCCAGCGCTCTGGCTCGATCCGCTGCGAGCGCTCCAGGTCGCGCTCGAACGCCTCGTCGAGACGGCCCGTGAAGCGCTCGTCCCAGACGCACAGGGTGACCTCGTCGTGAAGCTGGAACGAGCGGTTGTCGAAGTTCACCGTCCCGACCGCCGACCAGGCGCCGTCGACGGACAGCGTCTTGGCATGGAGCATCGTCGGCTGGAATTCGTGCAGCGCCACCCCCGCGTCCAGCAGCTGCTGGTAGGCGGCCCGTCCCGCGACCCGGACGATCGGCTTGTCGATGTGCGGGCCGGGCACGAGGATCCGCACCCGGACCCCGCGCTGGGCGGCCGACGCGAGCGCGTCCGTGAACGCCGGCCGAGGCACGAAGTACGCGGCGGTGAGGTCGATCGAGCGCTGCGCGGAGGCGATCGCCAGGTAGTAGAGGGCCTCCGCGTTGGTGTCGCCGACCTTGGCGCTCGAGCGCACCAGCTGCATCGGGCCGCCCTCGTCGACCGGATCGAGATCGGGGAGGTAGTCGTCGCCGGCGAGCACCTCGCCGGTCCCCTCGAGCCAGTTCTCCGCGAACGCACCCTGCATGCCGCGCACGACCGGCCCTCGCACGCGGACGTGCGTGTCGCGCCAGTGCTCGGGGTCGTCGGCGTCGCCCGTCCACTCCTCGGCGATCCCGACGCCGCCGGTCATCCCGGTCCTGCCGTCGGCGATCAGCAACCGGCGATGACTGCGATTCACCAGGCGGCGGACCGCGTAGGGCTTCGGCGGACGGAAGAGGACCACCCGAACTCCGGCGTCGGCCATGAGGCGAATCAGCGGGCGCTTCATCTTCGCCGCACCCAGCGCGTCGAGGATCACGTTGCAGTCGACGCCCGCCCGCGCCCGGTCGGCGATCGCCTCCGCCATCCGGGTCGCGATCTCCCCTCGCCAATAGACGTAGGTCTGGACGTTCAGCGTCCGCTGCGCGGCGGCGATCGTCTCCAGCATCGCCGGGAAGATCCGGTCGCCGTTGATCAGCAGCTCGGCCTCGTTTCCGGTCGAAATCGGCGCTCCGGTGAGCGCCTCGGCGGCGCGCAAGAAATCCGCCGAGCCAACCGCGATCTCGGTGTCGATCTCGTAGCCGAAGGCTCCCTCGCGGCGGTGACGAAGGCTGTCGGCCGCATACCAGGCGATCGCGCCGCCGAGCGTCAGCGCCGTCAGCCTGTACCGGCGCCAGGCCGCGAGCCCGGGGGATTCGCGCCGGCGCAGGCGCGGCGGCTCCAGGCGCAGGTCGCCGAACGACCTCACCCGACCACGACCTCGAACCCCCGCGGCTGGATCGTGCAGCGCAGGCGTTCGGCGTCGACTAGCTCGCCGTCGATGTTGAACCCGGGCCCGTCGGGCGCCTCGACCTCGACTGCCGTCCCGGCGGCGTCGATCACGCCATCCTGGTCCTCGATCCTGCCCGTAGCGGAGCGCGAACGCATGCAGCAGCAGCCGGGACCGCGATCCGGCCTCGATCACGACCGCCCGGAGGATCCCGTGACGCGGATCGGGCTCGACCGCCGCGCCGCCTCCGAAGGCGCCGCTGCAGGCGACGATCGCCTGCCAGGCCGAGCCGGAGAACAGCTCATCGCCGTCGCAGCGCACCGTGCAGACGACGGGCCGCGCCTGGATCCCGACTCGAAACGCGGCCACCGAGTAGGCGAGCTTGCCGAGTTTCGCCTTCAGACCCTGGGCCTCGCGCGCGGCGATCGGCGATAGTCCGGTGCTGGCCGCGTTCACGAACGCGCGCCGCTGATCCCGTCGATCGCCCTCGCCCCGGCATTCGCCGAGCTTCTCAACCCGGGTGCGATCGCCGCTCAGCGCCAGCTCGACTGCGCGCTCGGTCTCCGCCGGGATGCCGAGCGCGCGGGCGAAGTCGTTCGCGGTCCCGACCGGCACGATCGCCAGCGGAACGGCGAGCTCGGCGGCCACCTCCGCGACGCTGCCGATGGACCCGTCACCGCCCGCGACGACTATCCGTTCTGGCGCAGCGCCGGTGAGGCCCGCGTGGTCGTCGAGGTCGAAGCGAATCAGCTCCGGTTCGCGCGCGGCGAGCAGGCGCTCGACCCGCTCAGCCTCGCCCGACCCGGAGCCCGGGTTGGCGACCAGCGCCAGCCGAGCCATCAGGTCGGCAGCTCGCCGCGGCCCCGGCGGCCCTTCGCTCGATCGACGCCCCTCTGCGGCCACGACGACGCTCGCGGCAGCAAGAACGCGAGCACCCCCGGCGCCACGCAGAGCGCAATTCTCACCGCCACCGTCATCGTCGAGCTCCCTTCTCCGGACTCTTGCATACGCGGCCGTACCCGGGCCCGATGACGCGAACCGTGCACAATCCGGCCGACGATGAGCACGCGCGCGATGGTCCCCGGCTACCGGCACCGGCCCGGCAACCATTGCGGGTCGACTGCGCTTCGCAACCTGCTCGCCCACGCCGGGCTCGAGATCTCCGAGGAGATGGCGCTCGGTCTCGGCGCCGGGGTGTGCTTCTACTACGTCGCGCTCGACGGCCAGTCGCCGTCGCGGTTCATCAACGGCAGAGTGGGCCGGCTCGAGGAGCAGTTCGTCGAGCTCACCGGGGCGCCGATCGCGCTGCGGACCTTCGACGATCCGGGCGAGTCCTGGGCGGCAGCCCGCGCGGCGGTCGATCGCGGCCGGCCGCCGCTGCTGATCACCGACCTCTATTACCTGGACCACTACGGCAGCTCCGCCCATTTTCCGGGCCACGCCGTCGTCCTCGCCGGCTACGACGACGAGCTGGCCTATCTCTCCGACACCGGCTTCGCCGAGCTGCAGACGACCCGGCTCGAGAACCTCGCCCGGGCGCGACACGGCGAGCATCCGATCTTTCCGCTCAGAGGGCACATGTTCACGCTCAGCGGCGACCTCGACGCCGCCGATCCGCGGGCCGCGGCGCCGGCGGCGATCGCCCGCAACGCACGCCAGATGCTGGAACCGCCGCTCGGGGAATACGAGGGGCTTCCGGCGCTGCGCCGATTCGCCGCCGAGGTCGGCCACTGGCCCGGACGGATCGACGACTGGCAATGGTGCGCGCGGTTCGGTTATCAGGTGATCGAGCGCCGTGGCACCGGCGGCGGCAACTTCAGGCTCATGTATTCGCGCTTTCTCGCCGAATGCGGGCGACCCGAGTCGGAGATCGCCGCGGAGGCGGCCGCGCGCTGGACGACGCTCGCCTCGACGCTGCTGGCCGCCAGCGAGGCCGAAGGATGCGACCTCGGGCTTTGGACCGGCGCCGAACGCGACGCGGCGGCGGTGCTCGAGGCGGAGGAAACGCTCTGGCCGGCGCTCGCGGCCGCGGTGGGATGAGCGGCGACCCGCGCCGCCCTGCTCGCTGCGGCTGAGCGGCGCCGCGCTCAGCCGGTTCGCGCCAGATACGCCTCGTGGATCGGGTCCCAGTCCGAGTTCACGCTCACGAGATCCGTCTCGACGCCGTCCAGCGCCGGGGCGAGCGCATCGAGGTAACTGTCAAGCGATTAAACGCAGAACGGCGCGTTCGATCTGCTCCCGGTCCGGGAACTCCCCCGGATCCGCGCCGGCGACGATCCGACGCAGCGAATCGCGGATCGTCTCGCCGGAGTCGTAGCGGTCGAACACGCGCGGGTCGATGTAGGAGGCGCGGCAGACCGCGGGCGTATTGGACAGGTACTCGGCGACGCGCTTGGTGGCGGCGGCCGCGGCGCGCTTGCGCGCCGTCTTCGTCCGCGCATCGTGGCCCTCGGTCGCCAGCTGGGCCGCGGCGAGGACCGTCGCGTTGAAGGTGCGGAAGTCCTTGGCGCTGTACTCGCCGCCCATCACCTGCTTCAGGTACTCGTTGATCTCGGCGGCGCGCACGTCGCTCCAGGCGCGACCGCTGCGATAGGCGAGCAGCTCATCGTCCCCGCCCCCGCCGCGTCGACCCCGCAGCGCCTTGATCGTCGGTACCACGGCGGGATCGGCGATTCGCTGGCGGTGATGCTTGGAGTTCTTGGCGGTGTAGTCGAAGACGGCGACGCCGCGCTCGACCCGAACGTGCTCACGCCTCAAGGTCGCGAGGCCGAAGGTCTCGTTCTCCTCCGCGTAGCGCTCGCTGCCGATGCGGAAGAACCCGAGGTCCAGGAGGCGGATCGCGCAGGCGAGCACCCGCTCGCGGACCAGCCCGCGCCGGGCGAGGTGCTCGCCGGTGCGCCGGCGCATCGCCGGCAGCGCCTTCGCGAACCGCTCCATCTCGGCGAACTTCTCGCGATCGCGCTGGGTTCGCCAGACGGGGTGGTAGAGATACTGCTTGCGTCCCGCCTCGTCGTAGCCGGTGGCCTGGATGTGCCCGTTCGGGTAGGAGCAGATCCACACGTCCCTCCACGCCGGCGGGATCGCCAGCTCACGGATGCGCTCGATCGTCTCGCGATCGTCGATTCGCGTCCCCTCCTCGGCCTCGTAGGAGAACCCGCGCCCGCGGCGGATCCTCCGGATGCCCGGTGCGGAGCAGTCCACGCGTCGGAGCCTGGGCATGGGCTCGGCTTTACCCGCCGCCGACGCGGCGAATCGATCCGGTCCGGCTCAGGCGACCAGGCGCGCGAAGTAACCGAGCGCCGGTCCGGTGCGCGACTCGAAGCGAAGTCCGGCCGCCTCGCCGTGCTCGCGCAGCACCCGCGGCGAGGTGTAATGGGGATCGCCGAACAGCTCACCGACGACCAGCCGGCCGCCGGGCCGCAGGACGCGCGCGATCTCGCGCAGCGCAGCGTCGCGGTCCGGGATCTCGCCGAGCACCGTGATCAGGACGACCCCGTCGACGGAGTCGTCCTCGTAGGGCAGCGCGGTGGCGTCCCCCTGGGTGGCGACGACGTTGTCGAGGCCGCCCTCGGCGACCCGGCGCATCGTGTGGTCGAGCATCTGCTGCTGGATGTCGAAGATCTCGAGGCTCCCGCCGGGCCGCAGCCAGCTCGCCAGCTCGAGCGTGTAGTAGCCGGTGCCCGGCCCGATCTCCAGCATCCGCTCGCCCGGCCGCGGCGCGAGCACCTCACGCAGGCGCTCGCGGGTGATCAGCGGGTGCGGGGCCTCGACCCAGAACCGCTGCCCATAGGGGCATGCCGAGGGGTTCCTCCGCCACCAGAGCGCCGCCGCCGTCAGGGCGCCGGCGCCGGCGAGCATGACCGTGCGAGGTCGCATCGCGCCGAGTATCAGCCCGCGAAACCGATCGCGTGCGCCGCGCGGTCGTGGCGGATGAAGACGACGGTCGAGAGGTTGATCGCGACCGAGCCCTCCTGGGTCTCGAGGTCGTACCAGCCGCCCTCCTTCTCAACCGCCTTGCGGAGGTCCTTGAGCTCGGACTCGCTCAGCTTCACCGAGAGCACCTGTCCGATTCCGAAGCCGATCTCGACCTTGCTCTGCTCATCCGCCATCTCAGTGTCCCTCCGCTGGTTCGACGATCTCTGTCAGCACCGACCCGGTCGCCTTCGGGTGGATGAAGGCGACGCGGCTCGAGCGAATGCCGATGCGCGGCTCGGTATCGATCAGCCTCACGCCCTGCTCCGCGAGGTCCGCGAGCGCGGCCTCGATGTCGTCGACGCGGTAGGCGACGTGGTGCAACCCCGGGCCGTGACGCTCGAGGAACTTGCCGACCGGCGTCTCGGGCGCGAGCGGCCGCAGGAGCTCCACGTGGCAGGTCCCGACGTCGAGCAGCACGGCCTCGACGCCCTGTTCGGAGACCGTCTCCCGGTGCGCGACCGGCATCCTGAAGGTGCCTTCGTAGAGGGCGAGCGCGGCGTCGAGGTCGTCGGTGGCCACGCCGACGTGATCGATCAGCTCGAACATCGGGCGCGGAGTCTAGATGGCGCCGCGCGCCACGCCGACGGCGCGCGCCGCGCGCTCAGCTGACCGGCGGGCTCGGTGAGGGCTCGCTCGCGCTCGCCTCCGCCGCGCTCGTCGCGCCCTCTGCCCGGAGGATCTCGTCCAGCGCCGCGACCCCGACCTCGAGCTGCTCGGCGCTCGGCTCTCGGGTCGAGAACAGGCGCTGGATCTCGTAGCCCGGCCGGTGCACGGCGTGGCCGACGAGCGAATCGGGGTTGCGCTCGGCGTAGACGAACAACTCGACCGCGCCCCCGACGCCGCCGAGGGCGGCGAGCGCGCGGGGGACCGGGCCGGGATCGCGCAGCAGCCGCTCGACCAGGACCTGGCCGGAGATCGAGAGCAGCACCATCGGGCCGATCAGGTTCGACCCGCAGCGCTCGTGCTCCTTCGGCACCTCGGCCGGGTCGGCGTCGCGCTCGTAACCACCGATCGCCTTGTGCTCGACCGCGTGGTAGGAGGCGAGATCGCGGTTTCGCAGCGCGGTCAGCGCCGGCAGCGACCCGAGCACTGCAACCACCAGCTCGCGGCCGACCGTCGCCGGCCGCAGCCGGCGCAGCAGGGCGCTGCCGGCGACGCTTGCGAGCACGGCCCCGGCCACCGCCCGGTCCTCGAACGGGAGCCGCGCCGAGGCGAGCCGAGCACGAGCGAGCGGCAGCACCGCGACCGCCTCGGCGAGGCGCAGCGGACCGCGCAGCAGCGGCGCTCGCCCGAGCGGGCCGCGCGACAGGGTCGGCTTCGCGCCGGAGGCCACCTCGATCCGCCCGTCGGCGGTTCGCGCCGCGATCGCCCACGAGCTCGGTCCGTGGATCAGCAGGCCGTTGCGAAGCGCCATCCCTCCGAGCCGCAGCCGCTCGGGCTCGCCGGGCCCGGACCCGTTCGGCTGCGAGCCGTTGCCGCTCACCCGAGCACCCGCCGGCAGAGATCGGCGTAGAAGGAGGCCGCGAGCTCGAGGTCGCCGACGGCGGCGCGCTCGTCGGCCGAGTGGATCAGCGGCTGGGCATCGAACAGCCCCAGGCTGCGCTGTGGGCAGAAGCCGTACACCGTCGCCGACTCGAACGTCCGGCGAAACCAATTGCTGTCGCTGAACCCGGGCATGACCATGGGGACGAGCGTCGCCCCCGGGTCTGCGAGTTGAAGCCAGGCGGCGATCGCCTCGGCGAGCGGCGACTCGGGCGCCGAACGATTGCCGACGACCTGCTCCTGGCCCGCGAAATCGGCCTCGATCCCGTCGGCGAGCGGCCCGAGCACGCCGCCGAGCACGGCCCGGACCTCATCGGGGCCGCCGCCCGGCGGCACGCGGCAGTCGATCAGCACCTCGGCCCGCGACGGGATCACGTTCGCCTTTTCGGAGGCGCGGACCTTGGTCGGGACGAGCGTCACCCGCAGCATCGGCTCGGCGAGCAGCATCGCGAGCTGCGGCGACTGGCTTCGAAGGCGTTCCACCGCGCCCTCGAGCGCGATCGCGTCCGCACCGTCGAGGTCCTCGCCGAGCACGATCTCGAGAAACCGGATGCCCTCGGGTGTCGGCTCGAGCGGCGGTTGCTCACCGAGACGCGCCAGCGCGGGCGCGAGCTTCAGCAGCGCGTTGTCGCCGAGACCCGGGATCGAGCCGTGGCCGGCGGTGCCTCGGGCCCGGAGCAGGAAGCGGTTGATTCCCTTCTCGCCGACGCAGAGCGTGTAAAAGCGGCGTCCGGCAAGCTCGAACGCCGAGCCGCCGCCCTCGTTGACCACCAGGTCCGCCCGGACGAGCTCCGGATGCTCGGAGCACAGCCAGGCGGCCCCGATGTCCCCGCCCTTCTCCTCGTCGGCGGTGGTGATCAGCTTGAGCTCGCCGCGAGCCGGGCGCCAGCCGCCGCGGGCGAGCGCGACCGCGGCGGCGACCTCGGCCGCGACCTGGCCCTTCATGTCCTGGGCGCCGCGCCCGAGGATCTCGCCGTCGACGACGTCCCCCGACCATGGGTCGAATCTCCACTCCGTGGCGTCGGCGGGAACCGTGTCGACATGGCCGAGCAGGCACAGGGTCTCGCCCGGGGACTCGCCTCGCAGTCGGGCGACGAGATTGGGCCGCCCGGCCTCGGCCGCCAGCAGGGTGCACTCGAACCCAGACTCGGAGAGCCGGGCGGCGAGCATCTCCTGCGCGGGCTCCTCGTTGCCCGGCGGGTTGACGGTGTCGAACCGGATCAGCTCCGAGACCAGCTCGACCGCGTCGGATCCGAGCGAGCTTCCGGCGAGCGCCGTCTCCTCAGCCATCCGGGTCCAGGTTACGCCGTCCGGCCCACGGCCATACTGATCCCGGGTAGATGGAGGAGCGACTCTTCGAGACCGAGCCGGAGCGCCACTCGACGCGCACCCCGGTGCCCGTCGCGGAGGCGCCGCTGGCGGTGCGGATGCGCCCTCGGACGCTGGAGGAGCTGGTCGGCCAGGAGCACCTGCTCGGCGAGGGCTCGACGCTGCGGGCGGCGATCGAGCGCGGCCAGCCGCACTCGATGATCCTCTACGGCCCGCCCGGCTCGGGGAAGACCACGCTGGCGAGGATCGTCGCGCACGCGGCCCGGGGCGCGTTCGAGGAGGAATCGGCGGTCAACGCCGGGCGCGCCGAGGTCCGGGCGGTGATCGGCCGCGCGGTGGAGCGGCGCCGCGGCAGCGGCCAGCCGACGATCTTCTTCCTCGACGAAATCCACCGCTTCAACAAAGCCCAGCAGGACGCGCTGCTGCCGGCGGTCGAGGAGGGCCTCGTGACGCTGATCGGCGCGACCACCGAGAACCCGTACTTCGAGGTCAACTCGGCCCTGCTCTCGCGCAGCCAGATCTACGAGCTGCGGGCGCTCGACGCCGCGCAGGTGCGGGCCCTGCTGCAGCGGGCGCTCGCCGATCCGGAGCGGGGGATCGTCGAATCGCCGCCGGTCACCGCCGAGGCGCTCGAGCTGCTCGCGGAGCGCTCGGGCGGCGACGCGCGGACGGCGCTCGGGGCCCTGGAGCGGGCGGCCGAGACGGTCCGCGCCCGCGGCGCCGCGGAGGTCGACCTCGAGACCGCCCAGGACGCGCTGCAGCGCAAGGCCGTGCACTTCGACCGCGAGGGCGACCAGCACTACGACTACATCTCGGCCTGGATCAAGGCCACCCGGGGCTCGGATCCCGACGCCTCGCTCTACTACCTGGCGGTGATGCTCGAGGGCGGCGAGGACCCGCGGTTCATCGCCCGGCGGATGGTGATCCTCGCCTCCGAGGACGTCGGCAACGCCGACCCCCGGGCGCTGCTCATCGCCACCGCTGCCGCCCAGGCGGTCGACCGGGTCGGGCTGCCCGAGTGCGCGCTCAACCTCGCCCAGGCCGCGGTCTACCTGTCGATGGCGCCGAAGTCCAACCGTTCCTACATGGGCCTCGCCGCGGCCCGCCGCCACGTGCGCGAGCACGGCGCCGAGCTGCCCCCGGACTACCTGCGCGACGCCCACTACCCGGGCGCCGGCGAGCTCGGTCGCGGCCAGGGATACGTCTACTCGCACGACGCGCCCGGCGGGGTCGCCGACCAGCCGCTGCTGCCGCCGACGCTCGAGGGCGAGCGCTTCTACGAGCCGACCGATCGCGGCTTCGAGGCCGAGATCACCGAGCGCCTGGAGCGCTTCCGGCGGATGCGCGAGGGCTAGGGCACTTAGCCGGCGGCACCGCGTCTCTCCGATATCGCGTGATCTCGCCATAGAATCGGCCCAGATGGCGACGTTGGAGTCCTTCAACCCCGCCACCGGCGAGCTCGTCGGCACGGTCGAGACGATCACGCCCGACCAGGTCCAGGCCGTCGTCGACGACGTCGGGGGGGTGCAGCCGTTCTGGGCCCAGCTCTCGCTCGCCGACCGCGGCCGCTACCTGCGCCGCGCGGCCGACGTGCTCGTCGACGACATGGACGAGGTCGCGCGACCTGCTCACGCGCGAGCAGGGCAAGCCGATCGTCGAGAGCTACGCGATGGAGATCCTGCCGACGATCGACGCGCTGCGCTGGTGCGCCGGCGCCGGCCTCCAGATCCTCGCTGACGAGCGGATTCCGCACCCGCAGGCGTTCCTGAAGACCAAGCGCAGCTTCTTCAGCTACGAGCCGCTGGGCGTGGTCGGCGTGATCGCGCCCTGGAACTACCCGTGGTCGATCCCGTTCGGCGAGGTCGCGATCGCGCTGATGGCGGGCAACGGCGTCGTGCTCAAACCGGCGAGCCTGACGCCGCTGCTCGGCGAGCGCATCCAGAGGATCTTCGACGACGCCGGCCTCCCCGAGGGGCTGGTGCGCACCGTCCACGGCGGCGGCGCGATCGGCCAGGCCCTGTGCGAGGCGTCGACGGCGAAGATTTTCTTCACCGGCTCGGTCGAGGTCGGGCGCCGGGTGGGCGAGGTCTGCGCGCAGAGCCTGAAGGGCTCGGTGCTCGAGCTCGGCGGCAAGGACCCGCAGATCGTCTGCGCCGACGCCGACCTCGCCAACGCCGTCTCCGGCTGCGTCTGGGGGGCGTTCGCCAACGCCGGGCAGACCTGCTCGGGGATCGAGCGCACCTACGTCGTCGAGTCGGTCGCCGACGAGTTCCTCGACGGCGTCCGCCGCGAAACCGAGCGCCTGACGGTCGGCGATCCCCTGGACTGGGAGACCGAGATCGGGCCGATGGTCTCCGCCGAGCAGGCGGACATAGTCACCGGACTGGTCGACGACGCGCTCGCCGCCGGCGCCGACCGGATCACCGGCGGCCCGCGCGAGATCGACGGCTACCCCGGCCGCTTCATCGCCCCGACCGTGCTCGCGGGGGTCGAGGACGAGATGCGGATCATGCGCGAGGAGATCTTCGGCCCGGTGGCGCCGATCGTCGTCGTCAAGGACGAGGCCGAGGCGCTCGAGCGCGCCAACGACTCCAACTTCGGCCTCGGCGCCTCGGTCTGGACCAAGGACCGCGCCAAGGGCGAGCGGATCGCCCGCGGGATCGAGTCGGGCATGGTCTGGATCAACGACCACTCCTACTCCCACGGCGCCTGCCAGTGCTCCTGGGGCGGCGTCAAGGACTCCGGCATCGGCCGCTCGCACTCGAAGTTCGGCTTCTATGAGTGCGTCAACGTCAAGCTCGTCGCCTGGGAGCCCGGCCTCACCCGCGACTTCTGGTGGCAGCCCTACGACCGCGACCTCGGCACCGCCCTGCGCTCCTCCGCGCGCCTGCTCTACGGCCGCAACGGCGCCCGCTTGAAGGCCCTGCGCGAGGGCGCCGGCCCGCTCGCCCGCGTGACGCGAAAGATGCTCCGCAAGGGCCGCTGAGCTCGCCTCGGCCAGGGTTATCGCGCGATGCGGAAATGCAGGTGGTTGTCGTGGTTGACGAGCGGCACGACGACCCCGGGAGGGCCGGTGAGGCCGGTGTTCGGGCCGACGTAGATTACCTCGGCTCCGGCGGCGAGAAACGCGTCGACGAGATCCTGGGAGAGGTCGAGGTCGACGTCGGCGACCGTGTCGGGCGGGCGCTCGGCGCGGTCCAGGCGCGGGTAGTAGACGTCGACGTCGCGGCCGTTTTGGTGGGTGGCGTGGCCGATGCCGCCGCCGACCTCGGGGCCGAAGTAGCCGCCGTGGGGGAGGCCGAGGTCGCCGACGCCGACCCGCGCGGCGTCGGGGTGCTCGCGATGGAACTCACGCAGGACCCGCAGCGTGGTGCGGACGAGGTCGTCGGTGCCCCAGCGGCGCCAGTCGCGGTCGGGTTGGCGCTTGAGGATCGGGTCCCATGTGAAGAAGCTGCGCCCCTGCGCCGGTAGCCGGACGCCGCGCTCGAGCCCGCCGTCCTCCGGCGTCCCGATCGCGACCGAGTCGCGCCATTCGACCCGGCCGGCGCCGGTCTCGGGCGCGGGCGCCGACGCGCACGCCAGCACGAGCGCGACTGCAATTGCGATCGCCACCCTAGCGATACGAGCGGTGGCGCCCTCGGGGTCCCGGTATAGGTGATCCTTGCGCCATGGAAGCAGCCGTCGAGCAGACCTCCGCCGCCGGTGCCGCGGCCGCGCCGGCGCCCGCGATCGCGCTGCGCGACCTCGGCCGGGAATACGGCGAGCGCCCGATCCTGCGCGGTGTCTCGATCGAGCTGCCGCCCGAGCGGACGCTGGTCGTCCTCGGTCCCAACGGGGCGGGTAAGACGACGCTCGTCCGGATCCTCGCCACCCTGCTGCGCCCGAGCTCCGGCCGGGTCGAGGTCCTCGGCGCGACGCTGCCGCGCCAGGCCTGGAAGATCAGGGGGCGGATCGGCTACCTCGGCCACCAGCCGCTGCTCTACCGCGAGCTGAGCGTGATCGAGAACCTCGAGTTCAACGCCCGCCTGCACGGGATCGAGCGGCCGGCGGAGCGGATCGCCGAGCTGCTCGGTCGCGCCGGGCTCGGGCGCCGCGGCGACGAGCTCGCCCGCAACCTCTCGGCCGGGATGCTGCAGCGCGCCGCCGTCTGCCGGGCGCTGCTGCACGAGCCCGAGCTGCTACTGCTCGACGAGCCGCGCGCCCATCTCGATGTCGCCGGGGCCGAGATCGTCGAGGCGATGATCGGCCCGGCGCCGGGCCGGGCACGGGTGGTGATCACGCACGAGGTCGAGCGCGGCCTCGCCGGGGCGGACCGGGTTCTCGCGCTGCGCGCGGACGGCAGGGTCGCCTACGCCGGCGACGCCGACGGGCTCGCGGCGGCCGACGCGCGCGCGCTCTACGAGGGCGAGGTGCGATGAGCGCCTTTCGCGCCATCCTCGCCAAGGACCTGCGCACCGAGCTGCGCACGCTGGAGTCGGTGCCGGCGATGGCGCTGTTCGCGACCACGACCTTCGTCCTCTTTCGCTTCGGCCTCGACCGCGAGAGCCTCGAGGGCAGCCTCGCGGCCGGCGTGCTGCTGGCGACGGTGCTGTTCGCGGCGATCCTGGCGATCAATCGCGTCTTCGTCGCCGAGCGCGAGCAGGGGGGCTTTGACGTGATCCGCCTGGCGCCGGTCGACGGCGCCGCGCTCTACGCCGCCAAGGTCTGCGTGCTCGCGGTCTACCTCGCGGCGCTCGAGCTGATCGCCGTCCCCGTGTTTGCGATCTTCTTCCTCGAGAGCGGCTCCGGGCTTGCGCCGCTCGCCGCGGTGCTCGCGTTCGCCGACCTCGGACTCGCGGTGATCGGAGCCCTGGTCTCCTCGATCGCCGTCAACTCCCGGGCCCGCGACCTGATTGCGCCCCTACTGCTGCTGCCGCTGCTCGTCCCGGTGATGATCGCCGCCGCCGGCGCCGCCGAGCCGCTGCTCGCCGCCGCCGGCCCCTCCTACGACGGGTTCGGCAAGTGGATCGCGGTCCTCGCTCTCTACGATGTGGTCTTCGGGCTTGTCGGCTACGCGGTCTATGAGTTCCTGCTCGAGGACTAGTCGGTCGGCCCGCGCTCGATGACCTTCAAGAGCCCGCGAATCCTCCCCGCGATCACCGTCGTCACGCTTACGGCAGGCTTCGCCCTGGTCTTCTTCTTCGCCCCCAACGACGTCGATCAGGGGTTCATCCAGAAGATCTTCTACCTTCACGTACCGCTCGCCACCTGCGCCCTGGTCGGCTGGATGGTCGCCGCGGCGCAGTCGATCCTGCATCTGCGCAGCGGCGATCCGAAGTGGGACGTGCGCTCCTACGTCTCGATCCACATCTCGGTGATCTTCGGGGTCGCGGTGCTGATCACCGGTGCGATCTGGGCGCGCGCCTCGTGGGGCAAGTGGTTTGTCTGGGACGAGCCGACCCTGGTCAGCTTCCTGATCGTCTTCCTCCTCTACTGCACCTATTACCCGCTGCGCTACGCGATCGAGGACCGCGAGCGCCAGGCGCGCTATGCCTCGGTGTTCGCGATCACTGCGGGTGCCTTCGTGCCGCTCAACTTCCTCGCCGTACGGCTTGCGGAGACGCTGGTCCACCCGCGCGTGTTCGCGACCAGCGAGGGCGGGCTGCCGCCGAAGATGTGGGTCACCTTCCTCGTCTGCCTCGCCGGGATGGCGCTGCTGTGGGAGACGCTGGTGCGCTTCGAGCTCGCGTCGAAGTCCGCACGAGCGCGGCTCGGCCGCCTTCGCCGCTCTCTGGAGGGTGACGAGCTCGGATCCGGGGGCGGTTCGCGCATCGCCCCCGTTCCCCGGCGGGCGACGGAGGCGCGTTGATGCTCCTCGCCGCTCCCGCGCTGCCCCTCGACGAGGCGGGCAAGTACGTCGCCGGCGCCTACGTCGTCTTCGTCGCGCTGCTGTTGATCTACGTCGCGATCATGGCCGCGCGCCTGCAGCGCATCGACCGCCAGCTCGGCGAGCTGGCCGAGTTGGCGGAGCGGTCGAAGGACGGTCGTCGTTCGCCCGATCCCGGCACGCCCGGACGCGAATCGGAGGTGCCGGGCGGTGGCTTTTCCGAAGGCGAGGTACTCGCGCGCGAACGCGGCGGCCGTCAGGGGGTGTTCCGTGGCTGAGCTGCTCGCGCTCGGCGCCTCGCACAAGACCGCGCCCCTTGAGCTGCGTGAACGGATGGCGCTCACCGAGGGCCGCGCGGTGGGCGTGCTCGGCGGCCTGGTCGAGCGCGAGGAGATCCAGGAGGCGGCGGCGATCTCGACCTGCAACCGGACCGAGCTCTACCTCTGGGCGTCGGACCCGGTCGGTGCCGAGGCGCTCGCGCTCGGGCTGCTCTCGCGCGAGGCCGAGACGCAGCCGACCGAGCTCGTCGGGCATCTCTACTCGCTGCGCGCCGCCGGCGCGAGCGAGCACCTGATGCGGGTCACCGCGGGCCTCGATTCGATGATCATCGGCGAGGCGGAGATCCAGGGCCAGGTGAAGCGCTCCTACGAGCTGGCGCTGGTCGAGGGCGCCACCGGCCCGGTCCTCAACCGCCTCTTCCGGGCGGCGCTCGCCGCCGGCAAGCGCGCCCGGACCGAGACCGGGATCTCGCGGCGCTCGCTGTCGATCCCCTCGGTGGCCGTCGACCTCGCCCAGCGCACCCTCGGCGAGCTCGCCGATCGCCGCGTGCTCGTCGTCGGCGCGGGCGAGACCGCCGAGCTCACCGCGCGCGCTCTCGCCGCGAAGGGCGTGCACGCGATCTTCATCGCCAACCGCCACTACGACCGCGCGATCGGCCTCGCCGAGCGCTTCGCGGGCGAAGCGGTCCGCTTCGAGATGCTGCCGGAGCAGCTCACGGGCGCCGACATCGTCGTCAGCTCGACGAGCTCGCCGCACCACGTGATCGAGTCCGACGATCTCGGTCAGGTGATGGAGGAGCGCGGCGGGCGGCCGCTCCTGCTCATCGACCTCGCGGTCCCGCGCGACATCCATCCGGCCTGCCGCGAGCTCACAGGCGTTGGTCTCTACGACATGGACGATCTGCAGTCGTTGGTCGAGCGCAACGTCTCGGGGCGCGAGGCCGAGGCCCGCCGCGCCGAGGGGATCCTCAGCGCCGAGCTCGACCGCTTCGATCGTTGGCTCGCCTCACAGGACGTCACCCCGACGATCGCCGCCCTGCGCGGACGCGCCGAGCTGGTCGTCGATCAGGTGCTCGCCGAGAACGCCGGCCGCTGGGAGGGTATGACGGAGGGCGATCTAGACCGCCTGCGCGCGGCGTCGCAGGCGATCGCCTCGCGCCTTCTGCACGAGCCCACCCTGAGGCTCAAGCG
Organism: uncultured Solirubrobacterales bacterium; assembly: GCA_963759295.1. GTDB lineage: Bacteria > Actinomycetota > Thermoleophilia > Solirubrobacterales > 70-9 > WHSW01. The sequence goes on along the minus strand of CAVWYT010000011.1, from coordinate 18,691 downwards.
CGCCGCCGACACCGATGACGCCTACGCGAAGGTGGCCGTGCTGCGGGAGCTGTTCGGGCTCGACCCGAGCAGCGAGCCGATCAGCTCCGCGGGCGCCGAGGTCTCCGACCTTCGCGAGCGTCGGCGCCGCCGCGGCGGCCGGTGAGCTCCCGGCTGCGGCTCGGGACCCGCTCGAGCGCGCTCGCGATCGCGCAGGCGAGCGCGATCGCCGAGGCCCTCGGCGGCGCCGAAATCGTCCCGGTGAAGACCGCGGACGCAGAGGTCGGCGACAAGTCGCGCTTCGTGCGCGGCGTCGAGCAGGCGATCCTCGCCGGCGAGGTGGAGATCGGGGTCCATTCGGCCAAGGATCTCCCCGGTGAGCTGCCCGAGGACCTGGCGCTGGTCGGCGTCCCCGGCCGCGAGGATCCGCGCGACGCGTTCATCGGGGCGGCGGGCTCGCTCGAGGAGCTGCCCGAGGGCGCCGCGGTCGGCACCGCGAGCCTGAGGCGGGCCTCGCAGCTGCGCGCTCTGCGACCCGATCTCGAGATCGCCGAGCTGCGCGGCAATGTCGACACCCGCTTGCGCCGGATCGCCGACGGGGAGTTCGACGGGATCGTGCTCGCGGTCGCCGGGCTGGTGCGCCTCGGTCGCGCCGACGAGATCTCGTTCGCGTTCGGCCTCGAGCAACTGACCCCGTCGCCCGGCCAGGGATGTTTGGCGCTTGAGGCGAGCGCCGCCGACGCCGACAGCGCCGCGGCGGCGGCGCGGATCTCGGACCGCGCGGCCCTCGTCGAGCTAACCGCCGAGCGGGCGGCGACCCGGGCGCTTGAGGCGAGCTGCGACACGCCGGTCGGGATCTGCGCGCGAACCGGTGCGGACGGCCTCGCGATCGACGGCTACGCCGGCCTCACAGACGGCCGCGAGTGGCTGCGCGACCGCGTCGAGGGCGACGCCGAGCAGCCGGTGGCGCTCGGCGAGGCGTTGGCGGAGCGGATGCTGGCCGCGGGCGCCGGCGACATCCTCGGGCGCGCCGCGCGGGCCGGGCGTTGACTGCCCGGGCCGGGATCGTCTACCTGGTCGGCGCGGGTCCCGGCGATCCCGGGCTGCTGACCGCGCGCGCTCTCGAGCTGATCGCCGGCGCCGACTCGATCCTCTACGACCGCCTCGTCCCCGAGACCGCTCTCGCGGGTGCCCGCGCGGACGCCGAGCTGCGCTACGTCGGCAAGCAGCCCGGCGCCGCGTCGGTGTCCCAGGACCGGATCCACGAGGAGCTGGTCGATCGAGCGCGTCGTGGGCTCAGCGTCGTCCGCCTCAAGGGCGGCGACCCGTTCGTGTTCGGACGCGGCGGCGAGGAGGCCGAGGCCCTGGTCGAGGCGGGTATCGAGTTCGAGGTGGTGCCCGGGGTGACGGCGGGGGTCGCCGCCCCGGCGTACGCGGGCATCCCGGTCACGCACCGCGACGACGCCTCGGCCGTGGCGTTCGTGACCGGCCACGAGGATCCGGAGAAGCCGGAGACGGCGCTCGACTGGCAGGCGCTGGCCCGCTTTCCGGGGACGCTGGTCCTCTACATGGGGGTCAAGAACCTGCCGCTGATCGCTGAGCGGCTGACGGCGGCGGGACGCGACCCGGCCGAGCCGGCGGCGGCCATCGAGCGCGGCACCCACCCCGGTCAGCGCACCGTCGTCTCGACGCTCGCCGAGCTGCCCGGCGCCGTCGCCGAGGCGGAGATCGGCGCCCCGGCGATCCTGCTCGTGGGCCCCGTCGCACGCCACCGGGAGACGATCTCCTGGCTCGAGCGCCGACCGCTGCACGGCAGGCGCGTCGTCGTCACCCGCGCCCGTGCCCAGGCGAGCGGCCTCGCCGCCACACTCCGCGGGCTGGGAGCCGAGGTGGTCGAGCTTCCGGCGATCCGGATCGAGCCGCGGATAGATTCCGACCCGGTGCGCGCCGCGGTCGCCGACCTGCACACGTACGCGCTCGTCTGCCTGACGAGCCCGAACGGGGTCCGGCTCCTGTTCGAGGCGATGGCGGCGCAGGGGCGCGACGCTCGCTCGCTCGCCAACGCGACGATGGCGGCGATCGGCCCCGGGACCGCGGCCGCGCTCGCGGAGCACGGCGTCAGCGCCGACGTCATCGGAGAGCGCTTCGTCGCCGAGTCGCTGGTCGAGGCGTTGGCCGCGATCGAGGTCGCGGATCGCCCGGTGCTCGTCGCCCGAGCCGCCGAGGCCCGCGACGTGCTGCCCGACGCGCTCGCGGAGCGCGGCGCCAAGGTCGACGTCGTCGCCCTGTATGAGACCGTGCGCGAGCAGCCGGACCCCGACGCCGTCGACGCCGCCCGGGCGGCCGACTATGTCACCTTCACCTCCTCCTCGACGGTGCGCAACCTCCTCGACGCGATCGGCGATCGCTTCCCGGCGTCGGCTCGGATCGTCTCGATCGGGCCGGTCACCAGCGGGACCGCCCGCGCGGCCGGGCTCGAGGTCGACGTCGAGGCCGAGCGCCACGATCCCGCCGGGCTGATCGACGCGCTGGTCGACGACGCGAAGCGCAACCGCACCTGAGCGGTCGAACCTCGCGCACCTGGCGCGGACTAGATTCCGCGGCGTGGCCCGCCCGATCACCTTCCTCTCCGACTACGGCGTCGACGACGAGTTCGCGGGTGTCTGCCGCGCGGTGATCGTGCGGATCGCTCCGGACGCCCGGATCATCGACCTCACGCACGGGATCGTTCGTCACGACGTCCGCCACGGCGCCGCCGTGCTCGCCAACGCAACCGCCTTCGCACCGGACGGCGTGCACCTCGCGGTGGTCGATCCGGGGGTCGGGACCGCGAGGCGGGCCGTGGCGGTGGCCGCGGCGGGTGGGTCGAACTGGTTCGTCGGTCCGGACAACGGCCTGCTCTCGCTCGCTCTCGACCGCTGCGGGGGTGCCGCGGCGGCGGTCGAGATCTCGAGCTCGCCCGCCCGTCTCGAGCCGGTCTCGGCCACCTTCCACGGTCGCGATCTGTTCGCCCCCGTCGCCGCGCGGCTCGCGCTCGGCGAATCGCTGGCCGGCCTCGGGGAGCAGATCGAGCCGCGATCGCTGGCGGCGATCGAGCTCGAGCCACCGCGGATCGAGCCGGGCCGGCGACTCGATGCGGAGGTCGGCCACGTGGACGCGTTCGGGAACCTGTCGCTGATCGCCACGGCCGCCGATGCCGACGAAGCCGGCTTCGAGGTCGGAGACCGGCTCCGCGTTGAGGGGCGGGTGCGCTCGGGCGAGGCCGTCTACACGCTCACCTTCGCCGAGGCCGAGCCGGGCGAGATCGTGCTCCTGGTCGATTCGGCGCGCTCGCTCGCGCTCGCCGTGAACCGCGGCGACGCCGCCAGCCTGCTCGACCTCTCGGCCGGTGAGCGCGTCGTGCTCAGCGTCCGATGATCGGGTTCGGCAAGCCGCACCTGCACCTGCGCGAGACCGCGTCCACCAACGACCGCGCCCGCGAGCTCGCCGAGCGCGGGGCCCCGAGCGGGACGATCGTCACGGCCGGCGAGCAGACCGCCGGACGCGGACGGCACGGGCGAGCCTGGGCGGCGCCACCCGGCAAGGCGCTCCTCTTGTCGGCCGTCCTGCGCCCGCTCGATCTCGAGCACGTGCTGCTTCCGCTCGCGGCTCCGGTGGCGGTCTGCGAGGCGATCGAATCGTTGGCCCCGGTGGATTGCCGGATCAAGTGGCCGAACGACGTCTGGATCGAGGAGCGCAAGGTGGCCGGCGTGCTGATCGAGGCGCGGCCGCCGGACTGGGCGGTGATCGGCGTCGGCGTCAACGTCGCGATCGCCGAGCGCGAGTTCCCGGCCGATCTTCGCTGGCCGGCGACCTCGATCGGTCACGGCGTGCAGGTCGGCGACCTGCGTGACGCGATCTGCGCCTCGCTGGGGCGCTGGGTCGAGGCGCCCACGGCGACGACCGTGCGCGCGTTCCGCGCGCAGGACGCGCTCTCCGGGCGCGCGGTGAGCTGGGAGGGCGCCGGGGTCGAGCCCGGCTCCGGCCGCGCCGTGGACGTCGACGAGCGAGGCAACCTGCTCGTCGACCTCGCCGACGGCACGCGTCTCGGCCTCGGCTCGGGCGAGATCAGCCTGCGGCTCGACTGACCCGACGGGCGTCAGCGCTCCGGCAGATGGCAGACGGCCTCGACGTTGTTGCCGAGCACCGCCACCGACTCTAGTCGGCGTCGGCCTGCACGTCATCGGCGCCGGGGCCGTCGTCCTCGGCGGCGTCGTCGGCCGCCGCGGCGCCGTCGCCCTCCGGCTCGGCGTCCTCGAGCCGCTCGCGTTGGCGACCGTCCGCGTCGGCGCCGTTCCCGGAGCCGTCGCGCTTCGAGCGCCGACGCCGGCGCTTGCCGCCCCTCGGGAAATTGCGCAGCAGCTCGCGCGCTACCGCGGAGGGCTTGCGGGCCATCCGCATCCGGGCGCCGCGCAGGACCTCCTCGGCCTCGGGGGTGTGGGCGACGGCAGCGGCGAGCAGCGCCACCGCAAGGCGACGGTCCTGCTGGCGGGCGGCGTGGACGATTCGCCGCGCGTTGCGGCCGTGCGCTCGGCCAGAGGAGTTGACGAACAGGCCGAGCAGCCGCTTGGTCTCCGGCCATCGCTGGACGGCGTACTCCTCGTGCAGCTCGCGCGTCGTCGCCGCCAGCCGCCAGACCCATGCCTGCGCCTGGTCGCGGCGGCCGATCCGCTTCTCCGCCAGAGCCTGGAGGAGGACCTTCGCCCCGGCGCGGCGCTCGTCGCGGGGCCATGTCCCGACGACGTCGACGGCGTCGTCGAACGGCTCGGCCTCGCGCAGCGCGGCGATCTCGGTCAGCGCCTTCAGCCGCAGCTGGTGGTTGCGGTTGCGCTGCAGGCAGGTGAGCAGGAAGCGGCGGCGCAGCTCCTTGGCCTGGTCGTGCTGGATCATCGCCTTCGCCCGGCGCCAGTTGTTGGCGGTCACCCGGGCGCCGGCGAGCGCCGCCCAGGCATGCTGCTCGGAGTAGTTGAGGTTCTCGACCGCGATCCGCCACAGCTCACGCTCGAGCACCGCGAGGCGGCGTTCGGGATCGGAGGAGACCGGCACCACGCGGCGCTCGACCCGGACGCGCCTGCCGCGTCCGCGTCGCACCGGCCCGACGACGATCGCGCCGCCGCGGTACACGTCGCGGTCGAGCAGGCTGTGCAGGGTGACGATCGTTTCGTCGTGGGTCGTAGCCGGGTGGACGAAGTCGATCACCAGCCCCGCCTCCTTGCCCGGGTTCCGGCGGGTGACGCGTCCGACGCGCTGCTGGTAGACGCGCCGCGACGCGGTCGGCGCCAGATGCATGCAGATCGTCGCCCGCGGCGAGTTCCAGCCCTCGGCGAGCAGCATCGCGTTGCAGAGCACGTCGACCTCACCGCGCTCGAACGCCGCGAGGATCTCCGCCAGCTCCCGCTTCGGCGTCTCGCCCGAGACCGCGCGGGCGACGATGCCGGCATTCTGGAACGCCTTGGCGACGTTGTTGGCGTGCTTGACGCCGGCCGTGTAGACGACGCCGGCGACCCGCTTGAAGCGCGACTGGTAGAGGTCGGCCACCGCGACGTTGAAGGGCTCCTGGTCGAGCAGAGCGGCCAGCTCCTCCTGGTCGAAGTCCTGGTCGACCTCGCCGCGGCGAAGCGGCACCTTGGCGATCGTCCTCACCCCGGGACCCGGCGGGATCCGGATGCAGCGCAGCGGCGCGATCACCCCGCGACGGGCGGCCTGGGCGAGATCGAAGCGCGAGGTCTGGGTCGGGAACAGGTCGGCGACGTGCCGCGCGATCAGCGCCCCGGTTGCCGTCATCCCGATGAACACGGGCCCGGTCCAGCTGCGGATGCAGGCGCTGGTCTTCTCGCCGAGCGCGGTGTGCGCCTCGTCGCAGATCACGATCGAGTAGGCGTCCGAGACGCGGCCGGCGTTGCGCACGAACCACTGGTAGGTCTCGACCGTCACCGGGCCGTAGGGATGGTCGGCGCCGTCGAGCAGCGGCGGCGAGAGCCGCTCCTTGTAGCCGCGATCGGAGATCTCGCCGATGAACTGATCGACGAGGTTGCGCCGGTGGGTGAGGATCAGCACTCCGCCGGTGCGCGAGGATTCGATGAACCCGACCGCGGCGACCGTCTTGCCGGCTCCGGTGGCGTGCTCGAACCAGAACCGGCGACTGGCCCCGGGATCCTCGGGAGCCTCGGCGATCGCCTCCGCGTCCTGGTCGGTCGGCTCCTCCCAGTCCTGCGGCTCCTCGTCGGGCGCGAGCACCTCCTCGTCCTCGTCGGCCTCCGGTTCGGGAGCGCCGTTGCCGTTCGCCGGCTCGGCGACGGTGTCGCCGTTGTGGCGAACGCCGTTTCGCCCGTTGCGCCGGGCCTCGCCCTCAGGCCCTTCGAGCTCGGAGGTGATCGCCGCGAGCGTGCCCGAGAGCGCATCGACCTGGTGGTCGTTGAGCTCGGCGCCATCGAACAGCTTCGGGCGGTCCTCGGACAGCAGCCGCTCGAGCCCCAGGAGAAGCGAGAAGTCGCGGCGCCAGTCGAACGAGGGCACCTCGGCCCCGGCATCGAGCTCGGCAAGCGCGGAGTCGACCGCCCGGCGCCTTGCGGTGCCGGCGGTGAGGTCGGCGATCGTCTCGGCCTCGAGCAGGATCGGCTCCCGCGAGAACTCGCGTACGCGGCCGAGGTCGGCCTCGCTCAGCGCTCCAGCCGCCTCAGCGGCAACGTCGGTCGGATTGGACATGAGAAGGGGAAAGACGATCCCGCGCTCGCCGGGTGATTTCCATGTCGCGGACGGCGAGCGAAGTAAGCTCGGTGAGGCGGGCGTCGGGCCGAACCCCTCCGGCTGAACCGACAGCCCCCCTGCGGTCCAAGAAACAACGGGACCGACCTGAATTGAACCACACCGGGCTGCAGATCGGCAATCGCGCTCTCCATTCGCCCCTCCTGGTGGCCTTCGCGGTCGCCGTTTCGGTCGTCCTCGGCGGTTGTGGCGGCGAGGGCGGCGGCGATCCGGGGTCGGGCAACCCGAGCTCGCAGGCGATCGACTACCAGAAGGCGCTCGCCGACGCCCCGCCGCCGTTGGCGAGGCTCTACGCCGACGGCGACACGCTGATCGCCGGCGGGATCGACGAGCTCGACGCCCGGCTCGCATCGTTGCGCGGGCATCCGGCGGTGGTCAACGTCTGGGCATCCTGGTGCGGGCCGTGCCGGTTCGAGTTCCCCGACTTCCAGCGGGTCGCGGCCGAGCGGGGCGACGAGGTCGCGTTCATCGGGCTCGACTCCGAGGACTCCGACGCCGCCGCGGAGGACTTCCTTGCCGAGCTCCCGCTTCCCTATCCGAGCGTCACCGACCCGGACGGCGACGCGAGGAGCGAGTTCGACCTCCGCGGCTTCCCGGCGACGGCGTTCTACGACGCCGGTGGTGAGCGCGTCTACGTCAAGCAGGGCCCGTACCAGTCTGCCGCGGAGCTGGAGGCCGACATCGACCGCTACGCGAGTTGACGGGGGGATAATCGGGCCGTGCGGGCGCGGCTTCGAATCTGGCTCTGGTGCCTGCTCGCGGGCGCTCTGATCACGCCGGGCGCGCTTCACGCGCAGGGCTCGTCGACCGTGCCGTCGATCGAGCTCGACAGCACGATCGACCCGGCGAGCGCCAAGTGGATCTCCTCGGCGCTCGACGACGCCGACGAGGAGGGCGCGCCGCTGGCGATCATTCGCCTCGACACCCCCGGGGGGCTCGACGACTCGATGCGCGAGATCGTCAAGGACGTGCTCGAGGCGCCGATGCCGGTGGTGGTCTACGTCTCGCCCGACGGTGCCCGCGCCGCCTCCGCGGGCGCGTTCATCACCGAGGCGGGCGACGTCGCCGCGATGTCCGAGCAGACGAACATCGGCTCGGCGAGCGCCGTCTCGGCGACCGGCGGCGACATCGGCGGCACGCTCGGCGAGAAGATCGAGAACGACGCCTCCGCGTTCATCCGGGCGCTCGCCGGCGCGCACGGCCGCAACGGCGCGCTCGCCGCGCGCATGGTCACCGAGGCCGAGAACGTGACCGCCGATGAGGCCCTGGCCCAGAACGCGATCGACCTCGTCGCCGGCAGCGAGGACGAGTTGCTGACCGAGCTCGACGGCTTCCGGGTCCGGGGCCCGAAGGCGCAGGTCCTCGACACCGCGGGCCTCGAGATCGACGACCGCGACATGCCGCTGCAGTACGAGATCCTCTCGCTGCTGGTCAACCCGACGATCGCCTACCTGCTGCTGCTGGTCGGATTCGTCGGGATCGTGATCGAGATCTTCAGCCCCGGCCTCTTCATACCCGGCACCCTGGGCGTCGTCTCGCTGTTGCTCGGCGCCTACGGCACGGCCCAGCTCCCGGTCACCGCCGCCGGGATCTCGCTGCTGATCGCGGGCATCGCGATGATCATCGCCGAGGCCCATCTGCCGACGCAGGGCATCCTCGGCGCGATCGGGGTGCTCGCCCTGGCAATCTCGGGGCTGCTGCTGTTCGACACCGGCTCGGACGCGGTCGAGGTCTCGGCGCCGGTGGTTGTCGTCGTCGCGGTGCTGCTCGGCGTCGGCATGGTGCTCGCCGTGCGCAAGGTCGTGCAGGCGCGCCATCGGCCCGTGATGACCGGCTGGGAGGAGATGGTCGGCGCGATAGGCGAGGTGCGCCAGCCGCTCGCTCCCACGGGACAGGTGTTCGTCGCCGGCGCGCTGTGGCGCGCGGCGCCGGCGGACGGAGTCAGCGGCGCCGACGCCCGCCGAGTCCGGGAGCGCGGCGCTACAGTGCGCGTCGAGGCGGTCGAGGGGCTCACGCTCCGAGTTCGGCCGCTCGACCAGCCAGCCGAGCCAGCCGAAGGAGCGAGCTAAGTGGGAGTCGCCATCGCCGTGATCGCGATCGTCGCGGTCCTCGTCCTGATCATCGTTGCCGCCGCGATCCGGATCCTGCGCGAGTACGAGCGCGGGGTGATCTTCCGGCTCGGGCGGCTGATCGCCCAGAAGGGTCCCGGGCTGATCGTGCTGATCCCGTTCATCGACCAGATGGTCCGGATCGACCTGCGGACGATCACCCTGAACGTGCCGCCGCAGGAGGTGATCACCAAGGACAACGTCACGGTCCGCGTCAACGCGGTCGCCTACTTCAGGGTGATCGACCCGAACAAGGCGGTCACCGAGGTCGAGAACTTCCTCCTCGCCACCTCCCAGATCGCGCAGACGACGCTGCGCTCGGTGCTGGGCAAGGCCGAGCTGGACGCGCTGCTGTCCGAGCGCGAGCGCCTCAACGTGGAGCTCCAGCAGATCATCGACGAGCAGACCGAGCCCTGGGGAATCAAGGTCTCGACGGTCGAGGTCAAGGATGTCGAGCTGCCGGCCGACATGCAGCGGGCGATGTCGCGGCAGGCGGAGGCCGAGCGCGAGCGCCGGGCGAAGATCATCGCCGCCGACGGCGAGTTCCAGGCCGCCGAGAAGCTCTCGCAGGCCGCGAACATCATCAGCGTCAACCCGGCGACGCTCCAGCTCCGCTACCTGCAGACGCTGGTCGAGATCGGCGTCACCAACAGCTCGACGATCGTCTTCCCACTGCCGATCGATCTGCTCAAGCCGCTGATCGAGCCCGGAGCGGAGTCGAGCGTCGCCTCGCCCGCCTCGCATCGGCCTTCGCCGCCAACCGACTCCTGAGCGCGCCCGAGATCAGGATCGACCAGCTCACGGGGCTGCGGGCGATCCTCGCCCCCGCCCGCGCCGAGCGCCCCGACGCCTTCGACCCGAGCCGACCGGAGGTCGCCGCGGACGCGGCGCAGAGGTGTCCGCTGTGTGAGGGCCGCGAGGACCGCACCCCGCCTGAGGTCTGGGCCAACCGGCCCGGGGGCGGCGAGCCCGACACGCCGGGCTGGACTCAGCGCTCGGTCCCGAACCTCTACCCGGTGCTCGGCCCGCCCCCGGGGGAGGCCGGGGTGAGCACCGAACGCCGGGTCACCGAAACCGGCCTCTCGAGCTCGATCGACCCTCTGCGGGCCTCGGTTCGCGGCGCCGGGTCCGACCTGTTTCGCTCCCAGCCGGCGACCGGCGCCCACGAGGTGATCGTCAGCTGCCCCGAGCACGCGACCTCGCTCGCGCAGCTCTCCGACCAGGCGCTCGTCGGGATCACCGCCGCTTGGCGCCGGCGGATGCGCGCCCACGAGGGGGCTGCCTACCTGCACCTGATCGTCAACGAGGGCCCGCTCGCCGGCGCCTCGCTGGAGCACGCCCACGCCCAGCTCTACGCTCTCGACTTCGTCCCCGCCGAGGTCGCCCGCGAGCGTGAGCGCGCTCGCGCCTACTACGAGCGGACGATGGGCTCACACCAGCTCGAGGACGTCGCCACCGAGGAGGTCCGCCGCCGCGAGCGCCTCGTGGCGATCGACGACGAGGCGCTGCTCGTCTGCCCGTGGGCGTCGCGCTCGCCGTTCGAGCTGCGAGTCATCCCCCGCCGGCCGGCTGCCCGCTTCGAGGACGCCGAGGGCGGAGCGGCGATGATCGGCACGGCCCTGAGGGCGCTGGGCGGGGCGCTCGGCGCGATGCCGCAGTTCAACCTCTGGGTGCGAACCGCCCCGCACGGTGCCGAGGAGTTCGGCTGGCACGTCGACATCCTGCCGCGGCTGACCACACCCGCCGGGTTCGAGCTCGGCACCGGCGTCCAGATCAATGTCTATCCGCCGGAGCGCGCCGCGGCGGACCTGCGCCGGGCGCTCGGTTAGCCGACCGCGGCTGATCGGCGCAGGACGCCGGCTTGCACCCCGCTACGCTGGCCGCCCGATGCCGCCCAACCGGCGACCCTTCCCCCGCTACATCGCCGACGCCTCCCAGGAGGGCCGACCCTACGGCCGCTGGGAGCAGCGGCTGCGCGACGAGTTCGCGAGCGTGTGCGCTCCGCTTGCGGCCGATGCCGGATCGGCGCTCGACCCGGAGACGATCAGGTGGTTCCCGGACCGCTCCTGGGGCGGGCGCACCTATGTCCCGGCGAACGGCCGAGCCGCCGAGGTGCGCACCGGAGAGGGACGGCGAGCCGGCCGTGGTCGAGTTCTACGGCTGGGTCTCGTTCGCCTCCGGCGACGACGGCGACGGACCGAGCGACCTGCGTTCGCGGGCCGACTTCACCGACGTCACCGCCGAAGACAACCCGCACTGGCGGATCGACCTCAACGACGACGTGATCGGGGACTGGCGCACCGACGGCGGGCGCGGCGGCGACGTCACCCTGATCTGGGGCCTGCCGCTGGTTCGCGGAGCGGTGGCGGTGACCGCCGAGCTCGACGGTGAGGCGCTCGATCAGGCACCGGTCAGCGACGGACGGTTCACGCTCGTCGCGGTCGACGCGATGCGCGGGTTCGGCGACGACCTCTACCTCGAGGTCAAGCTCTGGGACCGGCGCCTGCGCGAGCTCGCCTCCGAGAGCCTCTACGCGGACGCCGACGACGACGAGGGCGAGGGCGACGACCGTGAGCCGGAGTAGCCGCCGGCGGGCACCTGGTCATCGGCGATGAGGCGCCGGCTCGCGGCCGGGTTTGCGATCGTCGCCGTGGTCGGCTCGGCGCCGGCCATCTTGCAGGTCCTGATCCGCGACCACGATCCAGGCGGACGCGCCGAGGCCAGCCCGCGCTTCGAGATCGAGCGGGTGCCCGATCGGGACGCATCAATGCCTTCCGCGACGGCGACCCGGATCTTCCGCACCTACCGTCAACAACCGCGGAGACGAGGCGATGGTTGGAGCTACCTCGACCTCACGGCGCTCGCACGCCAGGAGGAGTGGGAAGACTCGCCAGAGGGCTACCCGCAGACGCCGCCCTACCAGTGGCGGAACCTGCACGACGAGTACGAGCAGGGGGACTGAGCTCGCCAAGACCGGGGCGCTGCCGCTTCGCGCGACGGACAGCACTGGGGGGTCGGGCGCGATCACGCGATTGCGGTCGGCGGGTGGATGGACGTAGGGTTGGATGAGCATGGCTCGAGCTCTGCGGTCCCCCGTCGCCGGCGCCGCGGTAGACGCCTACGACCGACACGTCGGCCGTTACGGTGCCGAGCTCGCACGGGAAATGGTCCGGGTGACCGGCGTCCGGGCGGGCCAGCGGGCGCTGGACGTGGGCTGCGGGACGGGCGCGCTGACGGTCATGCTGGCGGAGGTTCTCGGGGCGGGGAACGTGGCCGCGATCGATCCCTCCGAGCGCTTCGTCGCGGCTTGCCGCGACCGTGCACCGGGTGCCGACCTGCGTGTGGGGATCGGGGAGGAGCTTCCCTGGAGCGACGCCGAGTTCGACGCCGTGCTCGCGCAGCTCGTCGTGTACGGCATGAACGACGCCCGCCGCGGTGCGGCGGAGATGCGGCGTGTTGCGCGGCCAGGCGGCGCAGTCTCGGCGTGCATCTGGGACTTCGAGGGGGGCATGCCTCTCCTGCGGGCGGTCTGGGATTCCGCCCTCGACGTCGACGCGGAGCTCGCCCGTTCGTTCGGGGCCGACAAGCCCGACCCGTTCTCGCGCCCGCATGAGCTCGAGGAGCTCTGGTGCACCACTGGGTTTGAGGGGGTCGAGCTCGGCCAGGTCGACGCCGGTGCCGACTACGCTGACTTCGATGACCTCTGGTACCCGTTCGCGAACGGCGTCGGCAATCTCGGTCGCTTCCACGAGGCGCTCGATGAGGCGGGGCGCAAGCGCTTCAAGCACGGCGCGGCCGAGCGGCTCGGAGCGCCGTCCGGTCCATTCCGCCTAACGGCGAGGGCCTGGTACGCGCGCGGTACCGTCCCGGCCGGATAGCGAATCCCCGGCTGCTCCTCCGCGCGAAGAACAGAAGCCATTGCCGCTGGGGGCAGCGAAGCGGACAGCCCCTCTAGTTCAATCGGAATCCCGCGCTCGCCCGTTCTCTGCCATTCGCACTTGTTTCCGCCGACGGTACGATCCTCACAGGCTCAGTGACAGTGCTCTCGCATGTGTTCCATAAATGTGCCATTCATCAGCGTCGTCAGACACGGCATGCGAGAAAGCCCTGCATTTGAGCATGAGCCCCGATAGCTCAGCTGGATAGAGCGACTCCCTCCTAAGGAGTAGGCCCCAGGTTCGAATCCTGGTCGGGGCGCTTCCCGTATCCCGCATGGTCATGCGCGATGTGAGCCAGGAGGCGCGAGATACTGCGTAGGCGATGTCGCAGGAGAACGTGGGACGGATTGACCCGCTCGGCAGCCCGGGTTAGGGTCGGCTCACCTCCACCAATCGGAAAGAGAGGCCTAACCATGCGCAAGATCATCCTGGCCGCGATTCTCGCGGCGCTCGGCTCCGCAGCGCTCGCCGTTCCGGCCTCCGCCTCGTTCGATCACCATTTCACGGTTCTCGAAAAGGCGACCTTCCACGAGCTGCCGAACAGAGACGCGTTCCGGATCAGAGGGGGACTCTACGATCCACGCAATCACGACAACAAGGTCGGTAATGACCATGGCCGGTGCAAGATTCGGCCACACAACGTGTTGAGGTGTCGGGGGATCACGCACCTCAACGGTGAGATCGGTGGCTCTGGCGACATCAAGTATCGGGGCAACTATCGGCCCGACGACTTCAGGCTCAACGTCACCGGCGGCTCCGGCGACTTCAACGGGGTCGCCGGAAAGTTGGTGTTCGAAAACCTGAACGAGTCCGGAACGAAGTCGCTGAATCACTTCGACCTCGTCGGCTGACCAAGGGAATAGAGGCCGAGCCAGCTGACGATGAGCGGCCCGCGGACGCTGCAGCGCGGATTCGGCCACTGGTTCACCTGGAGCGCATTCGCCCCAGCCAGCCGCTCGGCGCAGGAGCTGCCCAGGACGACCTGCGGGAGTCCTCGCGGCGCTCGCGACACGCCTGCTTTCCGCCGATTGGGTGGGTCTGACCGGGCCGGGATCGCTCACGACCCGCCCGGTGCGGCCAAAGAGCATGGGATCACGGAAGCAGAGCGAAAGGAGGCGGTCTAATGGCCGAAACGCCCAAGTTCGAGGTAACGCTCGACCTAGACCGGCCTACGCCTTCGCATGAGATGTACGTTTCCGTGCCCGAGCCGGGAAAGATCGGCATCAGGGTTTCGCCCGGCGTCGAAGCGTGGACATTGGCGGTGCTTCGCCCCGACATCGGACTTGCGGTCGCGGATGCAATCAGAGCGCACAGGAAGACGAGCTGATGGCCCGCCGACCTCGTGGCACCCTGCCGGACTGCGTCGCCGGCGTCGAATCCCCGTCGAGTCTCCGATTTTGGAGCAGCCCCCGATTCACTGCGCCAGCGCCCGGCGCGCGCGATTTCAGCCCGTGCACGGGATCCCGGATCGGTCGGTCCCGCACCCCTTTCGACAGCGCCGTCGCGGCATTTAGCCGCGCTGATCGCCGCGCTTCTCGTCGCTTGCCCTAACTCCTCACCCCGCCCTGCTAGTCGGCACCCTTGTCATCGCAACGACGGTCAGGGCGTTCGTGATCGTGACGCTCCTGCGCGCAGGTCTGGGCCTGGACGCAGGATCCGGGCGAGTGACCGAGGCGATGTGCGATACCTACGCCGGGCGCACCTTGCGGCGCCCGACCGTCACCTGGCGGGTGAGGGCGGCGTTTACCTCCTCGGCCGCGCGCTCAGCGACGGCGTTCAGCGTCTCGTGTGGCGTGTCGTCCTCGGCCTCGACCTCGATCTCGATCACCCGGCGCTCGTACACGCTCGCTTGATCCTCAATCCTGACCCTCAGCCTCACGCCGCGCACTCTAGAGTGCCCTCGGCGTGCCCGCTTTCGCGAGGCTCGTGTTGGAACCGACGCCACCGGTCTCGGGCCTCGGTGCTGCCCGCACCGCGCGCCCGACTAGGCGCGATCGGCGCGAGGGCGACGTTGACGGCGCGCTAATGCGATGCGCCGCTGTCTGGCGTAACGACTTCGCCAAGAGTTGATACGTACCCCGAGAACGACTGCGATCAGCAAGACCCCGGCCCCGGTCACGACGCGCAGCTGAGTGCGGTAGCGCGAGCGGACGAACCAGACGGTGGTGCGGCCGATTGTCTCGTAGAACGAGCTCATCCCGGCGGTGCTCTTCGGCATCACTGCTCCCTTTCCTTGCCCGGCCCCGCAGGGCCTCGATCGAGAGCGCCTCGATCGCGTTAAGCCGCCGGGCTATGTCGGCTCCAGAGCCGTGAGCAGAGTCCCGTAGTGGCGCCCGATCATCGCGATCGACGTGCCCATCACGGGTTACTTGGCGAAGGGCTGGGGTGTGTGGCGAATGTCGGTCAATCGATACGATTTGGCTGCTTGGCCGAGCCGTCTCAGCCACCCTTCGGCTCGCGAGCCGACCGCATCGCGCACAACGAGGACTGGTGTCGCGACCTCAATGAGCGCAAGAACGAATGGATGGCAAAAGGCCATCTTGCCGCTGGCTTTCGCTGTGAATGCTCGCGACTTGCGTGCGGTGCCCGCATCCGGCTGTCAGGAGGCGACTGGCGAGAGGTTCGCTCCCTCGCGACCCGCTTTGCGGTCGCCCCGGGCCATAACGACCCCGACTACGAGACGGTGGTCAAGGAGTACCCGCACTATTGGATTGTGGAAAAGCGCGGTGAGGCCGGTAAGGTCGCCGAAGAGTTGGCGTAAGGCGCTGGTCGTAGGTTCACGGACTCAGGACTTGTTACCGCAATCCCCTCAGCGAGCTCCTTCCCGTCCGGCTGCTCCTACTCGTCGACTGCCCGGAAAAGCGCCACGCCGGCGATCGCTGCCGCGCCGGCAAGCACGACGGTCGCTGGCGCAGACCGTTCAGGCAAGTCGTCGCGATCGACGACGGTCGAGCCGATGTCTACGAGGTCACTCGCCACGAGCGCCGCGAGCCAGGGGCGCATCGGCTCCCCGCGCCATGCAGCGACCCCCAGCCCGGTCGCGATCAGGGCATCACGAGCAACCAGCGCCCTTGCGGCGACGCGACCGCCCCCTCTTTCAATCGTATCCCCGAGCCACGGTCCCCCGGCTCTCTTTGGGGCAACGATCACGGCGGCGGCATAGGCGATCCGGCCGATAGCGAAGCCAATCGTCAGCTGCCGCTCAGTACCCATTTCGGCCCGTTTCCCGCTCTCCGATTGGACCCCATGCTCTCCCTCTACCCGATCCAGCCGTTCGAGTAGCCGTCGAGTGAGGCTGATGACGGTTTGAAACCCCGGTTCAGGCAACGGCTTCAGCGAGCGGCTTCGTCTGGTTTGACCTCGAGAGAGGGAGAGCGGTACCCGCTCAGCGGTGCGTGGACGTCGGCGACACCGAGACCCCCGCCGCATTCCGGGGCCTCGGCTCCGCGTGGGCACCGGAGAGGCTCGCATTGACGAGCCGACTCATTCGTTCGGCACAACGACGCGCGAACCGCACCTGCTCGCGCCGTCCCACCAGCCGAAAGCCGAGGCTCAGGATCGGGTTGCGGATCTCCGCGATTTGGGAAACGGCGTGGATGCGGTACTCCACCTCGCCTGTGTCCAGCCACTTCCAGATCTGGTAGTCCATCTGCCCCCGCTCCAGGTGTCCCTCGAGGGTTCGGTAGGCCCAGCCCCAGACGCGCGCGCTCCCGCCGTCGATCTCGCGGAGCTCGTCGAACACCGCACCGATGCGCACGCCGACCCGGACCCGCAAGATTAGATAGCGGATCTCGAGCAGCATGTCGCGGCCCTCGAGTGGCGCGTCGGCCCGGTAGTAGGCGCGGATGCGCCCAGGGTCGGCGAACTCGTAGTCGCGAAGCAGGAGCTTCGCGGTCTCGAACGATCCGCGGCGGACCGGCTCGCCCGGCGGCTCGGCCGGCAGCGAGCGGCGATGGTCGTCGACATGCCAGGCCTCTTGTGCCACCGCGGGAAGGTCGGCGGGAGCGAAGTTGAGTTTCAGTTCGTGGAGCCGCTGAAGTTGACCTTGGACTCGGCCGCGCCAGACGAGCCACGGCGGGCCGGTTGCGAGGCGGCGTTCAGGCGTCAAGCGCGCTCGCCTCAATCCTGCGGGTGTGGATCTCGATTCCGCCGCTGATGCGCCCGCCGGCAAGTTTGACGATCCGCTCGAGCGTCGAGGTCCACATATGAAGCTGCACCTCCTTGCTCATCCGCAGCCGGTCGTAGAGCAGGTCCGTGAGCCGGTCCTTGCTGCGCGCCCAGCTCTCGATCTCAAAGACGACAAGCCCGTTCTCCTCGTAGGCTCGGAATTCGATCTGCCCGGCCTCGAGGTGCCCCTCCAGGGTCACGAGCCTGAACATCGACAGATCGCGCTTCGCCACCCGAACCGGACCGTCCCAGGGGCTCGCCATCCGGACCACGTACTCGTCGTTGACGCGCATCGTCCCCTCGGGCCCGCTGAGCTTTTTGAACGTCGCGAACTCGGACGGCGCGACCGAATCCGGTTCAGCGGCCACCCGCTCGACGAGCTCCTCGGCTGAGAGCTCGCTTTCGCGGATCCCGACCCTGTAGCGTCCGATGGAACAGTGGTCCGCTTCCGCGCTCCGGCGATTGGAGTTCGAAACGCCGTAGCTCGCTGGGAAGCGGGGGCGGGGAGTCTCGGTCGAGGCTGCCCTCGGCCTCGTCGCGGTAAAGGGGGGTGGTGCGCCACAGGTAACGCCACGAGGTGAGAGCGACGCCCAGTGGCCAGCGGCTGGTCGTTGCCAAACGTTGGGAGAGGCTCTGTCTGCCCGGCACTACAGGCTTCTACCCGCTCAGGATCTTGGATCACGTGGCGGGCTCGTCGCGTGGATCCGCCGGGTTAGCGGAGTGCGCCGAACGGGCAATAAGCGGTCGTGCTCGTCGACCTCCTCCATCGCGTCGGGCTGCGAGGCTGGCACCTGCATCTGGGTTCGACGGCGTCCGTTTCCTTGTGTATCGGCCTCTGGATCAGAGCCAAGACCCACGATCAGAGTGAGCGCGGTAACGCCGAACGCCGGGCGTTGTTCGTGGGCCTTTGGCCGCCGTTGCTGTGGCTGCTCGGCGAGTCGCTCGAGCGTCGAGACCGCTCGCCTCGCGGCACCGCCCGCCTGCGACGGGCCGTCCGGTAAGTCGCGGACCGATGCGATCACATCGGTAGAAGTGGTGCAACGACCTCGCAGACGGCGTTTCCCCCGATTCTCATTTCTTGTCACCGCCGTCCGATCCGGCGGATCGAGGTGACGCGCTCGCGGCGTCGGGCGGCTCGGCCAACGCGATCGCGTTCCCATCCGGATCGGGGACGTCCACGTGGCGAAGACCGTTCGAGTAGGTTGCGATCGCTTCGTGCTCGATGCGCTGGGCAGCGAGGCGCTCGAGGAGTACGTCGAGTCCAGCAACGGCGAGCGTGATCCGGCCGGCGCCCGCCCGCGCCGCGTTCGGCTCGATGAAGAGCCAGGCGTGCTCGTCGATCTCCCAGAGGATCTCTTCCCCGACGCGACTGTCTGGAGGTCGCCCGAAGAACCGCTGTACGACTCGATGCTGGCGTCGAGATCGGATACCGGGACGCCGGCGAATAGGTGGGTGATCGCGCTCATCTCAGGGGCGGTGATGTTGCACCAGACGCTGCAGGACGGACCAGTGCAGATCGCCGCCGGCGACCGTCACGATGCGAGTTGCGCTGTCGCATGTCGGCGCTGCCGCCCGTGTGCCACTACTCGCAGACAGCGATCGCCGGCGGTGAGCGCTTCGGAATCGGACTGATGCTCGGACTCGTCTTGCGAGTCGAGGCTCGAGGGACGCTCGATCTGCAGGGTTCCCTCGGCG